>NZ_JBXALQ010000001.1:0-689455 GCF_058799615.1 Duganella sp. GW822-FHT06D06
CGTGCCGAACCTTTGATGATAGGCAGGTCGTCGCCTGGGAATTCGTACTTCGACAACAACTCGCGAACTTCCATTTCAACCAGTTCCAGCAGCTCTTCGTCGTCGACCAGATCGCACTTGTTCAGGAACACGACGATGTATGGAACGCCAACCTGACGGGCCAGCAGGATGTGCTCGCGGGTCTGTGGCATAGGGCCGTCGGCTGCGGAGCAAACCAGGATCGCGCCGTCCATCTGCGCGGCACCGGTAATCATGTTCTTGATATAGTCGGCGTGGCCTGGGCAGTCTACGTGAGCGTAGTGGCGGGTAGCGGTTTCGTATTCGACGTGCGCGGTGTTGATGGTGATGCCGCGTGCTTTTTCTTCTGGAGCAGCATCGATCTGGTCGTATGCTTTAGCTTCGCCGCCGAATTTCTTCGACAGAACAGTAGCGATCGCAGCGGTCAGGGTGGTCTTGCCGTGGTCGACGTGGCCGATGGTGCCGACGTTAACGTGCGGCTTGGTCCGCTCGAATTTCTCTTTTGCCATTTTAGACTCCTAACGATTTGGTGTGATTGCCTGGGCGTACGCCCGACTGTCTTGATAGTGCTGCGTATATTTTTAAATATGCTGCCGGTACTGCAGGATGCTGCGAATTCTGGTGCCCTTTACGTGGATTGAACACGTGGCCTCTCCCTTACCAAGGGAGTGCTCTACCACTGAGCTAAAAGGGCTTATGGGGTACTTCTGCATTGCAACAATACTGGAGCGGGTGAAGGGAATCGAACCCTCGTCGTAAGCTTGGAAGGCTTCTGCTCTACCATTGAGCTACACCCGCGAGGATTGTTCAATTCTTCTTCATCTACTTGCCGCATCTACTTGCTTACCCAGTCTTTTTGCAAAAACTTGGTGGAGGGGGCTGGATTCGAACCAGCGTACTCGAAAGAACAGATTTACAGTCTGTCGCCTTTAACCACTCGGCCACCCCTCCGCGAGGAACCGCAGAGTATGAAGCAACTTCTTTGACCTGTCAACCCCGCATCGCGCCTTTTTACTACCCTATTTCGCGCCATGCAGATGAACCGTCTGCTTCGGGGCGAGATTTTAACTGCACCAACTGCAAATGTGCAAGTGTTGTTTTTACGTTCGACGAATTCCTATACAATCGGCCCACGATACTCAGACCTGGAGCCCCGCAGTTGAACAACCGTAGCGGTAGTTTGCGCAGCCTGGTGCTGGCCAATGTGGGCCTGTTGGCCTGTTACTTCGTCGCCGGCCGTCTCGGCCTGTTGCTGGCGCTGCCGCCCGGCTACGCCTCGCCCATCTTCCTGCCGGCCGGCCTGGCGCTGGCCGGCTGCGTGATCGGCGGCGCCCGCCTGCTGCCGGCGGTGGCGCTGGGCTCGCTGACGGTCAACCTGATCTATCCCTTCCTCAGCCCCGGCGGCATCGGCGCCACCGCGCTGGCCGGCGCCTGCTTCCCGGCGCTGGGCGCCTCGCTGCAAGCCTGGGCCGGCAGCGCGCTGTTCCGCCGCTACATCGACCCCGCCATCGGCTCCGGCCGCGACGTGGTGCGCTTCATCCTGCTGGCGGCCGGCGTCACCGTGATCAGCAGCACCGTCTCGCTGAGCGGCATGGGCCTGCTCGGCATCCTGCGCTGGGACACCATCATCCTCGACTGGCTGGCCTGGTGGATGGGCGACACCATCGGCATCCTGCTGGCGGCGCCGCTGAGCTGGATCGTCATCGGCCGCCCGCGCGCGCTGTGGTCGCGCCGCCGGCTGCTGGTCGGCCTGCCGCTGCTGCTGTCGGCGGCGGCCTTCATCGCCATCTACCTGCAGGCGGACCGCTGGGAGAACAACCAGCAGTTGCAGGCGTTCCGCCTCAAGGCGCAGCAGACCGGCGACCTGCTGCAGGCGCAGTTCAGCGAGCACGAACGCTTCATCTACGCCATGGCCAAGGCCCTCAACGACCCGCGCCGCACGCTCAGCGCCGAGGACTTCGGCAACCTGGCGCACGGCTACCTGGACCAGCGCCCCGAACTGCTGTCGATGGCCTGGCTGACGCCGGTGGCCGGCGACCAACGGGCCGCCTTCGAAGCCCATGGCCGCGCCCAGATCGCGCCCGGCTTCCAGATCCGCCAGCGCGACGCCGACGGCGCCCTGGTTCCGGCCGCCGTGCGCCAGCGCCACTTCGTCGCCACCTATATCGAGCCGGCGGAAAGCCGCGTCTACCAGGGCCTGGATTTCCTGTCCGATCCGCAGCGCCGCACCGCGCTGGAGCGCGCCATCCAGTCCGGCCAGCCGACCGCCACCGCGCCGCTGCAGCTGATACGCACGCAGGCCGGCTCCGGCTTGCTATTGCTGCAAACTGTCTACCCCAACAACAACCGCCACCAGGCCATCGGCTCGCTGCTGATCTCGATGCAGTTCGACGCCTACCTGGACCAGGCGCTCAAGCGTTCCGAGTTCGGCCACTTCCTGATGCGCTTCGAGGACATGGACGACGACGGCCCGCGCCGCGTGGTGCGCGACAGCCTGCAACGGGCGCCGGCGGCGGGCGACTTCCAGCGCCAGCTGCACTTCGGCGGCCGCATCTACGAGCTGACCCTGGCGCCCACCGCGGCCTACCTGCAACAGCAGCGCGGCTGGCAAAGCTGGACCGTGCTGACCTGCGGCCTGCTGCTGACCGGACTGCTGGGCACCTTGATGATGCTGATCAGCGGCGAGCGCGCGCGCATCCAGGCCCAGGTCAAGGACAGCACCGCGCGCCTGCGCGAACGCGAGGCGCGCCTGCAGGCCATCCTCAACAAGGCGGCCGACGCCATCCTCACCATCGACGGCGACGGCCTGCTGATGTCGGCCAACGCCGCCGCCGGCCGCCTGTTCGGCTACGCGCCGGAGAACATGACCAAGCTGCCGCTGGAGCGCCTGCTGCCGGTCGGCGTCGGCGACGCCGCCGGCCTCGACGCGGCCGGCCTGCTGCGCATGATCGCCTGCGGCGTCACCCACGAATACGAGCTGACCGGCTGGCGCAGCGACGGCAACGAATTCCCGCTGGCGATGTCGGTCAGCGAAGTGGAGCTGCCGGACGAGCACCTGTTCGTCGCCATCCTGCACGACCTGACGGCGCAGCAGCTGGCGCAGGAACGCATCCACCGCCTGGCCCACCACGACACCCTGACCGGCCTCGACAACCGCCTGTCGCTGAACCTGCGGCTGGACCAGCTGCTGGCCCAGACCCGCCGCAGCGGCGGCGCGGCGGCGGTGCTGTTCATCGACCTCGACCACTTCAAGAAGATCAACGACACCCACGGCCACCAGACCGGCGACCTGCTGCTGGTGGCGGTGGCCCAGCGCCTGCAGGAGCTGCTGCGCGAAGTCGACACCATCGCCCGCCTCGGCGGCGACGAATTCATCGTCGTCACCTCCGGCTGCGTGACGCCGGACGAGGCCTCCAACATCGCGGTGCGCATCGTCGAATCGCTGGGCGCGCCCTACCACCTGCAAGGCAAGACGGTGCACAGCGGCGCCAGCGTCGGCGTCGCCATGTTCCCGTCCGACGGCGAGGACGGCAGCACCCTGCTGCGCCACGCCGACACCGCCATGTACGCCGCCAAGAGCCAGGGCCGCGGCAACTTCCAGTTCTTCTCGGCCGAGATGAACAGCGCCACCCACGAACGCCTGATGCTGGAGAACCGTTTGTGGCAGGCGCTCGAGCAGAACGAATTCGAGCTGTACCTGCAACCGCAGGTCGAGCTGGCGTCCGGCCGCATCATCGGCGCCGAGGCGCTGCTGCGCTGGCACCATCCGGAGCTGGGCATGGTGGGGCCGGACCGCTTCATCCCGATCGCCGAGGAGTCGGGCCTGATCCTGCCGCTGGGCGACTGGGTGCTGCAGCGCGCCAGCCGCCTGCTGGCCTCGTGGCGCGCGCCGGGGCTGGCGCACCTGCGGCTGGCGGTCAACCTGTCGGCGCGCCAGTGCCACGGCGCCGGCCTGCTGCCGCAGCTGGACCGGCTGATCGACGCCCACGGCATCGACCCGGCCCTGCTGGAGCTGGAGATCACCGAATCGGCGGCGATGCAGGACCCGGAGCGCAGCCGCGCGCTGCTGATCGAATTGCGCTCGCGCGGCTTCAAGGTGGCGATCGACGATTTCGGCACCGGCTATTCCTCGCTGAGCTACCTGAAGCTGTTCGAGATCGACCGCATCAAGATCGACCGCGGCTTCGTCAAGGATATCGAGAGCGATCCGAACGACGCCGTGATCGTCGCCGCCACCATCGCGCTGGCCCACTCGCTGGGACTGGGCGTGGTGGCGGAAGGCGTGGAGACCCAGGCCCAGCGCGACTTCCTCGACGCCAAGCAGTGCGACGAGGCGCAGGGCTATCTGTTCGCGCGGCCGATGCCGGTGGCGCAGTTCGAGGCGATGGTGCGCAGCGTCAGCCGGGACGCGGTTGAACTCAGCCCGGTGTGAGCGCCACCAGCACCTGGCCCTTGAGGGCGCGGATCAGCGAGGTCTCGTCGGGCGGCACGCCCTCCGGCGCCGGCAGCGCGCGGTCCGCGTAGAACAGGCCGAGCTGGATCGAATTGACCACCAGCGGCAGCACGATGAAGCTGCGGGCGTCGGGCAGCAGGCGGCGGTGCCATTCCGGCAGCAGCGCGCGGATCTTCGGCGCGCTGGCGTCGGCGATCATCAGGTCGGCGTTGTTCTGCATCGCCAGGTGGAACAGGTCGTCGCCGCCGGCGCTGGGGAAGAGGAAGCCGGCCTGGCGCTCCGCATGCAGCTCGCCGAACGCCACCCGCGCCCGGTACTGGCCGCTGCGCACATCCTTCAGGCACACGGTGGCGAAGCGGAAGCCCATGCCGCGGTACAGCGTCTCGAGCACCGCCTGGATGATGTCGTTGACCTTGCCGTGGCCGCCGGCGCGCATCTGCGTCACCTCCTGCACCCCGGCCAGCAACTGCTCGCGGGCGTTGTACGGCTTGCCGCTGACATGGTTGCCCTGCTGCGCCTCGCCCGCGCCCATGGTGGCCTGCGCCAGCACGCTGGGCAGGCCGGGGGCGCCGTCGTCGGGATCGGCGTGCGCGCCCATCTGCAGACTCTCCAGCAGGCCGTCCATGTCGCGCGAGACGGTGGCGAACAGCTGCGTCAAGCGCTCGCGGTCCAGGTTGAGCGCGGCGCCGTAGCGCTGCTCCAGCGCCTTGCCCTCGGCGCTGTCGGCGCCCAGCCGGCGCGCCAGCAGGCGCGCCGTCTCCATGCTGAACGCCACCACCTGCCGCATCCACTCCGGGCGGCTGGCGGCCGGCTTGCAGGCGCCCGGCGGCAGCGGCGCCAGCGAGCGCACGATCACGTCCGGGATCTTCCATTCGTTGAGGATGGCGGCCGACAGGCTGTCGTAGCTGCAGCCGAGCACCTGCAAGGCCGCCTGCGCCTGGGTCAACTTGCCGGCCGCCGTCAGCAGGCCGATCTCGCGGAACAGCCCGTGCTCGTGCGAGGCCACCACCAGCGCGCCGATGTTCTTGAACAGCGCGCCGATGGCCGCCTCCTCGGCGCCCTGGTAGATGCTCAGGCGCGCCATCTCGCGCCCCACCAGGCTGGCGCACAGCGCCGCCTCCAGCTCGATGCGCACGCTGTGCGCGTGGCGGCTGTTGGCCAGCGTGTCGACCAGCAGCATGGCCATCGCCGTGGTCTTGACGTTGTCGAAGCCGAGCAGGGAAATCGCGCGCGAGATGGTGGTGACGGCGGTGCCGCCGGCGGCGCGGTAGGTCGGCGTGTTGGCCAGCCGCAGCACCTTCTGCGTCAGCGCCACGTCCGACAGCACGTAGTAGGCCAGGTTCTGCGTGCCCTGGTCGTCGGAATCGGCCATCTGCACCACCCGCGCCACCGACGCCCCCAGCGCGAACATGCCCTCGTCGCCGCTGAGCTTTTTCAGCAGCGCGCCGCGCACCGGGCGCAGTTCGCTGTCTGACGGGAGCGGGGTCGATGGCATGGCATGTCCTGGCGTGGTGCTACGCCGCCCGCGGGCGCGCAGCCTAGTCCGGCGTGTGGCCGATGGTCGGATCGCGCTCGATCAGGTCCAGCAGCGCGGCCACCACCTCGGGATCGAACTGCTTGCCGCCGCGGTCCGTGATATAGGTCATCACCTCGGTGTGCGGCCACGGATCCTTGTACGGACGCTCGTGCAGCAGCGAGTCGAACACGTCCACCACGGCGACGATGCGGGCGGAAATCGGGATGTCGCGCCCGACCAGCTGGTTCGGATAGCCGTTGCCGTCGTAGTGCTCGTGGTGGCCGCCGGCGATCTCGGCGCCGTAGGTCAGGTAGCTGACGCCGTCGACCATGTTGGCGGCGCGTTCCAGGATGGTGCGGCCGACCGCCGCGTGGGTCTGCATCTCGGCCCGCTCTTCGGCCGTGTGGATGCCCGGCTTGAGCAGGATGTGGTCCGGCGTGGCGACCTTGCCGACATCGTGCAGGATGCTGGCCAGGCCGATCATGTCGAGCAGCTGCGGCGTCAGCTCGTCGGCGTAGACGCCGCGCGCGGACAGCCGCTGGGCCAGCGACGACGACAGCATCTGCACCCGCCGCACATGGCCGCCGGTGCCGCTGTCGCGGAACTCGGCCAGGTCGGCCAGCGCCACCACGGTCGCCTCCTGCGCCTTGCGCAGCTGGCCGAACATGTAGAGGTTGTCGAAGGCGGCGGCGATGCGCTGGCAGAACACCTCCAGCAGGTCGCGCTGGATCTGCGCCAGCGGCCAGGGCGGCGTGACCGAGATCGCCACCTCGCGGTTTTCCTGGGTGTGGATGAACAGCACATTGGCCGGATGGTCGAACTGGCTTTTCTTTTCGGCGAAGGCCTTGGCGATGGTCGGCCACAGCGGATGGGCGGTCGGCATCAGCTCCGATTCGCTCAGCGCGGCGTAGCTGCCGGTGGCCGCCACCACGCTGGTGACGCCGGTGTCGCCCTGCATCAGGCACAGCACGCCGTCGGCGCCGACGTCGAGGATGGCGCTGACCTGGTTCAGCACGCCGGAGGCGAATTCGCGCAGCGAGTGGATCTGGTACAGATTGGTGGCGCCGGCCAGGATCTTGCCCAGGCCGATGCGGCTGCGCTCGAGCATGTTCAGGCTCTCGTACGCGCGCAGCGCCGAGATCACGGTGGTGAACAGCTTCTGCGTGGTCAGCTCGGTCTTGGCCTTGTAGTCGTTGATGTCGTATTCGATGATGACGCGCTGCTCGGGCGCCTGGCCCGGCTGGCCGGTGCGCAGCACCACCCGCACGATGGCGTTGTGCAGCTCCTCGCGGATGCGGCGCGCCAGCAGCAGGCCGGCGTCGTCGGTCTCCATCACCACGTCCAGCAGCACCAGCGCGATGTCCGGCGTGTCGCGCAGGAAGTCGTAGGCTTCGCGGCCGCTGTAGGCGGAAAACAGCTCCAGCTCGCGGCCCTTGAAGGACACGTTGCGCAGCGCCAGCCGCGTGACCGCGTGGACGTCGACGTCGTCGTCGACGATCAGCACCCGCCACAGGCGCTGGTCCGGCGATCCCGTTCCGTCAACCGGCGCCGGCTCCTCGTCTTCCTGGATCAGCCAGTTGTCGTCTGCGGCGGTCGAATCTGTCATCACATCTCCTGGGGCCAGGCCCGTGGCTGTCTTGGTCCTAGCATAATCAGATTCCCCCCCTGTGACAACCCCCTTCGAAATTGATAGCAACAGGCGTGCGTTTTTCGCCCATGCGCGGCCTTTCCGCGCTCGTCATCGCGCTCCGACTCTGATACGCTAGCGCCGTCATTGTAAGGATTGCGGCGCGCGCGCCGACCAAGGCTTAGCGCGGTCAGATCAATATTTCAAGGACCATAATCATGCAAGAAAACGCATCGGACATCAGCGGCCGGGAGTTCCTCGCCTTCACCCTGGGCGCCGAGGAATACGGCATCGACATCCTCAAGGTGCAGGAGATCCGCGGCTACGAGGTGGTCACCCGCATCGCCAACGCGCCGGAGTTCATCAAGGGCGTGATCAACCTGCGCGGCATCATCATCCCGGTGGTCGACATGCGCATCAAGTTCAAGCTGGGCGCGCCGGTGTACGACCAGTTCACCGTGGTCATCATCCTCAACATCGGCGGCCGCGTGGTCGGCATGGTGGTCGATTCGGTGTCGGACGTGACCACCCTCACGCCCGACCAGCTCAAGCCGGCGCCGGAGATGGGCACCGCCTTCAATTCCGACTACATCATCGGCCTCGGCACCATCGAAGAGCGCATGCTGATCCTGGTCGATATCGACAAGCTGATGTCGAGCGCCGAGATGGGCCTGACCGACGTGGTCGCCGCCGCCAACTGACCCTATCAACACGGAAGCCCCAATGAACCTGACCGACTATAAAATCAAGACCCGCCTGGGCGCCGGCTTCGGCCTGGTGCTGCTGCTGATGCTGATCATGATCGTCACCGCCATCGGCCGCTTCGGCGCGGTCGGCCAGAGCGCCAAGGACATCGTCGAACGCGACTGGCCGAGCGCCTCGGCCGCCGCCACCATCGACGCCGCCGCGCGCGAGGATGCGCGCCGCGTGCTGGCCCTGTTCGTCATCAGCGACAAGGCGCAGCGCGCCAAGAGCTACGAACGGATCGACCTCGACAAGAAAGCCATCGACGCCGCGCTGGCCACGCTGGGCCAGCTGACCGCCACCCCCGACGAGAAGGCGCTGCTGGCCAGGATCCAGGCCGCGCGCGTCAGCTACAACACCTCCTTCCTGAAGGTGGCCGACCTGGTCGAGGCGGACGAGCGCGACAAGGCGGCCGAGCTGATGAACCGCGAGACCTTCCCCGCGCTCGACGCGCTGGAAGAGCTGACCGGCACCATGGTCAGGCAGCAGAAGAGCGACATCGAGGACGGCGGCAAGGTCGCCACCGGCCACATCGACTTTTCGCGCACCATGATGATCGTGCTGGGGGTGGTGGCGCTGATCGTCTCGGGCGCGCTGGCGGTGTGGATCACGGCCTCGATCACCGGCCCGCTGGAGGCGGCGGTGGCGATCGCCAAATCGGTGGCGGCCGGCGATCTCAGCACCCGCATCGAGGTGCGCGCCAGCGACGAAACCGGCGAGCTGCTGGACGCGCTGCGGCACATGAACAGCAGCCTGGCGCGCACCGTGCACGAGGTGCGGCGCAGCACCGCCACCATCAACCAAGCCTCGGGCGAAATCGCCAGCGGCAATATGGACCTGTCGGGCCGCACCGAATCGCAGGCCAGCTCGCTCGAGCAGACCGCCAGCACCATGGAGCAGCTGACCTCCACCGTCAAGCAGAACGCCGACAACGCGCGCCAGGCCAACCAGCTGGTGATCTCGGCGTCGTCGGTGGCCACGCGCGGCGGCCAGCTGGTGGCCCAGGTGGTCGACACCATGGGCTCGATCAAGGCCAGCTCCAGCAAGATCGTCGACATCATCGGCGTGATCGACGGCATCGCCTTCCAGACCAACATCCTGGCACTGAACGCGGCGGTGGAAGCGGCGCGCGCCGGCGAACAGGGACGCGGCTTCGCGGTGGTGGCGTCGGAAGTGCGCAGCCTGGCGCAGCGCTCGGCCACGGCGGCCAAGGAAATCAAGGTGCTGATCGACGATTCGGTGGAAAAGGTCGACGGCGGCAGCGCCGTGGTCGACGAGGCCGGGCAAACCATGGGCCTGATCGTCACCTCGGTGCAGCAGGTGGCCGACATCATGGCGGAGATCACCTCGGCCAGCCAGGAACAGAGCATGGGCATCGAGCAGGTCAACGAGGCGATTTCGCAGATGGACGAGATGACGCAGCAGAACGCCGCGCTGGTCGAGCAGGCCGCCGCCGCCGCGCAAAGCATGCAGGACGAGGCGGGCACGCTGTCGGCTTCGGTCAGCGTGTTCAAGCTCGACGACAGTTATGCGGCGGAGCCGGCGGCGGCCCGTCCGGCCGGCGCCAGCAGGCCCGCGCCGGCGGCCGCGCCGCGCCTGGCGCCGACCCAGGCCGCCGCCGTCAAGCCGGCCGCCAAGCCGGCCGCGAAAGCGGCGGCCAAGCCCAAGGCGAACCTGAATTCGGAGTGGGAAGAGTTTTAGAAACGCTTAATTGTTGACCGGCGGCGCCGGCGAGTCGGCGCTGGCCGCCGCCGTGCGGCTGGCCGCCGTGCAGCCGCTCTGGTTGGCGCCGACGTCCAGGTTCTGGTAGCGGATCTCGTACTTGCCGTTGGCGAGCTGGTCGACCACCAGCTTGTCGTGCGCCTGCACGTAGGCGTAGCGCACGTTCGAACGGCGCTCGGTATCGTAGATCTTGATGAACACCGCCGAGGCGTTGCCGGCATTGTCGAGCATCAGCTGCAGGTCGTCGCCGCGGTTGCCGACCGGGAAGCCGGTCATATAGCCGGACTGCGTCGGCCAGGGCTCGCCGTTGGGCGCCACCAGGGTCTGGGTCTCGCTGTCGCAATCGGCACTCGTATTCGGCAGGATCACCTGCGACAGCGCCTGCACCTTGATCGGCGCCGGCCGGTTGCTGTTCGCCTCCGGATAATAGGGCTGGTTGCTGGCCCAGGCCTCGCGCTGTTCGGCCTTGGGGTCGCGCGCCGCGGCGCGGGCCTGCGCGCGCGCGCTGCCATGGTCGGCCTTGCCGCCCCAGGCCGCCGCCAGCGCGGACGACAGCAGCTGCGGTTCGGCCACCATGGTCACGCCGCCCACCCAGCCCAGCACCAGGCTGGCCGCCAGCCCGCCCCACCATTTCCAGGCTGCGCGGCGCGGGCGCGGGCTGTCGTCGACCGACTCCGGGCTCCAGGCCCGGTCCGGCGCGTCGTGGCGATGCCTGTCACCGCCCCGGTGGCCATGGCCGTCCTCGTGGCGGGTGCTCTCCAGCCACTCGATCTCCCATTCCTCGGCGGCGATCCATTCGTCGTGTTCCTTGCGGCGCTGGGCGTCGGACAGGGTGTCGTAGGCGCTGTTGAGGATGGCCATGATGCGCGCAGCCTTCTCATCCCCCGGATTTTTGTCCGGATGGTATTTTTGACTGAGCGCCTTGTAGGCGGCACGTATGACTTCCTGAGGCGCCATGCGCGACACTTTCAGGTTGTCATAGTGAGTGTGTATCTTTGCCATCGTTCCAATAATTGTCCGGCGAGCGCGCGTCATTCATCATAGCCGATCTGGCGCGCGGCAACTCAGCGATCAAACAAGGATGCAGCTTGCTGTTTTGACCACTGTAACATTTAATCTACAGGCGGTGGCTGCGATCCTGGGCGGCTATGGCGTCCGGCAAGACGACGTTCTTGCCGATCACCAGCACCTTGAACAACTCCCCCATCTCCGCCGGCGACAACAGCTTTTGCAAGGCCTTGGCCTGCGGCAGATAGCGCAGCGCGTCGGCCGGGTCGGTGCGCAGCAGCAGCTCGCCGGCGCCGGCGCCGATCAGGAAACCGGCCTGGTTCAGGTAGGCCAGCACCTCGGCGCCGGCCTCCTGCGCCGCCAGCGCCATCGCCGTGAAGTCGACGTGGGCGGTGATGTCCTGCAGGCCCGGATAGTAGAACGGGTCCGGGTGCGCATGGTGGCGGTAGTGGCACATCAAGGTGCCGGTGGCGCGCTGGCCCAGGTAGTACTCGTGCGCCGGGAAGCCGTAGTCGAACAGGAAGGCGGCGTTGGCGCGGCCGTTGCGCAGCATGCGCGCCAGCGTCGCCATGAAGCCGCAGGCCACGCCGTGCACCTCGGTCACGTAGCCGACCGGCAGGCTGTCGTGCTCTTGGATTTGCAGGTCGATCTGCGCCTGCAGTTCGGCGCCGGCCGGCGTTTCGAGGTAATCGAAACGGCCGTCGCGCACCGTCACCTGCAATTCCTGCCAGCCCTGCGGGTGCCTGGTGACCAGGTGGACCGGCATCGCATCGAGCACCTCGTTGCCGACCACCACGCCGTCGAAGGCGTCGGGGAATTCATCGAGCCACCGCACATTTGGGAAGTCGCGCAGCTTTTCCTGCTGGCGCGCGCGCAGCTCGCCGGACAGCTCGACGATGAAATAACGCTCGATCGCCACCCCGGCGACGGCCATCTCGGTCAGGATGTCGAACGCCAGCTTGCCGGTGCCGGCGCCGAATTCGAGGATCTGCGGCGCGCTTTGGGCGATAATAGCGGCTGCGGCCTGCGCCACCGCCGCGCCGAACAGCGGCGTGAGTTCGGGCGCGGTTGTAAAATCGCCATCTTTGCCTAGTTTGGCGGAGCCGCCGCTGTAGTAGCCCAGATCGGGGGCGTACAGCGCCAGTTCCATATAGCGGGCGAAGGAGATGGCACCGTCGTTGCGCGCGATTTCGGCGGCGATCAGGTGCGACAGGGCGTGGGACGCGGCCAGCGCGTCACTGGAAGGTACAGGTAGGGACATAACCGGCATTGTAGCGAATCGGCGCGCCGGGCCGCCATTTTGACATTCAGACAGCACATGACGACAGCAGAACCAACACCAGCCGACATACCCGTGGCGCCTGGGTTACCAGCGCCAGTTGCGCTGGTAACCGGCGCGGGCCGCCGCATCGGCCGCGCCATCGCGCTTGGCCTGGCGCGCGCCGGCTGGGACGTGGCGGTGCACTACCGCGCCTCGCAGGCCGAGGCGCGCGAAGTGGTGGCCGCGATCGAAGCGCTGGGCCGGCGCGCCGTCGCCCTGCCCTGCGACCTGGCCGACGAAGCGGCCGTGCGCGCGCTGCTGCCGCGGGCGGCGGCGGCGCTGGGCGCGCTGCGCTGCGTGGTCAACAACGCCTCGCTGTTCGACTACGACAGCGCCGCCGACTTCACCGCCGGCCGGCTGGACGCCCACATGCGCGCCAACGTCGCCGCGCCGGTGATCCTGGCGCAGGCGCTGCACGCGGCGCTCGCCGTCGGCGAACAAGGGGTGGTGATCAACCTGCTCGACCAAAAACTGTACAATCTCAATCCTGATTTTTTGTCGTACACCCTGTCCAAGGCGGCGCTGCAAGCGGCCACCACGATGCTGGCGCAGCAGCTGGCGCCGGCGGTGCGGGTGGTCGGCATCGCGCCCGGCATCACGCTGCTGTCCGGCGACCAGACCGAAGCCGGCTTCGCCCACGCGCACCGGCAAACCCCGCTGGGCCGCTCCAGCACCCCGGAAGATATCGCCGACAGCGTGGTCTACGCCGCCACGGCGCGCGCGCTGACCGGCACCACCCTGCTGGTCGACGGCGGCCAGCACCTGATGGCGCTGCCGCGCGACGTGATGTTTTTGGCTAAATGAATACAATCGAAAAAAGGTAATCCTATGCTGTCCGCCCTGATCCACCCGCAACTGAACGACTGCCGCCGCCTGTTCCTGCGCAATTACGAAGTGCTGATCAACATCGGCGTCTATGAGTTCGAGAAAAAGGGCGAGCAGCGTTTGCTGATCAACGTCGACCTGTACATCCCGCTGGCCGTCTCGACCCCGGTCAAGGACCAGCTGGAAGAAGTGGTGGACTACGACTTCATGCGCGACTCCATCGCCAAGCTGATGGCGCGCGGCCACGTCCACCTGCAAGAGAGCCTGTGCGACGACATCGTCAGCGCCATGCTGGAACACCCGCGCGTGCGCGCGGCCCGCGTATCGACCATGAAGCCGGACGTGTATCCGGACTGCGAAGGCGTGGGCGTGGAAGTATTCAAGATCAAGGAATCCGTATGAACGCAGTACTCGACACCGTAGCGGCCGCGCCGGCCGCCGCTTGCGCCAAGTCGGCCGAAAAGATCGCGCTGGAAAACAACAAGCTGCACAAGCGCCTGTGCCGCCTGGTCGGCCAGGCGATCGGCGATTTCAACATGATCGAGGACGGCGACAAGGTCATGGTCTGCCTGTCCGGCGGCAAGGACAGCTACGCGCTGCTGGACATCCTGATGACGCTGCGCGAACGCGCGCCGATCGACTTCGAGATCGTCGCCGTCAACCTGGACCAGAAGCAGCCCAACTTCCCCGACCACATCCTGCCGGCCTACCTGAAGCAGCTGGGCATCCCGTTCCACATCGAGAACCAGGACACCTACAGCATCGTCAAGCGCCTGATCCCGGAAGGCAAGACCACCTGCTCGCTGTGCTCGCGCCTGCGGCGCGGCATCCTGTACCGCGTGGCCGATGAACTGGGCTGCAACAAGATCGCGCTGGGCCACCACCGCGACGACATCCTCGAGACCTTCTTCCTGAATATGTTCTTCGGCGGCAAGCTCAAGGCCATGCCGGCCAAGCTGGTGTCGGACGACGGCAAGCACATGGTGATCCGGCCGATGGCCTACGTGAAGGAAGAAGACAGCGAGCGCTATGCCGCGGTCAAAGGCTTCCCCATCATCCCGTGCGACCTGTGCGGCTCGCAGGAAAACCTGCAGCGCAAGCAGATCAAGGGCCTGATGCGCGACTGGGAAAAGAAATTCCCCGGCCGCGTCGAGAGCATCTTCTCGTCGCTGTCGACGGTGGTGCCGTCGCACCTGATGGACCGCGACCTGTTCGGCTTCAAGGACATCAAGGCCGACGGCCAGGCCAACCCGCTGGGCGACATCGCCTTCGACGAAGAACCGTGTTCGACCCCGGCCACCGTGCCCGGCATCATCCCGCTGCAGCAGGGCTGAGCGGCCGCCGACCTTCTGCGCTCCCCCTGCTAGTGCAAATTACGCTATATTGCGTAAATAACCACTAACAGGGAAAGCAAACATGAAAATCGACACCAGAGCGCTCGGCGACGCCAGCGTGGCAGCCTTCGCCCCGCGTAAAAAATCCGACGGCGGCGCCGACTTCAAGGCCGCGCTGGAGGCGGCCAAGCAGCCGACCGCCGCGCAGGAGCTGGACACCTACATGAAGAAATCGCCGGCGCAACGGATGCAGGAAATGATATTGAAAAGCCTGGGCCTGACGCCGGAGGGCCTGGCGGCCAAGTCGCCGGAGGAGCAGGCCTCGATCATGGCCAAGGTGGCCGAGATCCTGCGGCAAAAGATGGAGGAAGCCGCCGCCAAGGCATCCGGCGGCGGCAGCCCTGAGGTTTAGTACTTCTGCGCCGTGCGCAGCACCGGATACAGGTTGTAGCGCTCATCCCACGATGCGTGGCGGCGCGCGAAGAACTCCAGCCGCTTGGCCTGGCTCTTGTTGAACTCCGCGTCGCTGTCGAGTTTTTTCTGGAACTCGGCGCGCAGCGCCGGATCGGCTTCCAGCTGGCCGCGCGCCACGTCCTCGGCCACGTATTCCTCCATGTACTCCTTGCGCTCGAAGGCGTTGTTGAATTCGCCCCAGGCCAGCAACGAATCGGCGCCGCGCGGCTCCAGCATCGTCATCACCAGGCGCGCCTTCGGCTGCGCGATCGGCACGAACAGCGCCCCCTTCACCACGCTGCGGCGCTCGCGTTCCCAGTCGCCCTCCACCGCCAGCGATTGACGGCCCTCGAACGACTGCGCGCCGAATTTGGTCCTGGTCGCGCGGAAGCTCTCCACTTCGACCGACATCAGGTCCGCCTCCACCACCTTGAAGGCGATGCCATGCTGTTTCAGCTTGGCGCCGATGCGGGCAGCATCGGCCAGCGGCACCAGGTAGCCGCCCTTGGGCGCGGCGATCTTCAGGTCCGGCACCACTTCGTCGCGCAGCGGCACGCTCCACATCTGCGGCCTGGTCTCGTCGTAGTGCGTCATCAGGCCGCCCGACACTTCCGAATAGCTGCGCGTGTACTCGTAGCCGGGGAACTCGATGGTCTTGGCGTTGAAGGTGGTGCGGTAGCTGATCGGGAAATCGGCGCCGGCCAGGGCGGCGGCGCGCGCGTCGGCTTCCTGCGTCATCTTCTGCCATTGCCTGCCGTGGGCGGCGACCTGCGACAGCAATGAAACGATGGTGTTGCGGGTGATCCGCACGCGGGTCGGGTAGTCCTTCCACGAGTGGGTTTCGACCAGCATGGCGAAGCGGTTACGCATCGGGAAGTAGCCGGTCGAGAAGCGCGCCGTCGACATGCTGTCGACGAAGCCGGAGCTCGGGTCGTCGTCGGTGGCGAACGAAATGTAGTACGGCTTGGGATCGGAGCCCTGCGCCTTCAGGTCGGCGATCACCGCCGATTGCAGCGCCAGGCCGGCCCGCTTCAGCTCCTCGTCGCCGCCGTGCACCGGCTCGACCTGGATCGAGACGTCGGGCTGGAACTTGGCGCCGTCGGTGACGTGCAGGTCGACGTAGGCCAGCGGATCCCAGGCGTTCACCAGCGCCAGCATGGCCTGCATTTCCGGCGCGTCGGCTTTGACGTAGTCGCGGTTCAGGTTGTAGTTCTGCGCCGTGGTGCGCCAGCCCATCTCCACCGGGCCGCGCTGGTTGGGGCGGTTCCATTTGCCGAAGCGCTCATGGCCGTCGACGTTGAACACCGGGACGAACAGCAGCACCTGCTGGTCCAGCGCGCCCGGCGCGGCCTTGTTCTCGAGCGCTTCGCGCAGCGCCAGGAAGCCGGCGTCCTTGCCGTCGATCTCGCCGGCGTGGATGCCGCCCTGCACCAGCAGCACCGGCACGCCGCGCTTCTTCGCCTGCTGGGCGGTCAGCGCGCCGCTGCGCGAGACGGCCAGCGCCAGCATCGGACGACCTTCCGGCGTGCGGCCGAATTCAAAGCAGCGCACCTGTTTCGGATACGCCTTCTGGAAGCGCCCGCACAGGTCGACGACTTCGTCGTAGCGGCCGGTGTTCTGGAAGCCGGAGCGTTCGGCGATGGTGCTCAGTGGTGCGGAGGCCGGCGCGGCGGCGGCCAGGTTGGAGGTGGCGGCAAAGGCAAACAGAATGGCGGAACGTATCATGGACTGGCTTCCAGCAAAGGTTGAATGGCCGATGCCCGGCGGGGCCTACCCGCCGGCATCGGATCGCTGGAAATTATAGTCTGCTTTGCGACTCAGCGATGGCGGCCCCTTAGGAACCGAAGTGGTAGTTCAGCTCGACCCAGCCCTGGCGGCCGGTCGGGCTGTAGTTACCCACCGGGTAGTACGGCCAGCCGCCGCTGGTGTCGGGCTTGACCTTGTTGAACAGGTTGTTGACCGCCACCGACACCGTGGTGCGCTGGTTCAGGCGATACACGACGCTGGCGTTGGCCAGGGTGGTCGGCGACAGGAAGGCCGTGCCGGCCGCGTTGGGCACCTTGCCGTAGCGCTGCAGGAACAAGGTGTTCGACCAGTCGCCCTGGTTCCAGATCAGGCTGGCATTGAGCTTGTCGCGCCAGTCGGAGTTGCCCAGGTCTTCGCGGTCGTCCTTCAGCTCGTCGCCGGAGAACTGGCGCGATTTGGCGCTCAGCGTCTTCGAGTAATTGAGCTTCGAAATCCACACGCCGTAAGCCTGGGTGCGCAGCACGTGCCTGGCGCTGACGTCGATCCCGCTGACGCTGGTCGAGGCGGCGTTGATCGGATTGACATGGATCTCCTTGATCTCGCCCGGCTTGTTCAAGGCCGTCAGCGGATTGCGGACGATGCGGGCGATGGCGTCGGCGCAGGTCGGCGAAGTCAGGTCGCCGCCGATGCGGCAAGTCGATTCGTCGCGCAGCAGCTTGTCGGCGCTCAGGTTGGTGACCAGGTCGTCGATCTTGATGTTCCAGTAGTCCAGCGACACATCGAAGCCGGCGCTCGGCGACCACACCGCGCCCAGCCCCGACGAACGGCCTTTTTCCGAGCGCAGCTCCTTGCTGCCGGCCTGCACGTAGTTGGCGCCCGGCGAGATGTTGGCGAACTCGCAGGTGTCGAGCGGCTGGCCGGCCTTGGCGCAGCGGTAGTAGTCGGTGCTCGACGAGTAGTAGCCGGTGCCGCGCGCCTTGTAGATGTAGTTCATGTCCGGCGCGCGGAAGCTGGTGGCGTGGTTGGCGCGCAGCAGCAGCTGCGTGGCCGGACGCCATTCCAGGCCGGCGTTGTAGGCCAGCTTGCCGTCGCTGACGCCGGCGAAGCTGTAGCGGTCATAGCGGGCGGCCACGGTGGCGTCGAGTTTCTCCAGCAGCGGCACGTTCGCCTCCACCCCCAGCGCATAGCGCTTGCGGGTGCCGGCCGTCACGTCGGACGGCGTCACCGTATTGAAGTAGCCCTGGTTGATGCGCGGGTCCGGCGCGTTCGAGAAGCCCTGCTTGCCCAGCTCCGCCACCGTCGCCAGCTTGACCGGACCGGCCGGCAGCTTGAACGCCTCGCCGTTGGCGCTGAGGCTGACGGTGTTGGTCCACGACTTGTCGTTGCTGACCGCGGTGCCGGTGATGCTGTCGAATTCCGCCGGCGTCAGGCGCTTGCTCAGGCGCGCCGGATCGGGCGCGTAGATCGGCACGCCATCGGCGTCCACGCCCAGTTTGGGGCCGAGGAAGAAGCTGTCGATGTTGGCCAGCGCGCGCGGCGCGTGGCTCTCGCTCTTGTACAGCGAGGCCGTGTAGCCGGCCTCGTACTGCCAGTTGGTGCCGGGGATAGCCCCCTTGGCGCCGAACGACAGCGACGCGGCCTGGTCGTCCCAGCTGCGGTTGTAGCGCGTCACGCCGCCGATTTCCTCCGGCGAGATGTAGCGGTTCCAGGCTTCGTTGGTCTTGGTGTTCTGGTTCCAGAAATAGGTGTCGGCGGTCGCCACCGAGGTCCACGATGGACCGCGCGTGTTGTTGGCGCTGCGGTTCTGGCCGTACAGCGCCTCGGCGAACAAGGTGGTGGTCGGCGACAGCTCGTAGTTGGCGCTGCCGAACAGGTTCTGGCTGCTGTTCTTGGTCTGCGTGGTCCAGTAAGTCGGTCCCACTTTCGGGCTGGCGCAGTAGCTGCCCGCCTTGCCCGTGTACTTGACGGTGCTGCCGCCGAACAGGTCGCCAAGCTGGGCGCAGGTGTCGCCCGGATCGATGTACTTGCCGGTGTCGACGTTCTTGCGCCACAACAGAGCAGTCGGCGCCACGCCCACCTTGGCGCTCATGAAGTCGCGCTCGCGGCTCCACAGCGGATCGCGCTCCAGGAATTCGGCGCTGAACAGCGTATTGAGCTTGCCGTAGCTGTCGCCGCCGGTCAGCTGCAGGCGCCGGTCGCCGCCGCCGCCGCGCGTGGTGGCGCCGGCTTTGAGATTAACGTCCAGGCCGGAGGCCTGTTTCTTCAGGATGATGTTGACCACGCCCGCGATCGCGTCCGAGCCGTAGACGGCGGAAGCGCCGCCGCTGAGGATCTCGATGCGGTCCACCACGCTCGACGGGATGTTGGCCAGGTTGGTGAAGTTGACCGTGCCTTCGTAGGCGATCGGGAAGTCCGCCAGGCGGCGACCGTTGAGCAGCACCAGCGTGTGATTGGGTCCGAGGCCGCGCAGGCTGATGGTGTTGGCCGACGGCGTGAAGGTGTTGCCGTAGTCGGCGCCCTGGGTGAAGCCGCTGTTCTGGGTCAGGTTGCTGAGCGCATCGAAGACGTTCTTGTAGCCTTGCTTGGTGATGTCCTCGCCGGTGACGACGGTGACGGCGGAAGGCCCTTCCAGGCTGGCGCGCGGAATGCGCGAGCCGGTGACGACGACGGCAGGCGGCGCAGCGGTGACTGCGCCCGCCTCCTGCGCTTGCGCCAGCGCAGGGCCGGCAGCGCCGCACAGCAGGGCGATAGCGCCCGCCGCCAGCGGCTTCAATTCAAATTTTGTCTTCATTGAGGTAATCCGGGGTGAGAAAGGGATGCCACCTTATCAAGCCACGGATCAAACCTGAACGAAGGAATTCGCGATTGCTTATGCATTATCTTGTGGTCTAATGTTTTTTCATCTATCGGGGACAGTCTCATGACCACATCCAACAGCGCCGGCCCCAAGTGGGGTATGGCGATCGACCTTGAGCGCTGCATCGGCTGCCACGCGTGCTCAGTTGCGTGCAAGGTCGAAAATTCCGTCTCGCTCGGCCACTTCCGCACCAAAGTGTATTACTACGATTTCGCGTCGATCAACCCGTACAACCAGCAGCCGACCACCAAGCGCGCCTTCCTGCCGACGCTGTGCATGCAATGCGAAGATGCGCCCTGCCTGGACGCCTGCCCCAACGACGCGATCGCGCGCGGCAGCGACGGCATCATCCACATCGACGATAGCGCCTGCGACCGCAGCCGCGACTGCATCAAGGCCTGTCCCTACGGCGCCATCCACATCGACCCGGTGGCGGAAGTTGCCGACAAATGCGACTTCTGTTCGCACAGGCTGGCGGCCGACATGGAGCCGGCCTGCGTGGAAGTATGTCCGGCCGACGTATTCGCGTTCGGTGACCTGAACGATCCGGCCAGCCCGGTCAGCCGGTTCCATGCCAAACACCGGCAGCAGGTGGCGCCGCTCAAGCCGGAGGAAAAGACTAAGCCGCTGGTGCAGTATCGCGGCCTGGGCGGCGTGGTGCCGCGCGCGATGGCGCACAAGGTGCCCAAGGGCCGCAGCCACGATCCGTTCTCCTACGAGATCGACACCTGGGACCAGCTGAAGTCGGCGTTCTCGCCACCGAAGGGAGCCTGAACATGGACCGTCGGGGATTCATCAAAAGCGGCATCGGCTCGATGGCCGGACTGGGTCTGGGCGAGACCATCCTGCTGACGCCCAACAGCGCGCAGGCGCTGAACTACCGGCCGCTGGCCGATGGCGCGCAGCGCAAGGTCAAGAACGATTACCGCAGCGCCAAACGCATCACCAGCGTGTGCCTGAACTGTTCGACCGTGTGCGGCATCGAAGCCTTCGTCCAGGACGGCAAGGTGATCAAGATACGTGGCAATCCGCTCGATCCCAACATGGGCAGCTACATGACCTGCGCCAAGGGACAGTCCGGGCCGACCATCAACGACTATCCGGAGCGGCTGCTGTATCCGCTCAAGCGGGTCGGCACACGCGGCGCGGGTCTGTGGAAGCGCATCAGCTGGGACGAGGCCTACGCCGAAGTGGCGGAGCGTATCAAGGCCAGCATCGACAGCGGCCATCCGGAACGGGTAGCGCTGCACCAGGGCCGTTCGCGCATCGACGCCGAGATCAATCGCTTCCTGAGCGCGATCGGCACGCCGGTGCAACTGAACCATCGCGCGCTGTGCTCCTCCAACAAGCGCGCCGCCAACTACGTTTCGCTCGGCGAGACCGACTGGGAATCGATCGACGCCGAACGCTGCAAGTACTTCCTCAATTTCGGTTCCAATTTCTACGAGGCGCACCAGGGCGGCCTGCATCTGGTGAGCCGCGTGGTCAAGGCGCGCTTCGACCACGGCGCCAAGCTGGTGACGTTCGACGTGCGCCTGTCCAACACGGCCGGCCGCAGCGACGAATGGCACCAGCCGTTTCCCGGCACCGACGGCGCGGTGGCGCTGGCGATGGCGCACGTGATCGTGCGCGAGAACGAGATCGATCACGACTTCATCGACAGGTTCGTCCAGCCCGGCCTTGAAACCATACGCGGCTGGCTGGCCCCGTGCACGCCGGCGTGGGCCGCCAAGCTGTCCGGCATCGCCGCGCAGGACATCGAGCGCCTGGCGCTGGAGTTTGCCCGCAAGCGGCCGGCCGTCGCCGCCTTCACCAACCGCGGCGCCGGCGCCCACTACAACGGCTTCAACGCCGAACGCGCCGTCGTCATGCTCAACGCGCTGGTCGGCTCGATCGCCCGTCCGGGCGGCTACTGCTACGGGCTGGAAGAGAAGCTGTCGGTCAGCCGCTATCCGCAACCGCAGCCCGTGCCGCCCGCGCCCAAGATCCGCACCGACCTGGAAGACCCGCCGGAGTGGCCGTTGGCCAACCGCTGGCAAAAGATGAAGGTCGGCCAGATCGTCTACGACTACCTGCGCCAGGGCCGCGCCAAACTGGACGTCTACCTGAGCTACACCATCGCCTCGCCGATGACGTGGCCGGAGGGCCGCAGCACCACGGTCGAAGTATTGATGGACGAGAAGCTGATTCCCTTCCACGCCTGCTCGGACATCGTCTATTCGGAGATGGCGCACTATGCGGACCTGATCCTGCCCGACGCGACCTACCTTGAACGCTGGGGCATGGACATCCGCAACAACATGGAGCTGACGCACTTCGTTACGCTGCGCCAGCCGCTGGTGCCGCCGCCGGGCGAGGCGCGCAGCTTTGCCGACGTGTTGTTCGATATCGGCCGCCGTCTTGGCCCGGAGCAGGCGAAGTACTTCCAGTTCGGCAGCCACGAGGACTTCGTGCGCATCCAGTGCTCGAAGCTGCCGGCCACGGGGCCGGACGGCAAGCAGTTCAAGGACGGCTTTGAATACATGAAGCACTACGGCGTCTACGTCGACACCTCCCAGCCAAAGCCTTACGAGGTGTTCCAGAAACCGTTGAGCGGCAAGCAGCTGGACGGCAGCCGGGTGGACGCCGCCAGCGGCGTGGTCTACCGGCCCAACGACAAGGGCAAGGACAGCGCCATCGGCCTGATGGCCGGCGGCGCGGCGGTACGCGGATTCGCTACGCCGTCGCGCAAGTTCGAAGTGCATGCGCCGGAGGTGACGCTGGTGGCCAAGACGCGCGGCTTCGACGACGACGGCATGCCGACCTTCGTGCAGATTCCGTCGCACCGCAAGCTGCCGGCGGACCGCTACATCCTGAGCACCTTCAAGTGGAATGTCCACACGCAGGGCCGCACCGCGTCGCAGAAATACCTGACCGAGATCGTGCACGACAACCCGATGTGGATCAACACTGCGACGGCAAAAAAACTGGGCCTGAAAAGCGGCGACATGGTCGAGCTGACCACCTACCGGCCGCAGTCCGGCCCGGCCGACCAGCCGTCCCTGCAGGCCTATCGCGGCAACGGCGAGAAAATCGGTTCGGCGCGGATGCGGGTGTTCGTCACGCGCGGCATCCATCCGCGCGTGGTGGCGGTGTCCAATTCGCTGGGATGGATCAGCGGCGGCCGCGCGGCGGAAGGCCGCAACGGACGCCGGGTCGAAGTGGTGGCACACGGCATCGGTCCGGAGTCGGCCAAGGCCTTCGGGCCGGCGCCGGCGCTCGATGACCTGAACGCCGGGGTGTGGTGGGACAAGAAGAACGGTGGCAGGGGCAATGGCGTCAACATCAACGCCCTGCTGCCGATCAATCCACAACCGCTGGTCGGCATGCAATCCTGGTTCGACACCGTCTGCTCGCTGCGCAAGGTGTAAAACGGACAGACGAAAAAACGGCCCCGAGGGGCCGTTTTCTATGCTGCGTTGGTGTGGCTGTCAGCCGGCTTGCCGAAGGCCGCCAGCAACGCCGCCTCCTTCTGCTTGGCCGCCTTGAAGTGACGCTCCTTCACGTGGCCGTAACCACGGATGTCTTCCGGGATGCTGGCGATGGCCACCGCCTGCGACAGGTTCTCGGCCGTCAGCTTCGGCAGCAGCGAGGTCACGGTGTCGCGGTACTCGCCGATCAGCGCGCGTTCCATCTTGCGCTCCGCCGTGTAGCCGAAGATGTCCAGCGCCGAACCGCGCAGGCCCTTGAACCTGGCCAGCAAGGAAAAGGCCTTCATCATCCACGGACCGAATTCCTGCTTGATCAGGTGGCCTTCGGCATCGTGCTTGGCCAGCAGCGGCGGCGCCAGGTGGAACTTCAGCTTGATATCGCCTTCGAACATGCCGGCGATCTTCTGCTGGAATGCACCGTCGGTGTACAGGCGCGCGACTTCATACTCGTCCTTGTACGCCATCAGCTTGTAGAAGTAGCGCGCCACGGCTTCGCTCAGGCGGGTGGTCTTGCCCAGCTTGGCCTCTTCCGCGCGCACCTGGTCGACAAACGATTTATACTGTTTAGCATAATCGGCGTCCTGGTAGGCGGTCAGCAGCTCGACGCGGCGGGCGACCACGTCGTCCAGCGTCTGGATGCGTTTGAACTCGATCACCTTGGACGGGGTGGTCAGCTTGGTCACGGAAGCCAGGTCGTGGGCGGCGGTGCGGCCCCAGTTGAAGGCCGATTTGTTGAATCCCACCGACACGCCATTGAGCTCGATCGCCTTGATCAGCGACGCTTCGCTCAGCGGCACATGGCCCTTCTGGAACGCGTAACCGAGCATGAACATATTAGTGGCGATCGAGTCGCCCATCAGCGCGGTGGCGATCTGGCCGGCGTCGACGAAGTCCACCAGCTCGTTGCCGCAGGCGCGGACGATTTCGCCGCGCGAGGACGCATCCGGGAACTGCCAGTTCGGATTCTTCACAAACGCCGCGGTCGACGAGCCGGTCGAGTTGATCATCGCGTGCGTGCGACCCTCGCCCATGCGCGACAAGGCGTCGCGCGAGGCGGTGACGATCAGGTCGCAGCCCACCACCAGGTCGGCGCTGCCGGTGCCGACGCGGGTCGAGTGCAGGTCGGCCTGCTTGTCCGCCAGGCGCACGTGCGACATCACCGGGCCGCCCTTCTGGGCCAGTCCGCTCATGTCCAGCACGATGGCGCCCTTGCCTTCGACGTGCGCCGCGACCGCCAGGATCTGGCCGACCGTCACCACGCCGGTGCCGCCGATGCCGGTGATCAGGATGCCGTACGGCGTCGCCGTCGACGGCAACACCGGCGTAGGCAGCGCCGCTTGCGGGCCTTCACCCACGGCGGCCTTCTTCGGCTTCTTCAGCGCGCCGCCTTCCACCGTCACAAAGCTCGGGCAGAAACCGGTGGTGCAGGAGAAGTCCTTGTTGCAGGACGACTGGTTGATCTGGCGTTTGCGGCCCAGTTCCGTCTCCAGCGGCTCCACCGACAGGCAGTTGGACTGCACGGAGCAGTCGCCGCAACCTTCGCAGACGGCTTCGTTGATGACGGCGCGCTTGGCCGGATCCGGGTACTCGTTGCGCTTCCGGCGGCGACGCTTCTCGGAGGCGCAGGTCTGGTCGTAGATCATGGCCGAGACGCCCGGCTTGTCGCGCAGTTCGCGCTGCACGTCCATCAATTCGCTGCGATGGCGCACGGTGACGCCTTCCGCCCATTTGTAACCGGCCGGGTATTTTTCCGGTTCGTCGGTGACGACGATGATCGGCGTCACGCCTTCGGCGGCGATCTGGCGCGAGATCATGCCCGGATCGAGCGGGCCGTCGAACTGCTGGCCGCCGGTCATGGCGACGGCGTCGTTGAACAAAATCTTGTAGGTGATGTTGACCTTGGCCGCCACCGCCGCGCGGATCGCCAGGATCCCGGAGTGGAAGTAGGTGCCGTCGCCCAGGTTGGTGAAGACGTGCTTCTCGTTGGTGAACGGCGCCTGGCCCACCCAGGTCACGCCCTCCGCGCCCATGTGGGTGAAGGTCGAGGTTTCGCGGTCCATCCACAGCACCATGTAGTGGCAGCCGATGCCGGCCAGCGCGCGCGAGCCTTCCGGCACCTTGGTCGAGGTGTTGTGCGGGCAGCCGGAGCAGAAGAACGGCGTGCGGTCGGTTTCCGGATTCGGCTTGGACGGCAGCGTTTTGAGCGCCAGTTCCTTCGCTTCCAGGAAGGCCACGCGCTCCTGCACGCGCTGCGCCACCGGATGGCCGGCGCAGTAGTGGGCGATGCGCGAGGCGATGGCGCGCGCGATCTGCGCCGGGTTCAGCTCATAGGTGGCCGGCAGCAGCCAGTCGCCGTGGCCGGTCTTGCCCTTGTTGCTCCATTCGCCGGTGTCGTCGAACTTGCCGACCACGCGCGGACGTTCGCCGTCCGGCAGGTTGTACAGCTCTTCCTTCAGCGCGTATTCGAGGATCTGGCGCTTTTCTTCGACCACCAGGATCTCGTCCAGGCCCTTGGCGAATTCGTGCACGCCGTCTGCCTCCAGCGGCCAGGTCATGCCGATCTTGTACAGCCGGATGCCGATGTCGGCGGCGGCCTGCTCGTCGATGCCCAGGTCGGCCAGCGCCTGGCGCGTGTCCAGGTAGGACTTGCCGGCGGTGATGATGCCGATCTTCGCCTTCGGCGAATCCCAGATGATTTTATTGAGTTTATTCGCGCGGCAGTAGGCCAGTGCGGCGTACCACTTGTAGCTGTTCATCCGCACTTCCATGTCGAGCACGGTGTCCGGCCAGCGGATATTCAGGCCGCCGACCGGCAGCTCGAAGTCGATCGGCAGTTCGATCTGCACGCGGTCCGGGTCGAAGTCCACCACGGCGCCGGATTCGATGATGTCGGTGACGCACTTCATCGATACCCACAGGCCGGTGTAGCGGCTCATGGCCCAGGCGTGCAGGCCGTAGTCGATGTATTCCTGCACCGACGACGGATACAGCACCGGGATGCCGCAAGCGTTGAGGATGTGGTCCGACTGGTGGGCGGTGGACGAGGATTTGGCCGCGTGGTCGTCGCCGGCCAGCACCAGCACGCCGCCGTGCCTGGCGCTCCCCGCATTATTCGCGTGCTTGAAGACGTCGCCGCAGCGGTCTACGCCCGGGCCTTTGCCGTACCACATGGAGAAGACGCCGTCGTATTTGGCGTCCTGGAAAAGATTGGTCTGCTGCGTGCCCCAGACCGCGGTGGCGGCCAGGTCTTCGTTCATCCCGGGATGGAACTTGACGTGATGGGCGTCCAGGTACTTCTTGGCCTTCATCGCCGTCATGTCGACGCTGGTGACCGGGGAACCGCGATAGCCGGTGATGTAGCCGGCGGTGTTCAGGCCTGCCTTCAGGTCCCGTTCGCGCTGCATCATCGGTAGACGGATCAGGGCCTGGGTGCCGGTCATGAAGGCCCGGCCGCGTTCCAGCGTCCACTTGTCGTCGAGTGAAATTTCGTTGTCCGAGTGCGTGCCCGGCTCCAGTTGCGAGCCCTTGTGAGGTGCGTTCATTGTGTCTCCATTATTCTTTATGCCATGCGCTACAGGGCCGGTTTGGCCCATTAGCGCGCGATCCGCCGGCTCTTGTGGAGACGGCGGAACGGAAAAATGTGGTTTTTTATAGGGTACCACAGGCCTGCGCCCCGTTCTGTGCGGGACTACCGGCTTTACACCCTTGTTTTATGCGGCGGTAGGATCCTTCAGCACGCCGCGCTTGATCTGATCCAGTTCGATCGATTCGAACAGCGCGCGGAAGTTACCTTCGCCGAAGCCCTGGTCGCCCTTGCGCTGGATGATCTCGAAGAAGATCGGACCGATGACGTTCTGGCTGAAGATCTGCAGCAGCAGTTCGCGTTCGGTTTCGTTGCTGTGGCCGTCGATCAGGATGCGCAGGCGGCGCAGGTCTTCCAGCGACTCGCCATGGTTCGGCAGGCGGCGGTTGACCAGCTCATAGTAGGTCTCGATCGTGTCCTGGAAGGCGATGCCGGTTTTCTTCATCGCTTCGACGGACGAGTAGATGTCGTCGGTGCCCAGCGCAATGTGCTGGATGCCTTCGCCGTGGTACTCGTCCAGGTATTCGGCGATCTGCGACTTGTCGTCCGACGATTCGTTGATCGGGATGCGCACTTTGCCGCATGGAGAGGTCATGGCTTTCGACTTCAGGCCGGTCAGCTTGCCTTCGATGTCGAAGTAGCGCACTTCGCGGAAGTTGAACATCTTCTCGTAGAAGTCCGCCCATTCCTTCATGCGGCCGCGATGGACGTTGTTGGTCAGGTGGTCGATATAGGTCAGGCCATGGCCGACCGGATTGGCGACCGCGCCCGGGATGGCGACGAAGTCGACGTCGTAGATGCTGATGTCGCCGATCGAGCCTTGCTCGCCGCCGTTCTTGCCGCGCCAGCGGTCGACCAGGTAGATCAGCGAATCGCCCACACCCTTGATGGCTGGGATGTTCAGCTCCATCGGACCGGTCTTGTTATCGAAGCCCCAGGCGCCCTGCTCCAGCGCGCGCTTGTAGGCGAACGCGGAATCCTGCACGCGGATCGCGATCGCGCACACGGACGGGCCGTGGTGGCGGGCGAAGCGCTGGGCGAAGGAGTCCTGCTCGGCGTTGATCAGGAAGTTGATGTCGCCCTGGCGGTACAGCGTCACATCCTTGTGGCGGTGACGGGCGATTGCGGTAAAACCCATGCTTTCGAACAGCGCGCCCAGAGCTTTTGGATCGGGTGCGGCGTATTCGACAAACTCAAAACCATCGGTACCCATCGGGTTGTCCCAAGGCGTAAATTTCATGCGAGTCTCCTTCTTTGAATAGCGCACAGTATAGACCCGCTTCATCGGCATTAAATTGCAAACAATTCCCACGCATCGCGGTTCTGCGCAATAATATTGCTTGAACCATGAATTTTTGAGGTATTTATGACCAAAATTGCGCTGGACAAAACTGACCGTAAAATATTGTCAATTTTGCAGGCCGACGGCCGCCTGTCGAACCAGGATGTGGCGGAGCTGGTGGCGCTGTCGCCGTCGCCCTGCCTGCGTCGCATCAAGCGGCTGGAAGAGGCGGGCGTGATCCGCCAGTACGTGGCGCTGCTGGACCCGGACAAGATCGGCCTGGGGCTGCTGGCCTATGTCAACGTGCGGCTGGAGAAGCACAGCGATGCGGCGGCGCACAGCAACGCCCGCGCGCTGGGCGCGCCGAACGCGCCGGTGTCGCCGCGGGCGGATTTCGCGGTGTCGGTGGAACAGTGGCCGGAAGTGGTGGCCTGCTACGCGATGACGGGCGAGATGGACTACCTGCTGCGGGTGCACGTGGAAGACATGGACCACTTCTCGCGCTTCATGATGGCCACGCTGCTGCGCCACCCGGCGGTGCTGGACGTGAAATCCTCGTTCGCCCTGCAGCGCATCAAAGACACCACCGCGCTGCCGCTGGTATAAAGGAGGATGGCTGGCCGGATGCGCGGCCAGCCGGCTTTCAACCTGGCAGCAATGGAGGATGGCAATGTTCCATTTTTCAAGTTATTTCTCGGAAGAGGACATCAAGCGGATTTGCGACAGGATGTCGCTCAGCATTGCCGAGGGTTCGCATTTGTCTCCGTTCGGCCAGCGCATTATGAAATCCGTGCATTTTACGGAGTCCGACCTTGAACGAATCGTGGCTAAGCTTGCCAAAGAGCAGGTAAAGGATTAGCCAATGTTGAACATATATGCCGAGCTCGTCAAAGGCGACTACGATGTTCCCGGCGCCCTCGCCTATGCTGTGTACAAGCGCAGCAAGGCCGAATGGCGTGCGAACTTTCCGGCACCCCACTGCGGCAACGAACCGACGCTGGCGGATGAAGCGGAATTTATCGCCATCTGCATGCTCCCCGAAAATCTGGCAAATTTAAAACAGCGCGGCGAAAAACTTGCGCGAGATTTTGCCGCCAAGTCTGTAGAAGAAAAGATGGAAGCAATAGAAGCCATAGTCATGCAGTCAGAAGTGATACGCGGGATTTTCACGCTGGATGAACGTATCAAGTTGGGCTTCACAAGTATCGAAAAAAAACTGAATGAGAAAAAAACTCTGAGGGCTTGGGGGCGAGATATTGTTACGGCCTTTATCGCGGGCCTCGGCGTGATACTTGCGGTCGGCCTGCTGTTCAACGGGTACGTGCGCTTTGCCGCGATCAATGCCACTGCGGAGAAGGCAGTGGGCATTGATCTGGAAACTCAGCAAAGGAAGGCTGCGCCGCTCAGGAAGTGAGATGGCGGCCCAGGTGCTGGACGAAGGGTTCCGGCGCCAGGAAGCCGATCACGCGGCTGTTGGGGATCTCCTTGCCGCCGTTGAACAGGATGATGCCCGGTGGGCCGAACAGGCCGAAACGCTTCATCAAGGCCTTGTCGTCGGCGCTGTTGGCGGTGACGTCCACCTGGATCAGGCGCACCTGCTTCAACTTGCCGCTGACGGCCGGCTTGGAGAAGGTGAAGCGCTCCATCTCCTTGCAGGACACGCACCAGTCGGCGTAGAAGTCCAGCATCACCGGCGTGGTGCTCGACGCCAGCACCTGATCCAGCTCGGCCACGGTCTTGATGCGGCTGAAGCGGATTTCGTCGCCGGCCGGCGCCGCGCCTTCGCTGCGGGCCAGGCTCAGATGGCCCAGCGGCTGCAACACGTCGCGGCCGGCGCTGGCGGCGCCCGCCAGTTCAAACAGGCCGCCGACCAGGAAGGCCAGTCCCAGCGTCTTGCCCGCATAGGCGCCCAGGCCGGACTTGGCGCCGGCGGGCAGCGGCTCCAGCACATGCAGGAACACGGCGCACAACAGCGCGAACATCCCCCACAAAGCCATCATCACCGTCACCGGGAACACCGGCGAGATCATCCAGATCGCCACCGCGATCAGCAGCAGGCCGAAGATCTTCTTCACGCCGTTCATCCAGGCGCCGGCGCGCGGCAGCAGGCTGCCGGCCGAGATCCCGGTCAGCAGCAGCGGCACGCTCATGCCGACCGCCATCGAGAACAAGGCCCAGCCGCCGGTCCAGACGTTGCGCGTCTGGCTGATGTAGAGCAGCGCGCCGGCCAGCGGGCCGGCCACGCATGGGCCGACAATCAGGGCCGACAAGGCGCCCATGACGAACACCCCGGCGAAGCGGCCGCCGCCCAGATTGCCGCTGGTCGTGCTCAAGCGGCTTTGCAGGGCGCTCGGCAGTTGCAACTGGTAGACGTCGAACATCGACAAGGCCAGGCCCACCAGCAGCGCGCCGAACGTCAGCAGCACCCACGGCTTTTGCAGCGCGCCGGCCAAGCCTTCGCCCGCCAGGCCGGCCGCCACGCCGAGCGAGGTATAGACCAGCGCCATGCCCAGGCAATACGCCAGCGCCAGCGAGAAGCCCCGGCCGCGCGACACCGCGCCCTCGCCGACGATGATCGAAGACAGGATGGGCACCATCGGCAGCACGCACGGCGTGAACGACAGCAGCAGGCCGAAGGCGAGGAAGGCCAGCCCGATGCGCCACGCGCTGCCGCTTTGCAGCGTGCGCTGGGCGAGGGAGCTGTCGTCTTCATGGACCGGCGCGGCGGCCGTGGCCGGCACGCCGGTCGGCGGCGTATCAACCGCCAGCAGCTTGCCCGGCGCCGACGGATCGACGCGGTAGCTCTGCGTCGCCGGCGAGTAGCATAGGCCCGCGTCCGCACAACCCTGATAGCCCACTTGCAGCGTGAACGCCGCCGTTGCCGTCACCGGCAGCTTGACCACCAGGCTGTCCTGGTACGTCTCCATCTCCTTGTTGAAGTTGGTGTCGAACTTGCGCAACCCTGCCGGCAGCGCCGGCGCTTCCATCTGCGCGCCATCCGCTTTGAAACTCAAGCGGTCGCGGTACAAGTGATAGCCCGGCGCGATCACCCACGACAGCCGAACCGTGTGCGCATCGACCAGCTCTCCCTTCAGCTGAAACGCCTGGTCCGGCTCCAGGAAATCATCCGCCCGCGCGCCGGTAGCCAGGGCAATCACCGCCACCAGCAGCGCCATTAACCGCGTCATCCAATTGTTCATCATTTCCATCCTATTCAAACATCCCTGAACAGCATCTGCCCCTGATCGTTCACGGCCAGATACCCCATGTCCGACGCATTCAAAAAACTCAAGCCATCCTGTTGCTTCAGCATCGCGATGGTCGAGCAGCTGCCGGCGGCGATCGCCATCGGCGCCAGCACGCTGACCGAGCGCCAGTAACGCACCGGCATGCCATCGCGCGGATCGAGGATGTGGCAGTAACGCTGCCCATCAAGCTCGAAGTAGCGCTCATAATCGCCGCTGGTGGCCAACGCCCCCGTGCTGACCGGTATGCTCGCGATCACGCTGTCCGGATCGCGCGGATCCTGGATACCGATGCTCCACGGCCGCCCGTTCAGGCGTGGACCGATGAAGCGCATGTCGCCGCCCAAATTCACATAGCCATGCCTGACGCCCGCATCGGCCAGCAGCGCCGCCGCGCGGTCCGCCGCATACTCCTTGCCGAAGCCGCCGAAATCGATCTCCATCCCGGCCTGCCGTAGATACACCTCCTCCGCGCCGCACGCCACCTTGTCCCAGCCGACCAGCGCCAGCAAGGGCTCCAACACTTCCTTGCGCGGCACCTTGGGCTGGCGAAAATCCCAGGCCCGCCGCAGCACGCCGGAGGTGATGTCGAACAGACCCTCACTGGCGCCGTGCAGCGCCGCCGCATAACCCATCAGCGACATGGTCTCGCTGTCGCAGCGCACCGCCTCCTTGCCCGCCGCCGCATTGATGCGCGAGACGATGCTGTCCGGCCGGTAGCGCGAATACTTGGTTTCGATACGCAGCACCTCGTCCATGGCCTGCTGCGCCAGCAGCGCCGCCGACTGCGCGTCCGGCGCGGCGAACCGCAGCTCGCAGCGGCTGGCCATGGCCTGGAACGTGGTGCGGTGAATTGCGTCGATCATTTTGCGTCTATCATTTTGCTTCTACCATTGCCGGTTGATCGCTATCTGCAGCGTCTGCGCCCGCAATGCATCCAGGCCAGGACTGCCTTGGTGGAACAGGCGCCAGCTGCCGCGCTGCTGGTACACCGACGCCTTCACGTCGACGGACCACAGCTTGTCCAGCTGTTTGCTGACCTTCAGCCCCAACGTCACCGCGCCGAAGCCGGACAGGCGCTGGTCGGCCGACATGTAGCCGCCGCCGTTGTACCCCGGCGGGAACGGCGCGCCCAGCTTGGCGTCGTAGAACGGATCGTAGTAAAAGCTCGCCGCGCTCTGCGAATACAGCCGCAGCTCGGGCGTCACGGTCCAGCCCTGCGACAGCGGCTGCACATATTCGGCGCCCAGCGTATGGCCGCGCACGCCGAAGCTGTCGCGGTAATAGCGGTAGGACAGCCGGCTGGTGCCGCCGGTCGACGCCAGGTGGTGATTCCAGCGCGCCAGCAGCGTGCTTTCGTTGCGGCTGCGCGGGCGGTTGTCCAGCGCCTTGTACGGATCGGAGAAATAGCCCTCGCCTTGACTGTGCGTCAACGTCAGCTGGGCGATGTCGTTGGCCGTCAGCACCTGCGTCACGCCCAGCAGCAGGCTGCTGGTGCGCTTCTTCTCGTTGCTGACGATCTTGTTGACGGGATCGATGCGATCATCCGCGTGGCCGACGCCGACGGTCCACGTGGTGTTCTTGCTCTCGCTCTCCAGGCTCGCTTGCAGCGACAGCGCGCGCGACACGTAATCGTGCTCGGTCGAATACGCCGCGCCGACCGTCACGCTACCTCGTTCGAAATAGCGCGTGGCCGACGCATCGCCCGCCGTGCGGTGGTCCTGCATGTGCGAGGCGCCCGATATGGCCGTGTGGTAGCGCGGCGAAGCGCCCGACACATCGTCCGACACCAGCGAGGCGCCGATGCTCCACACACCGGCCACCGGCGCCATGATGGACACCGACGGCGAATGCACGGTGATGCGGTCCAGGCCAGACTGGCTGTCCTTGTAGTTCAGGTAGCCCAGCGTGATGTTGCCATTGGCCGGCGGCGTTTCGGCATGCGCCTGCACGCCAGGCAGCATCAGCGCCGCCGTCATGATGGAGGCGGCCAGGCCGCGCCCCGATGGTTTGTCTTCGATGCTCGTCATGGTGGTCCTCAATTGCAGCCGCAACCGCCGCCACCCACACCGGCGCCGCCGGACGAGGCCTCGCGGCTGGTGTAGATATGGTCGTCGAAGCGTGTGAACATATGGCCGTCGCCGAAGGTCATCTCGGTGCGCGCCAGCGCGCCCTTCTCCCAGGGCTGCACATTACCCAGCGTGGCGCAGCCGGACAGGCCCGCCGCCAGCGCGATCAACAGTAGCGATTTCATTTGACGGCTCCCAATGCGTTCTGGATCTTGCTTTCCAACTCGGCGCGGTCGGCATCGCGGAAGCCGGAATGCTCCAGCAGCACCTTGCCATCCGGCCCGATCAGCACGCTGCTCGGCATGCCCTTGATGCCGTAGCTGCGCGGCGTGGCGCCCTGCGGATCGAAGCCGATGGCGAAGCGCGCCGGCGTCGTCGTCAGGAACTGGCGCGCGTCGGCGCTGTTGGCGTCGACGTTGACGCCGACGATCTGCAAGCCCTTGGCGCCATACTTGGCCTGCATCTCGTTCATCCACGGGAAGGACTGGCGGCACGGGCCGCACCAGGAGGCCCAGAAGTCCACGTACACCACCTTGCCCTGCAGCTTGGCCAGCTTCACCGCGCCGTCCAGGCCTTGCAGGTCGAACTGCGGCGCCGCCGCGCCCTTCTCCAGCGCCCAGGCCGGGGCTGCGCTCAATGCGGCAGCCAGCAGCATGGCGATCGATATCGGTTTCATGTCAGCCTCCCACGCGTTTCGATTGACGACGGCGCCAGCCGATGGCGATAGCCGCCGCGATGACCAGGAACACCATCATCGGGTCGTTGACGTCGTCCGAGGCCGAGCAACCGCCGCCGCCCTTGTTGGTCGGCGCGGCGTTGCTGGCCGCCGCCGTACCCTGGCCGCTCAGCGCGATGGTCCAGCTGCTGCCGGCGACGCTGGCCTGTATCACCGCGCTGCCGCTGCTGCTGCCGGCGTTGACCGGCGTATAGCCCACCACCAGGTCGCACGAGGCGCCCGGCGCCAGCGTGACCGGGAAGGCTGCGCAGCCGGTGCTGTCCGCCACGGCGGCGAACGGGCCGGTGTAGGCGGCGCTGGCCAGCGTGACAGCGGCGGCGCCGCTATTAGTCAGCGTAAAGCGGCGGGTCGGCGCGGCGCTGCCGATGACGACGGCGCCGAAGTCGAAGCTCTGCGGCGCGATCGTCAGCGACGGCGTGCTGATGGCGACGGCCACGCCGTTGCCCTGCAACGCCAGATGGAACTGCGCGCCGCCGTCCGTCACCAGCAGCAGGTCGGCGCTGCGGGCGCCGGCGGCGACAGGTTTGAACGCGGTGGTCAGGGTGCAGCTGGCGCCCGGAGCGACGGTGGCGCTGGCGGCGCAGCTGCCGCCAAGGACGAAGTCGCCCGGCTGATTGCCGCCCAGCGTCAGCGTGGCGATGCTCAGCGAGGCGTTGCCGCTGTTGGACAGCGTGGTCGTATGCACCGCCGCGCTGCTGCCGACTTGGGTATCGGCGAAGACGATCGGACCGGCTTCGGACAGCAAAGGCGTCGCCGTGGCCTGCTTGGTGCCGCTGCCGGTGATGCCGACTTGCAGCGCAGCCGCATTCGAGCTCACCGCCAGCGCCGCCGTCACCGCGCCCTCCGCCGTCGGCGCAAAGCGCACCGGCAAGGCGCAGCTGGCGCCCACCGCCAGGCTGGCGCCGCAATTGCCGCCACCCAGGCTGAAACTGGCAGCGCCCGATCCAGCCAGGCCGATGCTGTTCAAACCGATGACGACATTGCCGGTGTTGGCCAGCGTGACCGTCTGCGCCACTGCGGCGGCGCCGATGGTCTGCGTGCCGAAGGCGATGGCCGACGGCGTGGCCGTCAATCCCGGCGCCGGTGTGGCGGCGCTGCCGGACAGGCCGACCGTGGCGTTGCCGTTGGAAGCGTTGGAGGCCAGCGTCAGGCTGGCGGAGAAGGCGCCGGCTGCAACCGGCAGCGCTTGCAGCGTCACCGTGCAGTTGCCGCCCGCAGGCACCGGCGTGGCAACGGCGCAGCTGCCGCCCAGCGTGAAGATGCCGGCATTGGCGCCGCCCAGCGCGACGGAGCTGAAGCTCAGCGCGGCCTGGCCGCTGTTACTGACGGTGATGGTCGATACGGCGGAAGGAGAGCCCGTCAGCAGCGTGCCGAAATTGACGCTGGCCGCGGACAAGGCGATGGTGGCCTGCGGCGTGGCGTTGCCGGTGCCGCTCAGCGCGACGCTGCTGCTGCCGCCGGTGGCGTTGTGCGTGACGGTCAGCGAGGCCGCGCGCGCGCCCGCCGCCGTCGGCTTGAAGCTGGCCTGCACGGTGCAGCTGGCGCCCGCCGCGACGGCGCCGCCGTTGGCGCAACTGCCGCCGGCGACGCTGAAGTCGCCCGCCGCCGCGCCGGTGATGGAGATGGTGCCGATATTGAGCGCGGCGTTGCCGGTATTGCTCAAGGTGGCGGCCAGCGGACCGGCCGTCTGGCCGATACTGGTGCCGCTGAAGGTCAGGCTGGCCGGCGCCAGCGAGGCGACCGGTGCGGCCACCACGTTCGGATTGCCGATGAAGGCGGCCAGGTCGGCCAATTCCGCCGCGCTGAATTTTCCGTTGTACAGGCTACCCATGCCGCCCTTGTTGCTGGCGATGGCGTTCTGTATCACGGACGGCTGGTTGGCCGCCGCCAGGACGCCGTTGACGTTATTCGCCGGCGAGGCGCTATGGCAGGTGGCGCATGAAGCGCCGCCGGACACCGGCCCGTTCAGATACAGGCTCTTGCCGTTCAAGGCATCGGCCGCATTGACGCCTTGCCCCATCACACCGACCACCAGGACCGCAGTCCACCGCAGCCGGAACACCTTTGCTAACAAGCCTGTCATGACACTCTCCTGAAGTTTGATCTGAAAATTGATCTATAAGCTGCAGACAGAGATCGCAACGGCATTCATGCCGCTGTGCGCCAGGGCGCACCAGGTCCAGCTTCGGCTGCGCTGGTAGAGCAGCGCCAGCGCCAGTCCCGGCGCCAGCACCGCCAGCGCGTGCTGCCAGCCGGAGCCTATATGCAGCAAACCGAAAACCGCCGTCGACACCAGCACGGGGCCGCCCTGCGTCAAAGGCAGGCCGCCGTTGCGGGCGGCCAGCTGGCGCGTCATCCATTCCTGTAGCCCGGCCCTGACCACACATTCCTCCAGCGCAGGCGAGAGCAGCAGCAAGCGAAGGCAGACGGCGAAGTCCGGCGCCTGCAACTGCGTGCTGCAAAAATGAGTAATCGACGACACGGAATATGGGTGGTTTTGCTGCCGGTTGCGTATCTTGTCCGACCGTTCATACCCGGCCGCGCAGCAAAGGTTCTAGCGGGGAGAGATTTATTTTCGGCCGAGCAGGCGGTCGAACCATTTGGCGGCGATGCGCTTGTTGGCTTTGAGGGTGTAGTCCAGCGTGGCGAATTGCTCGTCCAGCGCTTCTTGCAGCATGCTGGCGGGATTGGCCGGCAGCAGTTTCAGGTAGGCGTCCGCCTCGCCGTAGTCGCGATGGATTTCCATGCCGGCTTTTTTCGCGATATGCATCATGGTCTTGTTGGACGACAGGCAATGCATGTACAGCGTATCGACGTCGTTGTTGCGGCAGTGGATGGCGGCGCGTTCGAACAACTTGGAGCCGATGCCCAGGCCACGCGCCGAGCGGCTGACCGACACCCCGAATTCCGCCACCCTTTCCTTGTCGGTGACGGCACTCTTCGATTCGTCGCGCGGCGCGAACGCCAGGTGACCCACCGCCACCAGCTTGAACACGCGGTTGTACACGCCGAACACCATGTCGCGCGAAAAGGCGATGCGGTTGACGTAGTTCGCCACCTGCTCGTCCGGCAGCATGGTGCCGAAGCGCAGCAGGCGGTCGCTGTCTTCAAGGCCGAGGAAGTGCTTGACCATGCGCCGCCGATCGCGCTCGCGCAGCTCCTTGACCAGAACCGTCGGACGGCGCTTGCCGTCTTTGTGCTTGCCCCAGCGGCGCAGCGGATTCTGGAAAAGGTCGATCGAGCTCATGTTCCCGCCGCGGCCCCGTCATCGTCGTCATCGCCGGCATTCAGCGCGACCTTCACCGCTGTCACGCGCGCGCGGTGCACCAGTTCCGGGATGCGTTGCGGATTGTCGGCACAGCCTTGCGCGATTTCGCCGGCATTGACGCCGCGCGCGGCGGCCAGCGCCGCCTCCAGGTGCGCCCGTTGCGGGAACGGCGTGTCGCGGAAGCTGGCGTTCGGGCCGATGCGGCCGCGCGAATCGCATTCGGTCGCCCGCAGCATCTGCGAGAAGCGCGCCGGCTTGCGGAAGGCGTCGCAGCGCTCCAACAGGGTGACGATGGTGTTGGACCGCAGCTGTAGGGCGCGGCCGACGTTGCCGTGTTCGCGCGCCGTCATCACGGCCAGGTCGCGGCATTCGGTCGGCACCTTCAGGCGCTTGCACACCGGCTCCACCAGCTTGACGCCCAGGCCTTCGTGGCCGTGGTGCGCTGGCCAGTTCCCGGGCGGCGTGGCGCCTTTGCCCAGGTCGTGCATCAGGCAGGCGAAGCGCGTGGCCAGTTCGTGGCCCGCTTCCGCCGCGCAGTCGATCACTTGCAGCATGTGGATGCCGGTATCGATCTCGGGATGCCATTTCTCCGGCTGCGGCACGCCCCACAACACATCCAGCTCCGGCAGGATGCGCGCCAGTGCGCCGCAATCGCGCAGCACTTCCAGCATGCGCGACGGTTTGTCTTCCATCAGGCCGCGCGACAGCTCCTGCCACACGCGCTCCGGCACCAGCGCGTCGACTTCACCCTGCTCCACCATCTGCCGCATCAGCGCATTGGTTTCGGGCGCCACGCGGAAGTCGCTGAAGCGGGCGGCGAAGCGCGCCACGCGCAGGATGCGCACCGGGTCTTCGGCAAACGCTTCGGATACGTGGCGGAAGATGCGCTGCTCCAGGTCGCGCCGGCCGCCGTAGGGGTCGGTCAGCGTGCCGTCGTCGGCGCGGGCGATGGCGTTGATGGTCAGGTCGCGGCGTACCAGGTCGTCTTCCAGCGTGACGTCGGGCGAGGTATGGAACACAAAGCCCTTGTACCCTGGGGCGGTCTTGCGTTCGGTGCGGGCCAGCGCATATTCTTCCTGCGTCTTCGGGTGCAGGAACACCGGGAAGTCCTTGCCGACCGGGCGAAAGCCCTTGGCCAGCATGTCGTCCGGCGTGGCGCCAACGACCACGTGATCATGGTCCTTGACCGGCAGGCCAAGCAGTTCATCGCGCACGGCGCCGCCGACTACATAAATCCGCATGGTCGTCAGTCCGGCATTTCGGCGTCGTGCTTGGGCGCCGTTTCGGTTTCGGCCATCGCCTCGTCGACCCAGCGGGCCACGGCGGGATGGGCCAGCACGCGCTGGCAGTAGGCGTCCAGCGCCGGCGCCAGCGACACGCCGTAGGTGCGGAAGCGCAGCACCACCGGCGCATAGTAGGCGTCGGCGATCGAGAAATCGCCGAACAGGAACTGGTGGTGGCCGAAGCGCGACAGGCACTCTTCCCAGATTTCGCTGATGCGGCCGATGTCGGCCTGGGTGCCGTTGGTGCGGCCCTTGCCCGGATAGCTGGCGCGGATGTTCATCGACATCGAGGTGCGCAGGTCGCTGAAGCCGGCGTGCATCTCGGCGCATACCGAGCGCGCCATCGCGCGCGCGGCCACGTCCTGCGGCCACAGGTGCAGCTCCTGGAACTGTTCGGCGAGGTATTCGCAGATCGCCAGGCTGTCCCAGATCGTCATCTCGCCGGCCAGCAGCACCGGCACGCGGCCGCTGGCCGAGTAGCCGCAGATGCGGTTGGCGGTGTCGTCCTGGTCCAGCAGCACGCGCACTTCCTGGAACGGGATGCCGAAGGCGGTCATCGCCACCCACGGACGCATCGACCATGACGAATAGTTCTTGTTGCCGATGATGAGCGTCAGGCCCGGTTGGCGCGCGGTGGCCAGGGTTTGCGACAGGCTGGGATCGAGTTGAGTGGTCTGCATGGTGCGTCCAAAAGTGGTTGTAGATGTCAGCGCGAGCCGAAGCTCGACTCCTGCTGTTCCTGTTCGGTATAGCCTCTTGGCGCGACGTTGCCCAGGCGCGCCTTCAACGATTGCGGGCGGCCTTCGAACAGCGCCGCGTAATAGGTGGTGTTCGACATCACGTTCTTGACGTAGGTGCGGGTTTCGACGAACGGAATCGACTCGATGAAGACCGCGCTGTCCATCGGGCGGGTCAAGGCCGAGCGCCACGAACGCAGGCGGCCCGGCCCGGCGTTGTAGGCGGCGGTGGCCAGCACCTGCGAGCCGTCCATATTCCCCAGCACCATGTTCAGGTAGTTCGCGCCCAGCAGGATGTTGGTGCGGACGTCGCTCAGCATCTCCTGCGCGAAGTCGGTCAGGCCGATCTTCTTGGCCACCCAGCGGCCGGTGGACGGCATCACCTGCATCAGGCCCGAGGCGCCGACGCGCGATTGCGCGTCCATGATGAAGCGCGACTCTTGCCGTATCAGGCCGTACACCCAGGCTTTGTCCAGGCCCAGCGTCTGCGTGGTCGGATGCATGATGTCGATGTGCGGCGACGGGAAGCGCTGCGTGTAGTCGACCTGGATGCGGGTGCGGTCCGAGGTGTTGACCATGCGGTCGAGGATATTGTTCTGGCGCGCGAATTCGGCGGCGGCCAGGTGTTCGCGTTCGCTCAGGCCGCGCAGGCCCCAGTTCCATTCGCGCGTGCCTTCGAAGCGCAGGCGCATGCTGAAGAACTTGATGGCGCGCTGGAAGTTGGGATTGGCGGCGATCGGCACGATTTCGGACTGGCCGATCGGCAGGCCCGGCAGCGGAATGGTGATCAGCTTGCCGGTTTCCTCCAGCGCCAGCTGGCCGTAGAAGTTGGACTGGTCCGAGATGCTGCGGAACAGCTGCATCGCTTCGCCGGTGGCCTGGATTGAGCCCGCCTGCACCATCAGCGCGCGGCCCAGCCAGTAGACCCAGGCCGGATCGGCGCGCAGCGCGGACGGCATGCCGCGGATGTTTTTCTCGACCTGCTTCCAGTCGCCGTTGCGCAGCGCGACGCGGGTCTTCCATTGAACCTGGTCGATCGACAGCGCGGCGCCGTTCGATTTCTGCCAGTACTCGGTGGTCTCGGCCGACAGCGAATACGACGATTGCAGCGCCACCGCGGCCCAGGCTTCCTGCTGTTCCTGCGGGCTCAGTTTGGAGGATGCCTTGTTCAGCGCCAGCACCGCCAGCTTGATGCTGGTCTTGGCCATGCGGCCGATGGCGACGATGTAGATTTCGTGTTCGACGCGGCCGTTGCCCACGCCCTTGGCCAGCGTGATGGCCGGCAGGTCGACCGCCTGCACCGCCTTCTTCTCGTTCCCGTCCAGCAGCGCGACGATGCGGCGCGCCTGGCCGGTGGCGTTGTACTCGCCGGACAGGCGCAGCTGCGCGTACAGGTCGTCGAGGTTGAACTGGCCAGAACCGTACAGCGTGGCGATCAGGCCCGCGCATGGTTCGCCGTAGCCGTTCGGCGCGGTGAGCAGCTCGCGCGCTTCGCCCGCCACCTTCTGGCCCTTGAGCGCGCGCGATTGCAGCGCGTAGCATTTGACCTGGGTGTCGTCGTTCAGCACGAACAGCGGCAGCTGCTCGTCGAAGGTGGCCCAGTCGCGCTTGCGGCCCAGCTCCAGCAGCCAGTCGTTGCGCAGGCGGTCGACGATGGCCTGGCCTTCGTAGCGCTTCATGAAATCGCGGATTTCCGCTTGCGAAGCATCCTTCAGGCGCGGTTTCAGCCGATAATAATCGACGTAGGACGGAATGGAATAATCGCCCAGGCGGGCGGCGTAGAAATCGGCCTTGGATGCATCGTCCTGGCGCACGGCGTCGCGCAGCAGCAGGAAGGAGTCGTCCGCCCTGCGGCCGTCATCGCCAAGGTCGTCGGCGTGGGCCAGGGAGCTCATGGCCACTGCGGCAAAGGCGGCGGCGCCGGCAATCCATTTTAAAGCGGAAATCAATGTGCAACTCTCTAAAGTCTTGAAAATCTTAACCTATGACCAGCGACCCTAGAATACCACGCGCCACGACTGCACCACCAGCCCCGCCAGCCCCGCAAAAGGCCGATTTACGCAAGCAATTGTTGACTGCGCGGCGCGCTTTGGACGCCACCACGCGCGCGGCGTGGGACCATGCGATCGGCGCGCAGGTGATCGCATGGTGGAAGGCCGCGCAGCCGGCGGCGCTGGGCGTGTACTGGCCGCTGCGCGACGAGCCGGACCTGCAGGCGGCCTACGCGGAGCTGGCGCGCCTGGGTGCGCGGCTGCTGCTGCCGGTGGTGGTGGAAAAACATGCTGCGCTGGAGTTTGCCGAATGGCGCATCGGCGAGGCGATGGTCAAGGATGCGATGGGGGTGGCGGTGCCGGCCGACCTGCGCTTGCAGCAGGCGTATCCGCCGGCGCTGCTGGTGCCGTGCCTGGGATTCAATCCGCAGGGCTACCGGCTGGGATATGGCGGCGGCTTCTACGACCGCACGCTGGCGCGTTCACCGCGTCCGCAGACACTGGGCATAGCCTACCAGTGCCTGCGGAGTCAGTTCGACAGCGACGCTCACGATGTGGCGCTGGACCGCATCATCACCGAGTAGTTACACCAGCCGTTGCCACAGCGCGGTGGTGGCCACGGCCTGGTTCATGCTGTAGAAGTGCAGGCCGGGCGCGCCGCCCGCCAGCAGCCGTTCGCACAGCGCCGTCACCACGTCCAGGCCGAAGGCCTTGATCGAGGCGCTGTCGTCGCCGAAGCTGGCCAGCTTCAATCGCACCCAGCGCGGGATCTCGGCGCCGCACATGTCGGAGAAGCGCATCAGCTGCGTGTAGTTCGTGATCGGCATGATGCCGGCCACGATGGGCACGTCGATGCCGATCTTGCGGGTCTGCTCGACGAACTGGAAGTAGGCGTCGGCGTTGTAGAAGTACTGGGTGATGGCGGCATTGGCGCCGGCCTTCACTTTGCGCTCGAACGCCAGCAGGTCGTCCTGCGGCGACTTGGCCTGCGGGTGCACTTCCGGATAGGCCGCCACTTCGATGTGGAACCACTCGCCGGTCTCCTGGCGGATGAACTCCACCAGCTCGTTCGCGTAGCGGAACTCGCCGGCCGCGCCGTAGCCGCTCGGCAGGTCGCCGCGCAGCGCGACGATGCGCTTGATGTTGTGGGCCTTGAATTCCGTCAGGATCGCGCGGATCGATTCGCGCGTGCCGCCGACGCAGGACAGGTGCGGCGCGGCGTCTTCACCGGCGGCGAGGATTTCCACCACCGTGTCGAGCGTGCCGCGCTGCGTGCTGCCGCCGGCGCCGAAGGTCACGGAAAAATACTTGGGTTTGAGCTCGGACAGCTTGGCGCGCGTGACGCGCAGCTTTTCCGCGCCCTCCGCCGTCTTGGGCGGAAAGAATTCGATACTGAAATTATGATTAGCCATCTGACGTCTTCAAAAGTAAGGTAGACAGGGCCCAGGAAATCACGCTGTACAACAATGCGCCACCGATCGCCGACGCGAAGCTATCGACGTGGAAGCCGTCCACCCATTGGGCGACCAGCCAGAACATGAAGCCGTTGATGATGAAGATGAACAGGCCCAGCGACACCACGGTCACGGGCAGCGTCAGCAACAACAGCACGGGGCGTATCAGCGTATTGACCAGGCCCAGTACAAGAGCCGCGACGAGGGCTGCGCCTATGCTTGTGACATCGACGGAATGCATCAGGTAGGGAACTGCCAGCAAGGCAATTGCATTGATTAACCAGGTAAGGACCAAACGCATAAAATGAACTCGCTGCAAAAATAAGGACTGGATAAAAACAGGGCCGGCGATTCCGCCGGCCCTGTTTCATACCGGCAGATTAATAACGGTAGTGGTCTGGCTTGTACGGGCCGGCTTGCGACACGCCGATGTACGACGCTTGCTCTTCGGTCAGCACGGTCAGCTGCGCGTTCAGTTTCTTCAACTGCAGGCGCGCCACTTTTTCGTCCAGGTGCTTAGGCAGCACGTAGACGCCGACCGGATACTTGTCGGTGTTGGCGAACAGCTCGATCTGGGCGATGGTCTGGTTGGCGAACGACGACGACATCACGTACGACGGATGGCCGGTGCCGCAACCCAGGTTGACCAGGCGGCCTTCGGCCAGCAGGATGATGCGCTTGCCCGATGGGAAGATCACGTGGTCGACTTGCGGCTTGATGTTGTCCCAGGTGTACTTCTTGAGCGCGGCGACATCGATCTCGTTGTCGAAGTGGCCGATGTTGCAGACGATGGCCTGGTCCTTCATGGCCAGCATGTGCTTCTCGGTCAGGATGTGATAGTTGCCGGTGCAGGTGACGAAGATGTCGCCGTGTTCGGCGGCGTAGTCCATGGTGACGACGCGGTAGCCTTCCATCGCGGCCTGCAGTGCGCAGATCGGATCGATTTCGGTGACCCAGACTTGCGCCGACAGCGCGCGCATGGCTTGCGCCGAGCCCTTGCCGACGTCACCGTAACCGGCGATCACGGCGACTTTGCCGGCGATCATCACGTCGGTGGCGCGCTTGATGCCGTCGACCAGCGATTCGCGGCAACCGTACAGGTTGTCGAACTTGGACTTGGTGACGGAGTCGTTGACGTTGATCGCAGGGAAGGCCAGCTTGCCTTCCTTGTGCATCTGGTACAGGCGGTGCACGCCGGTGGTGGTTTCCTCGGTCACGCCCAGGATCTGCGGCAGGCGCTTGGAGTACCACAGCGGGTCGATCGCCAGGTGGGCCTTGATGGCGTTGAACAGGCAGATCTCTTCTTCCGAACCGGGAGCGGCCAGCACCGAGAGGTCTTTTTCAGCGCGCGCGCCCAGGTGCAGCAGCAGCGTGGCGTCGCCGCCGTCGTCGAGGATCATGTTCGAGTAGACCGCGTTGCCGGCGGCGTCCGCCGGCCATTCGAAGATGCGGTGGGTGTAGTCCCAGTATTCGTCCAGGGTTTCGCCCTTGATGGCGAACACCGGGGTGCCGGCGGCGGCGATGGCGGCGGCGGCGTGGTCCTGGGTCGAGTAGATGTTGCACGAGGCCCAGCGCACCTTGGCGCCGAGTGCTTCCAGCGTCTGGATCAGCACGGCGGTCTGGATGGTCATGTGCAGCGAACCGGTGATGCGCGCGCCCTTCAGCGGTTGCGTGGCGGCGAATTCCTCACGAATGGCCATCAGGCCAGGCATTTCGGTTTCGGCAATCTTGATTTCTTTGTCGCCCCAGGCAGCCAGGGAGATGTCGGCGACCAGGAAGTCTTGTGCGGATTTGAGTACGGCGTTCATCACGCCCTCCTTTCATGTGTTGAAAAAAGTAACGTGAGCGCGGTTTGGGACTCCGAGCCTGGCGAATCATGATTCGTCGCAACGCTCCTCGGAAGCCGCATTTTAGCACCGTTGCGCAAGACAGGCGCAAGAAATTCCGGTTTGAGCCCGCGCAAATAGGCCATATGCCGACAGCCTATAGTGATCTTTTTGCCCGGAGCACGCCATGGCGCCCGACCCACGCGATGCGATCTGGAATGAAACCCATCATCTGCTGTACAACGCCAGCTTTACCGAAGAGCTTGAAACGGCGCTGCTGGCGCGCTGGACCTGGCTGGACAGCGTGACCAAGATCGCCGTGGCGATCTCATCCGGCGGCGCCGCGCTCACCGGCCTCGTATTCTGGAAAAACAGCGACTATACTTTTTTATGGCCGGTGTTTACATCCGTCAGCACCCTGCTCGCCATCGTGTCCAAGGAACTGTCCGTCGCCAAACGGCTCAAAGTCCACGCGGCCTCGGTCAGCAGTCTGGCCGCGCTGCGGGCCGACCTCGACGCGCTGATTATCCGAATGAAAATCAATGCGGCGTTTTCCATCGCCGAGTTCGAGGAGAAATTGCTGACGCTGCGCAACCGGTACAAGGTCGAATCGGACGAGTTTCCCTACGATCTGCTGCTGACCGAGCACCTAAGGTTGAAGACCCAGAAAAAATTGAACGCCAACTGGCATCCCCGGTAATCCACCCCAGGAGCACACCATGGACCGCGACCAGCGCGACAGGTACTTGCCGCCGAATCCGCCGCCACCGCCGCCGCTGCGGCCCAAATGACAACGCCCCGGCTGCAGGCGCAGGCCGGGGCGTTGCGATGCAGCGGACGACGATTACTTCAGGCCGGCTGCGGCGCGCAGGATGGCGGCCTTGTCGGTGCGTTCCCACGTGAATTCCGGCTCTTCGCGGCCGAAGTGGCCGTAGGCGGCGGTCTTGGCGTAGATCGGACGCAGCAGGTCCAGCATCTGCACGATGCCTTTCGGACGCAGGTCGAAGTGCTCCATCACCAGCGCGGCGATCTTGTCGTCCGGAATCACGCCCGTGCCTTCGGTGTAGACCGTGATGTTGATCGGACGCGCGACGCCGATGGCGTAGCTGACCTGCACCTGGCACTGGCGCGCCAAGCCTGAGGCCACCACGTTCTTGGCCACGTAGCGGGCGGCGTAGGCGGCCGAACGGTCCACTTTGGTAGGATCCTTGCCGGAGAACGCGCCGCCGCCGTGCGGGCTGGCGCCGCCGTAGGTGTCGACGATGATCTTGCGGCCGGTCAGGCCGCAATCGCCCTGAGGACCGCCGATGACGAAGCGGCCGGTCGGGTTGACCAGGTATTTGGTGTCGACCAGCCATTCGCGCGGCAGCACCTGCTTGATGATCTCTTCGATCACCGCTTCTTCAATCTGCTTGTGCTGCATTTCCGGCGCGTGCTGGGTGGACAGCACGACGGTGTCGACCGCGACCGGGCGGCCGTTGACGTAGCGCAGCGTGACTTGCGATTTGGCGTCCGGGCGCAGCCAAGGCAGGCGGCCGTCCTTGCGCAGCTGCGACTGGCGCTCGACCAGGCGGTGCGCGTAGTGGATCGCCGCCGGCATCAGTTCCGCGGTTTCGTCGCAGGCGTAGCCGAACATCAGGCCCTGGTCGCCCGCGCCTTGATCCAGGTCAATCCCCGCGCCCTCGTCCACGCCCTGGGCGATGTCCGGCGACTGCTTGTCGTAGGCCACCAGCACGGCGCAACCCTTGTAGTCGATGCCGTAGTCGGTGTTGTCGTAGCCGATGCGTTTGATGGTTTCGCGCGCAACTTGAATATAATCAACGTTGGCGAAGGTGGTGATCTCGCCGGCCAGCACCACCAGGCCGGTGTTGCACAGGGTTTCCGCGGCAACCCGGGCTTTCGGGTCCTGGGCCAGGATGGCGTCCAGAATCGCGTCGGAAATTTGGTCGGCGACCTTGTCCGGGTGGCCTTCAGAGACGGATTCGGAAGTGAAAAGATAATCGTTAGACATCGCAAGCTCCTGATACTGGTTGAGAATGTTTTGTCGCTCACCAATACGGCTTGCGACGCTTTAGCGATATTTATATTCCGCTTCGCAAGTTGTCTGTTAACTCAGCGGATACTCCATACGTGTTATTTTACGCTTCTTAAAAAATTTTGGCAGAGCAACAGAAGCCAAAGTACCCCTCTATTAGACGAATTACTCATGCTTGTACCAATTTTTCGATTTCTCTCAATCTTCCCGTTGCCTTTTCTACACGCAATGGGCGCCGCGCTGGGCTGGATTGTCTACCTGAGTTCGCCTTCCTACCGCCGCCGCATGCGCGACAACATGGCGCAGGCCGGCTATTCCCGGCACCTGTCGGCCGCCATCGCCGAAGCGGGCAAAAGCATCGTCGAGCTGCCTTTCATCTGGTGCGCCAAGCCGGAGCGCGTGTCGCGCCACGCCACCGACGAGAACTGGGCCATCGTCCAGGCCGAGCTGGACGCCGGCCGCGGCATCGTGTTCCTGACGCCGCACCTGGGCTGCTTTGAAATCGTCGCGCAGGAAATCGCGCTGCGCACCGAACTGATGGTGATGTACCGTCCGCCCAAGAAAGCCGCGCTGAAGCCGCTGATCGAAGGCGCCCGCGCGCGCGACAACCTGCTGCTGGCGCCGGCCACCATGTCCGGCGTGCGCATGCTGGCCAAGTGCCTCAAGAAGGGCAAGCCGATCGGCCTGCTGCCGGACCAGGTGCCGCAGGAAGGCGAAGGCGTGTGGGCCAGCTTCTTCGGCCGCGCCGCCTACACCATGACCTTGCCGGCCAAGCTGGCGCAGCTGGGCGACGCCACCATCATCGTCACCTACGCCGAGCGCCTGGCGGGCGGCAAAGGCTATGTGATCCGCTTCGTGCCCTTCGACGGCACCCTGGACGGCAGCGCCGCCGAGCAGGCGCAGACCATCAACCACGCGATGGAGCGCCTGATCGCGCGCAGCCCGACCCAGTATTTCTGGAGCTACAACCGCTATAAAGTTCCGGCCGGCATTGCGGCGCCATCCTCGGGAGATCCGGCATGAAGCTGCTGTTAGGAATCATGTGGCTGCTGCACTGGCTGCCGCTGCCGGTGCTGGGCCGTTTCGGCGACGCCGTCGGCAGCCTGCTGTTCCTGGTGATGCGTGCGCGCCGCCACATCACGCTGACCAATCTGCGCCTGTGCATGCCGGAGTTGAGCGACGCCGAGCGCACCGGCATCGCCCGCCGCCACTTCCAGGCGTATTCGCGCAGCGTGTGGGAGCGCGGCATCCTGTGGTGGGCGTCGGAGGCCAGGCTGAAGCGCCTGATCACGATCGAGCCGGGCCCGGTGCCGGTGGAGCAAATGACGTCCAAGCCGACCATCCTGCTGTGCCCGCACTTCGTCTGCCTGGACGTGGCCGGCGCCTCGATCGCGATGGTGACCAGCGCCTCGTCCATGTATGTGCAGCAAAAGAACGCCGCCTTCGACCGGGTGCTGCGCGCCGGCCGCGCCCGCTTCCAGCCGGTCAAGCTGTTCACCCGCCAGGACGGCATCAAGCCCATCCTGCGCGCGCTGCGCGACAAGCTGCCCTACTTCATGCTGCCGGACATGGATTTCGGCGAGAAGGATGCCGAGTTCGTACCCTTCTTCGGCATCGAGGCGGCCACCCTGACCGCCACCGCCCGCATCGCCGCCACCACCGGCGCCCAGGTGATGCCGGTGATCGCCACCTTCCTGCCCGATTACCAGGGCTGGCGTGTGAAATTCTATCCAGTGTGGGACAATTACCCTGGTCCCGACATGGTTGCCGCCACCCGCCGCATGAACCAGTTCATCGAGGAGCGCGTGCGCGAAGCCCCGGCCGAATATTTCTGGACGCACAAGCGGTTCAAGACGCGCCCGAACGGCGAAGCTTCGCTGTACCAGCGTTCCGAGTAACAACACAGGCAGCAGATGAAACTCAAATTCACCAAAATGCACGGCGCCGGCAATGACTTCGTGGTCATCGACGGCATCAACCAGGACATCGACTTTTCGGCCGCGCAATGGCGGCTGCTGGGCGACCGCCGCTTCGGCGTGGGCGCCGACCAGATCCTGCTGGTGGAAAGGCCAACCGAGCCGGGCTGCGACTTCCGCTACCGCATCTTCAACGCCGACGGCGGCGAGGTCGAGCAATGCGGCAACGGCTCGCGCGCCTTCGTCAAATTCGTCGCCGAAAAAGGCCTGACGGCGCAGCGCAGCATCACGGTGCAGACCAAGGCCGGCGTGATCGCGCCCCGCCTGGAAGCGGACGGCAGCATCACGGTCGACATGGGCGCGCCGGTGCTCGAGCCGCAACGCGTGCCGTTCGACGCCGACGGCCTGCACGGCGAGCGCCAGGGCGACGACACCTTGTGGCCGCTGGTGCTGGAACTGGGCGGGGCGCGCGAGAGCGTGCTGATTTCGGTGGTGTCGATGGGCAACCCGCACGCGGTGCAGATCGTCGACGATGTCGACGCCGCCCCGGTCGAGCTGACCGGCCCGCTGATCGAGCACCATGCGCGCTTTCCCAACCGGGTCAACGCCGGCTTCATGCAGATCGTCGGCCGCCACCACGTCAAGCTGCGCGTGTTCGAGCGCGGCGTCGGCGAAACCCTGGCGTGCGGCACCGGCTCGTGCGCGGCCGTGGTGGCCGGCATCCGCCGCGGCTTGCTCGACAGCCCGGTGCAGGTCGACGCGCGCGGCGGCCAGCTGTCGATCAGCTGGGCGGGCGCGGGCCAGCCGGTCTGGCTGACCGGCCCGGCGGTGACGGTGTTCGAAGGCGAAATCGAGATTTAAGGCGCGCGATTTAAGGCGGCAACTCAGGCGGCCAGCCGGTCGTCGTCGGCCGGCTGCCAGGTCTTCAGCCGGTACAGGCGCTGGCGGTAGTTGCCCTCCAGACCGTCCGGGCCGTTGTCGAGATGCTCGAACAGGCGGCCGATGCGGTCCAGCGCCTGGCGCTCGCGGGCCGTGCGCAGCAACACCAGGCGCCGCTTGCTGCGGCCGTAACTGGCGCGGATATCGACCACCAGGCAATGGCCCTGGTCGGCCGCCTTCACATCCAGCAGCAGCGCTTCCGCCCGGCTCAGGCCGAACAGCTCGGCCAGCTCCAGCCGCGCCGCCAGCAAGGGCTGGCCTTCCAGCGCTTCGCGCGACTTGCCGCACAGAATGGCATCGGCCCAGTCCGACGCCTTGGGCGCCGCCGCGATGCGCGCCAGCGCCGTTTCCGCCTCCTCGCAGCCCTGGGCCGCCGCCTTCTGCAGCCAGTAGGCGGCGCGCACGTCGCTGTTTTCGTCGGTGCGGCGGTTGCGCCACGCGTACATGCCGCACTCGAGCTGCGCGGCGCAATGGCCCATCTCGGCCGCCCGCTCCAGGTAGGCCTGGGCTTCGGGCACGCAACGCTGGGAAAATTCCGGTTTCAGATAAATCCGCGACAAGGCATACCAGGCCTCGGCCAGGCCCTGCTCGCCGGCCTGGGTCAGCCAGCGGATGGCGCGCTTGAAGTTGACGGCGGCGATGCCGTTGACTTGCCGCTTGCCGTCGCCGTCCATGCGGGCGAACCACAAGCCCAGCGCCAGCTGGGCGTGGCGGTCGCCGCCGTGGGCGGCCAGTTCGCGGCAGTGATGCAGCGCGTCGCGGTGCTCGGTGTTGCTGTCGAACAGCTCGCCGCAGCGCGCCAGCAGTGTCAGCTGGGCTGGCTCCAGCGGCCAGTCGGCGGCCCGGGCCGCTTCGGCGTCGGCCGGGGCGCCGGCGAGCAGCTTGCGCGCCAGCGGCAAGGCGCGTTGCAGATATGCCGCGCGGTCGCCGTGCCAGGCTTGCTCCAGCACGGCGTACTGGGCGGCGGCCAGGCCGCTGTCGGCCGCCCGCGCCAGCCACTGCTGGCGGACGCTGGCGCGATGCGGCGCTGGCCGGCCCGGGGAGCGGCGCGACGGCAGCGGCGCCTGCGGCGCCGACGACGGCGGCTGCGCGCCGGACTGGTGCGCCAGCAACCACTGCGCTTCGGCCGAGCCGCTGCGCGCGGCCGTCTCCAGCGCCTGCAAGGCCTTGTCGCGTAAATGCGACGCTTCCTGCCCCGCGGCCTGGTTCAACACCAGTTGCGCCAGCACCAGGCCGGCTTGCTCGACGCCGGCGTCGTAGGCGCGGTCATACCAGGACAGCACCGCCGGCAGGCAGTGCTGGGCATGCTCGAAGGGAACGTAGCTGCCGATCAACATCCAGGCTTCATCCTGTTCCTGCAGCGCGGCGCGGTTGAGCCAGTGCAGCGCGGTAGGCAGGCTGAGCGGCAAACTGGCGCCGCCGAACAGATAGAGCTTGCCCAGCGCCAGCTGGCAGACGGCGTCTCCCGCGCGGGCTCCCCGGATGATCCCTAACTCTTCTCGATTAGCCATCGTCTCACTATTAGTCCGATTCATCGATGCGGCGCTGCATCCCTGCCGTTTGCGCAGGCTGGAACGACCGTTGGTGCTTATGAGTGTAGCGTGCGATCCGCGCCACACACTAAACAATATGCAGAACGCTTTGATTTTGCACAAGCGGCCTACCCCGCTTCGCCCTGTACGCTAGAGCTGTTTTGATGCCTGAATGAAAGGAAATAATAGCCAAACAGGCTGGTATAGCCTGCCAATCAAGCGTTTCAAAAATACAACAAGAAGCCCGGTTTCTTTGGCTTTCGACCAAAACTAGCCGTCGTAATCAACCATTTCAGCGCTTTTGGCCCGATGAGATATTAAGGTTCCTATCAACCGAGGGTCGAAGTACGCGACCCGCTAGCTTTGGATGTATGCACGTTCACTCATAAAGGAATAACTCAAATGAAAAAATCTTTAGTGGCTCTGGCTCTCATGGGCGTATTTGCTGGCGCGTACGCGCAATCGTCCGTGACCATCTATGGCACTGTAGATGCAGGGATTTCCAAGCGCACCGGCACCACCACCATGGTTGGCAAACGCGACAACAACAAACTCGGCTTCCGCGGCGTCGAAGACCTGGGCAGCGGCCTGAAAGCCCTGTTCCAACTGGAAATCCGCTACGAGCCGGACACCGGCGTGATTGAAAGCACCACCCGTCCGCTGTTCCAGGGCCAGAGCCGCGTCGGCCTGCAGGGCGACTTCGGTACCGTGCGCCTGGGCCGTGGCCTGACCGCGTTCCAGGAAACCAGCACCGCCTTCGAACCATGGAGCGGCCTGCCTGCCGTCGCCGGCTACCAGACCGACCTGCAAGTGGCCGCCTACACCAGCGATCCGCTGAGCCCGGCTGGCAACTCGGGCAACCGCTTCTCGAACGCGGTGTTCTACAACACCCCGGTCATCGCCGGCATGTTCCAGCTGAACGTCACCGTCGCCGCCAAGGAAGCCAACAACAGCCCGGCCATCATCGGCAAAGGCAACGCCGCCGCACCGCAGTTCGCGGCCAACAGCGCGCCGGTGACCACGCCTTACTCGCTCAGCGCCACCGCCAACAACGGCCCGTTCGCCGCCTACGCCGCCTACGAGAAGAACGCCATCGAAACCAAGCTGTGGTCGGTCGGCGCATCGTTCAAACCGGTCAACGAGCTGAAACTGATGGCTTCCTACCAAAAGCAGGATCAGTCCAACAGCACCCTGATCAATCCTAAGACCAAGGCCTGGATCCTGGGCGCCAACTACACCGTCGGCGCCGGCATGTTGCGCGTCGGCTACGGCCAGAAGACGCCGGACAACAGCCTGGGCAACCCGGCCCTGGTCAAGACCAAGCAAGCGTCGATCGGCTACGACTACAACCTGTCGGCCCGTACCTATCTGTATGTCGATGCCTCGAACAAGAAGGCAGCTACCACGCTGAATTTCTACAGCCTCGGTATCCACCACAACTTCTAAGCCGCGCGGTCGGCAAGAACTGCCGGCGCTTGGGTTGGGGAATGACGGGCATGGGCAACCATGTCCGTTTTTTTTCGTTTAGAATGACTGAGCCTTTCCAACCTCGCCAATAAAGTACCTCAATGACTGTCCCACTGGATCACACCCTCGTCGCCCAATACCTGACCGAACACCCGAATTTCTTCGTCGAACATGCTCAATTGCTGGGTGAAATCAAGCTGGCCAGCCCGCTGACGGGACGCGCCGTGTCGCTGCAAGAGCGCCAGATGGAAGTCATGCGCGACAAATACAAGGCGCTGGAATTGCGCATGAGCAATCTCATGCGCCTGGCGTCGGAAAACGAAGCGATCGCCAACAAATTCCACCGCTGGACCAAGGTGCTGCTGGAAGCCGAGGATGTGGGTTCCATGCCACACGCCGTGATCAGCGGCCTGAAGTCCAGTTTTGATGTACCGCAGGCCACGCTGCGCATCTGGGACACCGCGCCGGACTATCTCGGCGAATGGTTCGTCAACGGCGTGACGGAAGATGCGCGCATCTTCGCCAACAGCCTGATGGCGCCCTACTGCGGCACCAACAAGGATTTCGAGGCGGTGCGCTGGTTGCCGGACGCCACCGGCATCACCTCCACCGTCATCATTCCGCTGCGCAAGCCGGGCAACAAGAGCGCCTTCGGCCTGCTGATCCTGGGCTCGGCCGACCCGGCGCGCTTCACCTCGCTGATGGCCACCGATTTCCTGGTCCACATCGGCGAAACCAGCAGCACCGCGCTGGCCTGGCTGCTGGCCTGAGCGCCGCCATGAGCGCCGAACCGGACAGCAAGCTGGCCTGGATCGACGCTTACCTGGCCCAGCTGCGCGACCAGCGCCGGCTGTCGCCGCACACCGTCAGCGCCTACCGGCGCGATCTGCACGAATTGGCCGGGCTGTCCGCCGGCCAGGACTGGCGGCAGCTCGACCACTTCACCATCCGCCGCCTGACCGCCAAGCTGCACGCGCGCGCGCTCGACCCGCGCTCGATCGCCCGCAAGCTGTCCAGCTGGCGTGGCTTTTTCGACTGGCTGGGCGGCCAGACCGCGCTGGCGGCCAACCCGGTGCAGGGCGTGCGCGCCCCCAAGCGCGCCAAAACGCTGCCGCGCGCGCTGTCGGTGGACGACGCGGTGCAACTGGTGGCGCCGTCGCGGCCGCATGCCGGCAGCGCCCCGCAAGCGGCCGAACTGTGCAACCGCGCCATGTTCGAACTGTTGTATTCCAGCGGCTTGCGGGTGTCCGAGCTGGCCGGGCTGGACCTGGCCGCCGGCAAGGATGCGCTGGGCTGGGTGGCGCTGGACAACCGCGAAGTCATCGTCACCGGCAAGGGCGACAAGCGGCGCGTGGTGCCGGTGGGCAAGGCCGCGCTGGAGGCGCTGGCGGCCTGGATCGCCGTGCGGCCGGCGCCCTCGGACGGCGGCCACGCCCTGTTCCTCAGCACGCGCGGCACGCGGGTCTCGCCGCGGGTGATACAGCAGCGTTTGCAGGCCCATGGCGTGGCCAGCGGCGCGCCGGTGCACGTGCACCCGCACATGCTGCGCCACTCGTTCGCCTCGCACCTGCTGCAATCGTCGGGCGACCTGCGGGCGGTGCAGGAAATGCTGGGACACTCCAGCATCAGCTCGACCCAGGTCTACACCGCGCTCGACTTCCAGCACCTGGCCGAGGTGTACGACCAGGCCCATCCGCGCGCCAAGGTGAAATAGCCTGCCGCCGTACTGACGTTGCTCAATCGGACGAATTGCTAGCCCAGGCCAAATTCCGGCATAATCGGCCGGTTGCATTTCCGCATTTGATCCCCATCTAGGGTTTCCTCCTAGACCAGACTGGTAAGCACCATGGCACTGATACCGACCACCATCCTCACCGGCTTCCTTGGCGCCGGCAAGACCACCCTGCTGAACCGCATCTTGCAGGAACAGCACGGCATGCGCATCGCCGTCATCGAAAACGAGTTTGGGCAGGAAAACATCGACAACGAAATCCTGGTGCAGGACAGCGGCGAACAGATCGTCGAAATGAACAACGGCTGCATCTGCTGCACCGTGCGCGGCGACCTGATCGTCGCCCTGAGCGGCCTGGCGCAGAAGCGCGAGGCCGGCGAGCTGCATTTCGACCGCGTCGTCATCGAGACCACCGGCCTCGCCAATCCCGGTCCGGTGGCGCAGACCTTCTTCGTCGACGAAGAAGTGGGCACTCACTACATGCTCGACGCCGTGGTCACCGTGGTGGACGCCCGGCACGCCATGGACCAGCTGGACCAGCACGAGGAAGCCCAGCGCCAGGTCGGTTTCGCCGACAAGCTGCTGCTGTCCAAGACCGACCTGGTCAGCGCCGAGCAGGTGGCCACGCTGACCGCCCGCCTCAAGCGCATCAACCCGCGCGCACCGATCAGCACGGCCGACTTCGGCCGCGCCCCGCTGTCCGAGGTGCTGGATCTGAAGGGCTTCAACCTGAACGACAAGCTGGAGCTGGATCCGGATTTCCTGGAAACCGACCAGGCCCACGACGACGACCACGTGCACGACGAGCACTGCGGCCACCACCACGATCATGGCCACCACCACGAGGAACACGGCCACAACCACCACCATGGCCACCACAGCGACGATATCGCGGCGTTTGTGTTCAAAAGTACACGCCCGTTCGACACCGCCAAGCTCGACGAGTTCCTCGGCGGGCTGGTAAATGTCTACGGTCCTCGCATGCTGCGCTACAAAGGCGTATTGTTCATGAAAGACGCCGATCGCAAGGTAGTGTTCCAGGGCGTGCACCAGATTATGGGCAGCGACTTGGGCGCCAAATGGGGAGAAAACGACGTTCGAGGCAGCAAAATGGTGTTTATCGGCAAAAATCTGCCGAAAGATATCTTTATTAGCGGTTTAGAACAATGTCTGGTATAAACTATCCGGGTTTTGTGGGGATGGCTAAATAGCCACAAACTCCGGGCTGATTAATTGAAAACTCTGTCGTATCGAAGGTAAGCGAAGTTATGACCACCAAAACTAATAAATCGACCCCCGCCGCCGCCGACCGCGTCCTGACCGAAGAAGAAATTCTGAAGATGGATGAAAAGGATTATATGAATCCGGCGCAATTGGCCTTTTTCAAAGCCAAGCTGCAAGCGCTTGAAAAAGAATTGTTGAAGAACGCCGGCGAAACCACCGAACACCTGCGCGAAACCGTGCTCGTGCCGGACCCGGCCGACCGCGCCACCATCGAAGAAGAACACGCGCTGGAACTGCGCACACGCGACCGCGAGCGCAAGCTGCTGAAAAAGGTCCAGCAATCGATCGTCACCATCGACGGCGGCGATTACGGCTGGTGCGAAGAAACCGGCGAACCGATCGGCATTCCACGCCTGATCGCCCGTCCGACCGCCACGCTGTCGCTGGAAGCCCAGCAGCGCCGCGAACTGAAGCAGAAACTGTACGGCGATTAATTCGCCGGGACGTTAAAAAAAGCACGCAGCCGCGTGCTTTTTTTTACGGCAAACACGAGGATCAGCGTGGGACTGTTCTCCATCTTCAAGAAGAGCGACGCCGCACCCGCCCCGCAGTCGAGCAACGACGATGACGAGGCGGCGCGGCTGGCCGCCAACAGCGAAACCGAGCGCCAGCAACAGCAGGCGCGCCAGCGCGAGATCGCCCGCGCCACCGCGATGAAGATCGACGCCATCGAATCGGCGATGACCTTCGACATCTTCAACCAGCCGGAACCGGCCTGGGGCAGCCAGCGCGCCGCCCGCCCGGCCAGGCCCAAGAAGGCCGCCGCCCACGCCGACGGCGGCCCCGACACCGAGGCGCTGGCCGACATCCCCACCACCCTGCTGCTGCGCGACGACGACCTGCCGCAGGCGGCCGTGGCCGCCGAGACCGCGCCCGTGGTGGAGGAAATCGCCATCCTGTACGCCAACGGCCAGGGCGCCGTGGCCGAGCAGCTGCTCGACGCCAGCCTGGCCGACGCCGGCGGCGACCGCACCGTCTGGTGGATGTTGTTCGACCTGTACCAGGTCAGCGGCCAGCGCGACCGCTTCGACAACCTGTCGATCGACTACGCCAGCACCTTCGAAACCTCGCCGCCGCCGTGGAACGCGCCGGCCGCGCTGGCCGCGTCCTCGCCCGACTTTGCCGGCCTGACGCCGACCGAAGCCTTCGCCGGCGTGCTCGATCCGCACATCGCCGCCCAGCTGGAACGGCTGCAGCAATCGGCCGCGGCCAGCCCGGTGCTGCGGCTGGAGTTTTCCCGCGTGACGGCGGTCGAGGCGGCCGGTTGCGCGCTGCTGCTCGACAGCTTGCGCAAGCTGCAAGCCCGGCAGCGCGAACTGATCCTGGTGGACGCCGACGCCCTCGCCGCGCTGATACGCGACGGCATCGCCATCGGCCGCCGCGACGACACCGAGGCGCCGTGGCTGCTGCTGCTGGAGCTGCTGCAATTGCTGAACCGCGAAAAGGAATTCGAGGAGATCGGCATGGATTACTGCGTCACCTTCGAAGTGTCGCCGCCGTCGTTCACGGCGCCGCACAAGGTGGCCACCGCCGCGGCCCAGCACGTATCGGCGTCGCCCGACCGCTTCATGCTGCCGCCGCTGCTCGAAGGCCAGCTCGGCCCTTTACTGGGCCAGATCCAGCACTATGCCGAGCGATACCAGACCCTGGTGTTCGACTGCTCGCGCCTGACGCGCATCGACTACGGCTGCGCCAACCAGCTGCACGCCAGCCTGGCCCAGCTGGGCAAGAAGATCGAATTCCGCGACGTCAACCACCTGGTGGCGGCGCTGCTGCGCCTGTTGGGCTACGCCGACATCGCCCGGATCTACCCGCACAAATACTGAAACTTGTAATTTCCAGGTCCAGCCCCATTTTTCAGTCTTGAAGCAGTTTGCGTCTTTACTTTGAGGTAACTATGGAACAATTTCACGGCACCACCATCCTGTGCGTACGGCGCGGCAAGCAAGTCGCGCTGGGCGGCGACGGCCAGGTCACGCTGGGCAACATCGTCATGAAGGGCACGGCCCGCAAGGTGCGCAAGGTGTACCAGGGCAAGGTGCTGGTCGGCTTCGCCGGCGGCACCGCCGACGCCTTCACCCTGCTCGACCGTTTCGAGGGCAAGCTGGAAAAACACCAGGGCAATCTGCTGCGCGCCTCGGTCGAGCTGGCCAAGGACTGGCGCACCGACCGCGTGCTGCGCCGCCTGGAGGCGATGCTGCTGGTGGCCGACAGCGAATCGACCTTGGTGATCACCGGCAACGGCGACGTGCTCGAACCGGAGGACGGCATCGGCGCCATCGGCTCCGGCGGCACCTACGCGCAGTCGGCGGCCAAGGCGCTGGTGGAAAATACGGAACTGTCGCCGACGGAAGTCGTCAAAAAGTCACTGACCATCGCCGGCCAATTGTGCATCTACACCAATATGAACCACATCATCGAGACACTGGACCCAGCATGAACATGACACCGAAGGAAATCGTCGGCGAACTCGACAAACATGTGGTCGGCCAGGGCAACGCCAAGAAGGCGGTGGCGATCGCGCTGCGCAACCGCTGGCGGCGCCAGCAAGTGGAAGAGCCGCTGCGCCACGAAATCACGCCGAAAAACATCCTGATGATAGGCCCCACCGGCGTCGGCAAGACCGAAATCGCGCGCCGCCTGGCCAAGCTGGCCGACGCCCCCTTCATCAAGATCGAAGCCACCAAGTTCACCGAGGTCGGCTATGTCGGCCGCGACGTCGACACCATCATCCGCGACCTGATCGACATCGGCGTCAAGCAGACCCGTTCGGCCGAGATGGCCAAGGTGCGCGCCCGCGCCGAGGACGCCGCCGAAGACCGCGTGCTCGACATCCTGCTGCCGCCGGCGCGCGACTTCGGCTTCCACCAGGCCGCGCCGAGCGACGCGCCGAAGGAAGGCAAGGAAGGCGACAGCACCCGCCAGACCTTCCGCAAGCGCCTGCGCCAGGGCGAGCTGGACGACAAGGAAATCGAGATCGAGCTGGCCGAGAACGGTCCGCAGATGGAGATCATGGCGCCGCCCGGCATGGAGGAGATGACCGAGCAGATCAAGTCGATGTTCTCCGGCATCGGCGGCAGCCGCAAGAAGGCGCGCAAGGTCAAGATCAAGGAAGCGATGAAGGTGCTGATCGACGAGGAGGCCGCCAAGCTGGTCAACGACGACGAGATGAAGCAGAAGGCCATCCAGAACGTCGAGCAGAACGGCATCGTCTTCCTCGACGAGATCGACAAGATCGCCTCGCGCTCGGAAGTGGGCGGCGCCGACGTCTCGCGCGCCGGCGTGCAGCGCGACCTGCTGCCGCTGGTGGAGGGCACCACCGTCAACACCAAGTACGGCATGATCAAGACCGACCACATCCTGTTCATCGCCTCCGGCGCCTTCCACCTGGCCAAGCCGTCGGACCTGATCCCCGAGCTGCAGGGCCGCTTCCCGATCCGGGTCGAGCTGGAGTCGCTGTCGATCGCCGATTTCGAACGCATCCTGACCAGCACCGACGCCTGCCTGACCAAGCAGTACGAGGCGCTGCTGGCCACCGAGAACGTCACCATCGAGTTCGCGCCGGAAGGCATCACGCGGCTGGCGGAAATCGCCTACTCGGTCAACGAGCGCACCGAGAACATCGGCGCCCGCCGGCTGTACACGGTGATGGAAAAGCTGCTGGAGGAACTGTCCTTCACCGCCAGCGACGACAGCGGCAAGGTGCTCACCATCGATGCGGCGTACGTCAACGCGCGGCTCGATGCGCTGGCGGTCAACGAAGACCTGTCGCGCTACGTGCTGTAATTAACCGAGGCAAGGAGCCGGGAGCATGGCCAACAAGGCGCTGTCGACGCGGCAGAAGATGACGATACGGGTCGAGCCGTCGCAAAAGCCGCCGCGCAATCCGGTGGCGCTGGCGGCCAAGGCGCGCGCCGGCGGCGCCGGCCCGCACGCCAAGCCGGCGGCGACCGAGCGCCAGGCGGCCAAGCGCCTGCTGGCGAAGCTCAGCCTGAAGCCGGACCCGGACGAAAAATAACCGTTAGCGGACGCCGGTGGTGGCGTCCGCTCTCGGGTTATCCGGTGCCATCCCTGGCGCGAGGGACAGCGTGCCGCAGTGTCCCCCATTTCCGCCCGATGTACCACCCGATTATTCCAAGCCCAGCTTTTCACATCATCCGGTACCGTGTTACGATACCTTTTGTTTTTTTACCAAGGCAAGGTATGAGCTCACCGGAATTGCTGCTGCAAGTGCTGCGGACCCAGATGCGGGCCGCCGGCGTCACCTACAAAATGCTGGCCGAGCGGATCGCCATGAGCGAGTCCAGCGTCAAGCGCATGTTCGGCCAGCAAGACATGTCGCTGTCGCGGCTGGCGCAAATCTGCAAGGCGGCGGGGGTGGCGATGGAGGACGTGCTGCGCGGCGCGGCCGACGCCACGCCGCAGGCCGACGCGCTGACCCTGACGCAGGAAAAATCGCTGCTGGCGCAGCCGCACCTGCTGCTGATGGCGATCTGCTGCCTGGGCCACTGGACCGTGGAGCAGGTGCTGGAAACCTACAACCTGACCGAACCCGAATGCATCATGCTGCTGGCCGAGCTGGACCGGCTGGGGGTGATCGAGTTGAAGCCGCTGAACCGCTACCGCCTGCGCGTGTCGAACGCCTTCCGCTGGCTGCCGGACGGGCCGGTGCAGCAATTCTTCCGCGACCACGCGGTGGCCGACTATTTCAGCGGCAGCTTCGCCGGCGCCGGCGAGACGCTGCTGTGCCTGCCCGCGCGGCTGTCGCTGCCCAGCGCCGAGGAGCTGGTGGGCCGCATCCAGCAGCTGGCCGGCGAACTGGCGCGCCTGCACCAGGGCGACCGCAAGCTGGCGCCGCAGGAGCGCGACGGCTTCACCCTGCTGGTCGGCTTCCGCTCGTGGGAATTCGCCGCCTTCACCGCGCTGCGGCGCGCGCCGCCGCCGGCTACCAGATAGGACCGAGGAACAGGTAGGCGCTGGAGTTGCCGCCCTTGGTGGTGCCGGCCCCCAGGTACAGCGGGCCGAAGCGCGTATCGACCGCGATGAAGCCGCTGGCGGCCTGGTGCAGCGCGCCCCAGCGCAGCGGACTGGTCGGACTGTAGGCGCCGCCCGCCTCCAGCGAAAAGCCCAGCCGCACATCGCCGCCCAGCGCGGCCGGCATCGCGCCTATGCTGCGCGCCATCACCACCCGTCCCAGCAGCGTGCGGTCGCCGACGATCGATTGCGGCGTCGAGCCGGACAGGCGCAGGAAGCCGCCCAGGTTGTTCGACGAGGCGCCGCCCTGGCTGCGCGACCATTCCGCGTACACATGGCCGGCCCAGCGGTTCAGATGGAAGGCCTGCAGACCCTGCACGGACTGGGTGGTCGGCACGGCGCCGGCGGCGGCGCTGTGCACCAGCCGCTGCCAGTCCAGCGAGAACAGCGTGCCGCGGGTCGGGAAGGCCACCGTGTCGAGGCTGTCGACATTGAAGGACAGCTGCTGCACGGTCTGCATATCGCTGCCCTCGGTGAGGTCTTCCGGGATGCTGAGGTGATACACCTGCTTCTCGCGCGACACGCTGTAGCGCAGATTGCCCCAATGCCCCAGCTGGCGCCCCAGCGCCACGCCGGCGCTCTGGCTGTTGAAGGCGTAGCGCTTCTGGCGGAAGCCGCTCTGGCTGAAGACATCGACGGCCGACGAGTTGTATTGCAGCTCCGGCGCCACGTACCACTGCGAGCCCGCCCCCAGCGGCTGCCAGAACTGCAGGCCCAGCGCGCGTTCGGTGCCGACCCGGCCGATGGTGCGCAGCTCGGCGCCCCAGTTGTTCAGCGACGACAGCACATGCATCACCTTCAGCTCGAACGCGTTATTCTCGGAGAAATCGCTGCGCAGTTCCAGGCCGACGCGCAGGCGGCTGCGCGCCCAGTCGGCCTCGGTGGGCTTGATCAGTACGCTGCGGCCATCCCGGTCGTCGTGGATTTCGGTTTCCACCCGGGCCAGGTCGCCGCGCCCGAACAGCTGGTTGCCGGCCGCCTGCGCCTGCTCGCTGGTGACCATCTGCCCGACCTGCAAGCCGGACTGCACTTCCAGCTCCTTCGGATTGATGCGCCCGCTCGGCGCCACCTCCAGCTTGGTCAGCCGCACCGGCTGGTCGATGCCCACCGGCGCCGACAGGCGCTTGAGTTCATACGAGGCATACTGCGCCTCCGGCAGCGACAGCCTGACCAGCTGCGCGCTCATGGCCCGCACCGCCGCCTCGCCGGCCTTCATGGCGCGGTCGTGGCGGCCGAAATCGAGGAAGCCGATGCCGCCCAGGTCCGGCGCCAGCAGCACGTCGTTGGGACGCAGCTCCTTGAGCGAGCGCTGGACATTCTGCTCGGTGAGGATCTGCAGCATCTGCTGCGCCACGCTGACCGCGCTGATCAATTCCTTTTCCTGCGCCAGCGGCGTGCCGACGTTGACCGCGATGATGATGTCGGCGCCCATGTCGCGCGCCACGTCCACCGGCAGGTTGCGCACCAGGCCGCCGTCCACCAGCAGCCGCTGGTTGACGCGCACCGGCGCGAACACGCCCGGCACCGCCAGCGAAGCGCGCATCGCCAGGAACAGCGGCGTGTCGTTCAGTTCCACCAGCTCGCCCGTCACCAGGTCGGAGGCGACCGAGCGGAACGGCAGTTGCAGCAGGTTGACCGGCTTGTCGCGCGCGCCGTGCGGCAGCACCCGGGTCAGCGCCAGCTCCAGCGCCTCGTTGCCGGCGGCGGCCGGCGGCAGCGACACCCCCTCCAGCTTGGCGCCGAACTCGATGCGCGACGGCAGCAGCAGGTCTTCCTCGCGGCGGCGGAACACCAGCTCGTCGCGCGGCGGACGGTCGGCCACCACGGCGTTCCAGTCGGTGCGGCGCACCAGCAGCTCCAGCTGCTCGACCGAGCTGCCGGCCGCGTAGGCGCCGCCGACCACGCTACCCATGCTGGTGCCGACCACGAAGTCCACCGGCACCCGCAATTCCTGCAAGGCGCGCAGCACGCCGATGTGGGCGAAGCCGCGCGCGCCGCCGCCGGACAGCACCAGCGCGACTTTCGGCCGCGGCTTGATGGAGGCGTCGGCCGCGATCGACGTGGCGCCGGGCGCGCTTTGCGCGGCGGCGGGCGCGACTATCGCGGCCGCCAAGAAAAAGCCGCAGCAAAAAGCTGCGGCCAGGGTACGGGAGATCACCATGGGGTAGGCCTATTGGGTGCGGTCGAAACCGGGAACGGGGGCGATAGTGGTGCCGGAGACGCTGGAGCGCGGCGGCGGCTGCTGCTGCGGCTGTTGCGGCGGCGGCGCTTGCGGCGTCGGCGGCGCGATCGGCGGCAATGCTTGCTGGCCCGCGCCAGGCAGCAGCGACGGCGGCGGCTGGCCGCCGCCGGCGCCGGCATCGGTGGCCAGCTCCAGGCGCTTGAGGGCGCCGCCTTCGGACAGCATCACATATTTCGGATGGACTTCCTTCACCGTCACGCCGGGCACCACTTCGCGGCCCACGCCCAGCGCCATCGGCGGCTGGCCGTCGACCACGATGATGGCGGCGCTGTCGCTGCCACCGTTGCGCGCGGCGATCACGCCCTTGAGCTGGTAGTTGCTGACGGCGGCGACCGTGATCTGGCCGCCGAACAGGCCCTTGGCCGCTTCGATATTCAAGGGCGCGGCGAACTGCTGCGGCGGCGCGGCGATGGCGCGCTGCTGCGGCTTGAACAATTGCAGGCCCCAGTAGGCCAGCGACGCCGACAACAGCGCCACGGCAAGGACGGTAACGAATAATGGCAAACGCTTCATGGTTCTCTTTGCTTCCTCAGCGTACCAGCTGATTAATTTCGATGATAGGCATCAGCACCGCCAGCACGATCAGCAGCACCACCACGCCCATCGCCAGGATCAGCGCCGGTTCCAGCAGGCCGGCGATGGTCAGCGTGCGGCGTTCCAGGTCGGCTTCCTGCGCGGCGGCGGCGCGGTCCAGCATGGCCGGCAGCTCGCCGGTGATTTCGCCGGCCCGTATCATGTGGATCAGCATCGGCGGAAAATGCTTTTGCGCCGACAGCGAACGCGCCAGGCTCACGCCCTCGCGCACGGCGTCGCTGGCCTCGTCCACCAGCTCCTGCATGGCGACGTTGGACAGGGTATCGCGGCTGGTCTCGAGCGCGCGCAGGATGGGCACGCCGGAACCGGTGGTGATCGCCAGCGTGCTGGCGAATCGCGCCGTGTTCAGGCTGCGCTCGAACTTGCCGTACAGCGGCGCGGTCAGCAGCCAGGTGTGCCAGCGCCGCTTCAGCGCCGGGTTCTGCAAGGCGCGGCGCCACATGAACCAGGCGCCCACCAGCAGGATCGCCACCACGATGCCGTAGCTGCGCACGAAGTCCGACACCGCCAGCATGATGACGGTGAGGATGGGCAGCTTCTGCTTGGTGTTGGCGAACACCGAGACGATCTGCGGCACCACATAGGTCAGCAGGAAGATCACGATCGAGAACGCCACCACCGTCACGATGGCCGGATAGGTGAAGGCCAGCTTGACCTTCTGGATCAGCGCATTGCGGCGTTCGATGTAGTCCGCCAGGCGCGACAGCACGCGCGACAGCTGGCCGATCTGCTCGCCGGAGGCGACCAGCGCGCGGTAGATCTCGGCGAAGTCGCGCGGATGCCGTCCCAGCACGTCGGACAGCGCGGCGCCGCCGATCACTTCGGAACGGATCGAGGCGATCAGGTCGCGCATGTAGGGACGCTCGGCCTGCTCCAGCAAGGCGGTGAAGGCCTGCTCCAGCGGCAGCCCCGCTTCCAGCAGGCTGGCCAGCTGGCGCGTGAACAGCGCCAGCTCGGTGGCCGACAGGCGCTCGCCGAAGCCGCGGCTCTTGGTCACGCCGGCGGCGTCGACCTGCGCGGCGATGGCGTCCACCTTCAGCGGCACCAGGCCTTGCGTGCGCAGCTCGGACCGGGCCGAACGCGCGCTGTCGGCATTGAGCACGCCCTTCTTGGTGGCGCCGCCGGCGTCGACGGCTTCATAACGGAATGCGGGCATCTTCGGTCGCCTAGTCTTTGGTCACGCGCAGCAGTTCGGCCTGCGTGGTCACGCCGGCGGCCAGCCAACGCTCGCCGTCCTCGCGCATGGTCTGCATGCCGCCCGCCACCGCCGCCGACTTGACCTCGGCCTCGGAAGCGCGGTTGTGGATCTGCGCGCGGATCTGCTCCGTCGTCTGCAGGAATTCGTAGACGCCGACCCGGCCCTGGTAGCCGGTGTGGCCGCAGTGCTCGCAGCCGACCGCGTGCCACAGCTTGCCGTCGTGGCTCTTGCAGCTGCCGCACAGTTTGCGCACCAGCCGCTGCGCCAGCACGCCCAGCAGCGACGACGACAGCAGGAACGGCTCGATGCCCATGTCCAGCAGTCGCGTGACCGCGGCCGCCGCGTCGTTGGTGTGCAGCGTGGCCAGCACCAGGTGGCCGGTCAGCGAGGCCTGCACCGCGATCTGCGCGGTCTCCAGGTCGCGGATCTCGCCGATCATGATCACGTCCGGGTCCTGGCGCAGGATGGCGCGCAGGGCCTTGGCGAAGGTCATGTCGATGCGCGGGTTGACCTGGGTCTGGCCGACGCCGTTCAGGTCGTACTCGATCGGGTCTTCCACCGTCATGATGTTGGTGGTGGCCGCGTTCAGCAGCGACAGCGCGGCGTACAAGGTGGTGGTCTTGCCCGAGCCGGTGGGCCCGGTCACCAGCACGATGCCGTGCGGCTGGTTGATCAGCGCGTCGAACTGCGGCAGCATGCTCTCGCTCATGCCCAGGTGGTTCAGGTCCAGCCGGCCCGCCTCCTTGTCCAGCAAACGCAGCACCGCGCGTTCGCCGTGGCCGGTCGGCAGCGTCGAGACGCGCACGTCGACCGGCTTGCCGCCGATGCGCAGCGTGATGCGGCCGTCCTGCGGCAGGCGTTTTTCGGCGATGTCGAGCTGCGCCATGATCTTGATGCGCGAGATCAGCGAGCCGTGGATGGCCTTGCGCGGACGGACCACGTCGCGCAGCGTACCGTCGACGCGGAAGCGCACCACCGAGGTCTGCTCGAACGGCTCGATGTGGATGTCGGAGGCGCTGTCGCGCAGCGCCTGCGTCAGCAGCGCGTTGATCATGCGGATCACCGGCGCGTCGTCGGACGATTCCAGCAGGTCTTCGATGGCCGGCACGTCCTGCAGCAGCTTGGTCAGGTCGAGGTCGGCGTCGAATTCCTCGGCCACCATCGAGGCGTTGCCGCCCGAGCTGGCGTAGGCCGCGGCGATGGCGATTTCCAGGTCGGCGCGCGGCATGCTTTTCAGCTGGACGCGGCCGAAACGGCGCGACACCTCGGCGATGGCGGCCGGCGCGGTGGCGCCGCAGACCAGCACGTCCACCGTGTGTTCGGCTTCGTCGCTCTGCTGCGCCAGCACCACGAAGTCGCGGGCGAAAGCGTAAGGGAGGAGATTGCTCATATCACTTCTGCTTGGCTGGATCGGCGACGCCGGGTTGGCGCACCGGCGCCGGCGCGGCAGGCAGCGGATTGGCCATCATCGTGCCGCCCAGCGGCTTGCCGTCCTTCAGGGTCTGCAGCATAGGCTGGCCGAGATCCTTGACCAGGATGCTCTCCGGCGGCTGGATCGCTTCCTGCTGGCCGCGCATGTAGTCGTAGCGGTCGGTCGCCAGCGAGGTGCTCTGCTCCTTGTTGCGGATCACCACCGGGCGCAGGAACACCATCAGGTTGGTCTTCTTGCGGGCGCGGGTCTGGTACTTGAACAGATTGCCCAGCACCGGAATGTCGCCCAGGCCGCGCACCTTGTTCACGCCGTCGCCTTCGGTGTCCTCGATCAGGCCGCCGAGCACGATGATCTGGCCGTCGTCGGCGATCACATTGTTCTCGATCACGCGCTTGTTGATGGTGATGCCGGCGGCCGCCGTCAGCGTGGTCTTGTCGACGCTGGAGGTCTCGTGATAAATCGCCAGCTTGACCGTGCCGCCTTCGGAAATCTGCGGCCGCACCTTCAGCGTCAGGCCCACTTCCTTGCGGTCGATGGTCTGGAACGGATTGTTGTTGGTGCCCGAGGTGGTGGTGAACTGGCCGGTCAGGACCGGCACGTTCTGGCCGACCGAGATGGTGGCCAGCTCGTTGTCGAGCGTGATCATGTTAGGCGTCGACAGCACGTTGGCGTTGCCGTCCGATTCCAGCGAGCGCGCCAGCGCGCCCAGGCCCAGGCCGCCGGCGACCTGCTTGAACACGCCGACGGTCAGGCCGGCGCCCGGCAGCGTCGGCCCGGTGGTGGTGGTGCCGGTGGTCTTGCCGAGCAGCTGGGTGGCCAGGTTGCCGATGTTGTTGCCGCCGCTCGAATACGACTGCAGGCCGCCGACGCGGTAGGTGCTGTTCTCGTTGCCGGTCGCGCCGACCCACTGCACGCCGAATTCGGAGGCCTTGTCGGACGAGACTTCGACGATCAGCGATTCGATGTAGACCTGGGCGCGGCGCACGTCCAGCAAGTCGATCACGGCGCGCAGATTGCGGTACACCGATTCCGGCGCGGTGATGATCAGGGTGTTGGTGGTGGAATCGGCCTGGATGTAGCCGGCCGTGCCGCCGCCGCCCTGCTGCTGCTGGCCGGAGCCGGTCAACAGCGGATTGGATGGGCCGCCGCTGCTGCTGCCGCCGCTGTTGCCGCCGATGCCGCCGCCGGTGTTGCTGCTTTGGCCGCCCAGGCCACCCTGGCCTTGGCCCTGGCCCTGGCCGCTCTGGCCGGCGCCGCCGCCGCCGGTGGCGTTGGCCGCCGAGGTGTCGCCCGACATCACCGAGCGCAAGGTCTGCGCCAGCTTGGCCGCTTCGGCGTTCTTCAGGTAGACCACGTGGACGTTGCCCAGTTCCTGGGTCGGCTGATCGAGCTTGGCGATCAGCGACTTGGCCAGGTTGGAGCGGGCCGCCGACGGCGCCCGCAGGATCAGCGAATTGGTGCGCGGATCGGCCAGCACGCTGGTCTTGCCCGCGTCGCCGGCGCCGGCGCCGGCGCCGCTGTCCATCAGTTTGTTGACCATGGCCGCCAGGTCGCTGGCGATGGCGTAGCGCACCGGGATCACGTCTAGGTCGGCGACGGCCGGCGCGTCCAGCGCGGCGACGATCTTGGCCAGGCGCTTGACATTGTCGGCGTAGTCGGTCACCACCACGGTGTTGTTGCCCGGATTGGCGTTGATGGTGTTGTTCGGCGAAATCAGCGGGCGCAGCACGGTCACCACGTTGGCCGCCGACTCGTAGTTCAGATGGAAGATCTGGCTGACCACCTGGTCGCCCTTGGCCGTGGCCTGGCTGGCGCCGACCTGGGTCGGACCGGCCTGCAGCTTGGCGTCCGCCTCCGGCACCACCTTGGCGTAGCCGTCGCCGCTGACCACCGCATAGCCTTGCAGGCGCAGCGCGGAAGTGAGCAGGCCGAAGGCCTGCGACTTGGTGACCGGCTTTTCCGACACCACCGTCAGCGTGCCCTTGACGCGCGGGTCGATCACGAAGGTGATGTTGGTGTAGTGGCCGACCGCCTTGATCACCGACTCGATGTCGGCGCCGACGAAGTTCAGCGCGGCGTCGTCGGCCGCGGCGTGCGCGGCCAGCGGCAGCAGCGCCAGCAAGGGCGTCACGACCGGCGCGACGCTGGTCGCACAGCACAGCATCGCGCCCGCGCTCAGGCGGCGCAGCGCGGGAAGATTGGATTTGCTCACGGACTGTTTTTTCATTGTCTGAACTTTTATCTGAACTTAGTGGAACTCTAAAGCGATGATGTTGCGGTCACTATTCGGTTTGCGCTGGCCCAGCAAATTCAACAGATTGGCCAACTGCTCCTCAAATCCTTTTGCTGCCTCGGCCTGCCCGGAAAACTGCAGGCGGCCGTTATTCAGGTTGCCGGTCCCGCTCAACAACAGCGGCCCCTTGACGGAATTGAGCGTCAGCCCGGCCGACTGCCCGTGCCAGTCCAGCGCCAGCGCGTAGCTGCCCAGCGGGCGCACCGACGACAGCCGCGAGGCCATATCCGTCATCTCCAGCGTGGTGCGGCCGTTGATGCTGACCTGGCGCTCGACCAGCGCCAGCTCCAGCGCGGTCCACGACAGCCGCATGGTGCCGCTGGGCGCCACGGTGTTCAGCGGCGCGCCCAGCCCGGCCAGGCCGGCGGCCGGCAGCAGCAGCGCCGATGGACTGAGCTGCCAGTGCGACCAGCCGCCCTTGAAGGCCAGCGGCTGCGCCAGCGCCTCGCTGTTTTCCAGTTGCAGGTCGACCATGCCGACCAGCGCCAGCGGCGAAATCTTCCAGCTGAAACGGCCCGGCAGCAGCGGCGTGACCGGGCTGTTGCCGCTGGCCGCGCCGCCGATAAAGGCCGAACCGCGCCACAGCGTACCCTGCGCGTCCCCCAGCGTCAAACGGCCTCCCGTGCGCGACTCCACCAGGGCGCCCAGCCACGCCGCCGGGAAGAACATCGCCAGCGTCGCCGCCACGCTCAGCGCGATGGTCAGCAACCATAGCACGGTGCGCTTCATGGATAAGCTTTTCGCATCATCGCCCGCCCGCATTCTGGCGCAGCGTCAGCGTGGCGTTGACCATGCCGGCGGTGTCCTGCGCGCTGATGTTCGCGTCCGAGACGGCGATGCGGCTTTCGGTGCGGATCGCGTCCAGCCAGGCGATCAAGGCGGGGAAGGACACGCCGCTCATCTGGACCTTGGCGTATTCGCCGGTGACGGACACCGATTGCGTGGCCAGGCCGCGCGCGGTGAGGCCGGTGTTGAGCATCTCGCGCGTCATCGGCGCCGGGGCGATGGTGTTCTGGCCGCGCAGCGCGGCCGCTTCCAGCGCCAGCGCCTGCAACTCGGCGGCCTGCTGGCGCAGCTCGGGCAGCGACTTGCGCAGCTTGGCGCGGCCGTCCAGCGCCGGCGAGATCAGCAGCGAATAGAACAGCGCCAGTCCCAGCACGGCGCCGCCGATGCCGAGGAACTTGCGTTCCTGTTCGGTGCGTTCGCTCCAGAAGGCCGCCGCGCGGCCGCGGTACTCTTGTATCGTCAGTGTCAGCTTGCTCATGATTTTCCTCCGCCCGTGCCGCTCAGCGGACGGATTTGCCAGGTGCCCGGACGGTCTTCCGACAGCTCCAGCTTGCGCGCCGCCAGCGCGGAGCGCAGCTGCGCCAGCGTGCCGGTATCGACGGTGTTGGGTTTGACCTTCATTTGCAGCGCATGCTCGCGGTATTCCAGCGTGGCGATGATGTCCTTGCGCGGCAGCACGCCCAGCGCTTCGCCGAGGGCGGCGCTCAGCGCGGTGAATTCATCGGCGGCCGGCTGGCCGCCGTCGGCCTTGGCCAGCGAGATGTTCTTGCGCATCTGCGCGGCCGGGTCGAGTATCACCAGCTCTTTCGGATAGGCGGCCTTGAAGGTTTGCAGCATAGCCAGGCTGACCGCGTCGGCCTCGCGCTTGAGGCGCAGCCATTCGACGTTCAGGCCGACCACGTTGACCAGCAGCGCCAGCGCGGCGATGCGCAGCGGCCAGCGCCAGCGCTGCCACTGGCGCGCGGAGGTGCCGCTGGCGCCCAGCGCCGGCGCCAGGTCCAGGCCCGCCGAGCGGGAAGCGGCCACCCAGTGCGCCCAGTGGTCTTCCAGCAGCGTAATCCCATGGCCGATACCGTGGCCGGCGGCGTCGTTGGCCACCAGCGGCGCGAACTGCGCCATCTGCGCCGGCGACAGGTACAGCGTGACCGGCTCGTCGCCCGCCATGGCGCGCAAGGTTTGCAGCGCGGCTTGCGGCTGCGCCGGCAGCGTCAGGCCCATGCCCATGGTCTGCGACTGGCGCAGTATCAGCTCGAAACCGGCGTCGCCGGTGGTCAGCGCGGCCGAGACGGAGCCCGGCTGGAACGGCAGGCACAGTTGCGCCGGCAGCACCGAGATATTGTGCGCGCCCTGCGCCATCAGCGCCTTGACCAGTACTTCGATCCAGCTGCGCTGGACCACGGCCACCGTGCGGGCGCCCTCGGCGTCGGCGGCGCCGGCCGCCAGCACGCAGTCGACCGGATCGCCCAGCACCTGTTCCTCCACCAGCGCCGGCAGCGCGGCCTTCAGGCGCGCGGCGGACAGCGGCGGCGCCACCACGCGCAGCAGCGTGACGTCGGTGGCGGCCAGCAGCAGCACCACGCGGCGCGCCGATGCCACCAGGTCCGACAGGTTGCCCAGCGGGGAGGCGCCCTGTTGCAGCAGGTTGCCGCCGTCGCCCACCAGCGCGAACGGGCAGGTCTGGGCCGCGCCGCTGTCGACGCTGGCCTTGGCCGGATAGCGGATAAGTAGTGTAGTCAAAGGGTCTCGCTTTCGTTCACGCTGTCGTTCATAGCTGTTCTAGTTTTCCCGTATCCATACCACTGACGTGATGCCGTTCTTCTCCCGATGCATCAGGGACTCCGTGTCCAGCGCCGCCCGGTCCAGCCTCACCCGGCTGTAGGCCAGGAAGTAGCTGCTCTTGACGCCGTAAGGCACGTCTGGCGCCTTCATGCCCGTCAGCTGCGGCTGCGCCTTAAACGCTTCCGGGCTGTAGTAGTAGATCCGCTTGCGCGTATTCACCATGGCCGCGGCATCCGACAGCGACAAGCGCTCATATAGCGCCGACATCAGCTCGGCTGGCACGGTATTCACGTTCAATTCCGTTGCGCGTTCCGGCAGAATGGTGACGAACTCGCGCAGGCGCTCTATCGTCGGCGGCGTAAAGCCGCTCACCGCCAGCAAATCCTCCACTCGCAGCAAGTCGATCGGCTGCGGGCCGGTGATTTTCGGCGCCGCCTGGCCTTCCTTTGGCAGCGCCGTTTGGGCGTTTGCCACCTGGGTAGCCACCGCCTGAGCCAGCGACGGATCGAGCTGCAGATTGGTCAGCAAGCGCTCGAACACCTTCACCTGGGGACCTTCGATCACATGGTTCAGCGCCAGATTGGCAAGATTGTAACGCGACTGCGCGTCGATCATCTTGCCGGACAGGGTGGCGTTGAAATTTTCCGCCTCGGCGCGCTCGCGTTCGATGTAATCGTCCAGCCGCGTTTCTTCCAGCGGCGTGGCCCAGATGCCGCCCGCCTGCGTGACCAATTGCGAATCCAGAAAGTCCTGATACAGCACCAGCCGGCTCAAGTCCAGCGCGCCGCGCACGATCCAGCGGGTTTGCAGTTGCAGGCGCTGGTTCTCCATCGAACGCACCTGCACCTGCTGCTGCCAGAACAGGCTGGCGACGATGGTCACCGCCAGCGTCGTCAGCAACAACGCCGTAATGACGGCCACGCCGCGCTGGCGCCGCAGCTTCACAGTGCCCCCAGCAGGAAGGATTTGAGCATCGGGACTTCCTGCTGGTCCAGCAGCATCGACACTTCCATGCCGGCGGGCGCGCCGGTGGCCGGCGTCGGCATCACGCCCGCCGCCGGCACCCAGCCCTGCGTGGTCCAGAAGCGCATCGCCATGCGCTGCACGCCCGATTTCAGCGCCACGCTGGCGGCCGGGTCGATGTCGCTATTGGCCGCCTGCCACAGCACATCCAGCTGCGCCAGGTCGCGCGTGCCGGCCGATTCGCGCCGCGTCAGCATGCCGTCGCGCACGCGGTAGGAGACCACCTGCACCCGCGTGGCCTCGTTCTCGGCCAGCGTCAGGCGCACCAGCGTGATGCGGTTGTCTTCCGCGCTCAGGATGGTGCGGGTGCCGATCAGCGTCTGCGGCGCCAGGTTGGCGCAATCGCTTTGCAGTTGAGCGAAGGTCAGTTGCAGGCCGCGCGTCTGCTCCATCTGCGCGGTCAGCGCGCTGCGCGAGCGGATGATGCCGTCCAGCCCGCGCCAGCCCAGCACCGCGACGATGGCCAGGATCGATATCGCCACCAGCAGTTCGATCAGCGTGAAGCCGCGCGCGCGGCGCAATGGCGCCGTCATTGATTCACCAACTGGACCAGCTTGATGATGCGCCGCTCCGGCGCGGCCTGGTCGTAGACGCTGACCTCGACCCGGCGGAAGCGCGGATTCGGGCTGGCGATCACTTCTTCCAGGCACATCAGCTTCATGTCGCCCTGCGGGCATTCGAAGGTTTGCTTGCCGACCGCCGGGAACTGGCGCGTCAGGCGCAGCTGCACCATCCGGTTCTCGGCCGACCAGGTGGCCATCATGGCGCCGCGCAGGCCGTCGCTGTTGGCGGTCAGGCTGCCGACCGCGCGCAGCGAAGCGCCCAGCGCGGTGCCGACGATCACCAGCGCCACCAGCACTTCCAGCAAAGTAAAGCCGCGTTGTCGAGGAAGGCGCATCTAGTCCACCGTGAAATGGCCGATGCCATCGGCGCGGATGGCGATGCTGGCATCGCCGGCGCCGAGCGTCAGCACGAAGGGTTTGTCGACCGGCTCGCGGCCGAAGACGATGCGCAGGCTGGCGTCGGCGACGTTGGGCGGCGGGTCGAGCATCAGCGTGATCGGCGCGTGCTTGAACTCGCGCTCGCGCAGCAGGTCGTCCTGCACCGCCACGTCCCATCGCTTGTCGTTGCGGATCAGGAAGCGGTAGCCGTCCGGTCCCGCCTCGAAGGCGATCTGGCGGTTGCGCACGATGGCCTCGTCGCGCGCCAATTGCAGCAGCAGCGCCACGCGCTGCGCGTCTTCACGCAGCGACTGCTTCTGGCCCGGCAGCGCGTTGAGCGACACCAGTCCCAGCGTGACGCCCAGGATGACCATCACCACCAGCAGTTCGATCAGCGTGAAACCACGCTGGCGGGCGGCGCGCATAGGCCGTGCTCCCGCTGCGATCAGTTATCCCAGGAGCCGATGTCGGCATCGTCGCCGGTGCCGCCCGGCGCGCCGTCGGCGCCGTAGGAGAACACATCGACTTCGCCCTTGATGCCCGGCGACAGGAACTGGTATGGGTTGCCCCACGGGTCTTTCGGCATTTTTTCCAGGTAGCCGCCGGCTTTCCAGCCGTTGGCGGCCGGGCCGGCGGTCGGCTTGGTCAGCAGCGCCTGCAGGCCCTGCTCGGTGCTCGGATAGCGCTGGTTGTCCAGCTTGTACAGCTTGAGCGCCTGCATGACGGTGGCGATATCGACCTTGGCGGCGGCCACTTTGGACTCGCCGGTACGGCTCAGCAGCTTGGGCACGACCAGCGCCGCCAGCACGCCCATGATGACCACCACCACCATGATTTCGATCAGCGTAAAGCCGCACGAGGCGGCACGACGGGGCAGGGAGAGTTTTTTCATATTTGATGACAAATTAAAATGATTGCAGAGTATAAGGCTGAATCGGCGCCAGCGGCACCCTAAAACGAGTTTTGCGCCGGCAGGCTTAAATGGGGCTTAACCGGGTGCTCGGCGCACCCGGTTTTTACCCCGCTTTACCTAGTCGTGGCGATGGGCGGTGGCGTCGATGCGGCGGCGCGCGCCGTCGTTGCCGCCGCCAGCGGCATCGGCCACGGCGGCGGCTTGCCCCACCTGCGGCCCATCCTTGACGAACGGCGCGATGCCCAGCGCGGTGTCGATCTCCTGCGGATAGATCACATAGCCGCGCGTGATCACCGCCGCCACCTTGCGGACGTCGGCGATGTCCTTGGTCGGATCGCCGTCCACCAGCACCAGGTCGGCCAGCTTGCCGGCGACGATGCTGCCGCGGTCATTGCTGGTGCGGGTGTAGCGGGCGCCGTTGCGGGTGGCCACCTGCAGGGCCTGGGCCGGCGTCAGGCCGGCCTTGACCAGCAGCGCCAGCTCCGAATGCAGCGTGAAGCCGGCAATGTCGTCGGTGCCGGCGACGATGGGCACGCCGGCCTTGTACATGATGCCGACGAATTCCACCATCTTGGCGTAGGACTTCTCGTAGCGCTTGAGGGTATCGGCGCCCTCGATCTTCATGGCGCCGACGGCGAAGCTGCGCGCCACGTCCGGCGGCATGTTGGCGGCGAAGGCGCGGTAGGGCAGATTGACGTCGCCGTCCTTCTGCTGGATGAAGGCGAACGCCGACAGTGTCGGGTCGACCGAAATCTGCTTCTTCGCCAGGCCGGCGATGAAGTCCTTGAACGGCTTGGTGTTGAAGTCCATGCCGGCGACTTTTTCGGCCGGCAGCAGGAAGCGGTTCAGGTTGCGGGTTTCGGTGTCCGGCTTGACCAGGAAGTTCAGCAGCACCTGGTTGATGTGCTGGATCTCGTCGTAGCCGGCGTCCAGCGCCTCCTGCGCGCGCAGCCCGGCCGGGATGTGGCCGGACACGCGCATGCCGCGGCTGTGGGCGTAGGCCACGGTGTCCTTCAGGATGGCTTTCGGGAAGGAGTTGTAGATCTTCAGCTGCGGGTAGCCGTGCTCCGCGTACCAGTCGATCGCATCCTTCGCGCCCTGCAGGTCCTTGATGGTGAAGCCGTTCATGGCGCTGAACGGGCTCTCGCCTTCCAGGAAACCGGCCGGCACCACCTGCGGCGCCAGCAGCTTGCCGGCGGCGGTTTCGTCCAGCATCGCCTGCAGCTGCTTGTTGTCGTTGCCCATGTCGCGCACGCTGGTCACGCCGGTCGACATATTGAGCGCGCCGGACCAGCGGTCGACGTGGCCGTGCATGTCGAACAGGCCGGGCAGCACGATGCGGCCGGCGGCGTCGATGGTGTTGACGGCGCCGCGCACCGGCGAGCCGGCCGGCAGCACGGCGGTGATGCGGCCGCGCAGCACGTAGATGTCGGACGGCGCGCCGACGGTGGCTTTTTCGCTGTCGAACACGCGGGCGTTGCGCACCAGCGTCAGGCCGGTCAGCGGGTGTTGCAGCCTGGCGGCCAGGTCTTCCAGCATCTTGCTCTCGGCCTGCTTCTGGCGCACGGCCAGCACTGGCGCGGCGCCCTGCCAGCCCTCTTCCAGCATGTTGGCGAAGCCGGGGATGATCACGCCGAACAGGCGCGCAGGCTTGCCTGCGGCGCCGGTGGTGGCCCAGTAAAACGACGGCGACAGGCCGACGCCGGTTTGCGCCAGCAGCCGCACGGTTTGTTTCTGGCCGTTGTCGCTGCTCACTTCCAGCGTATCGAGCACGGTCTGCGACAGCGTGCCCGATGGCAGCAGCGCCATTTTACGTCCGGGCGCGGCGTCCAGCGCGGTGATGTAGGCCGAGACGGTTTCGAAGGAACCGTTCAGCGGCAGGTAGCCGGCCGGGCCGCTGACGGCCTTCTTGCCCTGTTCGGAGGTGGACTTCCACTCGGCCTGGTCGCCCTTGCGCTCGAAGCGCTCGTCGACCACCGCGCCGAAGGTGGAATTGCCCTTGACGCTGTACTCGGTCATCACGCCGTCGGTGCCCATGCGGAATTGCTCCGTCAGTTCCGGGCCGCGGCCGTTGTTCTTGAAGATGAAACGTACCTTGGTCAGGCCGTCGTCCTGGCGTTCGACGGCCTGTTCGCCGATCTGCTTGCCGCTTTCCGAAATGATCAGGTACTTGGTGCTGGTAGCTGCCTGGGCGGCGAACGCCGCGGCCAAGGCCAACGGCAATACAGCGAGTCGTTTCATCAACAAGGTAAGTCTCCTTCCGGTTAGTGTTATTTTTTCGCGCAGACCGGGCAATCGCCGTTGCGCCCCACACCTATGCTGGTCCACTCCATGTGCAGACCATCCAACATCAGCAGGCGCCCGGCCAGCGAGGCGCCCACGCCCATCAACAGCTTGAGCGCTTCGGCCGCCTGCATGGCGCCCACCACGCCCACCAGCGGCGCGAACACGCCCATGGTGGAACAGGCGACATCTTCAAACTGCTGGTCCTGCGGGAACAGGCAGGAGTAGCAGGGCTGCGCGCCGCCGCGCGGATCGAACACGCTGACCTGGCCGTCGAAACGTATCACCGCGCCCGACACCAGCGGCTTGCCCAGCGCGACGCAGGCGCGGTTGACGGCGTGGCGGGTGGCGAAGTTGTCGGTGCAGTCGAGCACGACGTCGGCCTGCGCCACCAGCGCGGCCAGGCGGGCGTCGTCGACGCGCTCGTTCAGCGCGGTGATGGCGATGTCGGGATTGATCTGGGCCAGCGTGATGCGCGCCGATTCGGCCTTGGGCTGGCCGACCCGCTCCGTGGTGTGGGCGATCTGGCGCTGCAGGTTGGTGAGGTCGACGGTGTCGTTGTCGACCAGCGTGATGTGGCCGACGCCGGCCGAGGCCAGGTACATGGCGGCCGGCGAACCGAGGCCGCCGGCGCCGATCACCAGCGCATGCGCGGCCAGCAGCTTTTGCTGGCCCTCGATGCCGATTTCGTCGAGCAGGATATGGCGCGAATAGCGCAGCAGTTGCGAGTCGTTCATGGTCTCGGAGCGGCGGCGCGCCCGTCGTTTATTGGGTTACTGGCTGTTTCAAGGCCGGCTTTTTTTCGCTGGCCTTGGGCTTGGATTCCGGTTTGGCGGCTGGCTTGACGGCCGGCTTGGCGTCGCTCTTGCTGTCCGACTTGATTTCGCCGACATCGCCGCCGGCGGCGGGCGCCGCCTCCACTTTCGACAGCTTGACCGGCAAGCCCTTGAAGTGGTTGATCGCCTGCGCCAGCTGGAAGTCGTCCCTGGAGCCGAATTCCACCGGCTTGGCTTTCTTCGCCGGCGCGACCGCGCCGTCTTCCAGCTCTTCGCGTTGCGCGCTCAGGGCCTTTTTGGCGGCGCTGTCGCCTTCCGGGTCCTTGTCGTTGTTCAGGTGCTTTTGCAGGTCGGCTTCGCGCACGCGCAGGCTGTTCAAGCCGTCGCCGTCGGCGGTTTCGTCGACCATCAGGTCCGGCACGATGCCGCGCGCCTGGATCGAACGGTTGTGCGGCGTGTAGTAGCGCGCCGTGGTCAGCTTGACGGCGGTGTCGGCGGTCAGCTGGCGCAGCGTCTGCACCGAGCCCTTGCCGAAGGTCTGCGTGCCCATGATGGTGGCGCGCTTGTAGTCCTGCAGCGCGCCGGCGACGATCTCGGAGGCCGAGGCCGAACCGGCGTTGACCAGCACCACCATCGGCACGTCCTTGAGCGCGGCCGGCAGCTTGGCCAGCGGATCGTTCTTGGCACGGGCGGAATAGAACTCGCTGCGGCCGTAGAAGGTTTGCTTGGAATCGAGCAGCTGGCCGTTGGTCGAGACGATCACCGCATCCTTGGGCAGGAAGGCGGCCGAGACGCCGATCGCGCCCGGCACCACGCCGCCCGGATCGTTGCGCAGGTCCAGCACCAGGCCCTTGATGTGCGGGTCTTGCGCGTACAGGGCGGTGATCTTGCGGGCCATGTCCTCGACGGTCGGCTCCTGGAACTGCGAGATGCGCAGCCACGCGTAACCCGGCTCGATCATCTTGGCCTTGACGCTCTGCACGCGGATTTCCTCGCGCAGGATGGCCAGGACGATGGGCTTGTCCTCGTCCTTGCGGCTGATGGTGACGGTGACCTTGGAGTGCGGCTCGCCGCGCATCTTCTTGACGCTTTCGTCCAGCGACATGCCCTTGATCGGGGTGCCGTCGATGCGGGTAATCAGGTCGCCGGCCTTGATGCCGGCCTTGAAGGCGGGCGAATCCTCGATCGGCGAGACCACCTTGATGTAGCCGTCTTCCATGCCGACTTCGATGCCGATGCCGACGAATTTGCCGGCCACGGTCTCGCGCATTTCGCGGAAGGCTTTTTTATCGAGGTAGACCGAATGCGGATCGAGCGAGGCCACCATGCCGGAGATGGCTTCGGTGAGCAGCTTCTTGTCGTCGACGTTTTCGACGTAGTCGGTTTTAATCAGGCCGAACACATCGGACAACTGGCGCAGCTCTTCGAGCGGCAGCGGCGAACCGGTGACTTTTTGCGCGATGGCGGAAAACTGCAAGGAGACGGCGACACCAGCCACCATCCCCAGGCCGATCAGGCCGATGCTCTTGACTTTGTTGCCCATTTTTTCCGCAAACCTTAAAACTTGACCCAGCCAGCCGGATCGAATGCTGTGCCCTGATGGCGAAGCTCAAAGTATAGCCCCGATTCCTCGTTGCCGCCGCTGTTACCTGCGCTGGCGATCGAGTCGCCAGGCTTGACGACGTCGCCGACCCGTTTCAGCAGCGACTCGCAATTGCCGTAGATGCTCCAGTACTGGCCGCCGTGGTCGACGATGATCATATTGCCGAAGCCGCGCAGCCAGTCGGAGAAGATCACCTTGCCGCTGGCGACGGAGCGGATCTCGGCGCCTTCGCCGGTGCGGATGAACACGCCCTTCCAGCTTGGGCCGTCGCCGCGCTTGGTGCCGAACTTGGCGGCGACCTTGCCGCTGACGGGCGGGCGCAGCTGGCCCTTGAGGCTGACGAACGGCGCGCCGGACGGCACCGCCGGGGCCAGCGCGATATCTGCGGCCTTGGCTGGCGGCCTGGCCGGTTCTTCCTCGCGCGGCGCCGGTTTGAGCGGTTCCGCTGGTTTCGGCGGCGGCTGTTGCGCCACTTTCGGCGGCTCGCTGTCGATGGTGCCTGGCTTGGTCGGCGCCGGCTTGATGGCGCCCGATTTGCCGGCGTTGGCCTTGGCCAGGCGCTGGCGCTCGGCTTCGACGGCGGCCTTGGCCTTGGCCAGCGCGCGCGCCTCGGCGTCCGCCCTGGCCTTGGCTTCCGCCTCCGCCCTGGCGCGGGCGGCGGCCAATTGTTCCTGGCGTTTTTTCTCGGCGGCGGCGGCGATCGCCTGCTCCTGGATCAGTTTGCCCAGCTTGTCGACCAGGCCGGTCAGGCGCTGTTCGTCGCGCTCGACGTTGCCGACTTCCTTGCGCTGGGCCACCAGTTTCTTCGACAGCGAGGCCAGCAAGTTGGCGCGGCGGGTCTTCTCCTGCTCCAGCCTGGCCTTCTGTTCCATTTCCTCGGCGGCGATTTCCTGCAATTCATCCTTGGCGTTCTGCGCCTCGGCCTGGTTGACCTCGACCGCCTTCAGGTTGGCGCGCAGCGCGTCCAGCAGGCGCGCCTGGGCCTGCGACACATAGGACATCATTTGCAGGTCGCGGTTGATGCGGTTGGGGTTGTCGCCGGACAGCAGCAACTTGATGCGGTCTTCATTGCCGGCCACGTACTGGTCGCGCAGCAGCTTGGCCAGCTGCTGCTTTTGCTGGGCGACCGTGGCCGCCAGCTTGTCGTGCTCGACGGCCAGCTGTTGCAGCCTGGTGTTGGTGTCGCCCTGCTCCTGCGCCAGCTCGCGCAGCGAGCGGTTGGCGTCCGAGATCGCCTGTTCGGACTCGGCCAGCGTGTCGGCCGCGTCGTCCTTGGCGCTTTCGGTCTTGCCGATGTCTTTCTTGAGCGCGCTGAGCTTTTGCTGCAAGCCGGCGCGCTCGGCCTCGGCCGCCGCTTTCTGCTTGCTGCGCTCGGTGGTCTTGCCGAACGGCGCGGCGTGCGCCCCGTTCAGCATCATCAGTGCCAGCAACAGCGGCAGCGCCGCACCGGCGGCGGCGCCGCGCCAGCCTCGGAAGGAAGAATGCGACAAATTACTTGGCCTTGCCCTGGTTGGCGACGGCCGCCTGGGCCGCGGCGATGGCGTCGGCGTCACCCAGATAGTAGTGGCGGATCGGCTTCAGGTTCTCGTCCAGCTCGTAGACCAGCGGCTGGCCGTTCGGGATGTTGAGGCCGACGATGTCGTTGTCGCTGATGCCGTCGAGCATCTTAATCAGGGCGCGCAGGCTGTTGCCGTGGGCCGAGATGATGATCTTCTTGCCGGCGCGGATGGCCGGGGCGATGTCCTCGTCCCACACCGGCATCACGCGCGCCACGGTGTCCTTCAGGCATTCGGTCAGCGGGATCTGCGACTTGTCCAGGCCGGCGTAGCGCGGGTCGTTGAACGAGGCGCGGCCGTCGTTCTCGGCCAGCGGCGGCGGCGGCGTGTCGTAGCTGCGGCGCCATACCAGCACCTGGTCGTCGCCGTACTTGGCGGCGGTTTCGCCCTTGTCCAGGCCCTGCAGGGCGCCGTAGTGGCGCTCGTTCAGCCGCCAGTCGTTCTTGACCGGCAGGTACATCATGTCCATCTCGTCCATGCTCAGCCACAAGGTGCGGATCGCGCGCTTGAGCACCGAGGTGTAGGCCAGGTCGAAGGTGTAGCCGGACTCTTTCAGTACCTTGCCGGCCGCCTTGGCTTCGGCGATGCCCTTCTCGGTCAGGTCCACATCGGTCCAGCCGGTGAAGCGGTTCGAGAGGTTCCAGGTGGACTCGCCGTGGCGCATGAATACGATTTTATACATTTGAACTATCTTCAAAAAGGATTGAACGGGACGGAAAACCGGTACTGCGAGAACTCTTCCAGCTTCTATTTTATAATGCGCGGATTGACTTAAACCATTGGAACCCTGTGAAATTCTTCATTGACAATATTTTCATCATCGCCATCGTGCTCCTTTCGGGCGGCGCCCTGCTCTGGCCGGTACTGACGCAGCGCGGCAAACGCGCCTCCGCGCAAGAGGTGACGCTGTTGATCAACCGTAGCAAAGCCACCATTGTAGACGTACGCGACGCAACGGAATTTGCTGCTGGTCACTTGCCAGAAGCCAAGAATATTCCGCTGGGCGAGCTCTCCAACCGCCTCGGCGAACTGGAAAAGTTCAAGACCAAGAGCGTGATCGTGGTGTGCAAGACGGGCGCGCGCGCCTCGTCGGCGGCCGCCAAACTGGCCAAAGCCGGCTTCACCGACGTGGTCAACCTGGACGGCGGCGTTGCTGCATGGCAAAAAGCCGGCCTGCCGCTGGCCAAATAAGGAGGTCGAGATGACTGCCCGTGTAATCATGTACACCACCGCCGTGTGCCCCTACTGCGTGCGCGCCGAGCGCCTGCTGGAATCGAAGGGCGTGACCGGCCTGGAGAAGATCCGCGTCGACCTGGACCCGGAGCAGCGCGCGCTGATGATGCAAAAGACCGGCCGCCGCACCGTGCCGCAGATCTACATCGGCGACACCCATGTCGGCGGCTTCGACGATTTGTATGCATTGGATCAAGCGGGCGGCCTGTCCCCCTTGTTAAATGGCTAATCAACCCCAAATACAACGAGAGGGCCGCAGAAATAGTTTGAAACCATAATGGTTTTGATACAATTGCCCTCGCGTTTGATTTGAGCTCCATACCAAGCAAACTTATTCTGAGCGGCCCGTGCCGCTCGTTTTCACTATAACGAAAGCGTTCCATGTCTGACGAAAACCTGCAACCAGTATTCCAAATCCAACGCGTCTACCTGAAAGACATGTCGCTGGAGCAACCGAACTCCCCATCGATCTTCCTGGAACAGGAAGCACCGACCATCGAAGTCGCCCTGGACGTTGGCGCCGAGCCACTGGCCGACGGCGTGTTCGAGTCGACCGTCACCATCACCGTGACCGCCAAAGTCAAAGACAAGGTCGCTTTCCTGGTTGAAGGCAAGCAAGCCGGCATCTTCGAAGCGCGCAACATTCCTGCCGAGCAGCTCGATCCACTGCTGGGCATCGGTTGCCCGAACATCGTTTATCCTTACCTGCGCGCCAACATCGCCGACGTGATCACCCGTGCCGGTTTCCCACCAGTGCATCTGGCTGAGATCAACTTCGAAGTGTTCTACCAGCAGCGCATGCAAGCGATCGCCGACGCGGCCGCCGCAGCACCGGCAGCAACCGACGGCGCTGCCACCACGCACTAAGTCGTACTGAAGTACTTCGCTGCCGGGCGCCACGCCCGGCAGCGGTATCACCCGACATGCCGCGCCTGTGCGCGCTGTCCATCTGCAAGGTAAGCCATGACATTTCCCCGTTTAATCGCCAGTCTGACCATGTTGTTGGCCATGAGTGCCAGCCACGCGTTCGACTTCAAAACGGTGGGCGCCGCACCCGTCATCCTGTACGATGCACCGTCGACCAAGGGCGGCAAGCTGTTCGTCGTGCCGCGCGGCGCGCCGCTGGAAGTGGTGCTGGCCTATGGCGAATGGCTGAAGGTGCGCGACGTCAACGGCGAGCTGGCCTGGACCGAGGCCAAGGGCCTGGTCGGCAAGCGCAACGTCATCATCCGCACCCCCAACCTGAAAATCCGCGCCACGCCGGACGATGGCGGCGCGCCGGTGTTCAGCGCCGACAAGGGCGTGCTGCTGGAAGTGACCGAAGCGGCCGCCGGCGGCTGGCTCAAGGTGCGTCACCGCGACGGCCTGGTCGGTTACGTCAAGAATTCCGAAGTCTGGGGCATATAATTGCCGTAACGGCGACATCCGGTCGCCGAATGAGGTCCCATGCAAGATAATCCAAACAAACCGGCGGCGACGGTCCGCAAGGTGGCTGTGCTCGGCGCAGGCGCCTGGGGCACCGCCGTCGCCATGGCGCTGGCCCAGCGTCACGACGTGCTGCTGTGGGGCCGCAACGGCGACGCCCTGCAAGAGATGGCGCGCGCGCGCGAAAACAGCGGCTACCTGCCGGGTTATCCCTTCCCCGGCGGCCTGCGGATCGCCGCCGATTTCGACGCCGCGCTGGCCCATGTGGCCGGTCCGGACAGCCTGCTGATCGCCGCCTGCCCGGTGGCGGGCTTGCGGCCGCTGCTGGAGCAGCTGAAATCGCGGGCGATCCCGAACGTGGTGTGGTTGTGCAAGGGCTTCGAATACGGCACCGGCTTGCTGCCGCACCAGATCGTGCGCGCAGTGCTGGGCGCCGGCGTGGCCGGCGGCGCCCTGTCGGGGCCATCGTTTGCGCAGGAGGTGGCCAAGGGCCTGCCGTGCGCGCTGACCATCGCCTCCGACTCGGCGGCCTTGCGCGACTGCGTGGTGGCGACCGTCCATGGCGGCAATATCCGCGTGTATGCCAGCGAAGACCTGGTGGGAGTCGAAGTGGGCGGCGCGGTGAAAAACGTGCTGGCCATCGCCACCGGCGTGGCCGACGGCCTGGGCCTGGGCCTGAACGCGCGCGCCGCGCTGATCACGCGCGGCCTGGCGGAAATCACCCGGCTCGGCACCACGCTGGGCGGGCATACCGAAACCTTCATGGGGCTGACCGGCATGGGCGACCTGATTTTGACTTGCACCGGCGACCTGTCGCGCAACCGCCGCGTTGGCCTTGGGCTGGCGCAGGGCAAGCCGCTGGACGTCATCGTGCAGGAGCTGGGCCATGTGGCCGAAGGCGTACCGTGTTCGAAAGCCGTGCGCGAACTGGCGGCCAGGCTGGGCGTCGACATGCCGATCACCAACGCGGTGGCCGGCGTGCTGTTCGACGGCGACCAGCCGCAGGCGATGGTCTCGCGCCTGCTGGCCCGCGACCCGCGCGACGAAAAATAAGCACGGGGGTCAAGTCTGACATTCGGACACGAGCTCTGCCGTAGCGGCCGCTACGGCAGAGCTCGTGTCCGAATGTCAGACTTGACCCCCGTGGTTTTTATTCCACTTCTTTTGCCGCGCGCATCCATTCGACCAGCGGGAACGCATCCTTGAGCCCGCCGGCGATCATAGTCACCAGCTGTTCCGGCCGGTTGATCGGCAGGTCGAGCTCGGTCCAGACGAAGAAACTCTTCAGCTTGATGTATTCGATGTGCTCGTGCTCGGCATCGAAACCCTTGGGTGGGCGCATCAGCTTGCCTTCGTTCTGGATGTCGCCGAAGGTGGCTTTCAACTTCTTGTTCTTCAATACCTTGCCGAAGCCGGCCGCGTCGTCGACCATGTGCTGGCGCAGCGCCTTCAGCCGCGACGGCGGCGGCATGTATTCGCCGGCGCCGAACAGCAGCTTGCCACTGCCGTCGATCTGCATGTAGTAGGTCGGCCCGCCGGCCTTGCTCGGCCGGCGCAGGTCGTTCGGCGCCACCGCGGCCGAGAAGCGCGTCTTGTACGGGCTCTTGTCGTGCGCGAATCGCACGTCGCGGTTGATGCGGAACATCGCCTTCTTCGGATTGCAGAACTTGACGGCCGCATCGAACTTGCCCAGCTCGACAATCATGTCCGTCACCACTTGCAGGAATTCTTCGCGCAGGATGTCGTAGCGCGGTTTGTTCATGATGAACCAGGGACGGTTGTTGTTCTCCGCCAGTTCCTTGAGGAATTGAGTCAGGTCGCGCAGATGCATTAAAGTTCCTTATTTGGCGCCGGCCGGACGCTTGCCGACCGTGATGTCCAGCGTGGTCTCGCGGCTCTTGCGCAAGACTCTCATTTTAGCTTTTCCGCCAGGAACGAGTTGGGCGATCAGATTCAGCATCTCGTTGGTGTCGGCCACCGGCTTGTCGTCCACCGACAGCAGGATGTCGCCCGGCTTCATGCCGCCCTTGTCGGCCGGGCCGTTGCGCACCACGCCGGCGATGATGGCGCCGCTCTGGCGCTTCAGGCCGAAGCTCGACGCCAGCTCCGGCGTGATCTCCTGGGTTTCCACGCCGATCCAGCCGCGCACCACGTGGCCGGACTTGATGATGGCCTCCATCACCGCCTTGGCGGTCGACACCGGAATCGCGAAACCGATGCCGACCGAGCCGCCCGACTGCGAATAAATCGCCGAATTGATGCCCAGCAGGTTGCCGTTGGCGTCCACCAGCGCGCCGCCGGAATTGCCGAAGTTGATCGCGGCGTCGGTCTGGATGAAGTTCTCGAAATGATTGATGTGCAGGTTGTTGCGCCCCAGCGCGGAGATGATGCCCATCGTCACCGTCTGGCCGACGCCGAAGGGATTGCCGATGGCCAGCACCACGTCGCCCACCCGCGCCTGCTCGGCCTGGCCCAGCACGATCACCGGAAGCTTGTCGAGCTCGATCTTGATGACGGCCAGGTCGGTCTCGGGATCGGTGCCGACCACCTTGGCGGCGGCCTTGCGGCCATCGGCCAGCATGACCTCGATTTCGTCGGCCGCTTCGACCACGTGGTTGTTGGTCAGGATATAGCCTTCGCCGGAGACGATGACGCCCGAGCCCAGGCTGGACTCGTCGTCGTCGCCCTCGCCGTCGCGCTCGCCGAAGAATTTCTTGAAGAAGGGATCGCGCAGCAGCGGATGCTGGCCGCGCTTGGGTTTCTTGCTGGTGATGATGTTGACCACGGTCGGCATGGCCCGCCCGGCCGCCGCCCGGTAGGAGCCGACCGCCACGGCGGGCGCCTTGCCCGGCGCCGCCTCCAGCATCACGGCCGGATGGTCGGCGCTGCCCATTTGCTGGGTCCGCACCGGCGCGCGCCGCTCCGGCCCCACGGCCGTGTAGACGAAATACAGTGCCAGTACGACGGTCACCGTTTGCGCAAACAATAACCAGAGTCGTCGCATAGCTTCAGCCTGCCGTCCGCCGGACGGCGTCCTTGTCATTTCTTGAGAGCGTCGCGGATCTCGCGCAGCAGCACGATGTCTTCCGGCGTCGGCGCCGGCGCCGCGGCCGCTTCGGCCGCCGCTACCTTGGTGTTCAGGGTGCGCGCCTTGTTCATCAGGCGCACCATCTGGAAGATCACGAAGGCCAGGATGACGAAGTTCAGCAGGATGGTGGCGAAATTGCCATAGGCCCACACCGCGCCCAGCTTTTTCGCTTCGATCAGGCTCAGCTGCGGATCCTGGCCGTTGAGGCCGATGTAGTAGTTGGCGAAATCGAGGCCGCCGAACAGTTTGCCGATCGGCGGCATGATGATGTCGGCCACCAGCGAGTCGACGATCTTGCCGAAGGCGCCGCCGATGATCACACCCACAGCCAGGTCGACCACATTGCCCTTCATCGCGAATTCTTTAAATTCCTGCATCATTGCCATTTCTCTATCCCCGCTGTGGTCATTTGTGAACAAAACTGCGTCTGGATCATACTATTTTTTCAATTAGATTCCAAACAGGCGCGCCCCGTGCGCATTTGGGTAGCGAATTACGCTATAAATTTGTCTTGTGTCAATATCTATGGCTTGCGCCCCGCCAGTAGGGGATGGCCCGGCGGAATTCAAGTCCAAAACGGTGCGCAATTCGCCCCAATTGGGGTTACGGCAACGTTTTTGCTTTAATTCGTATCACGCTTACCTTATAATTTAAGGTTGCTAGAAGCTATATTCGTGCTTCATCAAGTTTCAGGTTTTGTTCTCGGTTCTCGGATTTTGTTCGCACTTTGACTGATTGGGGTTTGTATGAGTATCGAAAAGCAGGTCGATTCCGGCCGACGCGGATTGCTCGTCGCAACAGGCGCGGCGGGTGGTGTGGTGGGTCTGGCAACTGCCGGGGCACTGGTTAGCACGTTCCAACCGTCCGAGCGCGCTAAAGCGGCCGGCGCACCGGTGGAAGTGGATATTTCCAGCCTCAATCCCGGTGAAATGAAAACCGTCGAATGGCGCGGCAAACCGGTGTGGATCATCAAGCGCACCCCTGAAATGGTGGCCTCGCTGAAAAATACCGACGGCAAAGTGGCCGACGCCGACTCCAAGCGCAACCCTGACGAGTTCACGCCGGAATACGCCCGCAACGAATGGCGCTCGCGCAAACCCGAGCTGCTGATCGCGGTCGGCATCTGTACCCACCTGGGCTGCTCGCCCTCGTCCAAGTTCACCCCGGGCCCGCAGCCATCGCTGCCGGACGACTGGGAAGGCGGCTTCCTGTGCCCATGCCACGGCTCGACCTTCGATATGGCCGGCCGCGTGTTCAAGAACAAGCCGGCGCCGGACAATCTGCAAGTGCCGCGTCATATGTTCCTGAGCGACACCAAGCTGATCATTGGTAAAGACGAGAAAGGCGAGGCGTAAATCATGGCGGCTTTCAAAGAGACGAAATTCCCGGCCGATGCTCCGGCCGCGCAAAAAGCGCTGGGCTGGGTCGACGACCGCTTCCCGCTCACCAAGCTGTGGAATGACCAATGGGGCAAGTACTACGCGCCGAAAAACTTCAACTTCTGGTACATCTTCGGCTCGCTGGCCATGCTGGTGCTGGTGCTGCAGATCGTCACCGGCATCTTCCTGACCATGCACTACAAGCCGGACGCCAACCTGGCCTTCGGTTCGGTCGAATACATCATGCGCGAAGTCCCGTGGGGCTGGCTGGTGCGTTATATGCACTCGACCGGCGCCTCGGCCTTCTTCATCATCGTCTACCTGCACATGACGCGCGGCCTGCTGTACGGCTCGTACCGCAAGCCACGTGAACTGATCTGGCTGTTCGGTTTCGCCATCTTCCTGTGCCTGATGGCCGAAGCGTTCTTCGGCTACCTGCTGCCATGGGGCCAGATGTCGTACTGGGGCGCCCAGGTGATCGTCAACCTGTTCGGCGCGATTCCGCTGATCGGCCCTGACCTGTCGCTGTGGATCCGCGGCGACTACGTGGTGTCCGACGCCACCCTGAACCGCTTCTTCGCCTTCCACGTGATCGCCATCCCGCTGGTTCTGCTGGGACTGGTGGCAGCCCACCTGATCGCGCTGCACGAAGTCGGTTCAAGCAACCCGGACGGCATCGAAGTGAAGGAAAACCTGGGCGCCGACGGCCACCCGGTCGATTCGATCCCTTCGCACCCTTACTACACCGTGCACGACCTGTTCGGCGTGTCGATCTTCCTGCTGATCTTCAGCACCGTGGTGTTCTTCGCCCCGGAAATGGGCGGCTACTTCCTGGAATATAACAACTTCCTGCCGGGCGATTCGCTCAAGACCCCGCTGCACATCGCGCCGACCTGGTACTTCACCGCGTTCTACTCGGTGCTGCGCGCCACCACCGCCGACTTCATGTGGGTGCTGATGTTCTTCGTCGCCGCCTACGTGGTGTTCGTGTGGCTGAAATCGCGCCTGCCTGGCATCGTGAAAACCGCCATCGCCGTGATCGCGCTGGTGGCCATCATCGGCATGCTGCCGCAGGTGCTCGACGCCAAGTTCTGGGGCGTGGTGTTCTTCGGTGGTTCGGTGGTGATCCTGGCCTTCCTGCCTTGGCTGGACAAGTCGCCGGTCAAGTCGATCCGCTACCGCCCAAGCTGGCACAAGTATGTGTACGGCGTGTTCTTCTTCTGCTTCCTGGCGCTGGGCTACCTGGGTACCCTGCCGCCGACCGAAGGCCGCACGCTGTTCGCGCAAGTATGCACCCTGCTTTACTTTAGCTTCTTCCTGTTCATGCCTTGGTGGAGCGCCATGGGCACGTTCAAGAAGGTCCCGGACCGCGTAGTGTTCCACGCGCACTGATCGACCACCCCGGCTAAAGTACACAAAGGACATTACATGAATTTTCCTAAAAAATTGCTCGCCATCCTGGCATTGCTGCCGGGTTTGGCACTGGCTAACGAAGGCGGCATCGCACTCGACAAGGCGCCGGACCGCTCGAATAACATGGCAGCATTGCAACATGGCGCCAAGCTGTTCGTCAATTACTGCCTGAACTGTCATAATGCGTCCTCGATGCGCTACAACCGTCTGCGCGACCTCGGCCTGACGGAAGAGCAAATCAAGGCCAACTTGCTGTTCACCGGCGATAAAGTCGGCGAAATGATGACCACCACGATGAACCCGAAAGATGCGAAAGCATGGTTCGGCGTGGTGCCGCCGGACCTGTCCGTCATTTCGCGCGCGAAATCGTCGGGCGCCGGCAGCGGCGGCGACTATCTGTACACCTATCTGCGCACCTTCTACAAGGACGACACCCGCCCGACCGGCTGGAACAACCTGGTGCTCAACAATGTGGCGATGCCGCATGCGTTGTGGGAACTGCAAGGCGTGCAGAAGGTCAAGATGGAAGAAGTGGCCGATCCGCACGAAGAAGGCAAGAAGATCCATCAGTTTGCCGGTTTCGAGCAGGTCACGCCGGGCAAGCTGAGCAAGCTGGAATATGACACTGCGGTGGCCGACCTGGTCGGTTACATGGAGTGGATGGCGGAGCCTGCAGCGCAGACCCGCAAGAAACTGGGCGTAGCGGTGGTGCTGTTCATGTCCCTGTTCGCCTTCCTGGCATGGCGCCTGAACGCGTCGTTCTGGAAAGAAGTTAAATAATCGAGAGCGCCGGCTGGCCGGCGCTTGTTTTGCGATGCCCGCGTTGGCGGGCGATCTGGGGTGATCCGTTCGCGGCTTCACCCCCTTTGTTTCTAAGGAACTATAAAAATGATGGTTCTCTACTCGGGTACAACCTGCCCATTTTCGCAACGCTGCCGTCTGGTCCTGTTTGAAAAAGGCATGGACTTCGAAGTGCGCGACGTCGACTTGTTCAACAAGCCGGAAGACATCTCGACCATGAATCCTTATGGTCAGGTGCCGATCCTGGTCGAACGTGAATTGATCCTGTACGAATCGAACATCATCAATGAGTACATCGACGAACGCTTCCCGCATCCGCAGCTGATGCCGGCCGATCCGCTGATGCGCGCGCGCGCGCGCCTGATGCTGTTCAATTTCGAGAAGGAATTGTTCGTTCACGTGCACGTGCTGGAAAGCGAACGCGCCAAGAGCAACGACAAGAGCCACGACAAGGCCCGCGCAGAAATCCGCGACCGCCTGACCACGCTCGCGCCGCTGTTCCTGAAGAACAAATACATGCTCGGCGATGAGTTCTCGATGCTGGACGTGGCGGTCGCGCCGCTGCTGTGGCGTCTGGATCACTACGGCATCGAACTGTCGAAGACCGCAGCGCCGCTGATGAAGTACGCCGAGCGCATCTTCTCGCGCCCGGCCTACATCGAAGCGCTGACGCCGTCGGAAAAGGTCATGCGCCGTTAATTCGAGCGTTGACCGTTTTACTTGAAGTCTATCGGCGCGTTTGCCGGCCTTAGTCGGCGGCGCGCCGGGTTCTACTGCAGTCTGGAATACCATGTCCGAAATCTCAACCAAGCCCTACATGCTGCGCGCCATTTATGAGTGGTGCACGGATAGCGGCTATACGCCCTACCTCGCCGTCAAGGTCGACGCCTCGACCACGGTGCCGATGGAATATGTGAAAAAAGGCGAAATCGTCCTCAACATCAGCTTCGGCGCCACCTCGGGCCTGAAGATGGACAACGACAGCATCCGCTTCCACGCGCGCTTCGGCGGCGTGTCGCGCGAGATCTACGTCCCGGTCAACAACGTCATGGCGATCTATGCCAACGAGAACGGCCAGGGGATGGCGTTCGAGCCGCAAGCGGGCTATGCCGAGCCGGTGGCAGAAGAAGAAACCAGCGCGCCGGCGCCGGTGTTGGCGGCCGTTCCAGCGCCGTTGCAAGAGGTCAAGAGCGAGGCTCCAAGCGCTCCGGACGACGATAACGAGCCGCCAAAAAAGGGCGGCCGGCCTACTCTTACGCGAATTAAATAGCGTATAATTCGCCCCGTACAAGTTTCGCCGACTTAGCTCATTTGGTAGAGCAGTTGATTTGTAATCATCAGGTGGCCAGTTCGAAACCGGCAGTCGGCACCAGCAATATCAAGGGCTTACAGCGATGTAAGCCCTTTTGTTTTGGCTGAGTGTCAACCAACCGTCAACGGCAAGTGGATTACTTCATGCCGCTTAAGCGTGCTCGCGGTTGATTGTATTTACCGTCACTCCCTCGGCCAAACAAGTCGAGCGGTAGGCTGCTAGGTGTCGAGCCTCTTCAACTCACCCACTTTGCGAGCCTGCTGGCTACTTCGTCACGTGGGAGCCTGCAAGTCGGGTGAGCGACGATTGCGGACAACCCATCATGCAATCCCTTTACATCAACATGTCCAGAATTTTCCATGTGATCAAGAATCCAAAGCAGGCCATATACGACGCCTAGACGTTTTGTCGCTTCGCTACGCAGCGTCCTGTCACCAGACACCAATACGTGTTCGTCTCTGTGTGCACATGAAAGCGCAAAGCTATCCGGCCAAGAGAGGCCCATGCGCCCTCGCTTGATATCCTGCGCCAACTGGACTTCAAGCGAACTTAGTGCAACTACGCCTAAACCCAGCTTACGGAGATACGGCCCGTTGTGCTCTGCGAGCTCTTGTTCGTAAAGCATATCGGGCACTATCAATGTAAGGCCACAATCAAACGCCTTCTCCAATAATCCTGCACGATCCAAATCGACCAAAACCGAAGTGTCGGCGACTAAGACCTTCATTAGAAGGCTCCCGCAAGCCGTGCATCAACTTCCCGAACCCCTACCTGAAGCAATTCGGCTGCTTTGGAAACTGAAATGGCACCCTCGGCCACAGCTCGAAGGCACATCCGCTCCATGCGCAGAGGGACCTCTGGGGCTAATCTAAAGGGTTCTTGAGAATTTGCGCCATTCCATCCCAATGATTTGATCTGGCCAAACAGCCGTCCGTACATCGCTTTCGAAATAATGTTCAATTGGGCACATCGCACTACAAGAGATGCAATACTGACCTTGAAAATCTTCTTCAGCTCTGCAAGTTCACCAAGCGAAATGGAGGTGCGATTTTCGCCAAGCAGGCGCTTCACCATCTCCTTCGCCATAAGAAATGCTCCAGCGAATCTATCTGCGGCCTTTTCCTGATCACTGTCACTAAGGTCGGTAAAACGCAGGACTAAGTGCGCAAGCTCGTGTGCGAGCGTAAATCGTTGTCGCTCACCATTGTGCAATTGATTGACAACGATTACCGGGACGTCTTCGAAACCGGGGCGCTGAACAAATGCCTTTGAACCCGACACATTCTCGGGTAAACGCAAGGCGATTACCTTAACACCACGTTCCTCAAGAAGCTCAGCCATAAGTGGGATCGGATCGACTCCAATTTCCCATCGTTTGCGGAGCGCTTCAGCAGCCTGCTCCGCATCTTCAATTCTTTCGACAAGAAATTCCTTATCTTGGGGAAAGTTCCATTCTTGATGAACTGGCGGCATCAGCTCCTCCAGCTCAATGTAGCGTTCAATTTTGTCCAGAATAAGAGACTCCACCGCTCTCTCTTCTTTCGCTCCCGCTTGCGGCGCCTTGCGAAAGTCAATTCCGGCTAGTTCAATTTCACGCTCGTTCAGCAAATAGTCAGCGGGCACACCCAGCACTCTTGCTATCGCAAAAAGCACGCTCGAACCAGGCATCATTTCATTACGTTCATATTTCCCAATTGCTTGTGCTGAGACTTGATTGTTGATGCGGGCTTCGAGCTCGCGCAGAGAAAGGCCGGCAGACTCTCGGGCTCGCTTCAGCCGGTTACCGATCATTGACATCCTCCTGAGAAAATTTTTCGAGTAAGATTTGGTTTACAGATTGACAGATGAAAGTTTAGTTTGTAAACTCGGTCGTGTCAATGAAAATTGGTCAATAAAGGCTAGGCTCAGGTAGGTCGGCCGAGCTGGATTCGCCGGATAAAAATGCTAGGAGGAAAAATGAAGACCACGAAATGAAACAAGGCAAGCTTGGAAGCTTGCCTTGAGTGAACACAGCAGGACGCTGAATTCGGTGTGAGAACCATGAGTGTGTCCATGAGTGTTTGCCTTGTCAAGCTTCCTGTAATTTATTTGGTCTTTCGCTGTGGAAATTTTCACTTGCGAGGGCTGCACACACTTATAGGATTTTCACTCATGTCTACTCATCAAGTTCAGGTGATCGTTGATCGCCAACCCAAATCGATTGTTCCCGGCCTTAAGAAAGGGGCAGACCTGCGCGATGCGCTGGGTTTGGGGCAAGACGACAACATCTTCCTCGAAATCAAAGGCGACATTGACGTTCATGTCGCTGCCCACGACTATATTTTGGTTACTGGCGGCGAAGAATTCTCGGTCGCACCGCCCGGCACTCATCTGGTCGAAGACAATCCGCCGCTTCGGCATCCAATCCGCTGTTTCCTCAACGATCTGATGCTTAGCGAAACTCAAGCACTGCGCCATCCCAAACTCAAGGCCGCTGAACTCAAGGCACTCGACCCGAATGCAGCCCAAGGTAGCCGGCTCGTTGCGGACTTGGACGGGCTTGTTGACGAACTGCTCGACGATGCATACCGCATCATCGTTAAGCCAAACGACAAATTTATCGTGATCCCTGCTCAAGAACAACATGAGCCGCACACGGTTTCTGTCCGCATTGATGGGAAAGATGTCACGTTGCCGGTAGGTGCCTACCGCGTATCCGAGCTGAAGAAATTGCTGGATGTCCATGCTGACTACGATCTCGATCATGTGAAGCATGGGGTCTTCGAGCACTTGCCGGATGATTCGATGTTTGAACTCCGACACCACGAAGAGTTTGTGTCTCACGTTCGCACGGGGTCTTCGTCGTGATTTCGGACGACAAGCTCAACGGCATTCGGGCGATTTACCCGAATGCGCAGACGATGGCTGAGGCTGGGATTGACTTCATCTACATCCCTGCCATCACCATTTCGACTAGCAAAGGGCAAAGAACCTTGAATGCGCTTCTGTGCCCGATGGCTCACCCAACCGGCTACATGACACGGCTTTTTCTGTCGGAGGCTTGTGAAGGATGTGGGCAGAGCGCCAACTGGAACACGTTTCGCATCCTTGAACGTCAGTGGCATTCATGGTCTTGGCAAAACGTGCCGGCCAGCCTTACGCTAGCACAAATCTTGGCCGCACATCTGAGGGCGCTACTATGAAAATCAAATTTCGAATGGCACAGGAGCTCTACGCCGAAATGCAAAACGACTTCTCACGCCGCCATAAGTTTGCACATGAACGTGTGGGTTTCATGCACTGCGCAGCAGGTATGGGGGAGGGTAATGAACTCATTCTACTCGCTGAGAGCTACGCACCTGTGGCAGACGAGCACTACGAGAAGAACCCAAAGGTTGGTGCCATGATCGGGTCGGGAGCGTTTAGGCGCGAACTGCAGCATGCGTACAGTTCGCCTTGCTCGATCTTTCATGTCCATCGTCACGAACACAATGGAGTTCCGGGATTTAGCGAAACCGACATCGCGGAGAGCTACAAATTTGTGCCCGACTTCTTTAAGGTGCAACCTAACAGGCCGCATGGAGTTGTAGTGCTCAGCCACGACTCGGCGTATGGTCTATGTTGGCTTCCCAACGAGCGGTCTCCAGTCCCGATCCGAGAATTTGGCCTCATTGGCCTCCCAACCAAGAACGTTCGCGCATGAATACCGATCATCGAAATGGCCGGCAAGGCTTCTTGGGTTCGCAAGCCGAAGTGGAGTTCGCAGCCCAAGAAATAGCGATCATTGGACTTTGCGGCGGCGGTTCACATGTGGCGCAGCAGCTTGCCCACATAGGATTTTCTCGGTTCCTACTGTGCGATTTCGATCATGTCGAAGATTCAAATCTCACCAGGATGATAGGAAGCCGCCCATCTGACGCGAAGGCCGCTCGCAAGAAAACCGTAGTGATTCGACGTTTGATTAAGAACATCAACCCAGGCGCTAACGTGATGGCGCTACCTGTTCGATGGCACGAAGCTGCATCCCGATTGCGCAATTGCTCAGTGGTTTTTGGATGCGTCGATAGCCTACTAGCTCGCAGCGAACTTGAACAGTTCTGTCGACGATTTCTTATTCCATACATCGACATCGGAATGGATGTTCACGCGATCACGAACGGTTTCGCAGTTAGTGGACAAGTTGCGATTTCCTTGCCAAGAAGCCCCTGCCTGCGTTGCATGGGCATCTTGCGGGACAGCGATTTGGCAAAAGAGGCCGCGAAGTATGGTCAAGCTGGTGGTCGCCCCCAAGTTGTCTGGCCAAACGGTGTTTTGGCTTCGGCGGCGGTTGGGCAATTCATGTCGCTTATCCTCCCTTGGGCCAAAGAACAGCGTCCAGAATTACTGCTCGAATATGATGGGAACAAGAATATCCTGATGACGAGTTCAAAGGCAGCCTATCTGCGCGATATGATTTGTCCGCATCACGATCAAGCCGGATCGCTTGGTGACCCTTTCTTCTCCTTGTGACAAACTGCGCAGCAGGACTAGCAGGTACAGCAGCGGTACATCTCCTAGTTCTCATCGACTTCGCAAAATTACGCTAAGTTACTGATGTTAAAGTGCTTTTCCATACGCTCGATTACGGTATGATTCGCTTAATAATCAAAGACATACAGTCTTCTCAGCTAATTTGTAATCATCAGGTGGCCAGTTCGAAACCGGCAGTCGGCACCAGCAACATGTATCACCCTGTATTACGCAGTCTCGAAACCCGCTCGCCTCATAGGTGAAGCGGGTTTTTTGTTGTCTCACCCCAAGTTATGCAATAGCATGCGATACCAACAAAATGATGGGATTTTTGTTGGTATCACTGAAGTACAAAAAGCAGCATACCAACAAAGGGTTAGACGATGGCATTGACGGACACGGGTATCCGGCTGGTGAAGCATAGTGGAGCGCCTGCTGGCGACAAGCTCAGCGACGGCGGCGGCATGTATTTGCTAGTAACCGCGACAGCAAAATGCTGGCGCATGAACTACAGATTCAATGGCAAACAGAAGACACTAGCACTAGGGATTTACCCCGCTGTATCGCTAGCTCAGGCAAGGGCACGCCGTGAAGACGCACGCAAACTGCTGGCATCGATTCCGCCTATCGATCCGAGCCAGGCCAAACGCGAGGAGAAGCTGGCCAGGAACGCAGCGGCGGAGCAGACGTTCGAAGTCGTGGCACGTCAATGGCTCGTTAAGACTTCCGCAGAGCGAGGCGCCAATACCCAGGAAAAAGTCACCTCCGCTTTGGAAAACAATGTCTTCCCCTTCCTGGGAAAGACTCCCATATCCACAATTAAGCCACTGGATGTACTGACGACAGTTCAAAAAATGGAGGCGCGAGGCGCGATCGACACAGCTCACCGCGTCAAACAAATATGCGGGCAGGTATTCCGGTACGCAGTGGCCGCCGGCTTGGCAGAGCGCGACGTGACAGCAGATCTCAAGGGCGCATTGGCAGCGGTCCCTAGAACCCATTTCTCGGCCATCACGGAGCCTAAGCAGGCCGGTGCGCTCATGCGGGCCATCTACGACTATAACGGCTTCCCTGCGGCTGTCGCTGCGCTCAAACTAGCGCCGCTGGTGTTCGTGCGCCCAGGTGAGCTCCGCACCGCTGAGTGGAGTGAGATTGACCTTGACGCGGCAGAATGGCGCATACCGGCCAGTAAGATGAAAATGAGGGTCGAACACATGGTGCCGTTATCGTCGCAGGCGGTCGAAATACTTCGCTCGCTGCATCCGGTGACCGGACTCGGTAAGTATGTCTTCCCCAGCCTTCGCAGTAAGACATGCATGAGCGAGAACACGATCAATGCCGCGTTGCGGGGCATGGGCTACCCCAAGGAAGTTATGACCGGCCACGGCTTCCGGGCAATGGCTCGCACCATCATGGACGAAGTGTTGGGCGAGCGCGTAGATTTGATCGAACACCAGCTTGCACACGCCGTCAAGGACGCTAACGGCCGAGCCTACAATCGAACAGCACACCTACCGGCCCGCCGCGAAATGATGCAGCGCTGGGCAGACTATTTGGAAAAGTTACGCATAGGGGCGGACGTAGTGCAGCTGCGCGGCACGGCTTAGTCCCGATGACAGCAAAAAAATAGATTGAATAACAGTCTTAGCAGCCCTTAGGGAAGCGCTGATTTATTCGTTTTCTGAAAGTCCATTCCGTGATAAATCAAGGACTTACAGCGGGAAATGGACCGAAAAATCGATTAAATCAGCGCCTCCCTAGGTCACTCACACTTGCCGTCAGACGACAGGTCATTTTTGCCAGCGGATTCAATCGGTCAACGCAACACACCAGTCAAATTATTGGGCAGGTAACCGAATGGCTCCGACCATTACAATCGTAGGTGCAACGATAGTTCCACTTATTTTTTCTTCTTTTGTTCCAATGCGTCTAAAAGCGCGCGACTCTCCCGTTCATAGTCAGAAAGATAACGAGTAAACCAGTGGCGACCGTAATGAGCTCGTGAACGCCAGTTGGCCGCGGCCCAACCACAGTCAATGAGCTCCGCCGCTGCAAATACAAACTCCAAGGTTTCAGTCAGGAAAATCATATATGGTTCAACTATTGCATATTTAAATCTCGTGTCGCCATGCCCGTGAACAAAATAATTCCTGAAAAGAACGGCTTGTCGTAAAACTTTGTCCAAATCATCTAGGAGAAAATATCCCCGAAGGACCTCAGCTCTCGAAAGCACTTTTTTAAGAAGTGTAAGGGAGCCAATCCTTTGTATTGCCTGGATAGCACTGTCCCGATCATCGTTAGGCGACACCGAGCGAAGAGTGCTTAAACACTCTTGTTTTGCTCGTTCCAACTCGGGGGAGATTTCGCTAAGCGAACCAATACTCGTTAAGTCAAATAGATTTGCCACAGCCACGAGCCGGTCAGGCTTAAAGCTACTGCCGTCTTGAAGGCAAGAATAAAGCTTCGCTCCTGCGGCTATACGTGCATCTGAAGAAAACCATTTCTGAATAACGTTTGTGAATTCCTCGGGCCGTCTAACACCGTCGAGCGGCATATCATCCCAAAAAGGCGTGTCTTGTTCTTGTTCACCCTGTAGTGGTCCAAGATTCCAATGCACATCAAGCGGCGAAGCCCCATCCTCCCCGCCATCGACTTCGACCTGCAACCGCTCAATGCCTTGCGATCTCCCGGCAATAATGCTGAGGAATTGCCCAATTGCTCTAACTCGCTTAAGACAAATTTCTAGATCGGTAGGTTGCTCGAATTCCAACTGTAGCCACATGTGAGCTTCAATACTGGCACCACGCGAACTATCGTTGGCCCCTACTGATACTAACACTTCGAATTTTCCAAAAGGGAACTGCGCGCTCAGCAAAGTCGTTCTACCGGCAAAATACACAAGCGTTGGTTTCGGACCGATTGGTATCTCTCGTTTACCGATCGTCTTGGGAATTACAGCCTGCTGTTCCGTTGACGGTGAAAAGACTATTCCAAAGGAATCGAAATCGTCGAGTATCCGATATATATCTCCTGTCGAAAACCATACCTTCTTAACCCGGTTCGTCGCCGGATCAAAATGTGTGTTACCGATCAAGATTTGATGTGGAAAAATATCCCACGAAATGGAGGTGAGTCCTTCACTATTCCAAGCTTGTAATGGAGATTCCCCACCAACGCAATGGACGCAAGATACAAGCTTAAAGTCATGAAGCCGACCATATATTGTTGAAGGAGCTCGCCTCTTGATTGATCGTTGCTCCGTCCTCAAAGTTAGCTGAGTCTTCGATCCAGCGAGTTTTATTTGTCCCCAGACATCATGCCCGTGCAGTTGAAAAGTACCGAAGTAAGTTGGGTCTTCTTGGGGCATCGAATTGTCCTTGCGTCAGAAATAAGCGCAAACGGCCATACAACGCGCTTGGCTGTTGATATCGAGAGACCATTTTTGGCGGCAGTGGCATATAAGGACTCTAACTCATCTGACTGTTGTTGTCAGATGAAGTAAGGATTACTGCCCATTAAGCCAGCTACCCTCAGGCGAGCACCCAAGGGGAGTTGGCAATTGGGATGATCAACCGAGCTCGGTCGAACTTAGGTTCAGATATGACTCCAGCTGCTCTTGCAATGCTTCCATCGCTTGACTAACCAAGGTAGCAGGTAATTCCTTCACCTTTCCGACGGGCGGTAGCGGTGACTTGATGGCATCCTCACATGCCAGAAACAACTCGAAACACAAGTCGCTCCTCGCCCAGTCAATGCCAAGTCCAGTATCCTCCTTAGAAAAATATCCCATGTTTTCTGGCCAGTTGAGATGGCTTTGCGATGGAGCCCCGTTTGAACGCAGCCGGCCCGGCAATGTGCGCCCTGAGGACAACTGGATGCTCACGCTTTCATAAGTCATATGGTGTTCCTTATATAGCGTGTGAAACTCCTCACTTGACAGAATGTGCGTGAGCCAACGTAGCTTCGCAGGATCGGATTGGAAAAGCGCATTTCCCACATGGATATCCGCCAGTTGAGCTGGCACCCCGAAGGTACTCATCCCGAAAAAATCCGAGTGTGCCAAGCAGAGAACAGATACCGATTCATTGCCTGGTCCGTTGCAGGGACGGTCAAACTCGAGAACAAGCGGCTGGATTTCCGGTGTATCGAGGAAGTCTCTCTTTTTCTTGGTTGGCTTTTCCCGATAACTTAGGTTCGGAAATCGTACACCCCTAAAGACAAGTTCGCTTGTACTTAAAATATTCTGGAGTCGCTGATCATGGCGCGAAAACAGCTTTTTGGCTTCGCCAAAAGCTCTGAGGTCAACATGTCGCAACGTGTCCCAATTACCCTTTTCGAAAATTTCCATTACGTCAATGGCGATCGGCAAAGACTCTGGACGCCGACGGGACATGCCACGTTCGCAGCAAAGGCCGAGCGCTGACCGTGTTTTGTTGCTGCTCAGAAGGAGGTCGGCCAGATGTCCCGCCCGGCGTTTATCTCCCAGCTGAGCTCTGCAAATTGCTTCGACGGTCGCGGTCACGGGCCAAGCACGACTATCCGATTCGAGCATATCCGGCGTCAACTGCATCAGAGCGCTCTGGTAATCCTTTGCAAACATGGCTGAAATGGCGGCCTCTCTACGTACACGCTCGCGCATCCACAACGCCAGATGCTCTTTTTTCGCAGAGAGTGACGAGCGCAGGGCAGCGATGCGTTGCAACACTCTAAAACATTCGTCGTGCGCTCCGAGTTGCCTCATGGCTCCTGCGATCAGCAAGCCATAGTGCTCAAGTTCGGCGCGGGTCTTGTCTGCAGCCAAGCCGTCGTCAGCTGTGGCCATTTCGTACATTACGTTGAATGTCTGAAGGGCTTTGTCCTGATGCGCGCGCATCTTCCGCAGTTCGTTTCTGAGTAACTGAAGCTGAAGCATCGCCGTACTCACCGGCAGCAGGAGAGGGAACGAAAGTTGGACTGGAGCGAGCATCGCAATGGCCTCGCGCGCATCATCTATATGAAGTTTTTTTAGGCCGTCAACGACGGCGCGGACTGAACCGGGAGGCATCTCCCCTTGCTTGTAACGCAAGAACAGCTCCGATATCTTCAAAAAAACGGGCTGGACTTCCCGAATGGCCGCTTGGTAAGAGGTACTCAGTGCCCCAGTGGCTGGTTCAATATAACTTGAAACATCACCCATCCCGTCGGGCGAGACCACCAAATCATCGAGCGTGCGCAGCTTGAGTAGCGCCATCAGCTCTTGGCGCTTACCGGAAGTGAGCTCAGGAACCAGTTGGCCAATACGTTCGGCCAATTGCCGCCTAGAAGCGATTTCCGGAATTTCTAGACGGAGACGGCGGGCGGCGTCATAGTCAAGGTACCCTAGAATCCTCGATAGCAGATTCAATGCAACGCTATGTTGCAAGTCTAAAAAAGTGGCCAATAATTTGGCCTTCGATTTGAACGCTTGTTCGTTCGTATGGATACTGGACACTGAAAAACTCCTCCTGATTGCGTTCGGGAGCGCGCACGTCGGCTATGCGCCCGAACGAAAACACGAAGGGTTTCGGGCCAAAAAATTGGATGATCTTGAAGATCGTTACAGAGAGGACAGGTTCCCAAAGGGATTCCCCGATTTGCCGACAGGGAGCGCCCCGCCGAGGCACGGCTGCAATCTTAACACCGACTGTAATCTAGCTCAAGCCAGGGGCCAGCCAAAAGTGCAAATGCCAACTTCCTGGGGAGCGCCCTGCCGCTTGGCTGATCGCTTGCAAAAATCTTACGCCGTCAAAGTTTTGTCGTGAAACGGAGTCGAGTTGTTAATATGCTCGCCATCGCACTATGTCGTGCCAAGATGGAGAATCAAGTGTCACAGCAGGTCATTCGAATCAGTGAGTTAGCAAGCACTCCGACCAAGCTCGGTAAATTGCCTGTGAGCCCAGCAACCATTTGGCGCTGGGTTCGTGAAGGCAAGTTCCCCAAACCCTTTAAATTGGGTACATCTGTCACCGTTTGGGACACTGCCGAGGTTGACGAATTTATTGTGCAGCAGGCCATTCCGAACCATACGGATAGGAGTGCGCAATGATGCAGAGTTTGTATGCTAGCGAGCAGGAAAGCCTATCGAAGGGAGCGAAGGGAGTAAAGGGAGCGATCTATTTTGAATGCGCGCTTCCGCACACTTCGCGCAGCCGTGCGGTTCAAGCAGCGTCTTTTTATCGATTGAAAAATAGGCTGAACGGACTGGCAGCTACAGCATGAGCACTCTTGCAGAACTTGCGCGCATCAGGACAGAGCTAGGTCTAGCGCCTACCGATGGGACAATTTGGCTAGGTGTCGGTTACAGGCCCCCGAAGCGAAACGCCATCGAGATCGACTTAGTCAATCTGCCTTCGCTTGCTGAGTGCAGTGCTGTCGCCGGTCTTGATGTTGTCTTAGCGTTCCCAGGTGAGTTGGTACGTTATGGCCAGTTGCGTGCGCTGTCCGACCTCCTCTACCGATCAAGACCTAGGCGGTTGCTGTTGGTTGACAGCGATCACAACCGCACTGCCTTTTTGAAGTTGGCAAAACCATGATCCCGAACAAAAATATAAGCGAAGAATTGGCAGGCTTTACTCTCAGCAAAGAGGACGATGCCGCGCGAGCAGCACGAATGTTGTTGGAAAAGGCCACCGGCGGACTGCCCCTTGACCGCTTTGCGACTCCGCCTGATGCGCGCGTCGTGAAAATTCGTTGCGGCGCCGAAATCAAGCCTCAAGCAATTAGCTGGATATGGCCTGGCTGGCTTCCCGCCGGTAAATTGACGATCTTGGCCGGCGCCGCAGGGACCGGCAAAACAACCCTGGCGCTAGCCTTAGCTGCCGTGCTCACAGCCGGCGGCCGCTGGCCAGATGGCACCTACAGCAAGGGAACGGGTAATGTTCTAATCTGGTCCAGTGAAGATGTGGCTGACGATACCCTTGTGCCGCGTCTAATCGCGTCCGGCGCCGACTTGCGGCGCTGCCACTTTATTGAGGGTGTCGCTCAGAACGGCGAAAGCATGCCATTCGATCCGTCACAGGACATACCAGAGCTGCACCGTGCAGCTGAGGCTATGGGAGGTGTGAGTCTTCTGTTGATAGATCCGATCGTATCGGCCGTGGCCGGTGACATGCACAGAGCCAATGATGTGCGTCGCAGTTTGCAGGCTGTGGTGGACTTCGCAGAAGCCCACGGCTGCGCGGTAATCGGGATCACTCACTTCGCCAAGGGAGGCGCGGGAAAAACGCCACAAGATCGTGTAATCGGCTCCCAGGCCTTCGGTGCGCTCGCGCGAATGGTGCTTGTGACGGCGAAGGAGGAAGACAGTAGTCGGCGCGTGCTAGCAAGGGCGAAATCGAATATAGCACCAGATGACGGTGGCGTAGCCTATGGGCTTGAACTGGTGACAATTGACGGCGGCATCGAGGCCACACGCGCCGTATGGGAAGGAGTGATCGAAGGTACGGCTCGTGAAATTCTGGGCGAAGTTGAAATCGGTGAGGATGGAGATAAATCTACGCGCGACGAACTCGCGGGAATGCTAATCGATATCTTAAAAGACGCCGGCGGAAGAATGGCAGCCAAGCAGTTACAGACCGAAGTACGCGACGCAGGCCATTCATGGGATGCCGCTAAGCGCATCAAGAAATCGCTGGGTATTAAAGCTGAGAAGTCGAGCATGGGCGGCGCATGGCTCTGGTGCCTGCCCGATGCCGAAGTCCCAAGGGCGCACAACAAAACCGCACAAAATGTGGTGCGCTCTTCGCTCCCTTCGGCGCCATCTTCGTAATTAGCATCAAAGAGCCAAATCGGCGCACATGTCACCCTGCTTGTCCGGCATGATAATCTATGCCACATAGATAGGATTTACAACCGACTTTGATTCTCACGGAAAGGCGAGGACACATATGTTTCGGACACTGCGCCGTGAAGGTGACTCTTTGGTTATCACGATGCCCAGAATGTTTGTTGAGCAGAACAATCTGCACGATGGATCGAGGGTATGTTTGACTGTGTCCGATACAAAAATTATCGTTAGCGTGCCTCAACGGCCCCGTTACGTACTCGCCGAGTTGATGGCCGAAATGCCGGCCACTTTTCCCATGGTAGATGGTTGGGATAGGTTAAGCGCGACGGGCCAAGAGACGGATGGTTAAGTCCGCGTCAAGCAGGTGCCACCTTGTGGCGGCATTTGCGTCAGATCCAATCAGGGCTTCGACAATTCACACGGAACGGCCCTCGCAGTTATCGAGTTTAGCCCCAAGCGGTCTCCCAGCCGGTCTTGGGCTAAGGCTGCGGTGTCGAGGTTCACTTCCAAGTAGGCCATAGTAGTCTTCACGTCTTTGTGCCTCATCATTTGTTGAACGGTTTGGATAGGCGTCCCCTCTTCAGCAAGAAGAGTTGCGAATGATCCTCTTAACCGATGCGGTGTAATGCCATTAATTCCGCAAGACAAATTAGCCACGGAGATGGCCTTCGTTGCGTAGCCTGAAGACATCTGCTTTCTGCGGCGACTTGGGGCAATCAGGCCAGCTGGCAGTCTTAACGGACTAAGGTGGTCGATGATCCAACGCGGCATCGGGATCGCAGTCGCCTCCCTTCCCTTCGTCACGCCTGGCGTATATGTCCTTCGCTCCCAGTCAATCCACTCCCAGCGCGCGCTAGACGCTTCCGACTCGCGCAGACCAAGCCCGAACATAAGCCGAACAGCGGTACTGATCGATGGCGAGTTAAGTACAGCACTGTCCATAGCCACGAACCAGTCTTTGGCCAATTCGATTGGCAGCGTGGATCTTGGGCGCCGCTGTATTTTAATCATGTCGATTTTCCATGGGAGGCGATCAATGATTTCGCGGCGAACGGCCCAGTTGACGATCAGTTTTATGATGCGTAGCCAATGGTTTGCCGTAGCTGGACTATGGCTTTCGAGGTGCTTGTTACGCGCCAGCTCAACTCGCTTCGTAGTCAGTTCACTGATAGGTAATTCACCGAGATCATACAAATGGCCGCGCGCGAAAGACCAGACGCCGTTCACATGGGCTCGGCTCACGGCCGGTCCACGAACACTAAGCCACTCAGCGGTTAGCGCAGATAGCGTGGGGATAAGCTTTCCGCCGCTGGCAACGGTGCAGGCGTCTTCATAGGCTTTCTGCGCAACCAGCTCGGCTCGTGCCCGATCGCGCTCATGCGTCGTTCGTTGAATCCTGACGCCTGCGATACAGAAACGGTAATGCCATATGTTTCTAATGAGGCGAAGATGCCTGCTTGGGTCTGTAGTTCCCCTGGAAGTTGGTGAGACTTCTTTAGGTTGGGCCGATATAGTTTGATAGTTCTTCTTCATTGGTAATTCCTTCCGTTCGAGAGTTGACGGCATCTTATGGGCCGTTTCTCAAAAACTTGGAATTTACTGGCAGAGAGCTGTTGATCGCCTACATGCGGATCGGTCGGATGAAATTGGGCGATGGTGCCCCACGCCATTGGAGAAAAATAGACTCTTACAGATAGTTCGGATTTAGAGGGAAAGCGGCAGTGATTTCGCCATTTTTTTGCCCTCCGGAATAGTTCGGATTTGCAGACGCGCCAGTCGCTGTTTTTCACGGCTTTTTGGCCAGTGCAATAAGCCAGGGACGGCCGCCGCCAGCGGAGGCGATTTTGCAGGTTACACCCCTAGCGGATTTGGTGGTTGCAGGGTGATCTTCGTCGTTTGAGACATTCAGAATCGTTATTTAAGAGGCACAGCGTCGAGTTACATCCCGCAGATTTCAAAACATACATTGGTTGCAGCTCAGGTCTAGTTTCGTCAAAAAGTCATTGCCTGCAACCATAAACGGCTGGTGGGGTCTGTCCGCACATCAGCGACGATCTGAGCAACGCATTCTCAGTGCGAGACAACAAAACCTTGCCACTTGCCTAGTCCGATGAACTTAGACGTTACAGTCGCCACTTGCACGACCTGAGCCGACCGAGGACGCGAGTCATATCTTTGCCGCCCTCGCGTGCTATGACACACCCTATCAGGTGGCGGCCGCCGTCAAAGTACAATTCGGCCTGGTGCTGAGCCGCCAGCCCATTGAGGCGTGGCATCCTGAGCGCCGCGCCAGCGCCCGGCTGGGCAGGCACTGGCGTGCGATGTTCTACGAGACGCGCGCCAAGCTGCTGACTGAGCTCGACGACATCAGCATCGCTCACCGTTCCTACAGGCTGCGGCAGTTGGAGCGTATGCCGGAGCGGGTCGAGAGCATGGGCAATCTGATGCTGCTCTCTCAGATGCTTGAGCAGGCCGCGAAAGAATGCGCAAATGATTAACCCGACGCAATGGCCCAGCTATTTGCTTACTTTTGCCGTTCTTCGGCTCGTCGCTTGGCAAGTATCTGGGCGCCAGCGATGATGTCTTTCGGGATTTTCATCCATTTCGCAGCTTCGGCGGCAAGCTCGGGGTTTAAAAATAGCGGCGCATTTATTGCTTGATAGTTATCTCGAAAAAGGACATGTTTTCTAGTTGATAGTGAAAACATGACGTTTTGCCAGACAAGTGCTGCATGCGCGGGGTGTTTTCGATTCACTAGCACAGTCTCAAGAAAGGCGCCTTGAATATGCCCTTGCTTAGGTGGGCCACCAATTCCTGCTTCGATACGGCGTACATTCTGCAGCAGCACCGCCTCACTGGGGGCGTCGGCGTAGTGCACTACGTTTAGTGGCTGACAGTATTGCCGTAGGCGCCACACGAGACGGTCCAGCTTTATGACCTCAATGTCATCCAATTCTAGCGAATATATTAGGTACCTGTCCCCCTCACAATTGGCGATATGGTCGAAAACGTCTTGTTCGTCCTTGCCAAGCGAAATCTTGAAAGGTAGGGCAGTATTAATCTGGGCCAGAGCCACTTCAATTTTATGCGATAGCTCATTCGTCCGCTGCCGGTTCAGCATCAAAATACACTTAAGATATTTCTCGATGGCCTGCTCAGCAGACCAAAGAAATGGCCCGGGCAAACGAGACTTCATCGCTAGGCGCGCAGCGAGGTAGTCTGCATCCCCCGTATCTCGAAAACACCTAATAGCAAACTGATTGATTTTTGCATGCTCAGGCGGTGGTATAAACTTGGGCCGTTCCATTGAAAAATTCCTCTCGGCTGTGTTGTTGCAATCTTATCACTTGCCATAACGCCTCCAAGATAAATGCGCAGATGCTTCGCGGATAGTGCGCAGTTTCGAAACGATCAAAGAAGGCGCCTCGTCATAGGGGGAATGACCCAATATTTGTGTGGAAATCGGCTGATTTCTGAACGATTTCGATGCGAATAGGTGCGCAGTTTAGCTCGCCGCTAGAGCGTGATAAAGCCGAGTCCAGCGAAAATATCCAGGAACGGGCAGGTGGTACGCAGCGCAAATAACGTTGCTGGCGTTAACTGCGGCCGTGAGTACACTGTCACTCGGCGGGGGACTCGACGCTGACTCATTCAGCAAAGCAATGCCAGCGGACGACCACGGGACAATTTCCGACGTTGCGCGGTCGACGCCCATAAATCTTTGGAGGTCAGCACCTTGCCCGCACCGTATCGGTCTGGTGCACGGTGGGTGCTCGCATCGTGCTGGCGCTAACCGGATTTTCGAGCGATGTTGAAGTTGACGGGTGGCTGGACTCTAGCTATACATGCCTGCTAAATAGCAACGTTGGAAAGACAAAATGGAAATTTCTTCACTACTTCCGGTTCTCGGCACTCTGTCGGCCGCTCTCGTAACGGGCGGTCTTGCTCTCGCGACTTTGATAGTTTCGAAAGAATCAAAGATTTCGGAGTTTCGACATACGGACACCGGGGCGTTACGGGACGATATTGCCAAGTTTCTAGCTAGTGCCCGAACTATGGCGCGTGCCGCTCAAGAGTCTCGCGTGAATGAGGATGAGGGAGTTGCTGACACGAGATTCTACATATCAACGGCGAAGATTTCTGACATCCGCCATGAAGCTGCGGAAACCTTCAGCAAAATTCTATTACGGATACATCAAGGGCCGCCGGAGCAAAAGACGTTAGTCAACTTGCTGAAGACAGTGATTACTGCGCAGAACAGTTACCTACAGGATTTTGATGCCGATATCACCCCGGTTTTTGACGCGGTTGAAAAAGCAACGGAGCAAGCATCGGTTGTATTAAATTTGGAGTGGGCGGCAGTGAAATTGGGCGAAGCAGCCTACCGGAATACCTTGAAGTGGGCTTTAAGCCTCCTTGCTGTTGTGGGCGGACTATTGCTGGCACTGGCGGTAGGAGTACCTGCATATATGGCCATCGGCGAAAAAACTAATGCACACCACCCATCCTCGGTGTCATCAAACGTCACAAGCTCCCCTCCGGCAGCCCGTGCCGCCCGGCCGCATTAAGCTGGTCGGCGATGATGGAGGTGTGAAGTGAGCCGCTCATCGATGCCGCTGGACGCGGCCATCGGCGAGCCGCTCTACGACGTGTTCAACGACCGAGGGCTAGCGCTGCTACTGGGCGTGAGCGTCGCGGATGCAGGCCGCATCGTGGCGGAGGGCCAGGCCGAGGGGGATAGGCAGTGGGCCGGCGACGTCCGCATCGTGCTGGCGCGGCGCGGGCCCGAGGTGCTGGAGCAGCGGACTAGCATCGTGCGCGTGCCCGGCCGGCTTGAGGTCTGGTGCGAAGTCGCCCGGCTACTGCCCAGCGGCCTGACCGCGGCCGAGCTGTTCGTCAGGGTGTCAGTGGGAACCCAACAATCCCCAACTGGGGAAAATTGGGCTCCCCTTGACATCAGGGCTCGCCCGCAGCTAGTTGCCGCCATTGAGGACGCCGCCGCGCGCGCCCGGCCAGCCGCCGGCGCCGCAGCCGATCAGCATGAGCATGGATGTTGGCGCCGCTGACCCCGGCATTGTGCTGCAGGTGCATGACCCTGCCGCCTGCCTGACGGACTTGCCCGGCCAGCTGGACTATCTGCAGCGCATCGTGGAGAAGGTAATTGAGGGGCAGCGCGCGTGCGGCGAGTGGCGGATGGATGTGTCATAATGCAACAACGATTTCCATTGTAAAAATTTACATCTTCTGGCATCTTGCTGAATATCCGCAAAAAATTACGCGCTTCTGCGTGCAATTTTTTACATGCAATTTATTGCGTACGATTGATTTTTATGTAGACAAGCCGCCCGGGCTAATGGCATACTTCTTGTTAATAAGTCCCCTACCTCTGTGCCCGGTCATGTGCTGGTGTCTCAAGTAGGGGATTTCTCTTTATGCCTCCAGGTAACTATTCCACAATTAAGTTCCATAAGACGGTAGCGGAGCAGCTCGCTCTCCTAAAGAGTCGAGGTATGTCTGTCGCGGATGACGCAGCCGCGAGCGCTACGCTGGCCAGGGTCGGATATTATCGGCTATCTGGATATTTTTACCCTCTACGCAAGACGCAGCCACGAGGCACACCCGGACGGCAGGACGACTTTCAACAAGGAACTAGTGTTGAACTCGTAAGCCAACTTTATGACTTCGATAGGCAGTTGCGCCTCCTCGTGCTAGATGCAGTAGAGCGTGTGGAAGTTTCACTTCGCTTTGACATAGCCCATCGACTTGGACAAAGGCACCGCATCGCACACGAAATGCCAGAACAACTTGACGGTAAGTTTTGCTCTGATATCGATACTCGTACGAGCAAAACTGCTTATCAGGCGTGGTGTCTGCGGCTTCAAGAGGTCGTTAAAAAAGCCCACAAAGAAGACTTCGTTAAGCATCACGCGATTGCTTATGGCGGCAAGATGCCAATTTGGGTAGCCGTAGAGGTTTGGGATTTTGGCCTGCTTTCGAAGTTTTTCGCGGGAATGAAATACAAGGACCGCCTCTACATAGCTCAACGGTATGGAATGCCCGAGGCGAAATACTTAGAGTCCTGGCTGCGCGCCATCAACTTCGCCCGCAATGCAAGTGCCCATCACTCCCGGCTGTGGAACCGCAATTTCGCGGACCGGCCCACTTTTCCGCCTAGTCCGCCCCATCACCATCTCAATCATTTGGTTGGTAACAACCATGCCCAAACCAGGATTTACGGGACGCTGTGCGTGCTGAAAAAAATGCTATCCGTTATCGCGCCGCACGACGATTGGGCTGCACGCATGAAAGCATTGTGCATTGCATTCCCTTCAAATCCCCTCATTGACTTAAGCGCGGCGGGTTTCCCGCCGGACTGGCAGAAAAAAGCACTTTGGACTTAGGTGCAACGTTCAACAAGCCAGTGTTAGAAAACGAACGATTTCCAACAGGTATGAAAAGGAAGCGATCTCAATGTTAAAAATATAGGGCTTGCCATTTCTAACAGGTTGATATATTCTAACAGTGTTTTCTAACAGTCTTAACCGGAGAAACACCATGGCAACCTTCGCATATGGCCGCGTCAGCACCACCGAACAAAGCGCAGACAATCAGCGCATCGAAATCGAAGCCGCCGGCCACCAAGTCGATTTCTGGTTCGCGGACACCATCAGCGGCAAGACAAGCGCGACGCAGCGCCCGCAGTTCGCGGCACTGCTCGGGCAGATTCGGAATGGGGAAACTCTGGTGGTGGCGAAACTGGACCGCCTGGGCCGTGACGCGCAGGACGTCGGCGCCACCGTCAAGCTGCTGGCCAGCCGCAAAATCAGCGTCATCGTCCTGCAACTGGGCAAGCTAGACCTGACCTCGCCGGCGGGAAAGATGATGTTGACCATGTTGGCCGCCGTGGCCGAGATGGAGCGCGACATGCTGGTGGAGCGCACTCAAGCAGGCCTCGCCCGCGCCAAGTCCGAAGGCAAGACGCTGGGCCGTCCGTCGAAGACTACGGCCGAACAGCGCAACGACATCGTCGCCAAGTACGCCGCTGGCGAAAGCATCAGCGCGCTGGCTCGCCAGTACGAAGTTTCTCGCGCAAATATTCTTGGCGTGGTAAAACCTTCATGAGATTTTTCGCTGACTAATCACGAACATGCCTCGGAAGGACTCGTCACTTGAGTAAAAAGCACATTAGAGTTTTACCAGTAGAGACGCTAACGGAAGATACGCAAAAGCTTTATGACGTCCTGAATGCCGAGCCGGACCACTCCGTAATAATTGTCAGCGCGGCTTACCTTGACGCCTGCTTGGGTGCGATTTTGACCAAGTTTCTCATTGGTGGCAGCGGTACCGTAAGCAACATGCTTAGTCCTAAAGGCGGAGCACTTGGGACGTTCTCAGCTCGTTGCGACTTAAGCTACGCCGCTGGGTTAATTTCTGAAGTCATGCATAGGGACTTAGGTGTAATTGCTGAGATGCGCAACCAATGCGCACACCATTACGTTCTAAAAACATTCTCGGACGAAGTCATTTCTGATGCATGTAATAAACTTTCCTTTGCCGGTTCGTTGCTTCGATGGGACGGAGTCGACGGGCCAATGTTCCCAGCTGAGCACCTTACAGAACTAAGGTGGCGGTTTACCATTACTGTTGTCTTATTAAGCCAGCGGATTTTGATGGACACTGGTGACATAAAATCCCGCAAGCGACGCCGGCCTGTTAAGTCTACTTCGGACCGGTTGATTGAAATTCAAGAAGAATGATGTCTCAGAGAATTATCGACAGCGCCTAGGTCGGAATGCGAAGGATGTCGGCGCCGCCCTTGGGCCGCAGACTTCGCCAGCGGGCAAAATGATGCTGACCATGCTGAAATGCTGGCCGCCGTGGCAGAGAGGGAGCGTGACTTACTGGTGGAGCGCACGCAACCCAGCCTGGTCCTTGCGAAGAACGAAGGCAAGACGCTGGGCCGCCCTTCAAAAGCCGCCGCCGAGCAGCGCGCTCACATCATCGCCAAGTACAGGGCCGGCAAAAGTGGCAGTGCGCTGGCGCGGATGTATACTGTATCGTGCGCGAACACCCTCGCGTAAAGCCAGCATATAGCCGTGACCCACATTTCTACTTGGAGGATATTTCCGTGCGCCCTGCTAGCGCCTCGGAATATGTGGTCTCGAGAGCTTCCAGTACAAACAACAAGGGGCCTTGCGGAAACACAACGACGGACCAGTCATCAGCGGTTTGTTTTTCGAAATAGTAGCGCGCCCTAACAAATATATCCGAAAGGCAAGCGATTACATCAGAAAAAGTTGCAATCGAAAACTCCGGCTCAACTGGTTTTTCCTTGACATCCTCTCCAAGCCTAAACGCGACAACATGAACCCGTACTTCGCTGTCTTTTAGATACGCCAAGTACTTGGCGCTGAGAATTTCATTTAGCTCTTCAGGTATGTCTTTCAGCAGTAAAGATAGGTCGTGTCCCCGAGTAAAATTTCCATTATTGCTACCTAGCATAAATGCTTTGAAGAATAGCTCAATTGCAAAAGAGGCATTTACGAGCAGTGCAAGCACCTCAGCTAAATCAAGCTTCGCCTGCTTTCTCTTGGATATCTCAGCGTCAATACTGCGAGCAAGAGCGGCATGCACGCGCGCTTGACTTGCTGCAAGACCATGCGCTTCCGGGCGACACAGGCCCACTTCCTTTGATTTCACCATTACTGCTCCTAAGAGTTGGGCGTGAAACCTACATAGCGCCTACATGGAATTTTCTAAATTAATGGAAATGCTCAAATCGACGGATACCTCATTAATTTTATTGGCCTGCCCAGCAGGAATCGAACCTGCGACCCTCAGCTTAGAAGCATCTAGTGACAGCGCCTAATACTGGTCTAAGTAGCTCCAATAGCGCAGCCGATGTCCTACTTCTCAGTCATTGAAAAAATACTATACTGTTGACCCGATGCGCCATGCCCGCCAGTGTGGGCGCGAGTCGCGCGTCGAGCGGATATGCAACAACAGCACCTCGGCGCCGTTTAATGCCTAGCAAGCGGGACGTCGAATGGCCATCTCCCCTTGTCCCAAACCTCTGTTATTGCAGTACGCACCCCAAAGTCGCTAAAATCGAGTTCAACGGTACGTTGCTTAGTCCGTCTTTTGAACGAGACAAGGCCTTACCCTTCATAGACTTCAATGGCACATCGGTTAATTTGCTGACCCATTCCCTGTCAGCCATGGATGAGGTCACCCAGTAGTAGTTACGAGCAGCAAATCCCCAAAAAAAGGCTTCAAACTCGACTGGCTCAAATCGATAAACTAGGCCGGTCGGACATGCCACCAGCGCATGAATCAGGTTTTCTCGAACCTCCGCAACACAGACTAGCGAACTTTGGCTACTTTCTTCGCCTTCAGTGTCCACTGAATTTGCCAGCGGCAAACCTGCTGTTCTCAAACTCTGCATCACCGCCCCTGGGTTCAATACTGGTACGCGAGATTGCCAAGTAACACCGGATCCCTCCGACGGCTGTTGGGGCGAATTTATATCTAATTCCATGTCATTTCCAATGGCGTTATACATTCGTAAATTTCAACGATCAGTCCCACTGGCGTGTACTGAATGGCCGACAGTACCTACGATCGCCCAAGAGGCAACGGATCGCATCGATCATCCTATGGAGACGCCCGCGAGCTGCATACTCTGCGCCGCCATCATCTTCTTTGACGTAGCAAATGGTGACGCGGGAACGTACCCCGAGACAAGGTTGATTTGCCCGCTCCGGGATCATTTGTTGAGCGCCATCGTCATTGTTAGGTATCGTCATAAGTTGTTTCACGCTTTCAACAGGACTTGTTTGTGGAACAGTGTATCACCTTAAGGTTTTTCCTTAAATACAACTTTAAATTACAGGAACTACAATTTTAAATTACAGGACGTTCTAACCAAGATGGATCCATTTGCCCACTTAGCGGGGTGCTATTGACTGACCAATCCACTCAGTGAGAATCAGCTGCTGACTAAGGCCTGGGATCGAATGACGATCGAAGAGCTTCAGAATGATGAACTGACGACACTGATGAAGACCTGCGGAAGCTGGCACTCATGGGGAAATTATGCGCCTTCGATTGGCGTACTTGATCCTAAGACAGTGCCCCATACCTACCCCGTACTACGCCAAGAGGAATGCTACGGAGGGCGAAGACTTCTGGATCGCGTATCAGAGCGGCTGCTACAACGAGTATGTCTTTAGCGATGCACCACGATGACGGAAGGAACTACTACAAAATCTAATGCGTCCTTACAACAAAATAAAAAGGGCCAATTTTTGTTGGTATCCTTGTTGGTATCCTGAGAATTTTTCTCGTTTTTTCATAGTGGAATGTGATACCGGCAGTCGCACCAGCAATATCAAGGGCTTACAGCGATGTAAGCCTGTCTGGCGTCAATGCGCCGGCATTTCTAATTGTCGCTGGACAGCGGAACCATTTTGTCTCACGGTGGCATGCAGGAGCGTTTTGGCCTGTGGTCCCGGCCAGCGACGATGCCATCCGGCCAATACCAACAACTCATCAACTAGGTTAAACAATGTCAATATTTTCCTCAGAGAAGGACATGCAAGAATGGCTCAGCAACCATTTGGAAAAAGAAGAGGGATTAAGTGATTTAATAGTTAATCTGGAAGCTATGGAGGAGCGTAAGCCTCAGAACTATGCAGAAGCACGAATTATAGATTCCATTAGGAAAGTTTTTTCATCTCTGCATAACACTATAAAAATTTCAGAAGACGAAGATATTTCTTCCGTCGTTGATGAAATTTTAAAACCCGACTTCGTGCTATATTCACCAGAAACTCAATCACTGGTTATTGTTGAATTGAAAAATTTGGTTTCACCATCTCGTCAAGCCGGTACAGAGCTTGCGGCATATTCTGCTGGAATAAGAAAATTTACTCCATTGCTCGCAGAGGGAGATATGGCACATGTTTTGATCTCCGCAGTTTGGCCAACTCTCCTTAAACACTATGCTCGCGATCAAATTCTTTGGCAAGGTCGCAACTTATTGTGTCTAGCTCCAGTTCGACTCACCGATTCAGAGATCGCATTACAGATTGTTGATCCAAGTGAAATTTCCGGAAAAGATCTTGAATACCGATTGACTCCGGAGCAGGTCTGTGGCTACCAGATCTGCTTGTATAACTATAAAAATAAGGCCGATCTCAGACTGCATGAAAACCAATTGAAGGCTGCCCTACAACTAATGGCTAATAAGGGTAGTCAACAACGCTCTCATGGATTTGCCTATCTTTGGCGCGATCATGCAAGTTTTAGTTTGGCTCCGTATTCAATTACTTGTATGGTCGTAGCACCATTTGCTTTTTCGGATGAAATTTTAGATGAAGAAGAAATTGTTAATGCTCCATTCTTCAAAAAATTCCATAATGTCATCCGGGATTTTTGCCCATCAGGTCACGGTGAAGCGCTGAAAGAAATTTCTAAAGCTGGTAGGGATTTTGTTGAAGATATATGCGACCCAAGATATGAAGGATTTTACCCGTGGGAGCAACATCGAATGAAAATGCAGCCTCGAGCGGAAAAGATTGCATTTATCGGCTGGGGGATTTTTGGTGAAATATTTTTTTCTGAATTGCAGAAAAAATATCAATCAGGAAATGCGACCATAGATCTAATGGATACTGAGGTTGGCGACCATGCCGTTGATGCTTTAGTTGAAACTAAAGCGGCGATAGTCTCCGCTTTTGATGAGGTGGCAAATCCGGAAAAGGGCGAAAAACGAGACGACTACTATGCCGGGCCGCCAGACAATTGCGATCTCTGCGGGAAAACACTTGCCAACGAAAAATATTTTATAGATGGCAAGGTTGCTGATGATCATATGTGGGCGAATATGTGCGGGCACTGTTTCAAGTTGCGCGGTGAAGGCATAGGGTGGGGGAAAGGGCAACTATACAAGAATTGTGGCGCTGGTCGCTGGCTCATGGTCGGTGGGTTTGAAGATGATGAATTTATGCAATAATGTCGTGCGGCAATATTATTACTCTATTGGAGAACTCATGATTAAAAGCCTGACTGCAAGCGCGCTCTTAGTACTTTCGATGTCTGCCGGTGCGCAAAACGCACCTACGAAGAGTCAGTCAACAGCTGAGAAGCCGAAGCGGGAGTATGCGCCAACATCGTATTGCCTATACGACGACAAGAAGTACTCGGAAGGTGCGGTTAAGGCCGTCGACGCTCAAGTGCTGATTTGCATGGTTAGGGACGGAATTAGCGTATCCTTTGAGGAAGGCGTTCAAGCGCAACGCGACTTGGTATGGGAGCTTGGCAGTTCGTTTCGCGGCAAGTCGCGACTTAAGGCATCCGCTGACGTCACCAAGTGATTCCCCTGTCAACAGAACGTCAACACTACTGTTAGATCGGCAAGGCAGCACTGTTGCGTCAGTTGGCGTAAGCGCCTGATTTTGTTGTGTATTGTTAGCTAGTGTTACTGGCACGAAAGAATTTGTAATCATCAGGTGGCCAGTTCGAATCCGGCAGTCGCACCAGCAATATCTAGGGCTTACAGCGATGTAAGCCCTTTTGTTTTGGTTTTCAAGCGCTCTGTCAGCCCATAGCCTTGTGGCATGTCACTGCAATTAATCCAGCGGAAGATTCGCTTCGGGGTACAGGTTTGGGAAAAGCATACCGAGCGTATCCAGGGGCAGTCCGACGCGAACCGCGCCATACGCGGTGTCACAGACGAGCAAGTCGTGCTCGTTACTCTGTGACGGCGAACAGTAGCGTGTCTCGCCCGGGTTGCTGCGTAAGATCATTGATTTGTAGGCGGTACGCCGGGAACGGGTTCCGCTGACACATACCATGCACACCGCTTTGAATCGAGCGCCTGCCGATTGGGACGACCACTCCCGACGGCAGACCGGCGGCGCGCTATGAGTACTTCGACAGGTAAAACACTCCCGAATCGGGAAATAATGTTGCGATCCGCATACCCTGCAACTTCGGCAAAAGCGCTGCAATACCGGCGGCCACGCAGCCGCTTGAGCCGCCGACGAGAATACCTTCCTCCCGTGCGAGACGCCGTCCCCATACCAATGCCTGCTCATCAGAAACCTGTAGGACATCATCGACGACCGACGGGTCGAAACTGGATGAAGGCTGCAGCTTTCCAACTCCTTCGATAACAGTACCAAACTGTCCCTGAGTCGGCGCGTCCGTCACTACTTTTCGGTAGGACGAGTGAAGCGGCTCGACACCGATCACCCGCAATGCCGGATTGCGCTCCTTAAGGTAACGTCCAATACCCGAGATGGTGCCGCCTGATCCGATACCACACAAAAAGACATCGATCTCGCCGTCCAGTTGCGTCCACAGCTCAGGCCCGGTATCAGTGTAGTGGGCCTCCCGGTTCAAATCGGAACAATACTGGTCGAGGTAAAACGCATCGTCTTCCTTTGCAAGCCGCTCGGCAACCGCATGGTAGCCAAGCTCGGTGGCCCGCTCATTATCGACGCTGCACAGGTGGACGCGCGCTCCATACGCACCGATGCGCTTGATCTTTTCATTGCTCGTGGTCTCCGGCACAGTGACGTCACAGCGCAGTCCAAAAACGGCGCTCGCCATCGCCAGCGCCGCACCGGTGTTCCCTGAGGAGCTCTCGACAACCCGCTCGGTCCCTTTAGGCATGGATTTAAGCATATGCCGCACCATACGATCCTTGATGCTCCCGCCCGGATTCATATACTCTAGTTTGGCTACGACGTGTGCGTCAGGGAAAATACGCTTCAACCTGACCACTGGTGTATTGCCAATGGCCTCCATTACGGACTCTTTAACTTGGGACCCCACGTCGCACCCTTCATCAGTGTTGAAATAAAGATATCATAATGCAATTATTTCTCCAGTAATAATTAATGCTGGATCGTTGCAAAAAATATTTTGCATCCTTGCATTTATCGTTTTGATACCATGGATGTAGGCCGGGCCTGTGAAATTAGTCGTCGAATTACTTGGGCCTCAGCCGGCTGCTGGGAAAAATCGTTTTGCAGCGCCCTCTCGATATTGCGTGGATGGGTGCTCTGTCCTTCTATCCGATTGCTAGAACCCGCTTGCGCCGGTAGGCGCCGTAGCCGACATGGCAAAGCCAGTACACCAACACCGCCAGGATCAGCAGCGCCGGTACATTCAGCGCCCCCGAATCCCGCACCGCTTTCGGAAAGACCTGCTGCTGCCCCAGGAAGAGTGAATTGGCCGCAATGAAATAGGCGACGGTCATGCGCCACAGATGGCGGGCCAGGCGCGTCGCGCCGGTGACGCCGCGGTTCAGGATCAATCTCAGATCGCCCACAGCAGCCACGCTGCCGATGATCATGAATAAGACAAAGGCGGCGCCAGGTTGGCCGTCCAGCTTGCCATTCGGGCTCTGTCCGGCCAGCCAGAAAAGATAGGTGCCGGCAATGGTGATGCTCAACGAAGTCAGGAGCACGCCGTAGTCGAAGCGGCCGACCTGGCCGGGCTTGCGCTTGACGGCGGTCCACGAGGTCAAGACCAGGTAAAAGGTCAACACGCCGGCGACTACCGAAGCGCGCTCCGGCGTCGGCAGGAACGGCGCCACGCAGGCACCGATCCCGGACATCAACATCATCGCCACGACAAAAATTTTCCCGGCCTGGCGGTGCAACTCGGAACCTTTGCGGAACACGAAGGCGGCCGCGCCGGACAACAGGCCGACGCTGCCGGCGCCGATGTGCAGGTACAAGACCGCCGCCGCAGCAACGTGAACCAAAACAGAACTGCCGGGATCGACATACAGGATGGTCATTTTCATTCACTCCAAAGTTGCGTGAAAAGGATAGTTGCCGGAGCCGCGTTCGCGGCAGCCAGAACGCGCATCACGGCCGCTGCCGCTCGAAGAAGGCCCAGATCATGGCCGGCCCGTTGGGCTCCATCGGCGACGGACCCAAAAGGCGCGGGCGGCGCGCATAGGGCTGCGGCAAGCCGTGGCCGCCGCCATGTATGGTCACCAGCTCGACCTCGCGCTTGCCATCGTTGCGCCAGCGGGCCTGCTCAACGCTGACGCCCTCGGCCGCCTTTGTCACGCTGATCCGAGGCGCACCCACAAGCTGGTTGCGATCCGCGAAATACTGCGCCGATGCCTGCGAGGAAATCACCTGCCCGCCCTTGTAGAACAGCCCCAACAGGTTGATCTCGCCGCCCGCGTAGGGCACCAGTGGATCCTTGGTGCCGTTCATGATCATCACCGCCGTGGTCTGCGCCACCGGCTTGCATTGGAAATTCTGCGACGCCGGCAGATTGGCGATCACCGCGGCAACCGCGCGGTAACGGGTCGGTTGTTCCAGCGCCAGGCGTATCGCCATCGAGCCGCCGTTCGACACGCCGGCCGCAAACACCCGCGTCGGATCGAGCCCGATTTCGCCGACCAGCTTGTCGACCATGGCGGCCAGGAAGCGTCCATCGTCGGCGCTGACGCCGTTCACCTTGGTGTCGCCGATCGAACTGCAGTCATTCCAGTCGAAGGCATAAGACTTCGGGTAGACAACAGCGTAGCCATGCTGGTCGGCCAAGCGTTCGAAGCTATAACCGGTGCCGACGCGAATTTGCTGGATGCCTTCTCCGGAACCATGCATCACCACCACCAGCGGCGCACCTTTGGGCAAACCCTTGGGCACATACGTCCGGTAGCTGCGCGTCAAGCCGGCGACGTCGATGGAGCCCTGGCTCAGCACGCCGGACAGTTGCGGCTTCTCGGGTTCGGGGGTGTAGACGAAATAGCCGAGCAGACCGGCCAGCACAGCCACCAGGGCGAGCAGGCCCAACAGGGTGAACATCAGGAACCGTAGGACTTTTTTCATGGCAAGGCTCTCTTCGTTGCGAAAACGTCTACCTTAACAGTACGCCCCGGCCGGACCAAGCCACAAGTGACCGGCCACGGCGCCGCCAGCACGACCGACGCCCTGGAGCGACGAACGACGCCGGCGCCGGCGGACCGGCCCGCAGCGTCACTCATGCCGCCAAGCCGTCGCTAACGACCCGCGCGCCGTCGTTCGTCCGAAACGCCTGTTGGCTGCGGTGGCGGCCCCATACCATGGCGCTGTCCTTCCGAGATGCACCACATCGTTCTTCTGCCCGCTTCTTCAACCGCCTACTTTAAGACCAAGCCGACCATGAAAATTCAACGCATTCGTCCAAGTAACACCCGTTCAATCAGCAGCGCGATAGCCACGCTGGCGCTGCTGGCCAACATGGGCACGGCCCAGGCCGCCATCTTCAAGGATGCGCAGCTTGAGTCGCTGCAAGACGCCGGCAACTACGTCGAGTTGGAACGGCAGGCGCAAGCCCGCTTGAAGGCCGACGCCGCAGATGCCGAGGCCAGCGCGGCCTTGTCCCTGGCGCTGACCTTCATCGACGCCGGCGACGCAAAACGGCTGGAAGCCGGCGCCAAGCAGGCCAAACGTTGCGTCGAGCAGCATCCGACGGCGGCGGTGTGCCATCTGGCGACGGCGCAGAACCTGAGCATGCAGATGCTCAACGTCGGCATGTTCAAGGCGATGCGCATGCTCGATACCCTGAAAGAGTCCTGGATCCGCACGCTGGAGCTGGCCCCCGGCAGCTTCGTGGCCCGTGTGCAATTGGCCAAGCTCTACCTGACCGTGCCCGGCATGATGGGCGGCAGCGTATCCAAGGCCAGGGAACTGGAGGCCACCGTGCGCGCCAGCCAACCTGAAACGGCGCGCATCATCCGGGTCCACATCGCCGCCGAAGCCAAGCAATGGGGCACGATGGAGGGCGAGTTGGCGGCGCTCAAACCGGGCAAGGATGGCGCCATGCTGGAAGAAATTCGTGGCGCCACCATGCAGCTGGCACAGGCCTACCTCGCGGACGGCAAAGACCTGGCCAAGGCCAGGAGTCTGTACGCGACCCTGCTGCGCGACCAGCCCGAGCATGCCGCCGGCTACTACGGGCTGGGCCGGGTTTACACACAAATGGGCCAAGCGGACGAGGCGATTCGCAACTTCGAGCGCGCCAAGACCATGAGCGGCGCCGACGAATATCCGATCGAGCACCGCCTGGGCGACGCCTATCTGGCCAGAGGCGACAAGGCGCAGGCCAAGGCGGCCTATGAACGCTTCATCGCGAACAAGCGCGCCAATCCGGCCAATGCCGACGCCGCTCGCAAGAGCCTGGCCAAACTCGGCTGAACCTATCCAAGCTTCAAGGCGGCCTCGTCGAGGCCAGTCAAACTCCTCCACTGAAAGCGAACTCATATGAACCACGACGACCTCCCACTCTGGCGCCTGAACCTGTTGCGCGCCTTCTATTTGCTGGTGACGCTGGGGCTGACGCTCAGCTTCGGCCCGTTGATGCTGCAGCACAGCGACCTCTGGGCGCAGCGCAAGGGCGAAACCGCGGCGCTGTTGAGCGGCCTGGCGATCCTCTGTGTGTGGGGGCTGCGCTATCCGCTGCAAATGCTGCCGCTGCTGATCTTCGAACTGGTCTGGAAATCGCTCTGGCTGCTGGCCATAGCCCTGCCGCTGTGGCTGGGTGGAGCCATGACGCCGGCAGTGGAAGAGACCGCCTTTGCCTGCCTGCTGGGCATCGTGCTGACGCCGCTGGTGCTGCCATGGCGCCATATCGCGCAGCACTATTTCGCCAAGCCGGCGCAGCGTTGGCGCTAAGCCGCTCCCCCCTTAGCCCATTCAACCCATCGAGTATCATATCGCCATGCCAACCGACCAAACCGCCCGACTCAACGCCCCCGCCGTGCCGGCCAACTGGCGCGCCATGTTCGGCTGGCGCCGCCTGCGCACCGTCGCCATCCTTTGCACGCTGATCATCCTGCTGTTCAGCTTTGGCTGGAAGGCCGGCCTGTCCGTCCTCGTGATCAGGATATTCGGTGTCGGCCTGACCTTGCTGCTGGCCTTCGGCCTGTTTGAACAATGGCCGCGCAGCCTGCCCAAGTGGCTGGCCCGTTGGGTCCTGCAAGTCGCGGCGGTCGGGGTGATGGTGCCGATCGCCATGTTCATCGCCTACATGTGGAGCACCGCAGCGGGCGCGCCGATGTTCTGGAAAGATCCGGTTCGGCTGGAAGGCTTCATGACCTTCACGTTCCTGGGCATGCTGCTCGCGCCCTGGACCGCGCTGACGGCCCTGCTGCGCCAGCGCGAAGCGACGGTGGAAGAACAAGCCATCGGCTTCGAGTTGGAGCGCAGCGAAATGGCGCGGGCCGCACTGGATGCCCGCATGCGCCTGCTCACCGCCCAGGCGCAGCCGCATTTCCTGTTCAACACCCTGGCCAATGTGCAGGCCCTGGTGGAGGCCGGTTCGCCGCGTGCGCCGCAACTGCTGCAAAGCCTGACGGCCTATCTGCGCGCCGCCGTGCCCCGGCTCGACGGTTCGACCAACACGCTCGGCCAGGAGCTGGAACTGGTGCGCGCCTATCTGGAACTGATGCAGATGCGCATGCCCGACCGTCTCGCCTTCGCGCTGCACATCGGCGTTGGCGTGCATCTGCTGCGCTGCCCGCCGATGACACTGCTGACCCTGGTTGAGAACGCGGTCCAGCATGGCATCGACCCGAGCGAAGAAGGCGGCCGTATCGATGTGCACGCCGACGTGCTCGCAGCTGAAGGCGGCACGCCGCGTTGCCGCCTGACCGTCATCGACACCGGCATCGGCCTGCAGGCGGCCGGCCGGGGCCTCGGCACCGGTCTGGCGGCGCTGCGCGAGCGGCTGACCTGGGCCTACCGGGGCAGCGCGACGCTCGACCTGGTCGAAGTGGAGCCGCACGGCGTACAAGTGACCATTGAATTCAATATCGAGCCTACATGACCACTCCCATCACCGCCCTGATTGCCGACGACGAACCGCTGCTGCGCGAGATCCTGGAAGCACGGCTGGCCGCCGCCTGGCCGGAGTTGCGGATCGTCGCGCAGGCGCGCAACGGCCGGCAGGCGATCGAACTATTCGAGCAGCATCTGCCGACGATATGCTTCCTGGACATGCATATGCCGGGCCTGAACGGCATCGAAGTCGCGCGGCACATCGGCAAACGTTCGCATCTGGTCTTCGTCACCGCCTTCGACCAGTACGCGCTGGACGCTTTCGAACATGGCGTGCTGGACTACCTGGTCAAACCAGTCACCGCCGCGCGTCTGGCGGAAACGGTGGAACGCCTCAAGGCGCGCACGCAAACGGCGCAACCGGCCGTGCATACCGAGGCGCTGCTGGCGCAATTGGCCGAGCGCCTCAAACTCGGCCAGCCCGAGGCGCTGCGCTGGTTACGCGCGACGGTGGGCGGCTCCTTGCGGATGATACCGGTCGACGACATCGACTATCTGAAGAGCGATACGAAATACACCCTGGTCGCGTTCCGCGACGAGGGCCAGCCCGCCGAGGCGCTGATACGCATGCCGCTGAAGGAGCTGATCGCGCAACTCGACCCGCAGCTGTTTGCGCAGGTACACCGCTCGGTGGCGGTCAATCTGCGGGCGATACGCCGCGTCACCCGAGGCGAAAACGAGACCGCCGACATCGAGCTCAAGGGACGTAGCGAGCGCCTGCCAGTCAGCCGCAGCTACTTGCAGTTCTTCAAAGAGATGTAGGCCCGCCCGCCTAGGGCAACTTCTTCCAGCTGACGCTTACTTAACAAGCGTGGTTCAAACTGGTAAAAATCCGTCCACGACTCACTCAAGCGAGACGCCCCTCTAATACCAGTAAACCTAAGGAAAAAATTGGTACTAATTTAACTTAAGTATTTTATTGCCATAAAGGCAATTATCATTTCCTTTACCTGCTATACATCCCCTGACGCCAGACGCAGGAAATTTGCCGAAATTCTCAATGGAAAACTAGTCGCCAGGAACAATCTCTAGCGACCAGACAAGTTGCAGCCATCCGTATTCATTGCATTTATTGCATTACGTAACTGGTATGCAATGTTATTGATTTATAAAAACCACTTGACGACCAATCGCCAGCATCGCATCCTGAATTTAGGCCGAACGCACTCATTTGGTGCGATATACCGGCTAAAACAAAAGACAAAACATGGCGGCGAACTACGCCGACCAAGGAGACACGATGGTTGCGGGACCACAGAATTCCTTGTCATTGGGGCGGGAGGATGCATCGACGGCGACGTCGAATGCATCGGCCTTGCAGCCCGCTTTGGAAACACTGCTGCCAACGGCATCGTTTGTGCCGTTCGCCGCGCGAAAATTACGCAAGGCAAAGCTGCTGTGGTCGAATCCGTCCAGCAGTATTCCGTTTGAGCTGGACGATTTCAGCTACTGCCTGCCATTGCCGGAAGAAACCGACGACGCCTATGACACGGCAGCGCCGGCACAAACCTTCCTGGCCGAACGTTACGGCGGCAACGGCATCAGCAGCAACGGCGGCGGTGTGCGCTGCGGCCTGCGCGGGCAGGTCCAGGTCAAGGGGATCGGACGCAATCCGCTGGCCGGCACCGATGCCGACTACTGGCACAGCCACGGCGCGGCGTCGGTCGAGGAAGGCATACGCGAAGCGGTGTGGGGCGAGGTGTGCAATATCGCCCTGCCATTCGGCGGGGTGCGCACGCTGGGTTTGATCGCGACCGGAACCGCCGCCCCTTACGCGGCGCCGACCGGGCCGCGCCAGACACAGCGCTGCCTGATCTTGCGCGAAGGCGCGTTGCGGCCGGCGCACTACATGCGGGCCATCTTCCAGAAAACCACGGCGGGCCAGCCATTGGACGGCATGGCCGACGCGCGCCGCACCGCACTGGCCATCGGGATGATCGGCGCGGGCCTGGAAAGCGCCTACGGCGGCAGCTTGCGCAGCGCGGCCGACTTGAACCGCTATCTGAGCGCGATGACCTCGCGCTTCGCGCGGCAGCTGGCCTGTGCCCACGCCAAACGGATCTTCCACGGCGGCTTGTCCGGCTCGAACATCTGCGTCGATGGACGTTGGATCGATTACGGCACTCCAACCACCGTCTCGGATTATGGCCGGGTGATCGTGGCGAAGAACATGCCCGATTTGTGGAATCAGCACACCGCCCTGTACGACACGCTGGAAAATTTCCACTGCTATCTGCTCAAATACCTGCCCACCCGGCTCACGACGGGGCTCTTGAGCGCGACCGCCTGGGCGGGCCATTTTCATGCCGAGCTGGCGGCCCGCTTTCCGATCGAGTTTGGCAAGCTGTCAGGCATTCCCGAAGCCGATCTGGAGGCCATCGATGCCGCCGTCGTGCGGCGCTTCTTTGCCATTTGCCAGCGCATCATCGGCTGCGGCAACCGCGAACCGTTCAAGCTCTCGCCATCCCATGTGTCCGCGATGCCCCAAAAGATGGGCGATTTTCACCTGAATACGCTGCTGCGGACGGCCGCGCGCGCCGCCACGGCCAGCGCCATGGATGCGCTATTGCGGCCCGCCCTGCCGGCCGACGATTTACGGGCTGAACTGGTGGGCAGCTACATGGCCCTGCGCGCCGCCTGGCTCCAGCAACACGCCGCCAGTGCCGACGCGGCGGCTTATTTGCGGCTCAATGCCTGGCGCTGCAACGCGCCGTTTGCGGACCTGTATCGCCCGGTCTTCGACCGAAGCATCGCTCAACTGATGGCCGACGGCGGCGCAATCGCGCCCTTCGTCGCGCGCCACGTGGAGACGGCGCGCAGCCTGGTCGCCGAGCCCGACGCGGGGGCGTTCCGGGTGGACGCGCTGCTGCCGGCGCAGCGCGGGGAGGTCTGGGTCGGGCTGCCGGGCGCCGATGCCTTGCTTAAACAATTGCGTACGCGGATACAGGGAGACGCCTTGCCATGAACACCATGAGCTACCTGCAAGTGTATGACGCCGGCGGCGACGAATTCCGTCAGCAATACGAGCTATTGGGCTGGGTCAGCAGTTTGATGAGCAAAAGCGCCAGCCACGCGCAACTGCCCTTGTCCTATCTGGCCAAGGTGTGGCTGCCGGCCATCCGACACAACAATGTGAAGTGCTATTTCAATGACGACGGTGAAGTCGTCGCCATGCTGGCATGGGCCTACTTGAGCGAAGCGACCATCGCGCGCATGTGCGGCAGCGGGCGCCTGGACTTGCACTTGAGCGAATGGAACGAGGGAGACCAGCTATGGATCGTCGATTTCCTGGTCCCGCACGGCAACCTGCGTTACGTGCTGCGGAAAATGCGCGATGAGCTTTTTCCCGGCCAGCAGCAGGTTTCGTATTGCCGTTTCAAACGCGGTCATATTTTGCTGAAGAGCGTAGCCAGGTCCGAGCACAGCGCCTTCTTCCGCCAGGCCGCGTGCGAGCGCGCCTAACCGGATAGGTAGTTGGCCGAACCTATTTTTAAATAGGCCGTTTTTTAAAGGTGATGCAATGAAAGTCATACGTTTAGATCGCAATGCAAGCATGTTTGACGTGGCCCTGGTCGACGCCCAGATATCCGGCGGCGTCGCCGCCACGGCCTCGCTGGAGGCAGCCTTCAATTGCTTCGGCAGTGTCGGCTCGATGGGAACGCTGGGTTCGGCCTGCGGCACGGCCGGCACCTTCGGCAGCGCCGGCAGCTTTGGCTGCGGCTCCATCTAATCCAACTCAACAATAATTCAGGAGATATTTCAATGAAAGTTATTCGTATCGATAGCGACGCCAGCAAGTTCGACGTGGCCTTGTTCGGCACCAGCCAACCGCTGGCCGGCGTTGCCTCCACGACGCTGGAAGCGGCGTTCAACTGCATCGGCACGGCCGGTACCTTCGGCTCCGCCGGTTCCGCCTGCGGTACTTTTGGTACCGCCGGCTCGATCGGCTCTTTCGGCTGCTCCAGCATCTAACGACGCCTTGCAGCGGTAGCAAATAGGGCGCCATTGAGGCCGCTGTGCCGGCTGATTGGCGCACAGAAGATGTCAACCGGAGCATTCCTGTTGACATCTTCCAGCGAGGAAGAGGGACGATGGAAAAACTCTGTGAACTCATTGATGTGAGCATGTTCTACGGCCAGACCCTGGCCCTCAATCGGATCGCCATCCACGTCAGGCGCGGCGAGATCGTCGGCCTGCTGGGCGCGAACGGCGCCGGCAAAACGACGCTGATGGAATTGCTGGAAGGCCTGCTACAGCCGTCCAGCGGCAGCGTGGTCGTACTGGGCAAGCATCCGCAGCAACTGACGCCGCAGGAGCGCGGCGACGTCGGCCTGATGTTCCAACGCTACGCGCTGCCCGGCTATAGCCAGGTGGCGGAATTCGTCGACCTGTATGCCGCGCTCTACCCGCACGAGAACGGCGCCGACTTGATCGCGCGCCTGGGCCTGGGACAGTTGCTGAAGAAACGCATCGGCAGCCTGTCCGCCGGCCAGCAGCAACGCCTGGCGTTCTTTTGCGCGGTCTACGGGCGGCAAGGCCTGCTGATACTCGACGAGCCGACCTCGGCGCTCGACGTGCGTTCGCGCCGCGCGATGCGTGAATTGCTGGTCGAGCGCTGCCGCACCCATCGCCTCGGCGTGCTGCTCTCCACGCACGAGCTGGAAGACGCGGCCGCGCTGTGCGACCGGATCTACATCCTGGACCACGGCGAGATCAAGCTGGACGCGACCTCGGAACAACTGCGCCAGATGAATCGCGGTCGCCTGCGCTTCGAATTCAGCGCGCCGGAAGCGGTGACGCGGCAATTGCATGCCGGCCTGGAGGCCCGCACCAGCGTGCCCCTGGGACTGGCGCTAGGACGCTGGCAAGTCGAGTGCGACCACGACGCCGCGGCGCAATTCCTGGACGATCTGCTGCGCGCGGAAACGGCGTTCGATTTTTTATCGGGGGTGCAGGTGTCGAGCGGAAAACTGGAAGACATTTATCTGGATACGATTTCTCATGAACACTAGTTCGATCCCAACCGCCATCGCACCGGCATCCCGTGGCACCGGGCGCCACGTGTTTTTCGTGTTCGCGCGGATCGCGTTTGCCTCCTACTTCCGCAATTGGGTATCGGTGCTGATGGCCAGCGGAGTGCCGCTGGTCTTCTTCGTGATCTACCTGATTCCGATTTCGATGAGCGGCGGCGCCGAGCCGGCGATGGTGGTGCTGGCCACGCCCGAGCTGCCGGCCGCCGAACTGGCGCGCCTGCAAACGATAAAGATCCCCGGGCTGGAGTTGAAAGCCGCCACCGGCACCTCCAGCCCGGAGCAGCTGATGGCCAGCCAGCAGGCGCGCATGGTGTTGAGCAGCAGCGCCAAGGGCCTGGTGCTGCACACCGCGCCGGGCGACCATGTGACGGCACTGCTGCTGGCGCGCGCCATCCGCGCGACGGCCAAGGCGGGGGACGGGACGGCGCCGGAGCAGGCGGCGGACGGCGGCGGCGAGATCGCCATCCTGACCAGCCGTCCCGGCGAAGCGGAGACCCAGCTCAGCGTGGCCAAGGTCAGCGCCGGCATCCTGGTGATGGCCTTGCTGAACCTGGGGCTGTTCTCGGCCGGCGTCAAATTGCTGCAGGACCGTTCGAGCGGCGCATTGCGCCTCTACCGGAATTTCCCGGTTTCCTTCTACGTCTATATCGGCGCGGAACTGGCGACCCGGCTGCTGTTCGTGGTGCTGCAGACGGCATTCATGCTGGGGCTGGCGTTCGCCTTTTATCACTTCCACATGGGCTTGCAACAGACCCTGCTCACACTGCTGGTGGCGACGCTGTGCGGCATCCCCTTGATCCTGCTGGGCTATGCGCTGGGCGCCGTGCTGCCCAATCTGTCCAAGGGCGTGCACGCCTTCACCATCACCAATCTCGTCACCTGCTTCCTGGGCGACCTTTTTATGCCGGCGTCGTCGGTTGATTTCTTGCGGCCCATCGTATTTTTCATGCCGACCACGCATGTCAGCAACCTGCTGCGCATCGTCATGGCCGATGCCCACGCCACATTCGCCGTGTGGCAATCGATAGTTTTCTTGGTCGTTTTTTCAGTGCTGTCCTTGTGGCTCACCGTCAAAAATTTCAAATACACAGCGGGGGAATGAATTTATGTTGCGGCTAGACGTTTCTGATACCGAGTACTGGTCGGAGGTGCGACTGCTGGTGGACTTCGGCGCCCGTCCGGGTTTGGCTTTGCCTTTCGCCGGCGCCTTGTTGGCGTTTCTGGAGCGCCAACCGGGCGGCGCCAGCCTGCATTGCCATGCCCTGAGCACCTGGTCCAATCGCTGCACGCTCGACAGCGTGGTGCGTGTGCCGCAGCGCGACGCCGACGCCTTTCGCCGCGCCGCCTATGTCTGGGCCGAGCGCCAGCTCGACAGTTTTGAACAGAGCCTGCTGTGGGACCAGGCCGGCCTGGTGTTCGATGGCGGCGCGCGGCTGTTCGTCGGCTTCCCCTATGTGGCGTGCACGCCGGTGAGCCTGGACGACTGGTTCGCCAACCTGCGCCCCAGCAGCGTCCTGAGTCCGGCGCTGCTGTGCCGCCTGTCCGCCCTGGCCGCGCGCTGGTTGCGGCTGGACCGCCGGCGCTTGAAAGACTGCCTGCCGCTGATGCTGGCGGCGCTGCTGCAACCATTGTGGCGCGAGGATGGCGCCCCCGCGCCCGAACAATTGATGCTGTATTGCGACGACCCGGAGACGCGCCAGGCCTTGCTGGACCTGTGCGCCAGCCTGCGGCGCGAAGCCGGCGAGCGGCGTCTGGTGCTGGACGGCCAGGGACAAGCCTGGGCCGGCGCGCTGCAGGCCGAACTGGCCCAGGAGAGCCAGACCATGCGCGACATGCTGGTGGTTTGTCGGGAATTTTTGAGCCTGCTCGGATTCAGCCAGGTGGAGACCGATTACCTGCTGCTATTGGCCAATTCCCTGCCGTGCGAACTCGCACTCGAGGAGGCCGGCGTATGAGCCCGATGACCTTGTGCGGTGCGCACATGAGTTTGCTGAAGAAGGTGGAAATGCTGCCGCCCGGTAGTTTCATCGACAGCGCCTACCACATCTATTCCTGTGTCAGCGGCAGCACGGTCGCCTTGCACGACGGCGCCTCGTCGCCCTTCCTGCATCCCTTGTGGGGCGTGCCGATGTCGGGCGCCGGTACCGATATCGACGCCGACCTGGCGCAGTTGAAGGCGGTCTGCGAAACCCTGGAACGCTACGCGTCCTGCGTGTTGCGGGACGGCGAATACCGGATCGCCAGCGCCGATGAATTGGGCGAGCAGGCGTTCGACTGGCGCAGCCTGCCGCTGCTGTCCGAGGCCGAACTGGCGCTGCCGCAGCAGATCTACAGCAACTTCGATCCGGCCGCGCCTATCCGCTGGATCGCCGCCTGGAACCTGTGCAGCGGCCGCGAGCAGGCGGTGCCGCTGGCCCTGACCCATCTGCAACCGCGCGGCTGGACCGCGGAGCGCTTCACCTACACCATTTCGACCGGGCTGGCCGCGCACACCGACTGGCGGCGCTGCATCATCTCCGCCATTTGCGAGGTGATCGAACGCGATGCGATCGCGCTCAACTGGCTGCTGCGCCACCCCTTGCGGCGCATCCGGTTTACCGAGGAGGAGATCGCCAGCTTCGCGCCGGCGGTGCAGCCACTGCTGCGCCAGGAGGAGTTCGCCTTCTACGACGCGCGCAGCGATTTCGGCTTGCCGATCGTCTATCTGCACCGGCGCCGCGCGAATCATCCCTATGCCGCCAACCTGGTCACCTGCGCCGCCAATTTCGACTACCACGCCGCCGTGGCGAATGCGCTGCGCGAGATGGTGTCCATGAGCGCGGGGCTCGATACCGGCCGCATCAAGCCGCGCGAGAACGCCTCCGAGTGCGCCAGCATCGAAGAGGGCGCGGTCTTCATGGCCTTGCCCGAACGTGCCGCGGCGTTCGATTTTCTCGGCGCCTCCGGCGTCACGGTCGGCTTGAGCGAACTGTTGGCCAGCCAGCCGGACGCCGCCAACGACGCCGAACGCCTGCAGTGGCTGGTCACGCAAGCCAGGGCCGGCGGCCACGATATCCTCATCAGCGAATTGACGCCGGACGATTTGCACGATGCCGGCGTGCGGGTGTTTCGCGCGCTGATCCCCGGCCTGATGCCGATGACGACCGATATGCGTTGCCGCTTCCTGGCTTCCCGGCGTTTGCGGCAGATGCACCAGCACTGGCAGATCGCGGCGCCGCTGGACGACGCCATCACCCCTTTTCCGCAATCCTTCGCCTGACTATGAACCCTATCCAACTCGCTCATACCGGACAGTTCGGCCGGTCCCTCGCCGCCCTGCTTCAGCCCTGGGCCGACGCCGGCGGCGCCGGTCTGCACGTGTATTGCGCCTCGGCGCTCAATCTGCAAAGCTTCCAGGAATATGCGCGCGGGCTGGACGGCCAACAGCGCTTGCTGGGGGTCTTCCTGTTTGAACGCTTTTTGTTCGTCACCCCGCTGTTGAGCAACGACGACGGCCCTTGCGCGGCCTGCTACACGGCGCGTCTGTTGAGCCATCCGCCGCAGCCCTTGAACGATTTCGTGGTGCGGGCGGCGGTCCGGATCTGCGACGAGCATCCCGAGTTCGCCTACCACAACTGGCACCGCGGCACGCTGCAGCTGGCGGCGGAACTGGTGCGGCAACAAGCCGTCGCCGGCAAGGCGAACCGGGCCCTGGCGCTCGACCTCGGCAGCTTGAACATCCTGTCCGACCCGGTCCTGCCGCTGCACGCCTGCCGTTGCCGGCGCGCCGGCATCCCCCCGGAGCGGGTCGGCGGCCGGCGCTTCGTGGCCTTCGTCCCCGAGCTGCAAGCCTGCCTGGCCGGCGCCACCACCACGCAAGGAGTCCCAGCATGACATTGACCGGCGATATAGAGATCGACAGCGTCCTCCCTGAACGGCCCAGCCTGCTGGAGGAACTCATGCTGGTGCCGTGCGGCGTGGAGCGGGTGATTTTGCTGGGCGGCCTGAACGCGCCGATGCTGCCGACCTTCGACCGCGGCCTGGACGTGGTGCGTTTCCTGCAGCAATTGGATGGCAGCCACACCATGTCCGAGCTGTTGCTGCGCTCGGGCGCGGAAACCGACGCCACCCGCGACCTGCTGATCCAGTTGGCGCGCCACGGCTTGCTGGAAGAAGGCGGCGCCGCGCCGGCGGCGGACGACGACGACGACCGCTTCGCCGTCGCGCTGGCGCCGCTGATGGATCAAACCCGGGTGTTCCGCTCGCGGACCGCCGTGGCCGACGCCGCGCGCGGCGAATTTTCCGTGGTCGGCAGCAACGCCGCCTTGCTGGACCGGTTCGCCGCGCACGCGCGCCAGGCGGGGTTGCGGCCACGGCTGGGCGGCGACCAGCCCGCCGCCGGACAGCTGCTCATCTGCCTGCAAGACCAGGCCGGGTTGTGCCCGCGCACCGCCGCCCTGATGGCGGCGGGACACTCCATTCTACTGATCTCGTTCCGCCAGCAGGCGCTGCATATCGGGCCGATGATCCTGGGCCAGGGCAGCGCCAACGCGTATTGCTACCTGGACGCGACCCGGGCGTTGCCGTTCGGCGTGGCGGACGGCGCCGAGGGCCTGCAGTTCGCCGTGCTGGTGCATACGCTGACGCTGGTGCTGGGCCGCTGCGCCGCGCTGCGCCTGGTGAACGTCAGCAAGGTCTGGGACTGGCACGACGGCGCGCCGCAGGTCAGCGAGCTCCCCATCGTGCGGCGCTGCCATCTGGACGGCCGGCCGCTGGCGCCACACGCCGCGCTGTCCAGCGATGGCTGGGCACGGCTGGAGCGCCTGGCCGCCATCGCCACGCCGCCGAAACGTTTTATCGGCAGCAAAATGCACGAGGTCCACTACGATCCGCGCCATATCGCGGCGGCGGAAGAAATTCCGCGCCCGGCCCATTTCGAGCGCGACCTGGTGTTGCCGGCGGCGGCGCAGCGCCTGCTGAACGCGGCGCAGCAGCTTGCCCAGCGCGCGTTCGGCTATGCCCAGGCCGGGCCGGCGTTGAAGCGCATCACGCCCAGCGGCGGCAACCTCGGTTCGCCGGAGGGCATCGCGGTGCTGCGCTGCGCCACCCTGGGACTGGAGATCCTGTATCGCTATGTGCCGGTGGTGGACCGGTTCGAGCTGGTCTTCACCCGTGCGCTGCAGGCGGGCGATACCCTGGCCGAGCCGCGGGTGTGGCTGGCCTGCCTGATGAACCTGGGCAAGGCGCAGAGCAAGTACAGCGCCTTCGGCCTGAATCTGGTCCAGCTCGACGCCGGTGTCGCGCGCGCGTTCGGCGAGGCCAGCGCCGTCGCGCTGGGCATCGACTTGCGCTTCGAGGATCCGTCCCACCGCTTGCCCAGCGTGATGGCGGCCTTGGGCGATCGCGCCCATCGCTACGGCAGCGGCTGGTGCGCGGAACTGAGCGCGCCCGGATGGCTCAGTTCGCTGGCCCGGCCGACGGCGGCGCTGAAGCTCGACCAGCGCCTGGCCGCCAGCCACGCGCTGCGCGACTACGACGGCCTGGCCATGTCGATCGGGCGGATCGAACGCCTGCTGCGCGGCGCCGAGCTGGCCATGCTGACGCCGATCGAACGCCAGCTGACCGAGCAACTCGTCGTCATCCTGCTGGTGCGCGAGGGCCAGGCGCAAGGCAGCTACCGCTTCCAGCTGAAGACCGGCCTGACCCGTCTCGACGCGGCGCAGCCGGGCCAGCTCCTGCCCCATCAGCTCGATGACCTCACGGTACAAAAGAATCTGAACGCGGCGCCGGCCGCCCTCTTCATGCTGGCCCCGCTGCACGATCTGGTCGGCGAGTTTGGCCCGAGCGGACACGATATGGCGCTGGCCTGCGTGGGCCGCTGGGTCGGGCATTTCTGGCTCGGCCTGAAGGCGCAGCAGCATGGCGGCTGCCCGGCCGGCATCATGGTCGAGAGCGATCTGCTGCGCGCCTTGCCGCGCGACTACGCCCGGCTTTCCGGCCTGTTCTCCTTTTCCTTCGGCAAAGTGCCGGCGCGATGAGCAGCGGCTTGATCGCCTGGCCGCGCCCATGGCGGGGAGCACGGCGTTTGCTGGCCTTGTGGCTGCTGTTCGGCATCAACGGCGGCTTGCTGCTGGCCGCCGCGCGCGCCGGGTCGACGCCGGACTGGCCCGGCGCCGCCGTCGCCGCGTGCAGCGCCGGCTGGCTACTGCTGAGTATGGGTGTGATGGTCGCCGCGCACGAAGGCGCGCATTGGCTGGCGGGCCGGCGCTGTTCCCTGCACAGCGCGCGACTGCAATTCTGGCAAGGCGCCTGGCCACGGCCGCGCTATGTGGTCGCGCCGCAAGCGGGCCTGGCCCGTGCCGCCACCCGTTGCACGGTGTATCTGGCCGGTCCCCTGTCCGACCAGGTGTTTTGCCTGGCGCAGCTGTTGCTGATGCTGGGCCTGCCGCACGGGTCCGCCATATTGTGGCCGGCGGCGTTCTGCGCCTGCTTCAGCAGTTTTTTCAACCTGCTGGCCTTGGACGATAGCGACCTGGGCCAGGCGCTCGCCAGCTGCGCCGAACCGTCCGCGCTGGCGCGCTACTGGAATTACGCCTTGCTGCCGGGCGCCGTCGCGCTGGCGGCGGCGATGCCGGTCGCGGCCTACCGCTTTCTGCTGTGGGTGCAGGCTTGAAGCCGCCGGTCCAGGCCCAGGCGGCGCCGGCGGCCGATGCCCGCCCCGACAGCGCCAGCGCCAGGGAAAAATTGCAGGCCATGGTGGACCGCGTCGACGGCCATGCCGCGCAGTCGACGGAGCGCCAGGCCGGCCCGCGCTCCGCGTTGTCGGCGCGCGCCGCGCTGTTGCTGGTGTTGCTGGTGCTGCTCTGCATGGCGCTGGCCGCCTGGTATGTCCGCCCCTGGGCCACACCGGCGGCGGCGCCAGCGGCCCGCCCCGTCCAAGCGGCCGCGGCCAACGATGCCGACAAGGCGCCCGCGCCGGCCGGCGACATGCACATCAGCGGGCATTTCATGGCGCGCCGTTTGTCGCGCCTGACGAGCAACGTGGTGGCGCGGGTCGCGCGGATCGCGGTGCGCGAGGGACAGCACGTGCGGGCCGGCGAGCAATTGCTGCTGCTGGACGTGGCCGGGGGCGATGCCGAGCGGGCGGCGGCGCAAGCCAAGCTGGATGGGCAGGAACTCCAGATCAACACGGAAAAGCTCGCCCTGCAACAGGCCGCCATCGAGCTCAAGCAGCAAGAAGACCTGCGCCAGCAAGGCTACGTCTCCGCGCAAAGCCTGGCGCGGACCCGGCTGGGAATGGAGCAGGCGCGGCTGCGGCTGGACATCGCCCGGGCACAGCAACGGGAACTGCGCAATTTTTTGCTGGGCATCGATCAGCGCCAGCGCCAATTGAGCTTGCGCGCCCCGTTCGCCGGCAAGGTGATCGCGATCGCCGCCACCGAAGGCGAAGTGGTATCGCCGGGGAATTACGATGAGCGCTTTGTGCAGTCCGGCTTGCTGACCCTGGTGGACCCGCAGTCGCTGCGGGTCGAGCTGTCGGTGCAGGAGAGCCTGTACGCCAAGGTGCGCCAGGCCGGTTGCGCCCTGGTCAGCTCCGTCGCCCAGCCGGACAAGATCAGCGCCAGCCCGTATGTGATCGACGAGGTCGCGCAAACGGCCGACCGCCAGCGCGGCACGCTCACCGTGTACCTGGCTAGCCGGCAGGCAACGACCGCATGGCCGATCTTAAACGGCGAGGCGAACGTGGTGTTTGTCGGTGCCAACGATGCACGCTGCGCGCCGGACGCCCGTCAACATTGAACAGAACAGGAACACGCATGGACGAGGATTTGGTGGTCAGCGCACGGAACTTACATTACGGCTACGTCTCGGCGGCCGGACGGCAACAGGTATTGCAAGGCAGCGATTGCGCCGTACGCCGGCACGAATTGCTGGCCATCAGCGGCCCCTCCGGCAGCGGCAAGTCGACGCTGCTCAAGCTGTTGTCCGGCATCCAGGCGCCGGACCAGGGCGAGATACTCCTGCTGGGACGCTCACTGGCGGGGCTAGACGAAAACACCCGGGCCGGCTTGCGGGCGCAACACCTGGGTTTCATCTTCCAACGCTTCAATTTACTGCCTTTCCTGAACGCGCAGGAAAACGTCGAACTGGGCTTGAAGCTCAAGCCCTTGAGCCGGCAGCTGCGGCGCGAGCAAGCCCGCGCCGCGCTGGACTACGTGGGGCTGGGTCACAAGCTGCGCTCGCTGCCCGGCCAGCTGTCCGGCGGCGAACAGCAGCGGGTCGCCGTGGCCAGGGCGGTGGCGGCCGCGCCCGCGCTGCTGCTGTGCGACGAGCCGACCGGCAGCCTGAACGAGGAGGCCGCCAACGATATCTTCCAGCTGCTGCAGCAACTGGCGCACGACCACGGCCGCGCGGTGGTGCTGATCACGCACAACGACCATCTGGCGGCGCAGGCCGATCGCCGCTTGTTTTTGCACGGAGGGAAATTGCTGTCCGCGCTACAGCCGGCCGGTGCGCGCGAGGTGTGCCATGGCTGACCCCGGCCTGCCGGCTTGCCAGCAGCGAGGCTCGCGATGCTGGGATTGATGCGTCAACATCTGCGCCAATTGACGGCCTGCTGGTTGCTGGTGACGGCGGCCTCCTTGCTGGCCGTCATGTTGGCGTCCAACAGCTATTGGACCGGCCTCAGCGCGCCAGAACCGGACCTGCTGATCGTGAGCAACGCCTTGTCGCCGCAGCAGTTCCTGCCGTTCTCCTACCTGGAGCGGGTCCGCAAGCTGGACGGCGTCGAGGCCAGTTCCGAACTCAGCTCGGCGCTCGCCTGGCTGCCCGTGGTCAGCCACACCAGCGCGATCCTGCTGGTCGACAAGGACGGCTTGCCGGACGTGGTGCCGGCGCTCGCGCTTGAACCGGGCGTCCTGGCCGCTTGGCGGCAGCGACGCGACGGCGCCCTGGTCAGCGCCGCCTTGTGGCGCCGCCTGTCGCTGGATGCGGGCAGCAATCTTCAGCTGCTGGTGCTCAATGGCGGACAAAAACAGGCGTTAAGCCTGAGCCTGCTCGGCAGCTTCCAGCGCTCGGCGGCGCTCGATTGCGAATATTGCATTCTGGTGGGACGCGATCCGATCGAGCAGGCGCTGCCCGCCTACCGCGGCATCGTCAGCGCGATCCTGGTGCGCGGCGCCGGCGGCGCGGCCGCGGGCGCCGGCCTGTCCACGCGGATCGACGCGCATTTTGCCAACGACACCTACGCCACCCGCAGCGGTCCTTTTTCGGCGGCGCAAGGCGCACACCTGCATTCGGTGATGAATCTGCGGACGCTCGCAATCGCCGTGGTGGCCTGCGTGCTGCTGACGGTGCTGGCGATCCCGGCCCTGATCTGCTACCTGAACGGGGTGGTGCACCGGCCTGCTTTTGCGCTGTTGCTGTGCCTGGGGTTTCGCCGGCCGCGCCTGTATCGCCAGCTGCTGTGCGCGGTGGCGCTGCTGGTGACGTCCGCCTGCGCCAGCGCATTCGCGCTGGCCTGGCTGCTGGACGGCAGCGCGCTGACGGCGGACGTGGTCTGGTTGCGCTTCGAGTCGCCCGCGCTCGGCCTGGCCGGCGCCGCCGGCGTCGCGCTGCTGACCGCCGCCTGCAGCGGGTTTGCCTTGTATCTGGCCTTGCACAACACCGGCCCGGCGGCCTTGAACGAGGAGACGATGTGATCGGCGCGACCCTGCATCTGCTGGCGATCTTCCTGCGGGCCCACCGGCGGCAGCCGCTACGGTTTGTTATCTTCCTGTTGGCTTTGGCGGCGCCCACCATCCTGTTGTTGGGCGGCCTGGCGTTTTCCAACGCCTTCCAGCGGCGCATCGAGCAAATTCCGGCCGACCGCTATCTGGTGATGGACAGCGCCGCCACGGTGGAAACGCATAGTTTCTTCCCGGCGCAGATCGGCGCCATGGCGATCGCACTGATGAGCAACGAAGGCGGCCTGGACGACCGTGGCATCAGCCCCGCCATCGCGCTCGATGTCAATGTGGAGAACCCGGCCCGCAGCGCCCTCACCGCCGCCACGCTGCGCGGCATCGGCCTGGCGGGAAACCGCGACTATGTGTTGCGCCAGGGCCGCTGGCCGCGCGTGGGGAGCCGCGAGGCATTGCTGACCCAGCCGTTGTTCGACTGGCTGGCCGGACATGGCGGCGCGACCGGCAGCATGGTGCTGGCCGGACGGCGCTGGCAGGTGGTGGGCGTGACCAGCTCGCCGATGGGCGGCGGCGACTGGGAAATCGTGACCTCCCTGCAGACGGTGCAAACCGACTTCGAGATGGCCGGCACCATCAGTTCGCTCAGCTTGCGCCTGCCCGACGGCGACGCGGCGGCGACGACGCTGCGCACCGCGCTGGGCCGCGTGCACGAGAAATCGCTGGAGCTGGTGCAGTACCGGCGCCAGGTCGAGCAAGTCACGGCGAACGTCAAGCAAGGCGTGCTGTGGTTATGGCGTTGCGTCCTGTGCCTGGTGGTGTTTTGCGCCGGCCTGGCGCAAGCCATGCTGGCCGGCGTGATCGCCTTCGAACGCGGCGCGGCCTACGCGACCTTGCACGCCATCGGTTTCAGCCAACGCCAGATCGAGGCCGCTGCGGTGCTGGAGGGAATGCTGCTGGGCCTGCTGGGCGCGGCGCTGGCGATGCTCGCCAGCGGCCTGGCGCTAGGTCGGCACAGCCTGAAGATCGCGCTGCCGGGCGCCGATCTCGACATGTCCCTGCACAGCGATCCGCTGAGCTGCGTGCTGGCGCTGACGCTGGCAGCGGCGTTGGGGGGAGCGGCATTTTACTTCAGGCGGCGGATGGTCGGCGCCGGCACAACAGGCATGGATTGAAAGGGGGAGCATATGCAAAGCAGCAAAAAGATCGCATTTTTTTGCGCCTGCGCGGGCGCGCTGATGGGCGTGGCCGGGGTCGGCGCCGGCCTGTATTTCGGCGTGCTGCGTCCGCTGCTGGCGCAAGGCCGCGCCTTGCCGCCCGCGACGCTGTTGCTGGTGGCCGGAGTGCTGCTGCTCGGCGTGGCGGGCGGGATGTGGACCCTCGCCAGGCTGCATGCCATGCTGTTCCGCCCGGAGCCCGGGTCGGCGCAGGAGGGCGAGGCCGATTGGTCGTGACAGGCGCCGGCAGGCCTTAGATCCAAGCGTGCAACTCAGGGCCGCACATGCGCACGGACAAGGAAGACGCATTGCCCAACTAGCCGACCAACAGCAGGAACTCCCCGTCGAATACATCGTCAGCTTCGAGGATCCTGCCGATCGGCTTAAGTTGTTGACACCCGCGCGTCTGACCCTGCTTCGCGCAATCGCCGAGCATCCCGGTTCGATTGCGTCTGTTGCAGAACGCGTGGGCAATGTTCCCGACATGATAAGGCGCGATATCGAAGAATTGGAAAAGGTCGGTCTGGTCACTGTGGCGCCGCAAGGTGTGCGCCTGACAGCTGATCAATTCAAACTCGCCTGAGCCAAAACCCGCGCTTGGATATGCAGAAATATTCCGCCGGCGCGAAACGCCGGCGGAACGGCGCTGCGCTACACTGGCCGCTCGCCCACCTGCCTGAGGAATCGAGACATGACACGCAAAACCGCCGCCGATTTTGACCCGGAAGTATTGAAGCTGTTCGACCAGTATGTACACGGCGGCATCACGCGACGCGATTTCCTGTCCTCGTCGGCACGCTATGCCGTGGGCGGCACCACCGCCGCCGGCCTGCTCGGCGCGCTCAGCCCGAGCTTCGCCGCGCCGCTGGTCACCCCGGACGACCGCCGCATCAAGGCCCGCTACCTCGAACTGCCTTCGCCGCAGGGCAACGGCACGGTGCGCGGCTACCTGGTCTCGCCGGCCGACGCCAAGGGCAAGCTGCCGCTGGTGCTGGTGGTGCACGAGAATCGCGGCCTGAACCCGCACATCGAAGACATCGCCCGCCGCCTGGCGCTGGACGGCTTCATCGTCTTCGCGCCGGATGCCTTGTTCACCCTGGGCGGCTACCCCGGCGACGAGGACCAGGCGCGCGCCCTGTTCGGCAAACTGGACCAGCCCAAGACCCGCGCCGACTTCGTCGCCGCCGCCCGCTGGCTGCAACAACGGCCGGAAGGCAACGGCAAGCTCGGCGTGGTCGGCTTCTGCTTCGGCGGCGGCATCGCCAACTACCTGGCCACGCAGCTGCCCGAGCTGGCGGCGGCCGTGCCTTTCTACGGCGGGCAACCGGACGCGGCGGACGCGGCGCGCATCAAGGCCCACCTGCTGATCCACGACGCCGGCAACGATGAACGCATCCGCGCCGGCTGGCCCGCCTACGAGCAGGCGTTGAAGGATGCCGGCGCGGCCTACCAGTACCACGTCTACCCCGGCGTGGAACACGGCTTCAACAACGACACCACGCCGCGCTACGACGCCGCCGCCGCCAAGCTGGCCTGGCAGCGCACAACCGACTTCTTCCGCGCGCGGCTGGCCTGACCCGTCCAGCTACTCGTATTTGGCCGCCAGCCGCTGCCACTCGGGGTCGTCCTTGAGCTGGCGGATCACCGGGGCGATCTTTTCATAGATCGCCCCCTTGGCGCGCGGCACCAGAAAACGCCGCTCGGTGATGTTCGACGGCAACTCGTGCAGCTGGAATTTGTCCGCCGCCACCGCGTGCACCTTCAGGTAGTAGCGCACGACCGACTCGGCGGCGGCCACGCTGTCCACCCGTCCGAAGCGCAGTTTCTCCAGATTGTTGTCGTCGCTGATGGCGTCGTTGCGAACCAGCCCCTGCTGGCGCATCCACGCGTCCAGGTCGGGATAGCTGTAGCCGAGCACCAAACCGACCGTGCGGCCGCGCAGCGCGCCAGGCTTGGACACGCTGAAGGCCTGCCCCGCAGGCAGCACGATCACATAGCGGTCGATGCCGAACGGCACGGTCCACAGGTATTTTTTCTGGCCGACGTCATTGAACCAGGGCGGCATCATGCCGATGACGATGCCGTCCAGTTCGCCCCGCTCCACTTGCAGCTGCAAGCGCTTGCGCGGCAGGTAGATCAACTTGAAACTCAGCTGGCCGAGTTTTTTACGGTTCAGGTAATCCACCAGGTCGGGATAGATGCCGCCGCCGTCGCCGATCATCAGGGGGGCGACACGGGCGCTGGTGTAGACGTTGACGACCTCACCCTGCGCCGCCCCGTGGAGCACGCATAGGCACAGCATCGCCAGTGCCGTCAGGAACTTTTTCATACTTGAAATATAGCACGCCACCGCGCGGCCCGATTCAAGCCTGTCCCAACCTTGCAAGCCGGCGCATAAGAAAAGGCCCTGCGGGGCCCTTTCTTCGTTTTAGGACTGGGCGAAGGCCAGGAAATCGGCGTTGAAGCGGTCCTTGTGGGTGTCGGTCAGGCCGTGCGGCGCGCCAGCATAAACGATCAGCTTGGCATGCTTGACGATGGCGGCCGAGGCGCGGCCGGCAGCGGCGATCGGCACGATCTGGTCGTCGTCGCCATGGATGATCAGCGTCGGCTTGTCGAATTTCTTCAAGTCGTCGCGGAAGTCGGTTTCCGAGAAGGCCTTGATCGAATCATAGGTGTTCTTGTGGCCGGCCTGCATGCCTTGCGCATACCAGGCGGCGATGATGCCCTGCGACGGCTTGGCACCCGGACGGTTGTAGCCGTAGAACGGACCCGAGGCGATATCCAGGTACAGTTGGGCACGATTGGCCACCGAGCCGGCGCGGATGCCGTCGAACACTTCCATCGGCAAGCCGCCCGGATTGCTGGCGGTCTTCAGCATCAGCGGCGGTACCGCCGAGATCAGGCCCAGCTTGGCGATGCGCCGGGTGCCGTGACGGCCCACGTAGCGCGCCACTTCGCCGCCGCCGGTCGAGAAGCCGGCCAGGATGATGTTGTTTAAATCCAGCGCTTCGATCAGCTGCGCCAGGTCGTCGGCGTAGTGGTCCATGTCGTTGCCGTCCCACGGCTGGCTGGAACGGCCGTGGCCGCGGCGGTCGTGGGTGATGACGCGGAAACCGTTGTTGGCCAGGTGGAAAGCCGCCGATTCCCAGCTATCCGCGTTCAGCGGCCAGCCATGGCTCAGGATCACCGGCTGGCCGGCGCGTGGCCCCCAATCCTTGTAGTAGATCTCGACGCCGTCGCGGGTGGTGATGGTGCTGGCCGTCTTACTGACGGGACGCGCAACCGGCGCGGCTTGTGCGCTGCTGCCGGCAAACGCGGCCAGGGGAACCGCTACGGCGGCCACGGCGGCGCCGACGCCACCGAACAGGGCGGAACGACGGGAAGGACTCACTGCTTGGTCTTGGGTATTCTTGTTCATGACGGGCTCCATTTTAATAGTCAACGATTTAATAGTGAACTATGTTTGTGTACTCTGGGCGGACGGTTTGCGCTGTCCATGCGCCCAATATATATCGTGCACTACTAAATAGCAAACTATTTTTATGCATTATTTTTGGACCGCCGGCCGGCGACCCGGTATCTCGGGCGCTGAAGGTGAACAGCCTGGGCATGACGATGCGCATCGGCGGCGGCGAGGTACAGCGCGACGCCGGTTGCCGGGACGCGTCGTGCCGCATGGTCTCAAACCGCCAATCCGCATTCTGACCCCTCGTTTTTGCAGTTCGTCACATCCCGGTGGATGTACAGGGGGCCCTTGTCTATAGTTCACTCAACGCAAGACAAAACGCAGTGAACCAAACAACCCAAGGAGCTCAAAATGAACATCGCTAAAAACATGGAAGCCATCTTCGTAGCCGCAATCGTCGTCGCCAGCGCTACCTCGTTCGCCACCGCCGCCGTACCGGCAGTGCACCGCGCCGCCCCAGTGGCAGCAGTCGCCGCCACGGCCGACACCACGAAAATGCAAGTGGTGACCGTCAGCGCCAAGCGCCTGACCGCTGCTGAAAAAGCCGCGCTGTAATCGATTTCTAACTCACGCTGAACGACGGAGCGCATGATGAAAAAATATTTGAAGGCTGCGATGCTGGCCACGGTACTAAGCAGCGGCGCCAGCGCCGCGCTGGCCGCCGATGTGATCAGCGAAAACCGCAGCGTCGATGCGCGCGCCGTCAACATCGATCTGGATGGCGTCATCAGCCTCAAGATCAAGCAAGGTCCAGTCGCGTCGCTGACTCTACACGGAGAGGCTGACGCGCTGAAAAAAGTGACGGTGGAGCAGACGGGCGATACCCTGCACATCGGCACCAGCAAGTCCCGCGGCTTCAACTTCGGCTTCGGAAGAAAGCAAGACCTGCGGGCGGAACTGACGCTGCCAAATCTGCGCCAAGTGGCGTCGAACGGCGTCGGTTCCACCGAGGTGTACGGCTTTAGCGGCGACAACCTGCGCCTGGCATTGGACGGCGCGGGTTCGGTCAAGGTCAACGCCCAGTACCGCAACGTCGATGTGAAGCTGGGCGGGGTCGGCAGCATGACCGTCAACGCCGGCAACAGCGACAACGTCGACCTGAATTTGCGCGGCACCGGCCACATCGAAATCACCGGCCAGACCAGGCAGCTGCACGCCAGCCTTGGCGGCGTCGGCGGCCTCGACGCCGAGCAGCTGCGCGCCGACATGGTGGAAGTCAATATGTCGGGACTGGGGAGCGCGTCGGTGTACGCGAAGACCAGCGCGAACATGAAGTTATCGGGCATGGGTTCGGCCAAGGTGTATGGCAACCCGGCCAATCGTAGCGCCAGCGCCCGCGGCATGGGCAGCATCAGCTGGCAGTAAGGAATGCGGTAGTCCGCAGCAGGAAACACATGGGTGTGTTTTTACCGTCCGCGAGGCTCACTCCTCTCGGACGGTTTTTTTTACTTCAGATAGCGTGCCTGCACGGCATCGCGCCCCAGCACGATGCGCATGTCGGCGTAGACCGACTTGCCGCCCTGCGCTTGCAATGGCAGGCCCAGTCGCTGCGCCAGCGCTTGCGCCAACAGCTGCTGGTCATGCTGATACTCGATGCGGCTGGCCGTCACCACGAACGGCCTCACATTGGTCAGGCGCGTGGCCTTGATGCCTTCCGCGTCCAGCGTGCGCGCCAGCCGCGCGGCGGCGCCGGCCACGCCGTTGCCGTTGCTGATTTCCAGCTTGACGCCTTGCGCCACCGGCGCCGCTTCAACGCTTGCGGCCACGCGCAGCACTTCCACCAGCGCCGCGCCGACCTTCCTCACTTCGGTGCGCGGCATCGAGGCGTCGACGACGGCCCTGGCCTGCGCCGCGCCTTCCTTCAACAGCGCGTAGTCGCGTTGCACATCGTGCGCGCGCAGCGTGGCGGCCTGCCTGAACATGGTCGCCGCCCGTGCGCGCTCTCCGCCCGCCTCCAACGCGGCGCCCAGCTGCTCCCAGCGCGCCGCGTCGGTCGGCGCCAGCAGGCAGGCTTGTTCCAGCGCGGTGATGGCGCCGGCCTGCCGGCCGGTCTCCGGCATGGGCGCCGGGACCATGCCGCTGCACGCCATCAGCAACGCGCCGGTGCACGCGGCGCCCAGTGTACGTTTCATCATCGCCTCCTAATTTCCCGTTACGCTCGGCAGCATGCGGTAAATCTGTATGCCGGCGGGGCCGATCAGCACCAGCATCAAGGTCGGAAAAATGCAGAAGATCAGCGGGAACAGCAGCTTCAATGCGATCTTGGCGGCGGCCTCCTCGGCGATCATGCTGCGCTTGCTGCGCAGATTGTCCGAGTGCACCCGCAGCGATTCGCCCATGCTGGTGCCGAAACGTTCCGACTGTATCAGCATCGCCACCAGCGTATCGACATCATCGACGCCGCTGCGCAAGGCCAGGTTGCGCAAGGCCTTCTCCTTGCTGAAGCCCGCGCGCATCTCCATCAGCGCCAGTTGCAGTTCCTGCGCCAGCGCCGCGCTCTTGATGTGGATTTCTCCGGCCACCTTGGCCATGGCGCGCTCCAGGCTCAGGCCCGCTTCCACGCAGACGGTCAACAGATCCAGCGCATCGGGGAAGTTCTCGAAGATCTCGCGGCAGCGGCTGGCCGCCCGGCGCGTCAGTATGATGTTCGGCAGGTAGTAGCCGATGCCCGCCGTCATCAGCAGCAGATAGATGAAGCCCCGGTTCAGCATATTCTCCAGCGCGGCGGCGCACAGTCCCGCCAGCAAGGCCGGAAGTCCCAGCGCCAACAGGGTCTTGGCGGCGAAGTACAGCGACGGCGCCGACGCGCCGCGCCAGCCCGCGTTCATGAAGCGGGTGCGCAGCGGCGAGCGTTCCCAGCCCTCCTCCGGCAGCGACAGCCGCGAAAACGGTTGCGCCGCCTGCGCGACCTTCTCTATCCAGCCGCCGTCGACCGGCGCCGGCGACTCCGACTTGCCGATAAAATCACCGAGGCGCTCGCGTATCGGCACCGACGAAAAGCTGAGCAGCGCCACCAGCACGACGCCCACCACCACCGCGAACACGATAACGAGAAAACCTATCTGCCGGATATCCATGCCACGCTCCTCAGACCCGTATGCGTATCACTTTGCGCATCCACACCACGCCGCCCGCCGCCATCGTCAGCGCGTACCAGGTCAGCTTCACGCCGGCCGGATCGGTCCACAGCACCCTGACGTAAGCGGGATTGGACAGCATCATCAGCGCCAGCACGCCCAGCGGCAGCAAGCCCAGTATCCACGCCGACATCCGCCCCTCGGCCGACATCACGCGCACCTGCGCCAGCAGCCGCAGGCGGGCGCGTATCAACCGGCTGATGTTGCCCAGGACTTCGGCCAGGTTGCCGCCGGATTCGCGCTGTATCAGCACCGCGATCACCAGGTAGCGCAGGTCGGTCAGCGGCACGCGCACCGCCAGGTTGTGCAAGGCTTCGTTCATCGGCACGCCGTAGTTGATCTCTTCATACGCGAACTTGAATTCGCCGGCGATCGGCTCCGGCATTTCCTCGCCCACCATCTGCATCACGTTGGCGAAGGAGTGGCCGGCGCGCAGGGCCCTGCCGAGAAAATCCGCGGCCTCCGGCAGCTGCTCCTCCAGCTTGACCAGGCGCGCGCGCCGCGTGCGCATCAACAGCGCCCAGGGCAGCGACAGTATCATCGCCAGCATGCCGCTCGCCGCCAGCGCGGGCAACTCCAGCATGGCCGGCAGCAGCAGCGCCGGCGCCAGCAACGCCAGCACGCAGCCCATGAACTGCGCCACCGACCAGCGCACGCCCGCTTGCAGCAGCAGGCGGTCCAGCGCAGCGAGGTGCTTGTAGCGGCGCAGGAATTTTTCCAGCGCCGGATTGCGGCTATAGCTGCGCTGCTTGAGGATATCGATCCGCTCTCCACCGCGCTCGCCGCGCGCCGCCATCAGCCGCAGGCGTTTGGCGATGCGCCGCGCGCCGCCGCCGTGCGCGCCCGACCACCACAGCCAGGCGCCCTCGATCATCAGGATCACGGCGGCGAACAGCAGCACCGCGAAAGCGGAGAAGATCGCATCCATGCCGCTACTCGTAGATCTTGTCGGGATCGAACGCCGAATCGGCCACCGGCACGCCGAACATGCGCAAGCGGTCGGCGAAGCGCGGCCGCACGCCGGTGGCGGAGAAATGGCCCAGCACCTTGCCGTTCGCGTCCACGCCTTTCTGCTCGTAGCGGAAGATCTCATGCATGGCGATCACATCGCCCTCCATGCCGGTGATCTCCTGCAGGCTGACCAGCTTGCGGGTGCCGTCGGTCAGCCGCGACACCTGCATCACCACCGTCACGGCGGAGCAGATCTGCTGCCGCGTGGCGCGCGGGGTCAGGTTCAAGCCGGTCATGCCGACCATGTTCTCCAGCCGCGACAAGGCGTCGCGCGGGGTGTTCGAGTGGATGGTGGCCAGCGAGCCTTCGTGGCCGGTGTTCATCGCCTGCAGCATGTCCAGCGCCTCCGGCCCGCGCACCTCGCCGAGGATGATGCGGTCCGGCCGCATGCGCAGCGCGTTGCGCACCAGCGAGCGCTGATTGACCTCGCCCTTGCCTTCGATGTTGGGCGGCCGCGTCTCCAGCCGCACCACATGCGGCTGGCGCATTTGCAGCTCCGCCGCGTCCTCGATGGTGACGATGCGCTCCGCCGCCGGGATGAAGCCGGACAGCAGGTTCAGCATGGTGGTCTTGCCGCTGCCGGTGCCGCCGGAGATCAGGATGTTGACCTTGGCCTGGCCCAGCGCCTTCAGAACCTCCATCATCGGCGGCGTCAGGCTGCGGTAGTCGAGCAGGTTCTGCACCGTCAGCGGATGGACCGAGAAGCGGCGTATCGACAGGATCGGCCCATCGATCGCCAGCGGCGGAATGATGGCGTTCACGCGCGAGCCGTCCGGCAGCCGCGCATCGACCATCGGGCTGGACTCGTCCACGCGGCGGCCCACGCGCGAAACGATCTTCTCGATGATCTTCATCAGGTGGGCGTTGTCGTTGAAGGTGACGTCGGTCAGCTCCAGCCGGCCGGCGCGTTCGACGTAGACCTTGGCGCAGGTGTTGACCAGGATGTCGGACACGCCGGGATCGGCCAGCAGCGGCTCCAGCGGCCCGAAGCCCAGCATCTCGTGCTGGATGTCGAGCACCAGGCTATGCCGCTCGTGCTGATTGAGCACGATGCGCTCTTCCTCGATGATGCGCTGGACCAGCAGCGCCAGCTCGTGCTTGAACTGCTCCGGCGTCAGCCGCTTCAGGCGTTCCAGGTCGATACGGTCGAGTATCGTCTGGTGCATGCTCTTCTTCAGCTCCTGGTAGGCGGATGCCGCCAGTCCCGGCAGGCCGCCGAGAATCAGTCCCTGGCGGCTGTCGTCCGCCGTCGCCAAGCGTTCGCGTAAGCTCATGTCATTCTCCGCTGTCGTGGTTGCTACTCGCTATCGTTGCGACCGAACAGGCGGTCGAACAGTCCTTTGCTTTCCGCCACCCGGCGCGTCGTCACCTGCTCCACCAGCTCGGCGAGGCTGCGCGCCACCGCGCTGCTGCGCGACAGCTGCAGCACCGGGATGCCCTGGTTGACCGAATCGGTGGCCGACAGATAGTCGTTCGGCACGGTGTGCACCACCTCCGCCCCCAGCGCCTGCTCCAGGTCCATCAGACGCAGCTTGCCGCCCTTCTCGTAGCGGTTGACGATCAGGCGGGTGCGCTCGCTCGGATAGCCCAGCGAGCGGAAGATGTCCAGCAGGCGGCGGCCGTCGCGGATATCCGGCAGCGCCAGTTGCAGCACCGGGTGGATGGTGTCGGCCTGGTCCAGCGCGCGCAGCGAGATGGCGTCGATCTGGCGGCCGACGTCGAGCACGATGAAGTCGTAGTGCTGGCGCGCCACGCGCAGAATGGTGTCCATGTGCTCCGGCTTCATGTCGACCGCGTGATTGGGATCGTCCGCCGCCGCCAACACGCCGAAGTTGGACGCCACGTGCACCAGGCAGGAATCGAGGAAGGAGCCGTCCATGCGGCCGATCTGCGCGCAGATGTCGGACAGCGTCATCGCCGGCTTCTGGTCCGACACATACAGCGTGGCGTCGCCGAACTGGCCATGCAGGTCGATCAGCAGCACCTTCTTGTCGGCCAGCGCGGCCAGCGCGTAGCCGAAGTTGGTCGACAGGAAGGTCGCGCCGCTGCCGCCCTTGCAGGAGATGAAGGCCAGCACCTTGCCCTCGCGCGTCTGGCTGACGCCGGCCGCCACTTCGATGCGGCTCATCGTTTCATGGAAGGCGCTGTGCACCAGCGGCAGTTGCAGCACCTCGCGTATGCCGGCGCGCATGGCGCGGATCAGCAGGTCCTGCTGCGGTTCGCGCGTCAGCAGCATGAAGGAGGAGGATGGATACAGCTTGCTCAGGCGCTCGACCAGTTCCGCCTCGTCCGGCGTTACATCGCTGGCGTCGACGATCACCAGCTCCGGCGGCTCCGGCAGCTGGCGTTCAACCGCGTCGCGCAGGCCATTGCGCGACGCCACCAGCTGCATGGCGGGCATGCGCGCGGAACCTTGCGCGGCGACTTCGGCATGCAGCAGGCTGTCCTTGCTGATCATCAGTGCTTTCATGGTCGTTCCTCACTTGGCGCCGCTGACGCCGATGGTAAATGCGGACGGCTGCGGCGCTGGATCGCTGCTGGCCTTTTGATAGCGTTCGAAGGCGGCGCGCGCGGCGCGGCCGTCCATGCCGGCAGCCGGGTCGCCGTTGCGGCCCGCGTCCCGGTCGATCACCTGCTGCGCCAGCGCGACGCGGGCAGCGGCGCCGAAATGCCGGTCCCACTCCGGCGTGGTGGACGCCGGTGGCAGGGCGCAGGAGGCCAGCGTGCATGCCAGCGGCAGGCTTAGTAGGTATCGCATCGTCATATCCCGTTTATTTGTGGTCGGTACTCTGGGCCGGCGGCCCTTCCATGCGCCCTTCGAGGAAGAGCTGGGCGCGGTTCGGTGTGGTGACGCTGTCGGTCGGCAGCTTGTAGTTGGGCGGCAGCGGCTTGACCAGGTGCGGCGTGACCACGAACAGCAGCTCGGTGCGGTCCTGCTGGTAGTCGGCGCTGCGGAACAGCGCCCCCAGCACCGGCAGCTCGCCCAGCACCGGCAGGCCGCGGATGTTGGTGGTCTGGTTGTTGCTGATCAGGCCACCGATGGCGAAGCTCTGGCCGTCGAACAGTTCAACCGTGGTGGCGGCGCGGCGCGTGGTAATCAGCGGCAGGATGGCGCCGCCCGAGAAGCCGGCGGCCGAGATGCCGATGCCTTCGCGCGACAGCTCCGACACCTCCGGCGCCACGCGCAGGTTGATGCGGCCGCCGGCCAGCACGGTGGGCGTGAAGTGCAGGCCGATGCCGAACTCCTTTTCCGCCAGCGTGATCTTGTTGTTGTCCTGCGCGACCGGCACGAAGATCTTGCCGCCGGCCAGAAAACTGCCTTCCTGGCCGCTGATCGCCATCACCGTCGGCTCGGCCAGGATGCGCACCAGGCCATCCTGCTTGTCGGCCGCGATGCCGAGGTGGTTGCCTGTGGCCTTGCCGCCGCTGAGCAGGCCTTTCAGCGTGCCGCTGACGAAGTTGGACGCCAGCGTGGTGCTCCAGCTGCCGCCGCCAAAGCTCAGCGACAGCCCGGTCTCCAGTTTATCCAGCAGCGTCTTGGAGACCTCGGCGATTTTCACCTCCAGCATCACCTGCTGCGGCGCGCCGACGTTGAGGAAGTTGACGATGCGCGCGACGCCGCCGGCCGCTGCCGATGCCGACGCAGGGGGCGTTGGCGTTGCGGGCGCGCCGCCCTTGTCGCCCTTGGCCGCCTCCAGCGCCTGCGCCGGCCGCCGCACAAACGCGGCGGCCAGCTCCAGCACGCGCGCGGCGGTCTGGGCGTCGTCGACCGTGCCGCTGAGGACCAGCGTATCGCCGGCGGCGCTGACCTGGATGTCTTTTTGCGTGGGCATCAGCGCTGCCAGCGCGTTTTGCAGCGCCGCCGGGTCGATGCCGACCACCACCTCGATCACATTGCACACGCCGCTGCGGCCCTGCACGATCATATTGCTGCTGCCGATGTCGACGCCGACCACGTACAGCGTGTCCGGCGCCACCAGCATCGCTTGCAGCACGGCTGGATTGCCGACGCTGCGCGCCTGCACCGCTTCCGGCATGCGCATCAGCGTCGACTTGCCCAGCGCCAGCGTCAGGCTGCCCGGCGTGGCCGCCTGGCCGCTGCACCGCAGGCTCACGGCTTCGCGCCCCGTCGATGGCTGCGGCTGCGGCTGCGGCGCCTCCGCCGCGGCGCGGACAGGGGCCGAGGCCGGCGACGCCACGGCGGGAACGGCCGCGGGGGGCGGTGCGGCGGCGGCGGCCGGCCCAAGGCTGGCCATCGCCAACAACAGCGCCGCGTGTCGTAGCGTCGTCATGGCCGGCTCACAGGCATTCCTGCGTGCGCTGCACGCCGGCGATCACGCCGACGCAGGCGCGGGCGCGCGGCGCGGCTTGCGCCAGTTGCGGGCGCGGCTTGGCAGCGTCGACGGGCGCTTCCGCCGGCGGCGCCGCCGGAGGCTTGGCGATGCCGAGCAAACTGGTCTTGGTCGCGCCGTCGGTCACGCCCGGACGCGGATCGACCTGGTTGCGCAGCACCAGCGACAGCGTGCCGACGCTGCGCGCCAGGTCGATGTTCTCGGCCTGCGCCGGCGTCACCTCCAGCGTGACGGCGTTGACCACGCGCGGCTTGGTTTCGTCGCGCCCCACTTCCTGCGCCACGGCCAGCACCAGTATCCGTTCCAGTACGATCTTGGAAATCGCGTTCTCGTTGCCGCTGGCGGCGGCCTGCGTGTTGACGATGATGTCGACAAAATTCCCCGGCAACGCAAATCCGGCCACGCCCACCACGTCGTTGACGCGCACCGTGATGGCCCGCTTGCCTTCCGAGATCAGCGCCGACAAGCCGCCCAGCGTGCCGGCCGGCGCCAGTTTGGCCTCGCTCAAAGGCTCGTCGCGCAGCACGCTGGTTTTCAGCACGCGTCCCACCAGCTTGGAGCCGTCGCGGATGGCGCCGCGCGGCAGGCTTTCGGCCGGCCAGTCGATCGCCTTCAACATCTCCGGCGTCAGCCGCTGGCCGAGGTTCACATCGGTGGCGGCGACGATGATCTTGTTGGCCGACGTCGGCGTCTGGCGCAGCAGCCAGCGCGAGGCCAGCACCACCGCCACCAGTCCCAGTACGACGGCCAGCGCCATCATCATCAATGCGCGCCGGTTGTTCATGCCAGGCGCCGTTGCAGTTGGTCGATGGCGTCGGCCGGCGCCGCGACGCCGGTGGTGAACATGCTGATCCAGGCCTGCTCCAGCGTCTCCACGCTGACCCGCGCGGGCTCGCCCAGGAAGCCGGCGAAATCAAGGACACGGCCGATAATCTCGCGCGGGTAGCAGGCCAGCAGCGGCAGGCCGCTACCCGCATGCAGCTCTTCTATCAGATAGCCCAGCGCCGCCTCGTCGAACGCCACGCCGGCGGCGGCGCACTGCTGGCGAAACAGGATGCGGTAGTTGGCTGCCTCCAGCGGCCCGACCGGGATCTTGTAGCCGACCCGGCGCAACGCCGCTGCGTCCAGCAACGCCTCCGGCGCCAGGCTGGTGGCGAACACCAGCTGCATGCGGCATGGCACGCTGAAGTGACAGCCGCCGGCCAGCGCCAGCTGGCTGCGCTCCAGTTCCCGCGCCTGCGAGAAGCGGTTCAGCAAATCGGCGGCGGCCATGCGCTGCCGGCCCAGGTCATCGACGATCAGCAAGCCGTTGTTGGCCTTCAGCTGCGGCGGCGCGCGATAGCAGCCGCTATGGCTGTCCGCCTGCAGTTCCAGCATGTCGGCGCTCAGGTCGGCGTCCAGCGCCACCACGGGCCGCGCGCACAGCACCCAGCGCGGATCGCTGCTGCGGCGTTCCTGGGCCTGCCGCAGCTGACGCAAATGCTGCGGCGCCGGCGCGCGGTGCAGCAACGCGTCGTAGACCTGGATGATCTCCTGCCCCACCACCAGCGCATGCGGCACCGCGATCACGCCCTGCAGCAGGGCGCCCAGGCGGCGCGCCAGCGCCGACTTGCCGCTGCCCGACGGCCCATGCAGCAGCACCGTGCGGCCAGCGTGCATGGCCGCGCCCAGCATGCGCTGCACGGCGGGACTGAGGAAGTCGTCGGCGAATTCGGCGGCCAGTTCGTCGGCGCACAGCTGCGGCGCCTGGCCGGCCTGGCGCTCGACCACGGCGCGGTAGGCGTCCAGCGTCACCGGCGCCGGGCCGACGTAGGCGCAGCGGTCCATCCAGGCGCTGGCGCGCAGGCGGCCGGCCGAGGTCAGCTGGTACTGCACGTCGATGTCCGATTCGCCGCGCCAGGCCACTTCGACCACGTGCTCGGCCACCATGAACTCCAGCGCTTCGCGCAGCACATTGATCGACAGGTGCAAGCGCGTGGTCAGCACCGGCAAGTGGATCTTGCCGGTGATGAAGATGGTCTTGGCGATCAGCTCGACGATCAGCTGTTGCGGCAAGCCGCTGTCGCGCACCGTCTTCGGTTGGGCCGGCAGCAGCTCGGCGGGATCGGCATGGAGGGCGGAGGAAGGCGATTCTACGGCGAGCATGACGATCTCCAGCGGTGGAATTAGTTACGTTGAGGAATCAAGTCTATCGGCCCGCGCTTTGTGGATATTGACGCACAGCAAATTCACGGCTAGCGGCCGATCAGCGATGTGCGAGCGCCAACATCGCCATCGTGGCCAGCGCGATCGCCAGGCCGTAGGGCATGCCGCCGACGCTGGCGCCCGGCGCCAGCGGCACCGCTTGCAGGGGCATGCCCAGGCTGCGCAACAGCAGCGGTTTGCAGATCGTCACCACGTTGCGCCAGCCGTCGCGCCAGCGGCCGTTGAACAACAGCATCAGCAGGCCCATCAGGCCGCCGATCAGCGTGGCCAGCGCCGCCACCTTCAGCGCCATCAGCGGGCCGACGAAGCTGCCGACCATGGCCATCAGCTTGACGTCGCCGGCGGCCATGCCGCGCAGCAGATACAGGGGCAGGAATAAAAAAAAGCCGGCCAGGCTGCCGGCTACCCACTGCGTCAACGGCGCCCAGTGCAGGCCGCCCAGCATGTGCAACATCAGCGCCAGCAGCAGGCCGCTGAGGATCAGCACATTCGGGATCTTGCGCAGGGCCAGGTCGGTCACGGCCGCTTGCGCCACCAGGCAGATCAAGATCACTTCGATCGCGTTCAACATGACGGTCTCCCCGACGTAAGGCTTTCCAGCCAGACTGCGGCTGGAAAGCCGGGTGGTTACGCGCCGGTGATCTTCCCGGCGAGGGTGGTGAAGGCAGTGGTCAGCCCGGTGTTCAACAAAGAGAAGACGGCAATGATCGCCGTCGCCATGGTTGCCGCGATCAAGCCGTATTCAATGGCGGTGATCCCGTCTTCGTCGTGTGCGAACACCTTTGCAGCTGCAATAAGCGAGTTCATGATTTACTCCTGGATTAAGTCAAGAAAGTACCCCTGGCGCGGTTGGCTGACTTCCAAATCGCCAGTGCCACGCCATTAAGGCTTACTATACGGATCGGAGTTTTCCGAGAGTTGACTTGACGCAAGCTTTCCACGTGGCATTATTTTCATGGGTTTGATGAATATGTGCGCACGAAACACACTTCACGGCTGGCTTATGTCAAACTGCATCAGTTTCCTGGCCGGTAAGCTGGAACGGGTACTCCAGCTGTCGGAAAAAGGTCGCATACAGTTGCATGGAATGTTTTTTTTCGCACACATGAATTGCCTTGATTGCAAAAAGCTATTATCCTGCTTAGCTGTTCTTTGGAAAGGCCCCGTGTTGCAGCTTCACTGTGCGCCTGACTATCAAAGAGATTGGCTTGATAGGCGTGTACGAAACGTGGCTCGACACAAGGTTGTGTGATTATTTTCCAGAGAAGAAAATGGATTCCCTACTGAAACACATGGTGGACATGACCGGCCACCGCGATCACACGATGCTCGACATCTCCGTGATCTCGGCGGTGCAGGAGCTTGCACGCGCCAGCCAGGTCCGCGTTCTGACGCTGGCCACAGTCAGGGGCAAGACCTTTGTCCGCCCGCGCACCATCATCTGCGCCGGCGAAGCGGCACGCATGGTCGATACCACGGACCTGCACAATCCCGGCGAACCCATCGAGAACATCCCGGCCCTGGCCCACTGCATCGCCCACCACGAATCAGGCGCCGACGTCGCCAACGAGGCGGGCGAACACACGCTGTGGCTGCCGATCTGGCTGGGCGACAAGGCCGACACCTGCCTGGAAATTGTCAACCCGACCCCGTACACCAGCGACACCATCCACGTCATCGGCGGCATCGTCAGCGTCTACCGCAATTTCCAGAATCTGTTGGACTACAGCGAGCGCGATTCGCTGACCGGCCTGCTCAACCGCAAGACCTTCGACGACCAGCTGGCCAAGATGCTGGCCGCCAGCACCGAACAGGATGCCCTCACGCTGCCGGGCGAACCGGAGCGCCGCAGCCACTACGAGCAGGAAAAGCAATGGCTGGCCGTGGTCGATGTGGACCATTTCAAGCACGTTAACGACCGTTTCGGCCATTTATACGGCGATGAGGTCTTGATCCTGATCGCCAACCTGCTCACCTCCTCGTTCCGCGCGCAAGACCGCGTGTTCCGCTTCGGCGGCGAGGAATTCGTCGTGCTGCTGCGTTCGACCACCTTGGACAACGCCAAGAAAATCATCGACCGCTTCCGCATGAACGTGGCGTCGCATGATTTCCCGCAAGTGGGCAAGGTGACGGTCAGTGTTGGGTTTGTCAGCATCAGCGCGCTGGAGGCGCCGGTGATCATCCTGGGACACGCCGATCAGGCGCTGTATTACGCGAAAAGCCACGGCCGCAACCTGGCCTGCCATTACGACGAGCTGGTCGATGGCGGCATGCTGCAAGCCATCGAATCCAACGATACCGCCGAGTTTTTCTAAGCGCTGGCCTCAGGCTAACGTCAGGAAGCGCATCGGGTCGACATTCCACTTGCTGGGCGATTCGTGGCCGACGATCTTGTCGCCGCCGCCAAAGCCCAGTCCCCGCGACAAATCGATGGTTTCCGGCTTGATGTAGAGATTTTGCTTGGTATTGAAGAAAACATTGACCTTGGGCGCCAGCAAGTTGGTCTCGTGTGGCTCAATCACAACACCCAGCCGTCCCGACTCCAGCATCACCATGGTGCCGACCGGATAGATCCCCACGCAGCGCATAAATTCCTGCGCATACTGTGGATTGAAGTGGAACTTGCTCCATTCATAAATCTTGCGCAAGGCCGCCGCCGCCGACATGCCCTTGTGATAGCAGCGGTCCGCCGTAATGGCGTCGTACACGTCGACAATCGCCGCCATCTGCGCCAGTTCGCTGATGCCGTCGGCCGCCTGCTTGTTCGGATAGCCGCTGCCGTCGCGCCGTTCGTGGTGGTGCAGCGTGATGTCCAGCGGTATCGGACCGATCTCCGGCGATTGCAGCAGGATGTTGTAGCCATCCTGGGGGTGGCGCTTGATGACGGCGAATTCCTCGTCCGTCAGCGGACCGGGCTTGTTCAGGATGGCGTCCGGCACCAGGGCCTTGCCGGTGTCGTGCAGCAAGCCGCCGAGGCCGGCCTGATGGGTGATTTCCGCATCGAAGCCGCGCGAACGGCAAAATGCAACCAGCAGCGTACAGACGCTAACCGAGTGCAAAAAGGTGTAATCATCCTTGTTCTTGATGCGCAGCAAACCAACCAGCGCGCCCGGGTTGCGCAGGATGGATTCGGTGATATTCTGCACCACCGGCTGGACTTGATCGAGTTCGATGGCTTTGCCCAGGCGCGCATCCTGCATCACGGTGCGCACCAGCGTCGACGCCTGGTGGCGGATCTGCACCGCGCGCTTCATTTCCTCGCCGAGCGAGACGCGGGTGATGACCGGCGCCTTGGCGACGATTTCGACGATTTCGCGTTCGGTCGCCGCTTGTGCCTCGGCCAGCGACGGTGCATCCTGCACGTCCAGTCCCTTGCTGTTGTCTATGACAACGTCATGGATGCCGGCATTGATGATCTTGCGGATTTCATCTTCGCTGGAGATCAAAAAACGGTTGCGGACAAACGGATGGGTCATCCAGTCGCAACTCAGGTCGTGGATGTACATGCCCACTTTTAGCTGCGAAGAGTCGACTTTCTTTAACATACTGGTACCCACTTTTAAATGGCTGGAGGCTGCGGAAAGTGCTGATGCCAGTATAGCAAATAGTTTCCTATCAGGATTAGATTTACAGATGCTACCATTTGTTTGTCTAGGTTAACACTCTCCCTCAAAGCCATGGAATTACGCCAACTTCGTTACTTTGTAGCCATAGCAGACCACGGTTCGCTGTCGCGGGCGGCCGTGGTGCTGCATGTTGCGCAACCGGCACTAACGCAACAGTTAAGGCAACTGGAAGAGGAGCTGGGCGTGCAGTTGCTGCACCGCTCGGCACAAGGCGTGCTCAGCACGGATGCCGGCAAGATCTTCTACGAACATGCCCAGGCCATCCTCAAGCAGGTGGCGGACGCCCGCTCGGCCGTGGCGCAGTCGGCCGAACGTCCCAGCGGCGCCGTCACGCTGGGCCTGCCGCACAGCATTTCCGGCGCGCTGGCGCTGCCGCTGTTGACGGCAACGCGCGCCCAATATCCCGAAATTACGCTGCAGTTGACGGAAGAACTGACCGGCAACCTGAGCGAGCAGCTCAAATCCGGCCGCGTCAACCTGGCGGTGCTGTTCGACGACGGCCAGTTGGCCCAGTTCGCCACCACCCCACTGGTGGAGGAAGAACTGCGCTTCATCTGTCGCGCCGATGCGACTTACGCGCAAGGTGAGCAGGCACTCACATTGACGCAGACGCTGAAAACCACGCTGATCCTGCCCGGCCTGCAACACGGCGTCCGCCCGCGCATCGAAAGCGTGGCGCGCGAGGCCGGACTAGCGCTGGGCAAGGTCATCGAGATCAATTCCATCGCTATCCTCAAATCCGCCATCCTGGCCGACATGGGCGCCACCATCCTGCCGTCGGCGCCTGTCCTGGACGAGCTGGAGCGCGGCGCGATGCGCTCCCACCGCATCCACAGCCCGTCGATTTCGCGCACGGTGGTGTTGTGCGCCTCCAAGAACATTCCGCTGACCAACGCGGCGGCGGCGGTCAGCCGGCTGGTGCAGCAAGTGAGCGCGCAGTTGTGCGCCGGCGACACCTGGCCGGGCGCGACCGCCATCGGCTGAGCCCTCTCCCTTAGCCATCACTTTTTCTTATACCCCCATCGGCATTCCGTATTTCCGTATACGTCAACTAGCGCCCATACTCTGCTACAAAGCGGGTTTTTTAAGCCTAAAATACCTGCAACGCCGCTAACCATGCGGCCCATGGCCTGATCCTGGCGCGCCTACCCGGCGCCACCAAGTTTGGGCGCGATCTGACACAACACCGGAGACACCACCATGCCCGATACCACGGCAAACGGCCCAACAACGTCCACCAGAGACGCCGCCCCATCCCGCCTCACCACCGTCAGCCTCGACGACAAATACACCGCAATCAAAGGCGACATCTTCCTGTCCGGCATCCAGGCGCTGGTGCGGCTGCCGATGATGCAGCGCGTGCGCGACCAGGCGGCCGGCCTGAACACCGCCGGTTTCATCTCCGGCTACCGCGGCTCGCCGCTGGGCGGCCTGGATGAGAACCTGTGGAAAGCCCAGTCGCACCTGGAAGCGCACCACGTGCAGTTCGTGCCGGGCGTGAACGAGGATCTGGCCGCGACCGCCGTCTGGGGTTCGCAGCAGGTCGACCTGATCGGCGAAGCCAAGTACGACGGCGTGTTCGCCATGTGGTACGGCAAGGGCCCGGGCGTGGACCGCTGCGGCGACGTCTTCAAGCACATGAACCATGCCGGCACGTCCAGGCATGGCGGCGTGCTGCTGGTGGCCGGCGACGACCACGGCGCCTATTCGTCGACGCTGCCGCACCAGTCGGACCACCTGTTCTCGGCCTCGATGATCCCGCTGCTGTATCCATGCAATGTGCAGGAATACCTGGATCTGGGCATCCACGGCTGGGCCATGTCGCGCTTCTCCGGTTGCACGGTGGCCTTCAAGGCCTTGGCCGACACGGTCGAATCGTCGGCCTCGGTCGACGCCGATCCGTTCCGCGTCGAGGTCAAGATCCCGCACGACTTCGTCATGCCGGAAGGCGGCCTGAACGCACGCCTGTCCAGCATCCCGCTGGGCCAGCAGGCGCGCAATCAGGAAGCGCTGATGCAGGACTACAAAATCTACGCGGCGCTGGCCTATGCGCGCGAGAACAAGCTCAATCACACCACCATCACCAGCCCGAACGCCAAGCTGGGCATCATCGCCTCCGGCAAGTCCTACCTGGACGTGCTGGAAGCGCTGGAAGAACTGGGCATCGACGAAAAGATGGCGGCCGACGTCGGCCTGCGCCTGTTCAAGGTCGCGATGCCATGGCCGCTGGAGCCGGACAGCGTGCGCGAATTCGCGCAAGGCCTGGACGAGATCCTGGTGGTCGAGGAAAAGCGCCAGATCGTCGAGTACCAGCTGAAGGAACAGCTGTACAACTGGCGCGACGACGTGCGTCCGCGCGTGATCGGCAAGTTCGATGAAAAAGGCGAATGGGTCGCCCCGCGCGGCGAATGGCTGTTGACCTCCAAGGCCGACTTCTCCGTGTCGCAAGTGGCGCGCGTGATCGCCTCGCGCGTCAAGCGCCTGATCTCGGACCCGGTCACCTGCGACCATATCAAGGCCCGCCTGAGCTTCCTCGACGCCAAAGACGCGGTGCTGAAGAAAGCCATCAACACCCCGTTCCGTCCGGCGTTCTACTGCTCCGGATGCCCGCACAACACCTCGACCAAGGTCCCGGAAGGCAGCCTGGCGCTGGCCGGCATCGGCTGCCACGTGATGGCGACCTCGATCTACCCCGAGTTCAACAAGCTGACCACCCACATGGGCGGCGAAGGCGCGCCGTGGATCGGCCAGGCCGCGTTCTCGAAGATCCCGCACGTGTTCCAGAACCTGGGCGACGGCACCTACTTCCACTCAGGCTACCTGGCGATCCGCGCGGCCGTGGCGGCCAAGGTCAACATGACCTACAAGATCCTCTACAACGACGCTGTGGCAATGACGGGCGGCCAGCCGGTCGACGGCATCACCTCGGTGCCGATGATCGCCCAGCAGATGGCCGCCGAAGGCGTCAAACGCATCGCGCTGGTCACCGAAGACCTGGGCCGCTACACCGACCGCAGCGCGCTGCCGTCGATCGTCAGCCTGCACGACCGCAAGGACATGGACGCGGTGCAGCGCGAGCTGCGCGAAGTGGGCGGCGTATCGGTGCTGATCTACGACCAGACCTGCGCGGCCGAGAAGCGCCGCCGTCGGAAGAAGGGTGAGTTCCCCGACCCTGCCAAGCGCATGGTCATCAACGAAGCCGTGTGCGAAGGCTGCGGCGATTGCGGCATCCAGTCCAACTGCACCTCCATCCTGCCGAAGGAAACGGAGTTCGGCCGCAAGCGCACCATCGACCAGTCGTCCTGCAACAAGGACTACTCGTGCGTGAAGGGCTTCTGCCCGAGCTTCGTCACGGTTGAAGGCGGATCGCTGAAGAAGACCAAGACCGGCGTCACCAAGGACAACGCCGACGACGGCTTCGGCGCCCTGCCGGAACCGGCGCTGCCACCGTGCGAGCAGCCGTACAACATCCTGATCAACGGCATCGGCGGCACCGGCGTGATCACCGTCGGCGCGCTGATGGGCATGGCCGCGCACCTGGAAGGCAAGGGCGCGTCGGTGCTGGACATGACCGGCATGTCGCAGAAAAACGGCTCGGTCACCTCGCACGTCAAAGTCGCGAAGACCCCGGCCCACCTGCGCGCGCAACGCATCGCCACCGGCGAGGCAGACGTGATCCTCGGCTGCGACATGCTGACCGCCGGCGCCGCCGACGCGGTGTCGAAGATGCGTCCGGGCCGCACGCTGGCCATCGTCAACCTGCACGAGCAGCCGCCAGGCACCTTCGCGCAGAACGCCGACTGGCAGTATCCGGTGGCCGAAGTACGCGCGCTGATCGAGGAATCGGTCGGCGCCGGCGCCGCCGATTTCATCGACGCCACCAAGCTGGCCACAGCGCTGATGGGCGACTCCATCGCCGCCAACCTGTTCATGCTCGGTTACGCATGGCAGAAGGGCCGCATCCCGTTGAACGAGGCATCGCTGCTGCGCGCGATTGAGCTCAACGGTGTCGGTATCGCCTCCAACAAGAAGAGCTTCCTGTGGGGCCGCCGCGCCGCCGTGGACCTCAAGCGCGTCGAGCGCGTGGCCATGCCGACGCAGGCGATCGTGATGCAGATGCCGCAAAGCCTGGAGAACGTCATCAACAAGCGCGTCGAGTTCCTGACCGCTTACCAGAACGCCGCCTACGCCGCCACCTACGAGCAGCTGGTGTCGCAGGTGCGCGCGAAGGAGACCGCTCTGGGCCTGGGCAACAAGCTGTCCACCGCCGTCGCCAAGTACGCCTTCAAGCTGATGGCCTACAAGGACGAATACGAAGTGGCGCGCCTGTACACCGACGGCCGTTTCGTCGAGCAGCTCAAGCAGCAGTTCGAGGGCGACTTCTCGCTCAAGTTCAACCTGGCGCCGCCGATGTTCGCCAAGAAGGACGCCAAGGGCCATCTGGTCAAGGCGGAATTCGGTTCGTGGATGTGGAGCGCGTTCAAGCTGCTGGCCAAATTCAAAGGCCTGCGCGGCGGCGCCTTCGACATCTTCGGCTACACCGAGGAACGCAAGATGGAGCGCGCGCTGATCGTCGAATACCGCGATCTGATCAATTCGCTGATGGACAAGCTGTCGCCGGAAAACCACGCCACCGCGGTGGAACTGGCCGGCCTGCCGGAGAAAGTGCGCGGCTTCGGCCACGTGAAGGAAAAGGCGGTCGCCACCTTCCGTACCGAGAAGGCGCGCCTGCTGGCGCAATTGGCCCAGCAGCGCGCAGCGTAAGGCATCATGGGGCGGGCTACGGCCTGCCCCGATAATTCGCTTGACTTGACGTTAACGTAAACGTCATATAATGAACCAAATAAAGCATAAAAGCCCAAGGGACACCATGAACGACCTCTCCGCTCCGAAAGTTGTAGCCGTGCCGGATCAACCGCGCCTGAACAATAAAGTCCGTTTCGTCACCGCCGCCTCGCTGTTCGACGGCCACGACGCCTCGATCAACATCATGCGCCGCATCCTGCAATCGAACGGCGTCGAAGTGGTCCACCTCGGCCACAACCGCTCGGTCGACGAAGTCGTCACCGCGGCGCTGGCCGAAGACGTGCAAGGCATCGCCATCTCCAGCTACCAGGGCGGCCACGTCGAATACTTCAAGTACATGATCGACCTGCTGCGCGCGCGCGGCGGCGCGCACATCAAGGTGTTCGGCGGCGGCGGCGGCGTCATCGTCCCCGACGAAATCGCCGACCTGCACGCCTACGGCGTCACCAAGATCTTCAGCCCGGAAGACGGCCAGCGCATGGGCCTGGTCGGCATGATCCAGTGGATGGTGCAGCAATGCGACATCGACCTGTCCAGCTACTCGCCGACCACGCTGGCGCCGCTGCGCGAAGGCGACATCGCCGCGCGCCACCGCCCGCTGGCCCAGCTGATCACCGCGCTGGAAAACGACAAGGCCTCCCCTGCCCTGCGCGCCGAACTGCTGGCCGCCGCCGAAGGCCTGGCCGTGCCGACGCTGGGCATCACCGGCACCGGCGGCGCCGGTAAATCCTCGCTGACCGATGAACTGATACGCCGCATCCGCCTCGACCAGGGCGACGCCGTCAACATCGCCATCATCTCGATCGACCCGTCGCGCCGCAAATCCGGCGGCGCGCTGCTGGGCGACCGTATCCGCATGAACGCGATCAATCCGTGGTCGGCCAATGGTCAGCTTCAAAGCCGCGTCTTCATGCGCTCGCTGGCCACGCGCGAAGCGGGCTCCGAGATTTCGCAGGCGCTGCCGGACGTGATCGCCGCCTGCAAAGTGGCGGGCTTCGACCTGGTGATCGTCGAAACCTCCGGCATCGGCCAGGGCGACGCCGCCATCGTCCCGCACGTCGACGTGTCGATGTACGTGATGACGCCGGAATTCGGCGCCGCATCGCAGCTGGAAAAAATCGACATGCTCGATTTTGCCGACTTCATCGCCATCAACAAATTCGACCGCAAGGGTTCGCAGGACGCGCTGCGCGACGTCGCCAAGCAGTACCAGCGCAACCGCGAAATGTGGAGCAAGCGTCCGGACGAAATGCCGGTCTACGGCACCCAGGCGTCGCGCTTCAACGACGACGGCGTCACCGCGCTGTACCAGGGCCTGCTGCCCAAGCTGGAGCAGTTCGGCCTGAAGACCAAGCCGGGCAAGCTGGCGCCGGTGGATGTGCGCTTCTCCAGCGGCAAACACGTGATCGTGCCGCCGGCACGCGCGCGCTACCTGGCGGAGATCGCCGACACCGTGCGCGGCTACCACCGCTTCACGCGCAAGCAGGTGACGCTGGCGCGCGAACGCCAGCAGCTGACCGAATCGAAACGCATGCTGGCCATCGCCCACAAGACCGCCGACTTTGATGACCTCATCGCCGAGCGTGACGCGGAAATGGACGGCGGCGCCAAGAAGCTGCTGGCCCAGTGGCCGGACATGCAGGCCGCCTACGCGGGCGACGACTACGTCGTCAAAATCCGCGACAAGGAAATCCGCACCCGCCTGATCCAACACACGCTGTCCGGCACCAAGATCCGCAAGGTGGCGCTGCCGCGTTATGAAGACCATGGCGAAGTGCTGCGCTTCCTGATGCTGGAAAACGTGCCGGGCTCCTTCCCGTTCACGGCCGGCGTGTTCGCCTTCAAGCGCGAGGGCGAAGACCCGACCCGCATGTTCGCCGGCGAGGGCGACGCCTTCCGCACCAATCGCCGCTTCAAGCTGGTCTCCACCGGTATGGACGCCAAGCGTCTGTCGACCGCGTTCGATTCCGTGACCCTGTACGGCGCCGATCCTGCGCTGCGCCCGGACATCTACGGCAAGGTCGGCAACTCCGGCGTGTCGATCGCCACGCTGGACGACATGAAGGTGCTGTACGACGGCTTCAACCTGTGCAGCCCGAGCACCTCGGTGTCGATGACCATCAACGGCCCGGCGCCGACCATCCTGGCGATGTTCATGAACACCGCCATCGACCAGCAGGTTGAAAAATTCGTCGAAGAGAACAAGCGCCAGCCTAGTGCCGACGAAGCGGCCAAGATCAAGGACTGGGTACTGCAGAACGTGCGCGGCACCGTGCAGGCCGACATCCTGAAGGAAGACCAGGGCCAGAACACCTGCATCTTCTCGACCGAATTCTCGCTGAAGGTGATGGGCGACATCCAGGAATACTTCGTCCACCACCAGGTGCGCAACTTCTACTCGGTGTCGATCTCCGGCTACCACATCGCCGAAGCGGGCGCGAACCCGATCTCGCAGCTGGCGTTCACGCTGTCGAACGGCTTCACGTTTGTCGAAGCCTACCTGGCGCGCGGCATGCACATCGACGACTTCGCGCCGAACCTGTCGTTCTTCTTCTCGAACGGCATGGACCCGGAATACACGGTGCTGGGCCGCGTGGCGCGCCGCCTGTGGGCGGTGGCGATGCGCGACAAGTACGGCGCCAACGACCGTTCGCAAAAGCTCAAGTACCACGTGCAGACCTCGGGCCGCTCGCTGCACGCGCAGGAGATCGACTTCAACGACATCCGCACCACGCTGCAGGCGCTGATCGCGATCTACGACAACTGCAACTCGCTGCACACCAACGCCTACGACGAAGCGATCACCACGCCGACCGACGAATCGGTGCGTCGCGCGCTGGCGATCCAGCTGATCATCAACCGCGAATGGGGCCTGGCCAAGAACGAGAATCCGAACCAGGGCTCGTTCATCATGGAAGAGCTGACCGACCTGGTGGAGGAAGCGGTGCTGCAGGAGTTCGAACGCATCGCCGAACGCGGCGGCGTGCTGGGTGCGATGGAAACCGGCTACCAGCGCGGCAAGATCCAGGAAGAGTCGATGCTGTACGAGCACCAGAAGCACGACGGCACGCTGCCTATCATCGGTGTCAACACCTTCCGCAATCCGAAGGCGACCGGCGAGCCGCAAAAGATCGAACTGGCGCGCTCCACCGACGACGAGAAGCAATCGCAACTCACGCGCCTGGACGACTTCCACGCCCGCAATGCGGACGCGGCGCCGGCAGCGCTGGCGGCCTTGCAGCAGGCCGCCATCGACAACGCCAACGTGTTTGAAAAGCTGATGGACGCCGTGCGCGTCTGCTCGCTGGGCCAGATCACGACGGCGCTGTTCGAAGTCGGCGGCCAGTACCGCCGCAATATGTAAGACCAGCGAGGAGGGAGGCGGCTCAATGCCTCCCGGCAGTCGCTTGCAGCAGTCTCCGGCCCTTTTCCGAAACGAAGACGCGGCCGGCGTAGCCTCCTTCGCTAGCAATCAGACCATCGGCGCAAGCGTCCTCCCATATGGTCAGCCGGGGACACGAGCTGCGCCATACCTCCATCACCTCGGAGTAAGAATGTGGCCGCTGCTGCAGCCAGTCCAACATCTGCAACGTCAATGAATCGTGCGCGTTTGTCATGGTGCTGTCCCCAACGGTTTGATCTCAATTCAATATAGTCGCTGCATCGGCCCAGAACAAGCCATCACGACTCGAAATGCGGCCCAGCGCCCTCCTGCGCCAGCGCGTCCTGCGCGTTGCGCAGCGGGCAGGCCTTCAGCGACAGGCATCCGCAGCCGATGCAGCCGTCGAGTTGATCGCGCAGCTGCGTCAAAGTTTTGATCCGTTCTTCCAGCTCCAGCTTCCAAGTGGCCGAGAGGCGGCGCCAGTCTGCGACAGTCGGCGTTCGTCCCGACGGCAGCGCATCCAATGCCTGCGCGATCGCCGCCAGCGGCAAACCGACGCGCTGCGCCACCTTGATCACCGCCAGCCGCCGCAGCACCGAGCGCGCGTAGCGCCGCTGGTTGCCGCTGGAGCGGACCGAATGGATCAATCCCTTGGCTTCATAAAAATGCAGCGCTGATACCGCGACGCCTGCGCGTTCGGCCAGCTCGCCGACGCCGAGTTCCTTCGGAGGAGATGCCATATAAAATCCTTGACCTCAAGTTAAGTTGAGATTTTATAGTGTCCGCACATTCACTGCCTGAAAGACGCCATGAAATTCATCAACCCACCCGGTCTGTACGATCCACGCCCCAATGGTTACAGCCACGTCGTCGTCGCCGAAGCACCGGCGCGCATCATTTACATCGCCGGCCAGGGCGGCGAGAATATCGATGGCGTGCTGTCGGAAAGTTTTGAAGCGCAGGTCCAGCAGGCGCTGGCCAACCTGCAAACCGCGCTGGCCGCAGCCGATGCCAAGCTGACCGACGTCGCCAAGGTCACGGCACTGATCGTCGATCACAGCGAAGCGCGCCTTGGCATCTTCAGCAGCGCGCTACGCGCCACGTGGGGCGACCACCCCGCCCCAGCCTGCACGCTGATCCCCGTGCCCCGCCTGGCACTTGATGGCATGTTGTTCGAGATCGAAGCCACCGCAGTCATCAGCTAATCCAGCGCAGCAAGAGGCTGGTCAACATCTCCGGCCTTTCGCCGCCCCTCATGTCGTACTACACTGATAAGGCTAGATCAAATCCGGAGGTAGTCATGGTCACACTTCAAATTTCGCTCCCAGAAGAATTAGCGAAAGACGCTCAAGAAATGGGCCTTCTGGAAGCCAATACCATTGCAGAAATTCTCCAAGAAGAAATGCGGCGTCGCGCATTTAAGTATATTTTCTCGGTAGCAGACAGATTGGCTGCTGCTGGGGACATTCCGATGACCACTGAAGAAGTTCAGGCAGAAATCCGCGCCGCCAGAGAAGAAGAAAATGCGGTTCGTCCTTGATACCAATACTGTAGTGTCAGGGTTATTTTGGTACGGAACACCGCAAAAATTATTAGACTGCGCCAGCAAAAAACTTTTCGTCCCTTACACTTGCCAGGAACTACTGACGGAGCTGCTAGATGTTTTGGCTCGTCCGAAGTTTGCCAAGCGCTTAGCCGTTAGCCGCGCAGATCCACAAAGCATGACCACGATGTATAGAAATATTTCGATCCGAGTCAATCTGCCCTCCATCATTCCCCACCTGTCCCGAGATCCCAAGGACGATATCGTTCTAGCATGCGCTTTATCCGCACAAGCCGACGCGATAATTTCCGGCGACAAAGATCTGCTCGTCTTGCGGCAACTTCAAGGCGTCCAGATATGGACCCCAAGAGAAGCGTTAGACGTATTGTCACCACCATACCCTTAATCTGATCCGACCTTCCCTGCGCCTGCAATCTGTCTCTTCTTTGATCACTTCGACAATTTCCACTGATCCAGATGGATTTATTTATTGATAATTAATAAAAAATTATGCAAAACTTACTTGCTGTTTCATTTCTACAAAAACGACTTGTTTCGCTTTAAAACTGATAGCGCTAGGGAGCAGTAATGGATCTGATCGATCAACTAAGAGCATTAGCAGCACGAGTTACAACTTCAAAAGACTTGATTCAAACAGAAGAAGCCACTAAGAACGCCATGATCATGCCGTTCATTCAAATTCTTGGATATAACGTTTTTGATCCGACGGAGGTCACACCGGAATTGATCGCGGATGTAGGTACAAAAAAGGGCGAAAAGGTTGATTACGCGGTACTTCGCGAAGGAAAACCCATCATGCTTTTTGAATGCAAAAAAAGCGGCGCCGACCTCAACATCAATCATGCGGGGCAACTATTCAGATATTTCCATGTCACCGCTGCGCGGTTTGGAGTGCTAACGAACGGTTTGACCTACAAGTTTTTTACCGATCTTGAGCAACCCAACAAGATGGACGAAAAACCCTTTTTTGAGTTCAATATCCTGGACTTCAAAGAGCGCGATGTTGACGAGCTTAAAAAATTCGCCAAGACAATGTTCGATGTGGATACCATACTCACAACGGCAAACGATCTGAAATATACACGTGCAATCCAAAACCGACTCGCCGAATGGATGCTCAATCCATCGGAAGATTTTGTCAGGCTTTTGTCATCCGATCTTTTAGCTGGAAAGCGCTTCACACCAACGGTAAAAGATCAGTTCACGATCATCACAAAGAGGGCATTCGAACAACTATTGGGGGAGCGCATCAATGATCGCCTGAAGGGTGCGATGACGCCTGAATCGTCGCCTGCATCTGAGCAGATACCCGTGATGGTCCCTGAGGGTATCGATGACGCTTCGATCATTACCACGGCGGAAGAAATTGAAGGCTTGCATATAGTCCGATCAATTTTGCGCGATGTAGTCAATCCTCGCCGCATTGTCATGCGAGACTCGCAAAGTTATTGCGCGATACTGCTTGACGATAACAATCGCAAACCCGTGTGCCGATTGCGTTTCAATAATCTTCAAAAACTGTCGCTCGGCCTGTTCAACGACAAAAAGGAAGAGGAGCGAGTGGCACTGGATCATCTCGACGATCTGTACAAACATGCTGAACAGTTAAAAGCGACCATTCTGTTCCATCTTCCACCCGACACGGCAAAAAGCTAATACCCGAGGCGATGTGTATCATCGCCTCACATCTCCGTTCCGATGTCGATGCCAGCGTCGCGAGCAGCGCGCCCATGGAGCCCATGCCTGCGATTTTCCAGATGACGTAGCGCGAGATGCCAATGAGCTGGGGTTACTTGAGTCGCCGAAGCTAGAAGCGATGTTACGCAATGAGATCCGGCAGCATGCATCTGAGATGCTTGCTGAGCATTGCCAAAATTGGCTACGGCCGGCGTCGAACCGATGCAGCCGCCGAGCTGATCGCGCAATTGCGTCAAAGTCTTGATCCGTTCTTCCAGCTCCAGCTTCCACGCTGCGGAGAGACGGCGCCAATCCGCGACGGTGGGCGTTCGTCCCGACGGCAGCGCATCCAATGCCTGCGCGATCGCCGCCAGCGGCAAGCCGACGCGCTGCGCCACCTTGATCACAGCCAGCCGCCGCAGCACCGAGCGCGCGTAGCGCCGCTGGTTGCCGCTGGAACGGACCGAATGGATCAATCCCTTGGCTTCGTAAAAATGCAGCGCCGATACCGCGACGCCTGCGCGTTCGGCCAGCTCGCCGACGCCGAGTTCTTTCGGAGGAGATGCCATATAAAATCCTTGACCTCAAGTTAAGTTGAGATTTTATAGTGTCCGCACATTCACTGCCTGAAGGACGCCATGAAATTCATCAACCCAGCCGGTCTGTACGATCCACGCCCCAACGGTTACAGCCACGTCGTCGTCGCCGAAGCGCCCGCGCGCATCATCTACATTTCAGGCCAGGGCGGCGAGAATATCGATGGCGTGCTGTCGGAAAGTTTTGAAGCGCAGGTCCAGCAGGCGCTGGCCATCCTGCAAACCGCGCTGGACGGCATGCTGTTCGAGATCGAAGCCACCGCCGTCGTCTAAACAAACGGATTCAACAAAATGGCTCCCGTCGCGGCAAAGTCATGGACATTGCGGGTCACAACCTCAAGTCCATGAACGAGCGCAATTGCCGCAATTTGCTTGTCAACTGGGTGGACCGCCTGTGGTGACATTAAACCGCCCCACACCTGAGCGCAGTCCACGTCAAAATTCAATATGCGATCCGCATACTCACGAATAACCAGATCGAGCCAGGTTTCGAGCCGCATTACTTTGTTTGGGTCGCCGTGTTTGCGGACGTTTTCGATACCCCGCCTGATTTCTCCAATAGTCTGTACGCAAAGATAGCGGTCGCTGGGCCGATTCGTAAGGAAGAACCTCATGACACCAGGGTTCGCCTGTCTTCCCTTGCGTGCTTCACTGATGACGTTGGTATCGATCAGATACATAGATACTTCGCCCACTAATTCTTGCGGACATTGAAATCGTCATCTTCACCCACATTGGGCATGCTCGCCAGCACGTCGGCAAACGAACGCCGTTGAGGGCGTTGCAGTGCTTCTTTTAAAATTTCCAGATGTTCAGCTTCGGGACTGCGGCCATGAGCGGCCGCTCTTTGCTTGAGCGCCAGCGCGACGTCGTCATCGACATTGCGCACAATTAGATTGGTGGCCATTGCGGTCTCCCCAAGATCATCGATTTCATCATACATCAACGAAAAAGGAAACGCACATCAAGAGCTATCCCGGTTGAGCAAGCCCAACGGTTGATCCCGCCAGCAGCACCGGCTGCCACAGCTCTTGCAGTTCGCTGGCCGGTTTGCCGTCCACCAGCGCCAGCAGCATGTCGACCATGCGGGCGCCGGCTTTGTGGGCGTCCGGCTGGTCGATGGTTGTGACGTCGACGCCGGCCAGCGTGTCGGCCATGCTGCCCCAGACGATCACCGACATCTCCTTGCCGATGTCGATGCCCGCGTCGAGCAGCGCGCGCACGGCGCCCACGCCGGACAGGTGATTGTCGACGATGACCGCGGTAGGCCGCGGCGAACACGCCAGCAACTGCTGCATCGCCTGGTAGCCGCTGCGGCGGTCCAGCGTGTTGTCGATCAGGTAGCGCGTATCCACTTCCAGCCCGGCCGACGCCATCGCCGCCACAAAGGCGTCCTTGCGCTGGCGGGCGAAGTTCAATTCCAGCGGCGCGCTGACCAGCGCCACGCGCTGATGGCCCAATCCCAGCAAGCGCTCCATCGCCATGCGTATGCCCGCCGCGTTGTCATAGTCGAACCACGCATACGGCGCATCGAGCTGGGTGCGGCCATGCGCGACAAAGGGGAATTTGGATTTGCTCAGGAAGGCGATGCGCTCGTCGCGCACCAGCGTGCGGCTGACCACCAGGCCATCCACCCGCCGCCCGCGCACGATCTGCTGGTACGACGGCTGCTCCGCCGCCGGCGACACCGGCGCGATGATCAGGTTCTTGCTGACCGCCTCCAGCGCGGCCGACATGCCGGCCACCACGTCGAGGAACATCGGATCGCCCAGGTCCGCCGGCAGCAGCGGGTAGATGATGCCGAACACATTGGTGCGCCCCAGCGCCAGCGAGCGCGCCATCGGATTGGCCTGGTAACCGTTCTCCTTGGCCGCCTTCAGCACACGCTCGCGAGTCCGGCCGTTGACTTCAGGGTAACCGTTTAATGCGCGGCTCACCGTGGTTTTCGACATGCCGAGTAGATTCGCGAGGCGCTCCAGGTTCATAGACAATTGCTCAATGTTGACCGCTGATTATAGCGGACGGGTCGAAACCACCACCACCATCATCGACTGCTTTTTTGAAAAAATACAACATAATCAAGACGATAGAAATAGGCACCAGCGTCAGGTAGAAGGCGAAGTGACCGCTGAAGTTGCCGAACACGTAGCCGGTGATCAGCGAGCCGGTGGTGCCACCCAGTGCCGAGAAAATCACCAGCAGGCCGGTCATGGAAGAATGCTGATTCTTCGGCAAGGAACTGAGCATCACCGAATTGATGCCCGGGTAGATCGGCGCCATGAACAAGCCGATCAGCGGGAACAGGAAGGTCGCCAGCGGCGCGCTGGACCAGCTGATGTTCGGATCGGCCACCACGTCGTGCGTCAACGGCAGCGCCAGCAGCACCATCGCCGCCATGCCGATCACGCAGGCGTTCATCACCGGGTACCAGTTCAACTTCCGCATCAGCACACCGGCCGACAGGCGCCCGATCGCCAGGCAGGCGGCAAAGATGCTGGTCACCTGCACGCTCATCGCCGCCGGCAGTTTCAGGATCTCGTTGTTAAAGGTCGGCAGCCAGGTGCCCACGCTTTGCTCGATCAGCACATACAAAAACGCCGTGATGACGAACACGCACACCAACGGCTTGAAGAACAGCTTGAGCATGGCGGCGAAATCCTGCGCGATGCTGCGGCCCTGCGGCAGCGCCGCCATGTCCTCGTTGAAGGGCGTGGTCAGCAGCAGCACGAACGTCAACGCGCACAGCACGGCCAGCACCCAGTACACCTGCAACCAGCTGTGCGACAGCGGATCGGACGAATCGATGAAGTAGCCGAACACCCAGTAGGCGCTCAACACGCCGACCATGAAGAAGCCTTCCAGCAGGTTCATGATGCTGGCGTGCTGCTTGCGGTCGGCGGCGATCAGGCCCAGCGTCGAGTACACCGACACCTTCACCAGCGCGAACGCTACGCCGACGCAGAAGAACAACAGCTTGGTGGTGGCGAACGACGGCAGCACCGGCATCGCCACGCAGGCTGCGGTGACGATGGCCAGCCCGGCCAGCATGGCCTTCTTGTAGCCAAGGCGCGGCAGGAAGGACGCGATCAGGAACGACACCGCCGCAATCGGCAAATCCTTGAACCCTTCCAGCACGCTGGCGCCGGATTTGCTGATGCCGTAGTTGTTGATGACCTGAAGGATGACCGTGCCCACGCTATTGAGCAGGATCGCAAATACAAAGTAAATCAGAAATAGCGCAAATAGAATGCGATTGTTCTTCATACTGTCTCCGAATTTTATTATTTATATAATTTAGTATGATTCGAGATTGAAGTCGCTCAGGCTCGTGATGACCACGTCGGCCTGAGTGAGCACAAAGGGATGGCCTATGCCCAGTGCGAACATGCCGGCCGATTTGATCGACGCCACGCCCGCCACCGCGTCCTCGACGCCGAGGCAGTCTTCCGGCGCCACGCCCAGTTCCCGCGCCGCCTTGAGGAAAATCTCCGGGTCCGGCTTGCCGCGCGCGATGGTCGCCGCATCGACCACGTAGTCGAATTTATCGGTGATCCCCAGGCGCCCCAATACCGTAAAGGCGTTCTTGCTGACCGAGGCCAGGCCGATGTGCAAGCCCCGCGTGCGCACCGTATCGAGTGCCCGCACCGCGCCCGGCAGCAGATCGGCGGCGGACATGGTGGAGATCAATTCCTGGTAGTGCAGGTTTTTCTCGTCCGCCAACGCCAGCTTTTCTTCCTTAGTGTACGCCCGCTTGGACGACGCCAGGATCAGGTCCAGCGATCCCATACGGTCGATGCCCTTCAGGTTCTCGTTGAAGGCGTGGTCGAAATGCACGCCCTGCGATTCCGCCAGGCGTTTCCACGCCAGATAGTGATAGTGGGCGGTGTCGGTGATGACGCCGTCCAGGTCAAAGATAACGGCTTTAAAGCGGCTCATGCAAAACTCCTCGATTGCGTCGGTTGCGACAGCGTCAGTGCGACAGGTTCGCCGCCGTGGGTAAAGTTCAGCGCCTCGCCTTGCAGCAGGCGGTAATCCGCGCGGCCCGGCTCCACGTGTACTTCCAGCAGCGCGCCTTTGAAATGAATCTTGAACGTGTAGTGCTGCCACTGCTTGGGCACCGACGGCGCGAAGTGCAGCTCGCCGCCCACCACGCGCATGCCGGCGAAGCCATACGCCACGCCCATCCAGGTGCCGGCCATGGCCGCCGTGTGCACGCCGTAGTGCGTGTTGCCGTGGGTGTCGTCCAGGTCGAGGCGCGCGGTCTCCATGAAGTAGTCGTAGGCCTTGTCCTGATAGCCCACTTCCGCCGCGATGATGCTGAAGATGCAGGACGACAGCGACGAATCGTGCGTGGTCACCGCCTCGTAGTAATCGAAGTCGCGGCGCTTGTCTTCCAGCGTGAACTGGTCGGACAGCAGCAGCAGCGCCAGCACCACGTCCGCCTGCTTGCACACCTGGTGGCGGTAAATCACCATCGGGTGGTAGTTCAGCAGCAGCGGGTAGTTCTCCTTCGGCGTGTTGGCGAAATCCCACACTTTCTTGGACAGGAAGCTGTCGTCCTGCGCGTGGATTTGCAGCGCTGCGTCGTAGGGAAGGTTCATCAGCGATGCGGCGCGGCGCCATGCGGCCGGCTCGTTCGCATCCAGCACAGTGGCGGCGGCGATGCGGGCAAACTCCGCCGGCTCGCGCGCCTGCAACTGCTCCGCGATCGAGGCCGCGAAGTTCAGGTGCATCCGCGCCATCGCGTTGGTGTAGTAGTTGTTGTTGACCAGCGCCGTGTATTCGTCCGGGCCCGTCACCTGGTTGATGCAGAAGCGACCTTCGCGGTCGTAGCTGCCGATGCCCATCCAGATGCGCGCCGTTTCCATGACGATTTCCGCGCCGTGCTTGACCAGGTATTCCTGGTCGTTCGTCGCTTCCATGTACAGCTTGATGGAATAGGCGATATCGGCGTTGATGTGATACTGCGCCGTCCCCGCCGGGAAGTAGGCCGAGCATTCGTCGCCGGCGATGGTGCGCCACGGGTACAGCGCGCCGGTGGCATGCGACATCTGGCGCGCGCGCTCGCGCGCCTTCGGCAGGCCGGCGTAGCGGTACTCCAGCAGCTTGCGGGCGATTTCCGGCTTCGAGTACAGGAAGAACGGGAAGATGTAGATCTCCGTGTCCCAGAAATAGTGGCCTTCGTAGCCCTCGCCCGTCACGCCCTTGGCGGAGATGTTGGTCTTGCCGTCGCGGCCCACCGATTGCAGCAGGTGGAACTGGTTGAAGTGGATGCCTTGCTGGAGCGCGTCGTCGCCGGCGATCTGCACGTCGGCCTGTTGCCAGAAATCGGCCAGGTACTGCTCCTGCGCCAGGCGCAGGTCGTCGAAGCCGGCCGCCTTGGCGGTGGCCAGCGTGTCTTTGCTGCGCCACATCAGCTCCGCCTCGGCGTAGTCGCGCGACGAGAAATAGCTGCCGTACTTGTTCAGCGTGATGGTCTGGCCGGTCCGCGCTTGCAGCTCATAGGTCTGCGTCAGGCGCTGCTCCACCTGGGCGATCTCGATGGTGGCATCGGCGCCCGTCAGTTCGGTGTCGGTGGCGCTGACCAGCATGAAGCCGCTGTTGTGCGTGCGCTGCACCAGCGCCGCAAAGCCGACGTTCTGTTCGTGGCCCACCATGTGCAGCGACTGGCCGGACACCGCCGAACCCACGCGCGGATCGTCGCCGGCTTCCTGGTTCTTCACCGCGCCATCCAGCGCGGAGACGAGCCGCAGGCGGCCGTTGAAATTCAGCGGCGTCACCGCGAACTCGATCGCGAACAGATGTTTGTTCTCGAAGCACACCAGACGGCGGCTGCGCAGCTGCACGCTGCGGCCTTGCGGCGAAGTCCACTCCACGCTGCGCGTCAGCACGCCGGTGCGGAAGTCCAGCACCCGCTCGTACGATTGCACCGAGCCACTCAGCAAATCGAAGCGCTCATCCTCCAGCCACAGCTCGACGCCCTTCGCATTCGGCACGTTCAGCATGAACTGGTTGACCTTGGCCAGGCCGTAGGCCGCCTCCGGGTACTGGATCGGCTCCGACTCGTAGAAACCGTTCAGGTAGGTGCCGTCGAGCGAGCTGCCGGCCGGGCCGCTGTAGCCCTCCTCGCCGGTGCCGCGCAGGCCGATGTAGCCGTTGCCCAGCGCGAACAGGGTCTCGTCGAGAAAATGGGAGTCGGTGTCGAAGCTGGTCTCGCGGATGCACCAGGCTTCGAGGGGATAGGTGTGTTGTTGCACAGCGTATTCCTTAAAAATGCGATTCAAAGCGGTTTGAATTTTGAAAAAAGCCGGTTTCTGGACGTTTTTGGCTTAATTCAAGGGGAAAACGGGAAAAGCGGGGAAAACTAGGTCTGGCGTACCATCAGGGTGGTCGGCAGCATTTCGGATGCGACCGGGTGGCCTTCGATCAGGCCCAACATCTTCTTGGCCAACAACACGCCGCCATCGCGCAGGTACTGGTGCACGCTGGTCAGCGGCGGCACGAAACTGGCCGCGCCGGGCGTATCGTCGTAGCCGATGACGGAGACATTCTCCGGCACCCGCAAATTCTTCTCGGCCAGCGCGCGGATCGCGCCCATGGCCAGCAAGTCACTGGCGGCGAACACGCCGTCGAAATTGGCGCCCTTCTTTTTCAACAGCGCCGAAATGCTGTCGAAGCCCGCCTCGAAGGTGAAGGCCTTGGGACGGATGATATGCACCGTCGCCCGCCCGCCCATCGCGTCGATGAAGCCGGCGCAGCGTTCCTGCACCTCGGCGTGGTCGACGTCGCCCAGGAACACCAGCTTTTGCCGGCCCTGCGCGATGAAGCGCTCGGCGGCGCTGATGCCGCCCTTTCGATTGTCCGAGCCGACCACGATGTAGTCGGTGTCGGCTTCCGGCGCGCCCCACACCACCAGCGGCATGCCGGTCTGCTGCAAGGTGCGCACCGCTTCGCCGTGCGAGCCCTGGCCCAGCAGGATCAAGCCGTCGGCGCCCTGCACCGGCGCCGTGTTCATCAACTGCTTGGACGTCAGCACCACGCTGTAGCCGGCGGTCGTCAGTTCCTGCGTGATGCCGCCCAACAGCTCCAGCGGATACGGATCGGACATCGGCCGGCCGCGCACGGGTGTCATTTCCACCACAACCGCCACCGAATAACTGCGGCCCATGCGCAGATTGCGCGCGCTCACATTGAAACGGTAGCCCTGCTCGCTCGCCAGGATGCGGATCTTCTCCCGCGTTTCCGCGGTCACCAGCGGACTATCGCGCAGCGCGCGGGAAACGGTGATCTTGGAGACGCCGGCCAGCTTGGCCAGGTCTTCCATCGTCAATGCTGTTTCGGCTTTGCGGGCTACAGACTTATTCGAAGGCATTGATCGCTCATAGGTTGAAAACAGGGGGTGCGCACGCATTATGACAGAAATTTTTAAGTTGTCGCGAAAAATGACATCGATAACATTTCGATTGACATCGATATCATTTCTTGTTTCAATGACTCATCTTCACGAATCGTGGAAGATGGGGATGGAACTACCGGAAGCTGTTTTGGCTGGTGGCGCACCGTCCAGGAGACGATTTACACCATAAGAAAGCATAGACCACATGAAAAGCCAGAATCCGTTCTTGTTATCCGCAGTCACGGCTGCCGTCCTCACGCTCGTCAACCAGACCGCCGCGCACGCCCAAAGCGCCGCCCCGACCGAAGTTGCAGCACCTTCGGCCACCTCCAAGGAAGTGGCCGCCGAAGTCCAGCAAGTCGTCGTCACCGGCGTCGCTTCGGCGCGCGGCGTGCGCAAGGTCGACTCGGCCTTCTCGATCACCACCGCCAACGAAGAGCAACTGAAGCAAGCCTCGCCCAGCAGCACCGCCGACATCATGAAACTGGTGCCGGGCGTGTATGCGGAATCGACCGGCGGCCAGTCCGGCGCCAACATCGAAGTGCGCGGTTTCCCGTCCGGCAGCGATTCGCCCTTCGTCTCGGTGCAGTTGATGGGCAACCCGATCTTCCCGCCGCCGACCTTGTCGTTCTTCGAAGGCTCGTCGGCCTTCCGCCTGGACGACACCGTCGAGCGGGTTGAAGTGCTGCGCGGCGGCCCGTCCACCATCTGGTCCAACGCCCAGCCCGGCGCGACCATGAACTTCATCCTCAAAGAAGGCGGCGACACGCCGGAAGGCTCGGTGCGCTTCTCCACCGGCACCGGCAGCCTGCGCCGCGTCGACATGTACTACGGCGGCAAGATCAGCGACGGCTGGTACGGCTCGGTCGGCGGCTTCTACCGCAAGACCGACGGCGTGCGCGACGCCGGCTTCCCGGCGGACGACGGCCACCAGCTGACCGCCACCCTGACCCGCAAGCTCGACGACGGCAAGCTGACCATGTACGTCCGCAACACCGACGACAAGAACGCCTTCTACACCGGCGTGCCGCTGATCTCCAGCAACAACGGCCACACGATCTCGGAATTCCCGGGCTTCAATCCGCTGACCGGCACCCTGATGAGCGGCGAAATGCGCAACTTCACCATCGAAGCGGCGCCCGGCAAGACGCTGAACCGCGACCTGGCCGACGGCCGCGGCCTCAAGGCCACCGTGTTCGGCGCGGACTTCGACCAGAAGATCGGCGAGTGGAGCGTGTCGAACAAGTTCAACCGCTTCGACGGCAACCTGAATACCAACGCCATGTTCACCGGTAACAACCCGCTGTCGATGAACGACTACCTGAAGGCGGCCATCTCCTCGGCCAACGGCAACGCGGCGACCGTCGCGGCGGCCGGCGGCAGGCTGGCCACGGCCGGCACCGCCACCTATGTGCGCGGCGGCGCGGTCGACGGCAACCAGCAGGTGGTGCAGGCCGGCCTGTGGTCGGTGGAGAAAAAACTGACGTCGTTCACCGACGAACTGCGCGTCAGCAAGGAAATCGGCAAGGACAACACGATCACCGTGGGCGGCTACTTCGCCGACTACTCGTCGCGCGATGTCTGGTACCTGGGCAACAGCCACCTGATGTCGGCCGTGCCGCAGGCCAGCCTGATCAACGTGACCCTGAACAACGGCGTGGTGGTGTCGAAGAACGGCACCGACGGCAATGTGTTCTACGCACCGGTCGCCTCGTATGACGGCCGCAACACAGCCGCCTTCATCTCGGACGAGTGGAAAGTCAACGACCGCATCAAGGTCGACTTCGGCATGCGCCATGAACAGCAGAAGATCAGCGGCACGATCTCCAACCTGACCTCGGGCGACACCGACAACAATCCGCTGACCGTGTACAACAACGGCACCTCGATGCCTGACGGTTCCAACACCTACCTGAGCCGCACCGACAGCGCCAACTCCTTCACCATCGGCGGCAACTACAAGCTGGCCAAGGATACGGCGGTGTTCGTGCGCGCCAACCGCGGCCACACCTTCATCTCCTTCGACGACCTGCGCGGCGCCGGCAGCCAGAAGGCCGTCAACGACCGCGGCATCCTGCCGACGCCGAAAGTGAGCCAGTACGAAATCGGCTTCAAGACCGCGAACCAGCTGTACAGCGCCTACATCAATGCCTTCCACACGGAATTCGACGGCATCGCCTTCACGCAGATCCTGGCCGACGGCCGCGAGCTGCATTCGATCAGCGGCTCCAAGGGCAACGGCCTGGAATTCGAACTGGCGGTGCGTCCTATCCCCAACCTGCAACTGGCGTTGACCGGCGATTACCAGAAATCGGAATACCGCGACAATCCTGACACCGCAGGCAAAACCGTCCAGCGCCAGCCGAAGCTGCAATTCCGCTTCACGCCGACCTACAGGATTCCTATGGGCGACGGCAACTCGGCCAAGATCTACGCCACCTACACCTCGATCGGCGAGCGTTGGGCCGACCAGGCCAACCAGCAGTACTTGCCGTCCTACCGCACCATCGATGCCGGTGTGCTGTTCTCGCTGGGTGAGAAGATCGAAGTGCGCCTGGCCGGCACCAACCTCAACAACGAGCTCGGCCTGACCGAAGGCAATTCCCGCCTGACCGCCGGCGGCTCCGGTCCGATCAACGCGCGTCCGCTGTTTGGCCGCACCTGGGAAGCGTCGTTGCTGTACCGCTTCTAAACTGCAGATCCCTCCCTCACAGGCAAGGCGCGGTTAGCCTTGCCTTTTTTGTTTTTGTGGCCTACTCTGCAATTGATCGTACTCAATACGATCCTGCCTTACCATGCCTGGAATTATTGCCTAGGGGTTAGATCGTGGCTTCCGTAACGTCCGTCAGCGCGCTGCAAGCATCGATTGCACAGGCCGAAAGGCAGGTGCAATCGGACCAGTCACGCGTGAACCAGGACGCCAGCCGGCTGGAGCAAAGCCGGGTGCAGCTGACCAAGGATAAGCAGACGCTGAGCGATACCCAGCAGGAGAGCGATCAGGCGTCCGCGCCGCCGTTGAAAGCGGCGCCAGCCCCGAATCTGAATAATGCGATAGAAAAACCATCCCGCGCCGAGCAAGTGTTGCCGGCCGACCTGCAGGCGCCGCCCAGGCCGCAGATCAACGCGCAAGGCGAGACCATCGGCAAGCTGATCAACGTCATCGCCTGAATCTCAGGCGGCCTGCATCGCCGCTTCCAGTTCCTTCACGCCATCCCACCAGCGGCCATCCGCCAGCGGCAAGCGGATATCGAGCGCCTTGCCGATTTCCGGCGTAGCCAGCGGCAGGCGGCGTTCCGCAGCCAGCTCGGCGATGCGGTCGAACGGGTCGTGCCAGGCGTGCAGCGACAGGTCGAAGGTGCCGTTATGAATCGGCAGCATCACCTTGCCGCGCAGATCGATGTGGGCCTGCAAGGATTCCTCCGGCTGCATATGCACATCCGGCCACTGCGGATCGTAGGCGCCGGTCTCCACCATCGTCAGGTCGAACGGGCCATGACGGCGGCCGATCTCCTTGAAACCGTCGAAATAGCCGCTATCGCCGCTGAAAAACACCTTCACGTCGCGGTCTTCGATGACGAACGACGCCCACAGCGTCTTGTTGCGGTCGCTCAGGCCGCGGCCGGAAAAGTGCTGGGCCGGCGTCGCCACCAGCTTCACGCCGGCAACATGGGTCGATTGCCACCAGCTCAGTTGCTGCACCTTGGCGGCGGGTATGCCCCAGGCAACCAGGCGGTCGCCCACGCCCAGCGGTGTGATGAAGTGCTCGGTTTTGGCGGCCAGCTTGATCACGGCGGCGTAGTCCAGGTGGTCGTAATGGTCGTGCGACAGGATGATGCCCTTGATCGGCGGCAGCTCCTCAATGCTGATCGGCGCCTGGTGGAAACGCTGCGGCCCGGCCCACTGCACCGGCGACGCGCGCTCGGAAAACACGGGATCGGTCAGCCAGAAATGGCCGTTGAGCTTGAGCAGCACCGTCGAGTGGCCGAGGCGGAACAGGCTGCGATCCGGAGCATCCAATAACTGCTGCTGCGTGATCGCATGAACGGGAATGGCTTGACGGGGCACGGTATCCTTGGGTTTATCGAAAGCAAAGCGCAACATGACGCCCAGCGACTTGAGGAAACCCATCTGATGCATCTTGACCGGATTGCGGAACTTGCCGTCGCGGCTACGCGGCGCGCTGGGCACGGACAGGCCGTCGAGGTCGGATTCGGCGATGGCGGATTGATAAGTCATGACGGGCAACTCCAAGGTTGAGAATGTACACTGCACAGTGTAGTTCTTATTTTTTGAAAAGTAAACTACTCGGTGTAAAATAAAGGCATGAACACGCCCCTCAAACTGACCGACCGCAAACGCCAGGCCATCGTCGAAGCCGCCATCGCAGAATTCCGCGTCAGCGGTTTCGAATCGACCAGCATGGACAAGATAGCCGCCACCGCCGGCGTGTCCAAGCGCACGGTGTACAACCACTTCCCCAGTAAAGACGAACTGTTCGCGCAGATATTGCATGAGTTGTGGAATAGTTCGATGGCCCAGCAGCAGCAGCCCTACGATCCGGCCGCGCCGCTGCGCGAGCAATTACTGGCTTTGCTGTGGAAAAAGATGGCCATGCTGCAGGACAGTTACTTCCTGGATTTGGCGCGGGTGGCGATCGCCGAATCGATCCACTCGCCCGAGCGGGCACAGGAGATGGTGACGCGGCTGACCCGCAAGGAAGAAGAAGCCGTGGTCTGGCTGCGCGCCGCCCAGGCCGACGGCAAGCTGCTCAGGGCCGACCCGGTGCTGGCCCCGCAAATGCTGACCGGCCAGCTGAAGACCTTCGCCTTCTGGCCGCAAGTGACCTTGAACCAGCCGCCGCTGGACACTGCCATGCAGAAAAAAGTGGTCGAGGCGACCGTCGATATGTTCCTGGCCTATGCCCACTAGGCTCGGTTAAGCGAAGCTGACCGAATAAATCGGCGGCAAGGTGGTGGAGATGGTCTGCCACTGGCCGCCGCCATCCTCCGACAGCCAGGCGCCGCCGGTGGTCGAGCCCATCAACAGGATCTGGCCGCAATCGCTGACCGCCAGCCCGTGCCGGTAGACCAGGTCGTAGCAGTGCTGCTGCGGCAGGCCGCCGCGCCAGGCAGTGAAGGTCTGGCCGCCGTCGGTGGTGCGGGTGACCGCCAGCGCCGCGTGCGCCGCGATGCGCTTGCTGTCCGCCTCGGCCGGCACGAACCAGGCCGTCTCGCCATCCTGGGGATGCACGGCCGTCACGAAACCGAAATTCGACAGCGGCGCGCTGTGCACCTCGGTCCAGTTGGCGCCGTTGTCGACCGAGCGCCAGATGCCGTTGTGATGCTGGCACCACAGCTTGTCCGGTTCGCCCGGGCAGCGCACGATACGGTGCGGGTCCTGTATCTGTTGCACGTCGGCCATGTCCGGCGGCATGTAGTTGGCGACCATGCCCTTGGCCCGCAGCGACCAGCTCTCGCCGCCGTCGCTGGTCTGCCAGGCGCCGCCGCAGGAGACGCCGACCAGCAGCGCCCTGCTGTCGCGCGGATCGACGCAGATGCTGTGGATGCCCGGCACGTCATAGCCGCCGCCCATCCATTGCGCGCGCTCCGGCACGTTCCACAGAGGCTCCACCAGCTTCCAGCTCGCGCCCCGGTCGTTCGAGCGGAACAGGCCGCCCGGCAGGGTGCCCGCCCACAGCACGCCCGGTTGGTCCGGCCCGCCCGCCGCCAGCGACCAGATCTGCTTCACCGTCCACTCGACCGGATCGGCGGAGTCGGCCGGCTTGGTGGGGAAGGCCGGCACCGCCACCTCGACCCAGCTGTCGCTGCCCGCATCGCGCCGGTGCAGCTTGGCGCCGAAGTGGCCCAGGTTCAGGGCCGCATACAAAGCGCCGTCGCGCCGGTCCGACAACACCATCGACACCGGATCGCCCAGGAAATGCTGCTGGTCGATATGCCACGCCTCGTGCGTGCGGTAGATTTCAAACAATCCTTTGCGAGTGCCGATGTAGGCGCGGTCGGACATGTCAACCTCCAGAAAGAGCTTGCAAGATATAGACTTTGGAATGCGGCGCGAGCGCATCGTTCAATATTTTTCGCTCGCGCGTGCGTTGTCCGTCGATGAAGATGACGACGTTCTCGCGCAGCCGGCCCTGCTCGTCGAGCACGTAGCCGCGCAGCCGGGGGTGGTCGGCAAAGGCGGCGTCGAGGGCGCTGCGCAGATCGGCCGCGCTGGTCTCCACCTGCGGCACGGTCATGAAGCGGCCCAGTTGCTGGGTAAAAACAAGTTGCGCCATCGTTATGCTTGTTGGTTTGATCGACGGAATTCAGATTCTAGTCCGGTTTCGCATAAAATGAAAACGCATCAACTAACGGAGCAGCGCATGACGATCACACCGCAAGAGCTGGAACTGCTGATGGAAGAAGTGGAGAAGGAAGATCCGATCGATTTCGCCGACCTGCCGTTCGACGAGCACGATCTGCGCGGTCTGATCTCCAACCACCTGTGCGAGATGGCCGAAGCGATGGAATGCTTCAGCGAGGAAGACAAGCACCTGACCCTGCTGGCCGTGGCGGCCAAGCTGGTGCTGGAAAACATGGTGCTGAACATCCAGCTGCTGCGGCGCCACGGCGTGCCGCTCAGCGAATCGACCGACGCGCTACTGAGCCGCCTGCGCAAACGCGACGACGGCTAAAACCCGGGGTTAGCGCACGATCACCAGGTCGGTGACGGCGATGGCTACGCACGGCAGGATGTAGCCTTCGCGCTTTTCGTCCAGGCTCAGGCCCGGCCACTCGATCAGGTAGCGCACCGTGCCGCTGGTGCTCAGGCAGATGCAGGTGCGGCAGGTGCCGTTGCGGCATGAGCTGGGCAGGCGCACGCCGGCGCGTTCGGCGCTTTGCAGCACCGTCGCCGGCGCTTGCGCGTCGAAGCTCAGTCCCCGCCCCGCCAGTGTCACCCGTACCGCTTGCTCCATGCTGGTTCCCGAATTGCCGCCTCAAACCAGCATGATAGCCCCTCAGGCCAGCAGCTTCAGTTTCGGCTTCGCCTGGATCGCCGGCGCCGCAGCGGGGCGCCGTACCGCCAGCCCGCCCTGCAACTTGAACACCGCCATCGCCTGCGACACGCAACGCGTCTGCTGCGCCAGGTTGCCGGCGGCGGCGGCGGCCTGCTCCACCAGCGCCGCGTTCTGCTGCGTGATGTCGTCGATCTGTATCACCGCCTGGTTGACCTGGACGATGCCGTCGCTCTGCTCGCGGGTCGAGTTCGAGATCTCTTCCATCACGCGCGACACCCGGTCCACCGATTCGATCACCTGAGTCATCGTCACGCCGGCGCTGGCGGTCAGCGCCGTGCCGGCCTGCACCTTCAGGATCGACTGGTCGATCAGCAGCTTGATTTCCTTGGCGGCCGTGGCCGAGCGCTGCGCCAGGTGGCGCACTTCGCTGGCCACCACGGCAAAGCCGCGTCCCTGTTCACCGGCGCGCGCCGCCTCCACCGCCGCGTTCAACGCCAGGATATTGGTCTGGAACGCGATGCCGTCGATCAGGCCGATGATGTCGAGCACCTTGTTCGACGAGGCGCTGATGTCGACCATCGTCGACACCACCTGCGACACGATACTGCCGCCCTGCGCCGCCACCACCGACGCCTGCTCGGCCAGCTCATTGGCGCTGGCCACGCTACTGGCGCTCTGCTGGACGGTCGACGTCAACTGCTCCATGCTGGCCGCCGTCTGCTGCAAACTGGACGCTTGCGACTCGGTACGCCCCGACAGATCCATATTGCCGTCGGCGATTTCATCGGTTGCCACCGAGATCTCGTCGAAGTTGGCGCGCACGTCGCCGATGATGCTGTGCAGGTTGATATTCGACTGCCGCAACGCCGCCAGCAGCTGCCCCATTTCATCGTCGCGCTGGATGGCGAAAGTCGCCGTCAGGTCGCCGCCCGCCATCATGCGCGCCGCACGCGTCGCCACGCGCAACGGCAGCGCCACGTTCAGATACAGGCTGCGGCCGAACCACGCCATGCCCAGCATGGCGCCCAGCGCCAGCGCTCCCATCCAGCTGCGCGCCGCGCTGATGCCCGCATCGTCCAGGCCCAGCAGGGCAAAGGCCAGCAAGGCCAGCACGCCACCCGTCAGCAGCGTGGCCGCGCCGATCTGGCGCGCCAGCGACATCTTCAACATGCCCGACAGCCGCGCGACGACGCCGGTCGCCACCACGCGTCCGTTGACGATGCGCAGCCGGCGCGGATTGCCCGCCTTGAACTGGCGATACAGCTCGTCCGCCTCGCGCACCTGCTCGCGACTGGGCTTGGTCCGCACCGACAGGTAGCCGACCGGCTTGCCCTGCTCGATCACCGGCGTCACGTTCGCCATCACCCAATAGTAGTCGCCGTTCTTGCAGCGATTCTTCACCAGGCCGGTCCACGGCATGCCGTCGCGGATGGTCTGCCACAGATCGGCAAACGCTTCGGCCGGCATATCGGGATGGCGCACGATGTTCTGCGGCGCGCCGATCAACTCCTGCTCCGTGAAGCCGCTGACCTCGATGAAATAGGGATTCGCATAGTTGATGTTGCCCTGCAAATCCGTGCTGGAGACGATCGTCTTGCCGTCCTCCATCAGGAATTCGTTTTGAGTGATTGGACTGTTGATGCGCATGGCCATTCCTTTTTTTGTATTTGGGGAAAGGGCGTGCCGGAGTTTGGGGAGCGCCATCGGCCAGTGGCCAACGAGTCCAGAATAAATGGGATATCCCTGCGACAAAGTCACCAATTGTCGCAGGGAATTTTTACTGCCGGTTTTTATTGTCGATTTTTGATCTACATCAATTTTGCCGTGCGCGAACGCAACAGCTGTCAGTCCGGCTTGAAGTTCTGGCCCAGCGACATTGGTTTATTCAACAAGATTGTTTGCGGATTGCGGCAAATGACGACCAGCACCACGATCGTCGCCAGGTAGGGCAGCATCGACAGGAACTCCGACGGAATGTCCAGCCCCATGCCCTGCCCATGGAACTGCAGCACCGTCACGCCGCCGAACAGATAGGCGCCCACCATCACGCCGCGCGGCTTCCACGTCGCGAACACCACCTGCGCCAGCGCGATCCAGCCGCGCCCCGCCGTCATGCCTTCGACCCACATCGGCGTCAGCGCCAGCGACAGGTAGGCGCCGCCCAGGCCGGCCATGGCGCCGCCGAACAGCACCGTGCCGTAGCGCAGGCCGATCACCGGATAGCCGATCGCATGGGCGCTGTGCGGCGACTCGCCCACCGCGCGTATCACCAGCCCGATATGAGTACGGGCCAGCACCCAGCCGATCAGCACCACCAGCAGCACCGAGCCGTACACCATCGCGTCAAAACGGAACAGCAGCGGCCCGACAAACGGCAGATCGGACAGCAGCGGGAAGTGCAGGTGCGGCATCGGCTCCACCGTCTGCCCCACCAGCCCGCGCCCCATGAAGGCCGACAGCCCGAGGCCGAACAGGGTCAGCGCCAATCCTGTGGCAACCTGGTTGGTCTGCAGGGTCAGCACCAGGAAGCCGAAGATCAGCGACATCAGCATACCGGCCGCAATCGCCGCCAAAAGCCCCAGCCACATCTGCCCCGTCCCCAGGGTGACGCCGAAGCCCACCACCGCGCCGACCAGCATCATGCCCTCCATGCCCAGATTGAGCACGCCGGAACGCTCGGTCACCAGCTCGCCCATCGAGGCCACCACCAGCGGCGTGGCGGCGCCCGCCGTGCTGGCGAGGAAGGCGATTAACAGTTCGGTGCTGATCATGCGGTTTCTCCGGCGCTGACGGGCAAGTGGCGCTTGCGCGGCTTGAAGCGATAATGAATGAACAGGTCCGCCGCCAGCAGGTAGAACAGCAGCAGGCCCTGGAACATGCCGGTGATCGCCGACGGCACTTGCAACTCGATCTGCGCCGTCTCGCCGCCGATGTACAGCAGCGACATCAACAAGGCCGACAACACCACGCCCAGCGGATGCAAACGTCCGACATAGGCGACGATGATGGCCGCGAAGCCGTACCCTCCCGACACCGACGGCTGCATCTGCCCCAGCGGCCCCGCCACTTCGCCGACGCCGGCGATGCCGGACAAGGCGCCGCTGACCATGAAGGCCAGCCACACATTGCGCGGCTCGCTGAAGCCGGCGTACAGCGCGGCGGCCGGCGCCATGCCGCTGACCTGCATGCGGTAGCCGGCGAAGGTGTGCTTGCAGAAGAACCAGGCGGCAAGCGCCGCGACCAGCGACAGGATGAAGGCGGCGTTCACCCGCAATTCTTCCACCAGCAGCGGCAAGGTGGCCGAGTCGCTGAACATCTTCGACTGCGGGAAGTTGAAGCCGGCCGGATCGCGCATCGGCCCGTGCACCAGATAGCTCAGCAAGTGATACGCCACGTACACCAGCATCAGGCTCACGAGAATCTCGCTGGTGTTGAAGCGCGTGCGCAGCAGCGCGGGGATCGCCGCCCACAACATGCCGCCCAGCGCACCCGCCAGCAGCATCAGCGGCAGCACCCACCACGCCTGCACTTCGTCGAAGTACAGCGCCACCGCGCCGGCGGCGATCGCGCCCACCGTCAGCTGGCCGTCGGCGCCGATGTTGGCGACGTTGGCGCGGAAGCCGATCGCCAGGCCCACGCCGCACAGGATCAGCGGCGTCGCCTTCAGCAGCAGCTCGCCGACGCCGTACAGTGTGGTCCACGGCTTGATGAAGTAGACGTAGAAGGCATGCAGCGGCTCCTGTCCCAAAAAGAAGAACAGCATGGAGCCGGTCACCAGCATGGCCGCTGCCGCGATCAGCGGCGACGCCAGCATCATCGAACGCGATGGTTCGGGACGTCGTTCAAGCCGCGACATGTTGCGCTCCCTGGTAGTCGAAATCGCCGCTCATCCACACGCCGATCTGGTTGATGCTGGTGCCGGCAGCAGGCACCACCTGCGACAAGCGGCCGTCCGCCAGCACGGCGATGCGGTCGCTCATCATGAACAATTCGTCCAGCTCCTCCGACAACACCAGCACCGCCACGCCCTGGTCGCGCATGTCGATGATGGCCTGCCGTATCAGCATGGCGGCGCCGATGTCCACGCCCCATGTCGGCTGCGCGAACACCATCACCTTGGGCGCCAGCGCGATCTCGCGGCCGACGATGAATTTTTGCAGGTTGCCGCCCGAAAGGCTGGCCGCCGCCGACTGCTCGCCGCCGCACTTGACGTTGAAGCGCTCGATTACCTTGCGCGCGAACTCGCGCACCGCGCCGCGCTGTATCAGGCCGCGCCTGACCATGCCGGTGTTGGCGGCCGGCAGATAGCCGGTCAACAGCGCGTTGTCGGCCAGCGACAGGTCGGGCGCGGCGCCGCGTCCCAGCCGCTCCTCCGGCACGAAGCCCAGTCCCAGCTGGCGGCGTTGCGCCGCATCGAGCTTGCCCACGTCCTGTCCGCGCAGACGGATCGCGCCGCCGCCAGCGGCCAGTGGGCGCTCGCCGGAGATGGCTTTCAACAGCTCCTGCTGGCCATTGCCGGAAATGCCGGCGATGCCGACGATCTCGCCGCTGCGCAGTTCCAGGTTGACGTCCTTAAGGCGCGTGCCGAACGGATCGTCGCTGCGCACATTGAGCTGGTCGAGCGCCAGCAGCACTTCGCCCGGCTCGCGCGGCCGGTGCACGCACACCGGCAGCTCGCGGCCTATCATCAGCTCCGCCAGCGACCTGGCGCTTTCCTCCTTCGGATTGGCGGTGCCGGACACGCGTCCCGCGCGCAGCACGGTGGCCTTGTCGCACAGCGACTGGATTTCATCGAGCTTGTGGCTGATATACAGGATGCTGACGCCTTCGGAGGCCAGGCGTCGCAGCGATTCGAACAGCTTGAGCACCGCGTCCGGCGTCAGCACCGAGGTCGGCTCGTCCATGATCAGCAGGCGCGGCGACTGCAACAGGCAGCGCACGATCTCCACCCGCTGCCGCTCGCCCACCGACATGCTGTGCACCAGCCGTTGCGGGTCCAGCGGCAAACCGTATTGTTCGGAGACGGCGCGGATGCGCGGCGCCAGCGCGGCCGGCGCGATCTTCTCGTCCAGCGCCAGCGCGATGTTCTCGGCCACGGTCAGCGTCTCGAACAGCGCGAAGTGCTGGAACACCATGCCGATGCCCAGCTTGCGCGCGTCGTGCGGGGAATGGATGTGGACCTGCTTCCCCTCCCACATGATCTGGCCTTCATCGGGCTTGGTCACGCCGTAGATGATCTTCATCAGCGTGCTCTTGCCGGCGCCGTTCTCGCCCAGCACGGCGTGGATTTCGCCGGGCATCACGGTCAGGTCGACGGCGGCGTTGGCCACCACCGAAGGGTAGATCTTGGAGATGCCCAGCATCCTCAGGCGCGGCTCTGTCATCGGCGCTTCCCTCATCGGCTTCCCCCATCGTATACAAATTGAATACCAAAACAGACGCAATTAGCATGCCAGTCAGAATCCGCCGGAACGCTCTGTTTTGGGCGGAAGAGTGCACTAAATATGACACACTTCCTCACCAAAAACGTGCGCGGCGCTCAAAAATGAGGACAAAACAAAGTACTTTCGTACACAATACAAGACAGATCCGCAGCGTCAGTTGTACACGATGTAGTTAGCATGGTTCCTGCTTTATGCAGTGTGAGTACCACCCTCACGGAGAATCGATCGATGCCATCACCAGGCAAACGCAAACCTCGCAAGGCCGCGCCAGCGGCCGTCGCCGTGGGCGCGCCTGCCGCCACCAAGCGCGGCACCACCGCCGTCGACCTGCGCATTTATCGCGCGGTCGTCAACGCCGTCATGAGCCACCGCCTGCCGCCCGGCACCCATTTGGGCGAAGCAGATTTCTGCGAACTGTATCAAGTCAGTCGCACCACCGTGCGCAAGGCGCTGCAACGACTGGCGCACGACCACATCATCGAGCTGCGGCCCAATCGCGGCGCGGTGATCGCCTCGCCCACGCCGGAGGAGGCGCGCGACATCTTCGCCGCCCGCCGCGCCATCGAAAGGGAGATCGTGCCGCTGGTGATACGCAACGCCACCCCCGCCTCGCTCAAGCAGATCCGCGCCGCGCTGCACGCAGAGGACCAGGCGCGCCGCACCGGCGACCGCGCCGGCTGGATACGCCTGGGCGGCGAGTTCCACATCCTGCTGGCGGAACTGGCCGGCAACCAGGTGCTGCAACGCTTCATGGCGGAACTGGTGTCGCGCTGCTCGCTGATCATCGCCCTGTACGAAGCGCCCGGCGCCACCATGTGCGAGAACGACGAGCACCAGGACCTGGCCACCCTGATCGAACAGGGAAAAACCAAGGAGGCCATCCATTTGATCGAGCACCACCTGCTGGAAATCGAAGCGCGCCTGCACCTGAATGAGCAGGACAAGAAAGTGAATCTGGCCGAGGCGCTGTCCGGGTACTAGCGGCGTGGCCCGGGAATTGCTAGAGAAGTCGATGAGATTGAATCCAATCGCCTTAACGAATTGGATACAAAAGAAGTTTTTACAAACGCTGTCCACTTATCTCACTGAATGGAGTTCATGATGTCCCGTCTCGCCTCCCGCACCGCCTTCGCCCTCCTCACCTGCTGCGCCTGCGCCGCCCATGCCGCCGACTGGAGCGACACCTCGCTCAGCTACCGCTACGGCACCAAGTTCGCCGAGCCGTTCAACAACCAGGACATCACCAAGAACATCGTCAACCTGAGCAGCGTCTCCGGCTACAAGTACGGCAAGAACTTCTTCAGCGTCGACTTGCTGATGTCGTCGGAAGTGGACCCGTCGTCGGCCGGCGCCAAGAGCGGCGCGCATGAAGCCTATGCGCTGTACCGGCACACGCTGGACCTGGGCAAAGTCACCGGCAAAAGCTGGGCCTTCGGTCCGGTGCGCGGCGTCGGCGCCACCGCCGGCTTTGACTACAACAGCAAGACCGACGCCGGCTACAACTCCAAGAAGCGCATGATCGTGGCCGGCCCGACGCTGATGCTGGACGTGCCGGGCTTCCTCGACGTTAGCCTGTTCGCGCTGTGGGAGAGCAACGCGCCGTACAACTCCTTCACCGGCGCCGCCACGCCGCGCTACGCCTACAAGACCCATCCTATGCTGACCGCCGCCTGGGGCATCCCGTTCGACATCGGCATTCCGCTGTCGTTCGAAGGCTTCGCCAACTTCATCGGCACCAAGGGCAAGAACGAATTCGGCGGCGACACCGCGCGCGAGACCAACATCGACATGCAGATCATGTACGACATGAGCGCCGTGATCAGCGCGCCGAAGAACACCTTCAAGGTCGGCATCGAATACCAGTTCTGGAAAAACAAGTTCGGCAACCCCGACACCAACAATCCGGGCGCCACGGCGAAAACCCCGATGGTGCGCGCCGAGTACCACTTCTAACCATGACCACCAAAGGAAACCGTATGATGAATCGTCGCAAAGTACTGGCACTGGCCGCGCTGGCCGCCGCAAGCATCGGCCTGTCCGCCTCCGCCTTCGCGGCCGAGCCGTTGAAGATAGGCTTCGTCTACGTCGGCCCGGTCGGCGACGCCGGCTGGACCTACGCCCACGACCAGGCCCGCCTGGCGATGGAGAAGGAACTCGGCGCCCAGGTCAAGACCACCTACGTCGAGAACGTGCCGGAAGGCGCGGACGCCGAGCGCGTGATCCGCAAGCTGGTCGCCGGCGGCAACAAGCTGATTTTCACCACCTCCTTCGGCTACATGAATCCGACCGAGAAAGTCGCCAAGTCCACGCCGGGCGTGGTGTTCCTGCACGCCACCGGCGTCAAGACCGGCAAGAACCTGGGCAACTACGAATCGCGCCTGTACGAAGGCGCCTACCTGAACGGCGTCATCGCCGGCAAGATGACCAAGTCCAAGACGCTGGGCTTCATCGCCTCCTTCCCGGTGCCCGAGGTGATCCGCAACATCAACGCCTACACGCTGGGCGCGCAGAGCGTCAATCCCGGCATCAAGACCAAGGTGATCTGGGTGAACTCGTGGTACGACCCGGCCAAGGAACGCCAGGCGGCGGAAACCCTGGTGGCGCAGGGCGCGGATGTGATGGCGCAGAACACCGACTCGCCGGCCACGCTGCAAGTGGCGCAGGAAAAAGGCGTGTACGCGTTCGGCTGGGATTCGGACATGTCCAAGTTCGCGCCGAAGGCGCACCTGACGGCGGCCACCAACAACTGGGCGCCCTACTACATCGAGACCGCCAAAGCGGTCATCGCCGGCACCTGGAAAACCGGCGATTACCACGGCGGCATGAAGGAAGGCATGGTCAAGATGTCGGCCTTGAATGCCGTGGTGCCTGCCGAAGCCGCCAAAGTGTTCGAAGAGAAGAAGGCCGCGCTGACCGCCGGCAGCTTCGCGCCGTTCACCGGTCCGATCAAGGACCAGTCGGGCGCCGTCAAGTACGCTGCCGGCGTGGTGGTGCCGTTGAAGGACCTGCTGTCGATGAACTTCTACGTGCAAGGCGTGGAAGGCTCGATTCCAAAGTAAGCCCCACCTGGGGTCAAGTCTGACATTCGGACACGAGCTCTGCCGTAACAGCGGATACGGCAGAGCTCGTGTCCGAATGTCAGACTTGACCCTCCGCAGGAGACTGTATGCACAACGCCACCGATCAGGATCACGAATTCCTCACCCGCGTGCTGGCATTGGCGCAGCGCTCGCGCGACGAGGGCCATCATCCCTTTGCCGCCATGGTGGTCGCCGCCGACGGCACGGTGATCTCCGAAGCGATGAATGCCTCCAGCAGCGACCGCACCGCGCACGCCGAGATGAACGCGCTGCGCCAGGCATCGCAGCGCCACGGCCCGGAGCAACTGGCGACGGCCACGCTGTACGCCAACGCCGAACCCTGCGCCATGTGCGCCGGCGGCACCTACTGGAGCGGCGTCGGACGGGTGGTGTATGCGATGTCGGAAGCAAGCCTGCTGGCACTGACCGGCAGCGATCCCGAAAATCCGACGCTGTCGCTGCCCTGCCGCGAGGTGTTCGCGCGCGGCCAGCGTCCGACTGAAGTCATCGGGCCGCTGCGAGAGGACGAGGCGCGGCTGGCGCACGCCGGATTCTGGAGAAAATAGCTGATGCATTTCACACAAGTCGAGATCATAATTGTGATCCGGCCTGGTGGAGAGCACAGTGGCAAATCCTACAAAATTGCACGGGTGGCGGTTTGAATGGCGTGCCGCGGCGGTCGCCGCCTGCGCCGCGTTATTGGTCGCTTGCGGCGGTGGTGGCGGTTCCAGTGTTGCCACCGTTCCCTCCGGGCCTAGCGCACCGCTCACGCCCACCGCGCCGGCGGTGCCGGGCGCCTTCGACGACACGCTGGCTTATTCCAGCCTCGCCAACGCCTCGCTGTCCGCGCCCAACGAAAGCGCCGCCGTCATCGCCAGCCATATCCAGCTGAACGGCCAGCAATTCAACTACACCGCCACCACCGGCCACCTGACCGCCACCGACGTCCGCACCGGCAAGGCCTCGGCCTCGTTCTTCTACGTCGCCTACACCGTGGCCGGCACCAGTCCGGCCAAGCGGCCCGTCACCTTCTTCTACAACGGCGGTCCCGGTTCCGCCTCCACCTACCTGCACCTGGGTTCCTTCGGGCCGCGCCGGCTGGTCAGCACCATACCCAGCGCCACCATCGTGCCGGCGCAACTGGTCGACAACCAGGAAACCCTGCTGGCGCAATCGGACCTGGTGTTCGTGGACGCCATCGGCACCGGCTACTCGCAAGCCATCGCGCCCAACACCAACCAGACCTTCTGGGGCGTGGACGCGGACGCCGCCGCCTTTCGCGATTTCGTGCAGCGCTACGTGGCCGTCAACCAGCGCGAGGCCTCGCCCAAGATCCTGTTCGGCGAATCGTATGGCACGCCGCGCACGGCGGTGCTGGCCAACCTGCTGGAACTGGCCGGCGTGCAGGTGGCCGCGGTGGTGTTGCAGTCGTCCATCATGGACTACAACAGCAACTGCGGCGTGCTCGATCCGGGCGCCATCAGCTGCCAGGGCTACGTCCCGACCTACGCCGCCACCAGCGCCTACCACCAGCGCAGCAATCCGCTGCCCACCGATTTCAGCGCCTACGTGCAGCTGGCGCGCAGCTTTGCCGCCGGCGACTATCGCAGCGCCATGACGGCTTACCTGGCCAGCAAGGTTGCACCGCCGGCCGGCGTGATCGCGCAGCTGGTCGGCTACACCGGCCTGCCGGTGTTGACCTGGCAGCAGAACTTCGACATGGGCCCGGACTACTATCGACGCAACGCGCTGCCGGGCAAACTGGTGGGCCGCTACGACGCCCGCGTCTCCGCCCCCAACGGCAGCGCGCTAACGGTCGACGGCGATCCCTCGCTGACGGTCGTCAACGCCGCCTTCGTCAACAGCATCGCGGGCTACCTGTCCGACGAACTGCATTACAGCGCCCGCTCGCGCTACACCGGCTACAACGACATCGTCGATCGATGGAACTTCAGCCACGACGGCAAGCAGCTGCCGGACACCATCCCGGACCTGGCCGCCGCCATGACGCTGAACCCGGGCATGAAGGTGTTGGCCGTCAACGGCTACCACGACCTGGCCACGCCCTTCCACCAGACCGAACTCGATCTGGCGCGTTTGGGTGCCAATCCCTTAATTGTGCTCAAATACTATGCAAGTGGCCATATGACGTATCTAGACGACACTGCGCGGCGGGCCCAGCAAATGGATTTGATTAATTTCTTCAACAGCGTCACAGTGACACCTTAAGCCATGCGCCAGGCTCAATCTGCTGCGCGGGGGAGACGAACATGAAACTGCCAGTCCACATTGCCATGCTGGCCGCCGCCACGGTCGGCGCCTGCGCGTACGCCCAGGTGCCGAATCGGGAAGCCGCGCCGGTCATGATGTCGGCGCCGCTACATCCCGATCCCTACATCCCGCCGGCCATGCGCAAGCCGCCGCGCGACGGCGCCTCCGGCCCGGTATTGCAATTCCAGGCCATGCAAAAGCTGAAAAAACGCTTTGAAGAGGCCGACCTCGACGGTAGCGGCAGCCTGAGCCGCGATGAGGCGCGCAAGGCCGGCCTGGGCTTCGTCGAGAAAAACTTCGACCACATCGACAGCGCCCAGCGCGGCGTGGTCTCCTTCGAGGACCTGAAGACCTTCATCATCCAGCGCCGCGAAGAAGCGCGCTCGCGTTGAGCGGCGCGCGCTTCATCAGCTTACATTCACCGGCTTACAGCTTGTAGTTCAAGCCCAGCAGGAACTGGCGGCCGTAGGTGGTGTAGCGCTCGGGCGCGTACGAGCCGCCCGAGAACGCGTCGCCCTGGCGGGTCTGGTAGGGCGAGTTGTTCAGGTTGTTCACCTGGAACAGGAAGGACAGCCCCTTGTAGCGGCCCTCCTCGATCGCATAGCCAAGTTGCAAGTCGATCTGGCGCTCGGCCAGGATCTCGCTGAAGGAACGCTGTGCGAACAGTCCCGTCACCTCGCCGCGATACGCCGAACGGTAGCGGCGGCTGGCGCGCGCCTGGTAGCCCGATTTCTCATAGTAGACCGTGAAGTTGGACACCACGCCCGACAGCCCCGGCAGCTTCTCCTTGGTGCCCGGACCGTTCGGATGGATCGAGCTTTCGGTGCCGGACATGCTGCCCGTCACGCCGAAGCCTTCCAGCGGCGCATACAGCAGGCCGCCGTCCAGCGCGCCCGACAGCTCGATACCCTTGACCAGGCCGCCGGCGCCGTTGGTCGGCCGGTTCAGCGTGCCGATATCCTGCAGCGGCACCACGCCCGACGGATTCGGGAAGCCGGCGAAGCTGAACGCGGTCTGCTGGTTGTAGATGTAGCTCTGCAGCTTTTTATACCAGAGCGCGGCGGCGATATAGCTGCGCTTGCCGATGTATTTTTCCATCGACAGGTCGTAGGAATTGGCGCGCCACGGCTCCAGCTGCGGGTTGCCGCCGCTGCCGTTCCACATGCGGGTGGTGGCGTCGACCCCGCCCGACACGCCGGCGCGCATGTCCTGCATCTGCGGCCGGGCCACGGTCTTGGCGGCGCCGAAGCGCAGGTTGGTGGTGTCGAGGTACTTGCCGAGGTCGAAGTTCAGGTTCAGGCTGGGCAGCACGTCGGTGTAGTTGGCGCCGCCGCTGATGGTTCCCAGCTTGCCGGCGTTGACGGTGGCGCCGCGCGATTTCTGGTCGACGTTGACCGCTTGCAGGCCGAGGTTGCCGCGCAGCGGGAACGGGCCGACGTCGGTGTCGATGCCCAGCCGGGCGTAGGCGGTGGTGACTTTCTCGGTCACGCCCCAGTCCTGCAGGGCCTGGTCGTCGGGACGGGCCGGCTGCATCGTGTAGTACTTGCCCAGCACGCCCATGACGTCATAGGTCAGCACGCTGGGGATGCCGGCGAAGGCCAGCGCAGTGGACGGCTGGATCAGGTCGGACGAGACCACCGCCGGCGCGCGGCCGTTCTTCAGGTTCCAGTAGTTGTTGGTGTCGGCGTGGGTCTTCTCGCGCTTGCTGAAGTTGACGCCGCCTTCCATGCTGCGGAACATGCCTTCGAGGTCGCGCTTGGCCGAGAACTTGATCGAACCCAGCTTGTCCTCCACCACCGGGTGGTGCATGTCGGCATCCTTGCCCCAGCCGCCGACGTCGGTCAGCTTGATGATGGCCGGGTCGGCGAAGTTGACGCTGGGCGTGAAGGTCGGCAGGCCGCTGGCGGTCGGAATCTTGAACTGGAAGTTGTTGTCGGTGACGTGCGAGCCGGACGGGCCCAGGCCGGCATAGGTTTCCAGCACCTGCTCGCGGCGCTTGGCGGTCGAGTACGACGCGTCGCCCACCAGGGTCCAGCCGTCCTTCTTGTAGGTGTTGTTCCAGCCCACCGCGCCCAGCTGGTCCTTGCGGGTGTTGAAGTCGTTGCGGACGATGGGTTCCAGGTTGACCAGCGAACCGCCCACCAGCAGGCGGGTGCCGCCTATGGTCTGGATTTGCGGGTTGGTATAGGTGACGTCGCTCCACTGGTGCGAGTTCCACATCATGCCCCGCATGGTGGTGTCTTCCTTGAATTCGGAATAGTACAGGTCCAGCGAGGTGCGGAACTCCTTGGACGGACGGTATTCGATCACGCCCATCAGGCCGTCGCGCTTCTGCTTGCGCGAGGTGGCCGTCACCTCGGCGCCTTTCAGCGCCACCACGTCTTCAAAACCCTTGGGCAGCTTGTTGTCGTTGCCCCACCACCACGATTTGTATTCCTGCTGCTGGCCCGGCGAATCCAGGTGGGCGTAGCCGAACGCCACGCCCAGCGTGTTGTTCATGAACTGGTCCACATACGAGGCGCTGACGCGGTTGCCGTTGGCCGGCGTGTTCGCGTTCAGCTTGCCGTTGGAATTGTGCTCGCCGCGCGCGTTGAACACGATGGTGCGTTCGCGGATGTCGAGCGGACGCACGGTGTGCAGGTCCACCGTGCCGGACAGGCCGCCGCCCGCCAGCGATGCGTCGGGCGTCTTGTAGACGGTGACGCCGTTGATCAGCTCGGACGGATACTGGTCGTACTCGGCGCCGCGGTTGTTGCTGGTCGAGACCAGTTCGCGCCCGTTCATCAGGGTGCCGGAGAAGTCCGGCGCCAGGCCGCGGATCGAGATCACCTGGGCCCGGCCCTGGACGCGCTGCGCCGTCAGGCCGGCCAGGCGGGCGATGGATTCGGCGATGCTGACGTCGGGCAGCTTGCCGATGTCTTCGGCGGTGATCGCCTCGACGATGGAATCGGCATCGCGCTTGATCGCCATCGAGGTTTCGATGCTGCGGCGGATGCCGGTGATGACCACCGACTGGACCTCCTTGTCGTCCGCGCCGGCGGACGGTCCCTGCTGCGCCCAGGTCGGGGCGGAAGCGAACACCAGCGCCGCGCAGGCGGCGGCGATCGGTGTCAGTGCGAGTGTTTGGGTTGGCTTGCTCATCATCTGGTCTCTCTTGTATTTTTAGACGGGTGGGAAATACTAACGGCTAACGGAACGGCTGTGGTGCGGTGCTGCTGGTCATCCAGTCCTGCACGGGCTGGTGGACCTCATAGGCCTGGGTGGCAAACGACTTGAACAGGTTTTCTATCTCGGCGATCGGCGCCTTGCTGAAATCGACGGCGGGCACGGCGGCGCCGGCGGCGTTGGTGACCAAGCCCCAGCTGCCGTTGCCCTGGCCGCCGCCGTTGCTGACCACCTTCCAGCTCCACGCCGTGGTGGCCCAGCCATACTTGGCGTAGGTATCGAAGGAGACCCGGGCGACCTGGCCGCCCAGGTCGAGGCCGAGGCCCATCCACGGCTGGGTTTCGCCGATGAAGAAGGCGGTGTCGACGGCCTTGATCTTGTTGTCCCATTCGCACACGCCGCTGTTGCCGCCGCCGCAGGTGAGCCAGTCCTGGTGCACTTGCAGGCCGGTCTGGCCCCAGCCGAACAGGCCGGGATAGAAGTGCATCTCCAGCGCGACATTGCTCATGCCCTGAGCGGCCGGCTTGCCGTAGGCGCCGATGTCGCCGGTGTTGTGGCCGGGCAGTATCACCACGTGCTTGGGATCGACCGCGCGGATCGCCGTGTACAAGGTCTTGACCACGGCGGCCAGGTTGGCGGCGCTGGTGCCCCACGGTTCGTTGAGCACGCTGTAGCCGGCCACCGCCGCGCGCTCCTTGTAGCGGCCGGCCACCTGCTGCCACAGCCAGACGGTGCGCTCCTGGAATTCCGGCGTGGTCCAGTACAGGTTCTTGTTGGCGCAGCCGCTGTGGTGCTCCCAGCCCTGCGAGCCGACCGCGCCGTGCAGGTCGAGGATCACGTACATGCCGCGCTTCTCGGCCTGGGCGATGGCGTCGTCCAGGTAGCGCCAGGCGTCGGCGCGCAGCTGGCGCGGATTTTTTTCATCCTCGACCACGCTGTAGATGAAGGGCAGGCGCACCAGGTTCAGGCCGAACTTCTGCATCTGGTCCCAATCGCGGCTGGTGATCCAGTTGTCGCGGAACAGCTGCATCAGGCGCTGCCGCTCGGCGTAGCCGAAGCGGGCGTCGAAATTGGCCTCCAGCTTGCACTGGTCGTCGATGCCGGCGCTGCCCTGCCCCATCATCCAGAATTCGTTGATCAGCCAGTTGCCCAGGTTGGTGCCCTTGAGCGCCACCTGGCCGCCGTCCGCCTTCAGCCACTTCGTGCCCTGCGTGTGCAGCATGGTCAGCGGCAGCACCGGCACCGGCGTCACCGGGGTCGGCTTGATCGCTGCCACCGGCGGCGCGGGCGGCGTCACCGGCGGCGCCGCGACGCTGGCGCCACCGCCGCTGCCGCAAGCGGCCAACCCTGCAACCAACCCCGCGGCGCACAACACACTCAGCAACCTGGACATCTGTTTCTCCTTTTGTGGAAGCGCTTCCACTTGCGTTCTGAAAAAACTGCCGTGCGCCTGCACAGCAGTTCTGCTTACGGTTTCCAGGTGAAAGTGGCTACGCTGGCGGCCGGCAAGGTGTAGCTGAAGCTGCGCCGGCCCGGCGCCAGCCGCACGGCGAAGCTGCGCGGCGCCTTGGCCGAGTTCACCACCAGCAGCGCCACCGAACCGTCGTCGGCGTTGCGGAAGGCTACCGTGTCGAGCTCGTTGTAGCCGCTGCTGGACGCGATGCGGCGCGCGCCCTGGCGCACGAAGCGGCTGGCGTGGGCCAGCGCGTAGTATTCCTCGTTGCGCGTGACCTTGCCGTCGCGGCTGTCGATGGTGACCACGCCGCGGCAATCCTTGCAGCCGCCCAGGTGCGGGCCGTCGTTCTCGTCCAGCGCCAGGTTCCACAACAGCACACCCTTGGCCCAGCCGCGCGTGGCGCCGATCACCAGCGTGCGGGCGAAGTGCTGCAGATTGTCCGACCACACCGGCGCCCACTTGCCGCCCGAGCATTCGGTGAAATAAGTGTCCTTGTCCGGCCAGCGGTCGTGCAGCGCGGCCTGCACCCGCACGTCGCCGCCGTAGCAGTGCCAGGCCACGCCGTTGACGTATTGCCTGGCCAGCGGGTCGTTCAGCACATCGGCCGGCGAGCCCGGCTCGTCCCAGTTGTGGTCCCAGTCGAGGATGCGGGTGTGCGGATGTTCCCTCGCCAGCAGCGGGCCCAGGTGGCCGCCGATGAAGGCGGCGCGCTTGGCCGGCTCGACCCGCATGCCGGGGTAATCCTTGGGTTCGAAATGCGGTTCGTTCTGCAAGGTCAGCGCGTAGATCGGCACGCCCTCCTTCTCGTACGCGCCGACATAGCGCGACAGGTAGGCGGCGAACGGCGCGAACGCTTCCGGCTTCAGGGTGCCCTGGATCAGGCTGTCGGTGCTTTTCATCCAGCCCGGCGCGCTCCACGGCGAGGCCATCACGCGCAGATTGGGATTGATCGCCAGCGCGGCCTGGGTGACCGGCAACACGTCGGCGCGGTTGGGCTCGATGGAGAAATGCGCCAGCGTCGGGTCGCTCTGGCCGGGCGGCATGTCGTCGAAGCTGTAGTGGTGGCGCGAGAAGTCGGAGGCGCCGATGGTCAGGCGGGTGAAGCTGAAGTTGGCGCCGGGCGCCTTGCCGAACAGCTCGTTCATCAGCGCGCCGCGCTGCTGCGGGTTCAGGCGGTTCTGGATCAGCCAGGCCGAGGCGTCGGTGATGGCGGCGCCGAAGCCCACCATCTCCTGGTAACGCTGGGCCGGGTCGACGTCGATGACGATGGCGGCCTTGACGCCGGCGCCGAAGGCGGCGTCGGCGCCGCGCGCCAGCAGCTGGCTCTGGTCGCCGGTGGTGATCCAGGCTTGCACCCGGCCCGGGGCCTGCGCTTGAGCCTGGGTTGCGCCGTGCGCGCACAGCAGCAACAGCGGCAGGGCAAGCAGGCGCAACAGTGGTGGCCGGGGTAGGCGGACTGGCGAAGGGCGCATGGCCGCATCGCCCGGCGCAGCGGGTCTGGCTGTGAACATTCGGTCTCCATGCAGAAGGGTCGTGGCCCGTCCGTCTGTGGTTCTTACGTGGGTGGAAACGCTTCCACTTGTTAAATTCACTATAGCACCGCGAATTCTGCGATGTCAATCAGGGAAAAGCCTGGTCGGTGTTAATTGGTGAGTTTTCTGCGGGCAAAAAGTGCGCAAAATTAAGTTGGCCGCCCATCGCAAAACCAGTATTCTCCCCGTGCGCCATGTGCGATTTTTCGCTGTATCGAATTTGCCACGCCGGCCCCCCACCACCCACGCCACAGGAGCCCTAGATGTCCACTGCCGCCCCAACGTCCGACCTGCTGTTCTATCTCAACGGCGAGCGGATCCAGCTGCCCACGGTCGATCCGACCGTGCTGCTGGCCGACTACCTGCGCTCGCCCGACGTCGGCCTGACCGGCACCAAGATAGGCTGCAAGCAGGGCGGGTGCGGCGCCTGCACCGTCATGCTGTCGAGCTGGAACGAGGACAGTCAGCAGGTCGAACACCGCTCGGTGAACTCCTGCCTGCGGCCGGTGGCCTCGCTGGACGGCATGCTGGTGACCACGGTGGAAGGCACGGGCAGCGTCAAGTCCGGCTGCATCAGCACCGTGCAGGACGGGCTGGCCTGCAACAACGGCACCCAGTGCGGCTACTGCACCCCCGGCTGGGTGATGAACATGACGGCCGCCGTGGCCCAGCGCGGCCCCAAGCCGGGCACCAAACGGGAGATCGAGGCCATGTTCGACGGCAACATCTGCCGTTGCACCGGCTACCGTCCCATCCTGTACGGCTTCAAGAAAACCTTCGCCTCCGACTGGGACCCCAAGGTCGACGAGGCCGGCAGCATGACGTGCGAAGTCGACCCGGCCGAGCAGGTGGGCCAGGTCGCGCCGGTGCAGATCGCCTTCCCCGCCGAGCTGCGCAAGCCGCCGCGCCCGCTGCACTACGCGGCCAACGGCTATCGGTGGTTCCGGCCGCTGACGGTGTCCGGCGCCATCGGCCTGATGCGCGACTACCACGACCGCGCCGAACTGCGCCTGGTCGGCGGCAACACCTCGATCGGCATCTACCCGCGCACGGTGGAAAATCCGCATGTGTTCATCGACATCTCGCACCTGCCGGAGCTGCACGTGCTGAGCCTGGCGGACGGCCAGTTGCGCCTGGGCGGCGGCCTGCTGTACGCCAGGCTGCTGGACTTCCTCGACGCCGCCAACGAGCAGGCGCCCAACGCCGGTCTGCAGGCGCTGGCCTATATGGCCGGCCGCACCGCCGGCGGCATCGTCCGCAACGCCGCCACCCTGGCCGGCAACACCATGCTGGTGGTCACGCACGCCGACCAGGGCGTGCCCTTCCCTTCCGACCTGTACACGGCGCTGGCCGCGCTGGGCGCGACGGTGTCGGTGGCCGCGCCCGACCAGGCCGAGCCGAAAACCCTGGCGTTACTGGACCTGCCCGCCTACTGGCGCCAGCACGCCGACGGCTGCGTGCTGCTGTCCTACCAGTTGCGCCTGACCGGCGCCGACGAATACGCGCAAACCTACAAGACCGCGCAGCGCGAGGTCAACGCCCACGCCATCGTCAACGGCGGCATGCGGGTCCAGCTCGACGCCCGGCAACGCGTGGCCGACATCACCTTGGTGTTCGGCGGCATGTCGCCCACCGCCACCCGCATGCCGCACACCGAGCAGGCGTTGCGCGGCCAGCGCTGGGACGCCGCCGCGCTGGCCCAGGCGATGCCGGTGCTGCGCCAGGAGCTGGACGCGCTGACCGACCGCCACGCCGCCCACTACGCGCAGCTGCCCGACGAGGGCTACAGTGCCACCTACAAGCGCCAGCTGGCCGAGTCGTATCTGTACAAATTCTTCATCGCCGTCTGCGAATGGCGCGGCCTGCCGGTGCCGCCGGCGCTGCGCTCGGCCGGCGAACGCGGCGAGCGGCCGGTGTCGACCGGCACGCAGGCCTACGTCACCTACACCGACCAGTTCCCGGTGCACGTGCCCTACGTCAAAATCGAAGCCATGCTGCAAGCCACCGGCGAGGCCCAGTACATCCACGACATCCCGATGCCGCCGACCGGCATGAACGGCGCGCCGGTGCAAAGCCAGGTCGCGCTGGGCAGCTGCGTCTACCAGGTGCCCGGCATCGAAGGCCGCGCCTCGCCGGCCGAGGTGCTGGCGGCGCTGCAAGCGGTGTATCCGGGCGTGAAGGACTACATCACCGCCATCGACGTGCCCGGCGCGGTGATCGACGGCATGGCGATGGACGATCCCATCTTCGCCATCAGCGTGGCGGTCGGCGCCTGTCCGAAAGGCGCGCTGCCCGCCGGCTACGACCCGCGCGCGCCGCTGATCCTGACCGGCTACGGCCAGTGCATCGGCATGGTGGTGGCGCGCGACGAACAGCTGGCGCAGGAAGCGGCGTTCTATCTGCAACAGCATTTCTGCCGGTTCAGCGCCGAACGCCCGCAGATCGAGCTGCCGGACACCGACGCCGCGCGCAACCAGCTGGTCTACCTGGACCAGCCGGCCGGCGCGCCGTGGTATTCGCACATCTGGAAGATCACCCGCGCCGGCACCAGCCTGGACTGGGTGGCGCCGCGCACGCCCGAGCAGCCGGACCTGAAGCGGCCGGTGGTCGACTACCGGGTGACGATCGCCAGCGACATCTACGGCGCCGTCAGCTGCACCCGCACCGCCAGCCAGCAGAAGGTGGGCAGCCAGATCCACTTCTACATGGAGACGCAGTCGAGCTACGTCGAGCCGGTGGAAGACCGCCAGATACGCGTCTACGCCTCGACCCAGGACGCCAACGTGGTGCAGGGCGCGGTCGCCAGCGTGCTGCAACTGCCGCTCAACAAGGTCGACGTGCGGGTGCGCCGCATCGGCGGCGGCTACGGCGGCAAGTGCGGGCAGTCGGCCTTCGCCAGCACCATCGCCGCGGTCGGCGCGTGGAAGCTGAACCGGCCGCTGCGCATGGCCGCGCTGCGCCAGGTCGACACCGCCATGTTCGGCCACCGCCACCCGGCGCTGGGCAACTACAACGTCGCCATCGGCGACGCCAGCAACCCGCTCACGCACGGCAAGCTGTTCGGCTTCCAGGTCGACTACTGGCTCGACGGCGGCCGCACCTACGATTGCAGCTTCGTCATCAGCGACTGCATGGCGCTGCGCAGCGACTCGGCCTATTTCATTCCGAACTGGTCCTGCACCACCGACGTCTGCCGCACCGACAAGACCACCAGCACCTCGATGCGCACGGTGGGCATGATCCAGGGCGCCATCATCGTCGAGGACGCGATCGAGGCGGCCGCGCACAGCGTCGGCCTGACGCCGGAGCAGGTGCGCGCGCGCAACCTGTACGTGCAGGGCCAGGTCACGCCGTATGCCGAACCGCTGGAATCGTGCTACATGCGCGAAGTGTGGGACTACACGCTGGAAAAGGCCGACTTCACCCGGCGCGCGGCGGCGGTGGAGCGGTTCAACGCCGCCAACCGCTGGCGCAAGCGCGGCATCTCGGTGCTGCCGGTGAAATACGGCTCGGGCTTCAACCTGGCGCTGCTGGAACAGGGCGGCGCGCTGATCGAGGTGTACTCGCAGGACGGCACGGTGCTGGTGCGGCACGGCGGCATCGAGATGGGCCAGGGCCTGAACACCAAGATTGCGCAGGTGGTGGCGTACGCGCTCAACGTCCCGATCGGCATGATACGGGTGGCGGAAAACGACACCGCCGTGGTGCCCAATCCGGAGAGCACCGGCGCCTCCACCGGCACTTCGTTCAACGGCCTGGCGGCGCAGCAGGCCTGCGGCGAACTGCGCGGCCGGCTCGAGGCCTATTGCCTGAGCCTGCTGACCGCCAACGGCAGCGAGTGGTGCGTCGCCAACCAGATCAACTTCTGGGACTACAAGGACGGCTGGCGCACCGAGGTGGTCCACAACGGCAGGACCATGTCGATGTGGGCCGTCATCGTCGGCAACGCCTTCAACGAGCGGCTCAACCTGTCGGCGCAGGCGCGGGTGGCGATCGACGGCGGCACCCATCCCGACGGCAACCTGGAATTCAAGATGGTGGACGGCAAGGAGGCCAGGGAGGAGGTCGACTACTTCACCGGCTACACCTACAGCGCGGCCTGCATCGAGGTCGAGCTCGACGTGCTGACCGGCGAGACCACCATCCTGCGCGCGGACGTGGTGTACGACGGCGGCAAGTGCCTCAATCCGGCGATCGACGTCGGCCAGGTGGAAGGCGGCTTCGTGCAGGGCCTGGGCTATGTGACCAGCGAGGAGCTGAGCTACCAGCCGGCCGATTCCAGCACCGAGCCCAGCGCCACGCGGCCGGCGCCGGGCGCGCTGTACACCACCAACACCTGGGAGTACAAACCGCCGGCAGCGCAGTCGATCCCGCTGCAGATGAACATCATGATGTTCCCGCGCGAGCTGGCGCCGAACGCGCCGCCGGACCAGGGCGACATCCTGTCGGCCAAGGAAGTGGGCGAACCGCCGATGACGCTGGCGGTGGCGGCGTTCTTCGCGATCAAGCGCGCCGTGCTGGCGGCGCGCCAGGACCGCGGCCACCACGAGTGGTTCCAGCTGGAGTCGCCGGCCACGGTGCAGCGGGTGCGCGCGGCCTGCCTGGTCGATACGGCCGATTTGCGCGCGCTCTGATTCTTGGTCTCCCCCCGCGCGCGCCTTGAACAGCATGGCCTTTACGCTGGATGAGGGCGCGCCAGCCGGCTTGCGTTAGTGTGCTTCCCGCTCTGCGGCGCGGCAGCCGCGATCGGCATGGACATCGCGACTGGTGTTGCTGCGATCGAGGAGCGGCTCGAACACCGTCGTGTAGGCTACGGCGGCGATGGTGACGACTATTTTGCGCAGCTGCTTGTAGCCGAGGTTTAAACCTAGAAATTGCAGGAAGCTGCGGCGAGCCAGGTTTCCAGAGGTGACCTTTCGTTTGCGGAGACACGTCTCGCCAGGCGCCCTCCCCCCAGACCTGCTGCAGAGCACCAGATCCCGGACTGGCTGGTCACGGTGGTCGGGCGAGGTAAATTCCAATACGAAACACTTCAGACCATGGCGCAACAGGAAGTATGTAGCTTCAGCTAAGGTTGTGAAAAAAAATATCTCTTTGTGACAATTCGATATATTCTCGTCGCATTATTTCACGCAAAATTCTTATGGATCGCTGGCCTTGATAGCGCTACGCCAGTGTTGCATTGCCGAAAATGTCGATTGGTCGGCTAACTATTATAAGGATATCCATGAGCGAGACAGTACAACTGGAAGAAAACATCCTCCCCAACGGTTTTTCACGCAGACAGATCGCGCATGCCATCACTTCCCGAGTGCAAGAACTAATTCTTTTGCCGACGGAAAAGTGTAATTTCCGGTGCACCTACTGCTATGAGGATTTTGAACTAGGTCGGATGTCCGACGAATTACAAGCCGCCATAGAAAAGTTCATTGATCGTCGAACGCCGGAGTTGGATGTATTAAACCTTTCCTGGTTTGGTGGAGAACCACTTCTGGCAAAGGAAGTTATTCTGCGAATTGGCCACCATGCCCATAAGCTGTGTGAGGAATACGGCGTGAAGTTCATGGGCAACATGACGACAAATGCGTACAACTTGGATATTGAGTTGGCACGCGAATTGTTAAGCATTAATCATAATTTTTTTCAAATCACTCTTGACGGCTGGGAAAATACCCACGATGTGCTGCGACGCAGAGCGGATGGACAGGGTACATTTGGCGTCATTTGGAAAAATCTCTTGGATATGCATAGCCTGCACCAGCGGTTTGAAGTCTGTGTACGAATTCACGTCCGTCGCGATAATCACGATAACTTGAAGATATTAATGCGCGAATTTGCGACGCAATTCCAGGGCGACTCGCGTTTTCGGCTAGATTTTCAGCATTTGCGCGACATGGGCGGCGATGGTGGGAAAACAGTAGCAGACCCGGTTTCGATCGAGGAGTTGGTCGGGATCGAAGCTATGCTCCGCAGCGAATATCACCAAGCGCTTGCAGCAACGCAAGTGAATGCCGAACCGACGCTGCTCAAGCCGATCGGAAACTTCGGCCTAGGCGTGGATAGCAAGTTCGCAAAAACAGCAGGAGAATCCGCCGGCAGCCGCCGTTCGGAAGAAATTAGTGGCGATGAACCGTATATTTGTTATGCGGCAAAACCTAACTCGCTACTCATCCGCTCAAATGGAAGAATTGGAAAATGTACCGTTGCCTTTAATGACGAGCGTAATGACTTGGGATATATAAAACCTGACGGCACAATTGAAATTGACAATAAAAAACTGTTGCCTTGGATGAGGGGACTCTCCACGCTATCCGGTAGCGAATGTGGTTGCCCAATGGTGGATATGGCACAGCTCAACTTGGAATCTCCCCGGGCAGGAAAGATCATTCCGATAGTAAGTAGTGTGAATTAGATTCGATAAATTTTTGAACTATTCATCGGCGGGCGCTGCTGATCTGAGTCTATCAAGCTAATTGGAGCCGTATTTTATTGATGCAATGAAATCATCCCATTCCTAGCTTAAATTTCGTTATTAGATTTCCCAGGCTACAGTGCCGCTCAAAAAGATGAAGAAAGAATGCCATGAACAAACGTACTGTTCAGTTCTCGAGTGCGCGGATGGCTCGGATCTATCATCCTACGCGCTGGCACCGTGTTCCCGGTTAACGGGAGCATTGCAGTAAATCGACTGTGCTTTCTAATCCAAAGGCACATAACCATTTCGGAGAAGACATGAAATATTTTGACATTGATTCCATCAAACTGAGTGAGACTGGCAGCGTAGAACTCGACGATGCACAGCTGCAGGCACTGGAAAGCCAATATAACATCGCGTCGGCCGCAGGCACCAATATCTGGTGCGGCGGGACGACGTCCCCCGGTTCCTCAAACACTTGGTGCGGCAACAGCAATAATCCGTCGTCATGCTCCAACTATTCCTGCTCCGGCTCGACCAACGGACGCGACTGTATTTGAGGCGGATAAGCACTAACCCTTAAACGAGGAACAGTGCATTCAACCGAAACGTTGATGTTACGTCAACGCTTCGGTTATGCGCGTTAATTGGGCTGGATACGCGAATGCTTAGTAAATGGAAATCAAGGCTAGCCTGGATGCGGCAAAAAAAACGGCCGGTCGTTAGCTTGCAGCACGGAATGTCGGATTGCGGGTATGTCTGCGTGGTCGCGATCCTAAGGGCCAACAATGTCATGGCGACAGTCGAGCAAGTCAAAAAAGTGGCAGGGGAAACCAGCCGAGGACTAACCCTAAGGCAATTGCGAAACTGTCTTGCTGCTTGCGGTGTGCATGCTACCGCCGTCGGCTTCGACCACCGGCGTGCTGACTCCTTTCCTGTTCCTGGCATCGTTTTATTAGGCGAAGGACACTACATTACCTTGCTCAAGCGTGACAACGAGCAGTTCGAGGCGTTTTATCCCGAAAAAGGATGGGCGAAGGTATCCCTTAGAAGGCTAAGTGCCTCTACCAACGGCTTGGGTATTTCAATTGATGCGGTAGACCCGGCTGTATTCCCGGCAGCCAGTGCTCGAATGCGAGCACCCTCATCATTTTTCCAATCCCAAATATTTGTCAGCTCGCTGTCCACCTTACGATCAAGGCTGGGAGGACAGCTGCTCGCGCTGATCGCAATCGCACAAACGGCGATTTTGAGTATCCCCCTCATCAGTCAGCAATCAGTGGATGCCATCGCGCCGGCTGTCGCGACTTCTTTTGGCGCAGCTGTTGCGATCGGGTTTTTAGCCATCACCTTGACTTCGAATTTCTCGTCTATTCTCGTGGCCATATTTAATGGAAAGCTGCAGCGCCGGGTGGGACTGCGGGTGTCCAGCATGCTTTTTGATCGACTGGCGGACAAGCCGAGCACGTGGTTCGATCAACGCGCAAATGGGCATGGCTATAATCAAGTCATGCTTGCGGTCGATCAGGCACATTATATTTCAGGATTATTTACTCATGGAATTGGGTTATTGCTGACGCTGGCCGTCGGGATCGCCGCTTTATTTTTTATATCACCATGGCTAATACTTCCAGGCATAATTTCCATGTTGACGTCAGTATTTCTTGATTGGCAATTCAATAATGCGTTAACCCTGTCCTCCGCGCGGCTAATGAACGCGCATCAAAAACAACGAGCTTTTATGGGCGAAGTAGTGGCGCAATTACCGATGCTTGCGCGATTCGGCAGTTTGTGGTCCGTGCGCACGCAGTTTCGCAAAATATCCAGGCAGACGGCTGACGCTACCCAAGGAAACACCGCAATTAGCGGACTGCGAGATGCGGTTACCGCTTCCATCAAGGGCGTAGAACAGGTGGTTTTTGTTTGTTTTGCCGCATATTTTATGCAGAAAGAGGCATTCTCGCTGGGCGTGTTCGTGGCAGTCGGCGCATACAAGGACCACTTCGCCCAGTCCCTGAAATCGATTTTCCATTTATACCAACAATATTGTACGCTCGAACCCCAGCGTGCAGAGTTAAGTGAGCTCATTTCAAGTAACGCTCATACATATGAGATGCCGAAGAAACTGCAGGGCGGTGCTGTCGAAGTTAACGATGTGAGTTTCCGCTACGGCGCCCTTGAGGCGGATATATTGCGCAATGTCAATCTTAGTATTTCGTCCGGCGAAACCATAATCCTGGTAGGTCCATCAGGATCAGGAAAAACCACTTTAGCGAGACTAATGTGCGGCCTGCTGGTGCCCAGCGCTGGCATCGTCACGCTGGACGGGCAACCGGCAAATCAAAATTCTTCAAGCGTCGGGGTGGTAATGCAATCTGATCGTTTGATCAGCGGAAGCATACGGAATAATGTTTCGGTTTTCCGTCGGCAGATTAATGACGAGGAAATTTGGAAGGCCTTGGACCAGGCCGATTTGAAGAGTTTTGTGCTTTCGCTACCTATGCGGCTCGACACCTATGTAGGCGAGGGTCATAGCGGCCTGTCGGGCGGCCAACGCCAGCGGCTATTGCTATCTCGGGCGCTGTTATCACAACCAAAAATTCTCATTTTGGACGAAGCCACATCGAGCTTGGACGTGCCGGGAGAGGCGCGCATCTTGAGTAATTTGCGGAACATGGGCATTACCATCGTCATGTGCGCCCACCGCCCTGAAGTAAGGCGATATGGAACCAAGGTTTATTCCGTACAAAATAGCAGCGTTGATTTGGTCCGTGAAAGCAATACGGCAAAGGAAGTGTTGAATGAAATATAACGATAAAAAAATGTATTTTCTCCAGGACCTGCTCAGAGTCGTCGGCATAAAAAGCAGCAGGTCCGAATTGGTCTCCATGAAACTTGGTGCCATCCTCCTGAAAGACAAATCCAAGGGTGGCCAATCTTTTGTAGATATTCACGATCAACTCGCGGGTAACTTCGGGTGGGATGTGGACGTCTTTTTTAGCGCACTGGGTGAATTCGCCGGACACCTGAGCACACGTTCGGACTTTAGCGCGGCGTCGAGTTCGCAGAGATTAACCGTACATGATTTTGGCGTCGACCGACGATTTTCTTTGAATGCGTTATTTTTTCTACGCAAAAATTTTTCTGTCTCCCAGGACACTTTGGTGAGCTTCAACAAAATTCAAAAATATAAGCAACAAAGAACCGTATATCTTCGTCGAACCTCTGATATTACTTCTGATCATGTCGAACAACTCCCCTTTTTTTTGACGATGGAGGGAAGTAACGTCAAGCACGCGATCAAACTCTTTGCGGAGGAAGCGTTGTCGCTCGGAGCGGCGGCCCAATTTTTACGATTACAGCCTCTTTGTAAAAATGCTTTGACTGACAATATTATCAATCGCATTCATCACCCGATGACGCTTGATCAAGCAAAGATTTTTTACGATGAGCATGGCGGAGTGATTGGTTTTGTTACATGGGCCTGGGTGACTGACGACCAAGAGGACTGGTATCGCAATGCCGGCACCCGCGCACTCGACGAATGGACGTTCGGGCGAACTTTGTGTGTTTGCGATGCAATCGCCTCGCCCGGGCATGAAAATCTTGTGACTGATTTTGTTGCTGATCTTTATCCTGAAGAGAAATATCTTGTTTGCTCAGCTGCTGATCGGCAGCATGCCAGACATAAAGCGATAAACCGCTCGGCATTGCGATACCTGGAAATCTCAACCGGAATTGATAAATATTCTAATGATTATTGATAACGTACCTCATTACTTTTCTGCGGACACCGGACATCAATCTATTCTTCTACGCCCTCTCCCGAGCGCAAGAATACTATGGGTTAACGAACGTTTGAGTGCGCGTGACCCGTCGTTTCCAGAAAATTTCACTGATCCTTCTGCGTTTTCCGCCCATATTCTTAGTAAGTGCGCTTATACGGTGGCCGGCGTGGAGGATTTGTCGCGGCCAGATTTAGTTGAAGGAATATCGGACCGCTACGGAGGTAGTGGGATAGGCTATAACGGCGGAAGTGGACGCGCGCTGTTTTTAAACGGCTACCATATCAAGGGGGTGGGCCGTACACCGCTGGTGGGCAGAAAAACCGATGCGGCGCACTCTTCCGGCGGGGCATACCTCGAGGAATGCGTGAGAGAAACGATCATGTCTGAAATCGTCGACGCAGAATTTCCTTTTGGCTCGGTCGGGATCATTGCAATCATTGATACGGGCGAGTCGGTCGTCTGGAATACGGATAATGGCCCCAAGCGTGAACGAAAATGTTTGCTGGTAAGGCAGCCTTTTTTACGTCCGGCCCATTTCGAACGAGCGCCATTTTTCTTGAGCAATAATCCGAAAGAAGGCGCGGACGATAGCAACAGAGTAAGCCGAATGTTTGAAGTGGCGTCTGAAAAAATTGGCGCCGCAAAATTGCAGCAACATTTCATCCGATTCTGGAGTCGTTGGGCAGAACAACTGGCTTATGGCTTCGTCCATCGACTTAGCCATGGAGCGAATTCGACGTCCAATATTGCCTTGGATGGCAAACTTCTGGATTTTGGTGGCATGACGGCCCTTCCCTCTCTCGCTAACATTAACACCATGTACGGCCGACCTAGCGCAGGAGAAGAGCTGCTCACGATCACCCAAGCGTTAGTTGTGCATGCGCGCTACGTCGCCAGATATTTGTCCCCTGGCTTTGACAGTGATAGACAAATAATGCGCCTCCAGCGTCTCATAGAAGATCGCTACTATCTGACGGAAATGCGTGAACTCCTTCGTACAGCCGGATTGACATCACGCGAAGCGGCAAGTCTATGCGAAAGCAAATATTTCCCCGAGCTGAAAACTGCCTACCTACGGCTGCGTAGCCATTATCAACGCGACCGTCTGTCGTTCATCGAAAAAATACCTGAACGTATAGAAGAGTACGATATTCACAAGGTTTGGCTACCCGATCCGCCACAACATCTTGCTGCATTTGCCAAAACGCTGCAAACCACCATGGGCGCGATGTCGATGCTATCCGCGCCTGGGGCGATGAGGGAACGTCTAAGAGTGTCTGTATTGCGGACGGAAGCGCGGACAAAACTTTATCGGCACCACTTCAAGGCGAGCATTTTTGACGCGCTGGAGCGAGACGCCGATCCGCGCTTCGTGCTTGATTTAGTGAAAGACTTTATCGCGAAAGCTGTCGTGGAGAACCGGCGCGACTCGAGAGAAGAAATGGAGGGTGTCCCGAGGGGCTTCGCCTACGGATCAGCAAATTGGGCGCTGTTTCAATGTCGTCAAAGTCAGTCATTGTTCGCGATCGACGAGGATTCAGCGCCGGGCACGGATGGTCAGCGCAGACGCGTCCCTGTGAGCGTACGCGGCAGCGAAGTTATGCCAGGGCTTCTGGCTGGCGCCAGCGCGATTCGCCTTTGCATCTAGAACGACCTCGACAATGAATTTTTTAGATAATCCCATTATTTATCACCTCATAGTTGACAGATTTTTTTGCCAGGCATTTGATGAATCGGTATGCGAGCACAAAACGGGGCAATTCTTTGGCGGAAATTTCGCCGGCGTCGCGGCAAAACTAGATGCAGGATACTTCAATGACCTTGGAGTGAACGCCATCCTGATTTCGGCGCCCTATCAACAAATTTTCGGATGGGTTCCCGGCGCGGGAGGGCAATTCCGGCATTATGGGTATCACGGATATTATGCGCACGATTTCACAATTGCCGAGCCGAGGCTGGGCCCGGAATCTGATCTCCTCGAGCTGTCCCGTCGTTGCCATGCGCGCGGAATCGCTTTGCTGATGGACATCGTCTTAAATCACCCCGGGTATGAAGAACCTGAGGCACTGGCTGCGTCGGGAGTCGACGTCCTGTTGGACGGTTGGCAAACCGCTGAAATAGCCGCGCGCTTCCAGCATATTGACTATGCAAGCCCAAATTTCAGCCAGTGGTGGGGGCCGCAGTGGATAAGAGCGAACCTGCCGGGCCACGATCCAGGCGGCAGCGATGAGCAAACGATGCTGCTAAGTGGGTTGCCGGACTTTAAAACCGAGTGTCACGAATTCGTGTCGATACCGCCCTTCTTGAAGGCTAAGCCGGATACCCGCGCGGTCGACTTGCCCACTACTTCCGTAAGGGGCTATCTAATTAGCTGGATTACGGATTGGATAGTCCGGTGCGAAGTAGATGGTTTCCGTTGCGATTCAGTTAAACATGTCGAATTGGATGCCTGGGTTGAACTACGCGTCGTTTCCGAGGAAAAATACCGTTCACGAAATGACAGCTACGCGCGCAATGGAAAATTTTGGATGCTCGGTGAGGTCTGGGGACAAGGAATTTCTCGCAGTGAATACTACGACTTTGGATTTGACGCATTGTTAAATTTTGACTTTCAAACTGATCTCGGAAACGGCAAGCCACTCCCGTCTCTCTATGCGGAATATGCCACGGCGTTGTCGGGAAGGCAGGGCGGCATGCCGATTTCTTATATTTCATCCCAGGATACATTCCTATTTGACAGGAAAAAGATAAAAGAAGGAGCAATAGCCCTGATGTTGGCGCCCGGGGGCGTGGAGATTTTCTATGGGGATGAGAGCGGACGTCCACCGGGAACGAAATGTGCCGGCGATGTCAGTCAGGAAAACCGCTCGATCATGAACTGGAATACTATGGATAATAGAAATTTACGCGACTGGCAGCTCTTGGGAACTTTTCGGGCCAAGCATATTGCGATTGCCAAGGGATCGCATTTTACTATTTCGTCGTCCCCATTCATTTTTGTACGCCGTCATATGCCTGGCGAAGACATCGTACTTATTGCAATCGGAGTCAAGACCGCCATTTTGGTCGAAGTCGATCAATTTTTCACGGAAGGTCAATTACTCAGGAATCATGTTTCCGGGGAAATATTTATTGTGACTCATGGATGCGTCGAAATACCGCCAGCCGACTTCCTTTTGATCGAGAAAGGATAAGGAGGCGAGATGATGAGAATACTGATGTTAGGTTGGGAGCTGCCCCCCTTGATCACTGGAGGCTTAGGCGTGGCTTGCGACGGTTTTCTTGACCATTTGCCTGCCGGCGCGAGGTGCAGCATTACATTTGTGCTCCCCAGCCGCTGTGGGTGCCGCGACTATCCAGGTGTCGAAATAGTCGGAGTACAGGAATTTCTGGCGATACATAACGTGCCTGGAACACCGTGTGCTCCCCTCGATGCGGCGGTCTCCGGTAGTTACTCCGGGCAGGATGCGGCGATGCGAGCCTTGTTGAATGATTACCAGAGAACGGTAATGATGATCGTGCGGCGCGAGAACTTTGATCTTATTCACGCCCATGACTGGCTGACAATTACGGCCGCCATCGCCGCAAAGCGGGTGTTAAAATGTCCACTACTGTTTCACGTGCATTCCTTGGAACAGGATCGCTCGCCGTTGCACCCTGATGCTGCTATCACCATGATCGAAGCAGACGGTCTGGGAGCATCAGACTACGTGCTTACGGTCAGCAATGCAACGAAGTCGCGGATAGCTCTACTCCACGGGATAAGTTTGGCGAAAATCGATGTGGTGTATAACGGTGTCAAGCGGAGACAGTCGGATGTGCCTTCAGAAACAGGCGTTGCCCCAAGCGATGCCACCGTTATAGGGTTTCTCGGTAGGATTACCGCACAGAAGGGGCCGAAGATTTTTGTCGAAATGGCAGCCCATTTACAGCGCTGTGGTATCAAGGGACGGTATCATATGGCGGGCTCCGGGGATCTGCTTATTGCCGTCCAATCGCTGGTTCGCGCTCATAAGTTACGGGATTGTTTCTCATTTGATGGATTTTTACCTCCCGAAAACGTGTTTGTTTGGCTTGACAGGCTGGATATTCTGATCGTTCCCTCCGTTCACGAACCGTTTGGCATCGTGGCATTGGAAGCAGTACAGGCCGGTATCCCTGTTGTTATCAATCGTGAGGCCGGGGTGTGCGAGGTCATGCCGAGCTTGGTGAAGGTTGAGAATAGTCCAAGTGCGTTTGCTGCCGCGGTGCGTGCAATAATTAGTGACCCGGAATGGAGGGAGCATCTTATCAAGAACTCTCTGGCCGAGTTATCAGAGATTTCATGGGACAGAACAGCCGATGTACTCTTCAATATCTATGGAAAGTTAATGTGTGGGAAATTAACTCCTCTTTTGTCTGTGCTCCCAGCTAACCTCACGTCCCTTGAGGAGACTGTACATGTTGTTGGCTAACCATACTTCTCGTATGCATGTACATTTCTGGTCGATAGTATTCGTGTTTTCAGTTCATTTTTTATTTTTTTCCTATGGGACTAAAATTTACAAATGGCCCGTCCGCCAGGCGGCCGGGCACCGCACCGAGGTGATTCTATTCCCTGCCGAACGTAAAATCGCGGGCAAAAATGTAATAAAACCGTTCATATTCACTTCTATAAAAGCCAAGATTTCGCCTCGACTTTTAAATAAATCCTCCGTGATAGTTCAACCCGCCTCCTCCTTGAGCTCCGACAACGGTATCCACGGGGTTGCGCCGCCTGACCTACAGCAAACCGATCAAACAGCAGGAACGACGGATATCGTTGCCTCCTCGATAAAGATTGCCGGCAAAATCGATTTGGAATTGCGCAATGGAAAACCGGTCCCTCTCGACGACAAAATGATTCCTAGATTTTCACGATTTGCGCAAGCGGTAGAGGATGCGTTTATAGATCGTTCGAGATACGAATCGCGCTCGCGCATGGAGTTACCGGATGGCACGGTATATTACCGGTTTACCCAAGGCGGCAAGGCAAAATGTTTTATGACCGGCGCCGTAAATTCGCCGGCCGGCACAGGGGGAGGTGGGGTGAAAATTACCTGCCCTTCCTCGTCGCAAGACTGGGGAAAGTTCTAAATACATGGTCACATTTTTTACGCCTTGATCGTTGCAATATCTAACCATGACTATTTTTTCGCGCAGAATTTCCACGCCGAAGATATGTTTTCGTGAAGTTTCCGGCACCGGCCGCTCTATGATGAAGGTTTTATTTTGATTCGATTGAACAATAAGATATTTTTATGGTGCTTGCTTGCTGGCGGGGTTTTATCCGTAGGGGTAGCGTTACTGTTTTTCAAATCAAAACCCTCTGATAGTTCGGAACTCCAAGCGGTGATGGTGACCCGAGGAAATATAAATAAATTAGTTCGTGCGTCTGGCGTTGCGGTTCCTGTCAAAAAGGTCGACGTCGGCGCCCAAGTATCAGGGCAAATTCGGAATCTCTACGTGGAGTTAGGACAATCAGTCAGACGCGGGCAATTGCTCGCGGAAATTGACCCCACTTTGGCCCAGAATGAACTTCAGCAAGAATTAGCCCTTCTGGAGCAACAGGAGGCAGGGCTGACGGTAAAGGAAGTGGAAGTGTCCGCGGCTGAACGCGAGCTAAAAAAGCAGAAACTGATGATGGCGGCGGATGCCACGACCGGGGATGACCTTGAGCGCGCGAAAGATCAATTGAGAAAATCACACGCCGAGCTGAAAGGATTGCGCGCGCAGGTAAAACAAACCAAGGCGGTAATCGACTCGTCCAACGCCAGATTGGCTTACACCCGCATCGTCGCTCCGATGGATGGCCGGGTGATCAATATATCAGTGCAACCCGGACAAACCGTTAACGCCGTACAGCAAGTACCGACGGTATTGACGCTGGCGCAGCTGGAACGGATGACGATCCGCGCCAAGGTGCCAGAGGCCGATGTGGCGAGTTTGAAAATCGGGCAACCGGTGATGTATAACACCTTGGGCAAGCCGGACTTGAAGGTCGCGAGCACGCTCGAAACCCTTCAGCCCTCCCCGGACCGGGTCAACGGCGCCTTATTCTACAACGCATTGTTTGAGGTGGCTAACGCGAACCATGAGCTGTGGCCTGAGATGACGGTCAATGTGGCTTTCGTGATGGCTGAGCGTAAAAACGTTCTGATCCTGCCATGGGCCGCCCTCGGCGATAGGGTTGCCAAGGATCGTTACGCGGTCACCTTACTCGACGACCGCAAGACCGTTCACATAAAAGAGGTCGGCATCGGTATCGATGATGGGATAAACGTTGAAATAACACAAGGCGTGCAAGTCGGTGACAAGGTGATGACTTTCGCAACACGGAAAGGTCATTAGCGATGGCTTTATTGGAGTTGCGCAAGGTAACTAAGCAATATGGCGCCGACGAGCACGAAGACGCGATCGCATTACACGAAATCTCTTTGTCGATTGACGAAGGGGAATTTGTGGCAATAATTGGTGCTTCGGGTAGCGGCAAGTCGACGTTGCTGAATATTTTAGGCTGTTTGGACAGCCCATCAGGCGGCCAATATTTCCTGGACGGAGTCGACACCGCGCTCGCCACGCCGAATCACCTGGCGCTTATACGTCGTCGACTGTTGGGTTTTATCTTTCAGCGCTATCACCTGATACCGGAACTGACCGCGATAGAAAATGTCGCGCTGCCGGCGCTGTACGATGGCATGCCCGCTCGCGAACGTAAGGCAAAAGCTAGCCGGCTGCTTCAAGGTTTGGATGTAGCGCATAAGCACCTGAGTTTTCCCTCTCAGATATCGGGGGGGCAACAGCAACGGGTTGCAGTGGCCCGCGCGCTGATGAACGATGCGCGCGTCATATTTGCGGACGAGCCGACGGGGGCACTGGACACCACCAACGGACAAGCCGTCCTAGCAATATTAACGGACTTGAACCGCGCGGGCCACACGGTCGTCATGGTAACGCACAACCCTGATATCGCTTCTGCCGCAACCCGCATAGTCGAAGTTCAGGATGGAAGAATTGTTCGGGACTCCGGCAAGGTCAACCAGCCTGAAGTCAAGGCTCATGCTCCCATCAGCCAAGCCGTTCAACCACGGGTCTTTCAAAACTATTTACTTCAGTTTTTCTTACTCTCGCTACGTTCAATACTGAGCCACCGCTTGCGCAGTTACCTGACTGCCTTGGGTGTTTTTATTGGTACCGCCGCAGTCGCGATAAGTATCGCGGTGTCACAGGCGGCGCAAGACTCCATCGCACAAAATGCCGGAGAGCTGTTCACGAATTCTCTCCGAGTGAGCAAAGGAAAGGACTGGAACGACCCACAGGCTGCGGCGATACAATCCATCACAGCGAGGGATCTTCAGGCGCTTTCGTCGCTGCCGTTTATTCGCTCAGTCACGCCAACGGTGGATACAGAACGACGTATCAGATACCGTCAACACGACGTTCAAGCGAGGGTAGAAGGCCTGGACGTCCAAGGAATAGCGCGTTCGGATTCGAAAGTGGAGCTCGGACGAGATATTTCTTACCATGACGTTAGCGCTGCAGCCAATGTCGCGCTGATTGAAGTTGGCACGCAGGATTTTCTATTCGGACACACCGATCCCTTAGGACAAGTCGTGCTCGTTGGCGATGTTCCTTTGGTTATCATCGGCACTGTCAAATCCAAAACAACCGGCCTGCAAAATAACAGGATTTATGCGCCATACACCACGGTCCAAAACAAATTGCTGGGCATTAGTCACTTCGACGGGATGACGGTATCGCTGGATCCAAAATTTGATCCCCTACTTGCCGAAAAAAATATACAGGACCTGTTGCTAAGGTCTCATGGAGTCAAGGATTTTTTCATAATTAATACTGCCGCCAGCTGGGCAAGTTTTTCTCAGATCGCCGTCATCGCCTCCGCCGCGCTGGGCGGCATAGCTGCAATCTCATTACTTGTGGGTGGCATCGGAGTAATGAATATTATGCTTGTTTCGGTAGTGGAGCGAACAAAGGAAATTGGTATAAGAAAGGCTGTGGGCGCCACAGCGGCGGACATCGTGCTGCAGTTTCTGATCGAATCCGTAACTATTTGCTTGATGGGAACCCTTGCAGGTCTCCTTTTTGCGGCGATTGTTTGTGCAATGATTAGCGGTTTGTCTGATCAGCTTCATCCCTCACTCAGTGTGCTTTCGGTTGGCGTCTCAGGATTAATTTGCTTTTCTACCGGGGTTATTTTTGGATGGCTGCCAGCAAGGCTCGCTTCAGGCCTCAGCCCTGTGAACGCGCTGTCTACCGAATAAAGGACTTGTCAATGCTGTTACGCCGCATGAGCTTTGTCGCCGCCGTCATTGCTGCTGTTGGATGCGCTAATGTCGATAAACCGACCCGATTAACGGTCCAGATGCCACAGCAATGGGAGAATGCTCAACTAAATGAAGCATCAACCAACGATTCAATCTGGTGGCAAACTATAAGTGATGAGCAACTTAAAAAACTGATCACGACCGGATTGGATAGCAATTACACCGTTGAGCGCGCAAGGTTGACGCTGCAGCGGTCTATCTTGCAGGGCAAGATGGATATTCAATTACAAGCCCCCCTTGCGCAATCGTCTCTTTCTATGAGGTCAACCGGATCACGTTTAGACGCCAGAACGACAAATGCCGGCGCAGGCCTTTCCCTGGCTTATGCTCCCGACTTATGGGGAAACCAGCAGCGCACACGCCAGCTGGACGAAATAAACACACAACTGGCGAACGCCAATTTGTCCCAGATAAAGTGGTGGTTATCCACGGAGATTGCTGGGCAGTATTGGATCCAAAATTCCGCCGTTAGCAAAACCCGGCTTTTGCAAGAAAACCTGGCTGCCGCGGCGGCCGACTTACGCGCATTTGAATCCAGGTACGCGGCAGGGAAAGCGCGTGCGAGCGAGCGCGAGAGCATGGTATATGCGGAAGAGAACATTCAGTTGCAGATACACTCAATCGGTGTTCAGCTTGAAAACGCGCGTCAGCAATTGAAAATATTGCTGGGTAGTTCGGAATCTCGCTCCAGTCTTTCAGCTTCCGATCTATCCTTGCCGCGATCGCCGACATTGCGCATTTCGGCGCCAGCATTGGTTCTCGATAGGCGTCCCGACGTAATGGCTGCTCGCCTTCAACTTGACGCGGCCCTGGTTCAGGAAAAAATAGCGCAACGGAGCGGCTACCCGGATTTACAGCTCTCTGCGGGCCTCTCTACCGGAGCGGCAATAGTCAAGCGTATTTTTGCAAATCCAATTTCATTTATCGCGGGCTCGTTATCGCTCCCGTATTTTTCTCCCGAGCGAAGCCGGCTAACCTCCGAGCTGGCAAAAATTGACGCCATGGTTGCGTTTTTGCGGTTCAAGGAAACCATTTTTTCCGCGATTGCGGAAACTGAAATTTATTTCTCAGAAGCCAAACAAATTGATGCGGAATTTGGCGGACTCCAACTTCGTAAAAATGCAGCGCAAAAAGTTCTTCAAGATGCCACGGTCAGGCATGCTGTAGGATATGAAACGCTCGAAAATGTAAGACGCGCGGAAAGAGATTTACGAGAAACCCAGATCAGCGAACTCGATCTGGAACTGAGGGACTGGCTCAATTATCTGGATACTTTAAGAGCGTTAGGTGGTCCAGTTTGAGTGGGCGGTTTCAAATACCAAGCGCAACACTGGGTTAATTAATCGTGTCAGTGGGATGTTGTAGCAGGTCGTTGTGCCGAGCAAAACGACCTGCTCAGCGCGGGCCAGTGGACGATCGCTAGCCGGCCTGTTCGTCCCAGAGCGCGGCCGCCGCGCGTTCGATCACGGGTCGCCAGTCCGGCGTCACCGGCAGCAGGAACACCTCGGCCAGCGCCTGCTCGATCTGCTCGGCGTTCAGGAAGCGGCGCTCGCCGCCGCCGTCCGCGCGGCGTATCGTCAGCCGGTTGCGCAGCAGCGCGTGGCGCGCCTCGGGCGTGCTGCGCGCCACGATCAGGTCGTGGCGGAAATGCGATTGCGGGTAGGTCGACGAGTAGTAGTTCGCCATCACATAATCGCCGTCGCGGCAGGGCGCCGGCGAGATCAGGTAGACCGGCATCCAGTCGTCGCCCAGCAGCGCTTCCAGCAGGTGCTCGTTGCCCTGCGGCGTGAGGCGGAAGCGCTCGTGCGGCGTGGCTTGCGGCGTGGCCAGGTCGAAGCGGATCGGCGCCGTCAACACGCAGCTGCCGAAGCCGACGTCGCACAGCCAGGGCTGGCCGTCGACCGTCACCCGCAACACCATGTGGGTGCGCGGCCGCTGCCGCGCCTCGGGGCCGGCCATCCATTGCACCTGGGCGATCAGGGGCTCGACCTGGTAGCCCAGCGCGCACAGCACGCGCTGGAACAGGCTGTTCTGCTCGAAGCAGTAGCCGCCGCGCCCGGCCCGCAGCAACTTGGCGTCCACCGCCTCCGGCGCCAGCAACACCGGCCGCTCCAGCAGCACATCGATGGCCTCGAAAGGGATGACGGCCGGGTGCAGCTGCTGCAAGGCGCGCAGCGTGTCCAGCGTGGGGCTGCGCGGGCCCGTGTAGCCGATGCGCGCGCAATATGCGTCCAGTAGTTCCATGGTCCCGCCTGTTTGAAATGTTAGCGAAAGAACCATCATCATAACAGTGCTGTGGCGTTTCACAATTCCCACAGATCCTGCTGGCGCTATATCAAATGCAAGTCAAACGGAGGTAGTATCAAGCTTGCACTTATTGGCGCAACGCAAATCCCTGAGGAGGCGTAAATGTTTTCCAATTTAAAGGTTGGCACGCGTTTAGGATTGGCATTTTTTCTGCTCACTATGCTGTCGGTGGCGCTGGGCTGGATCGCCATCCACGAGACCTCCGCCATGAACGAGCAGTGGAAGACCATCAAGGAGGATGCGCTGGCCAAGCGCGGCGCGATCAACCGCGGCGCCAACGCCTTGGGCGCCGGCATCCACCATTTCAAGAACTACATCCTGCGCGGCGGCGACTACGACAAGAAGTTCGAAGCCGACATGGCCGATGTCGACCGCACGCTGGACGACTACAAGGCCACCGGTTTCCTGACGCCCGACGAAGACAAGCTGCTGAGCAAGTTGCGCGACGGCGCCACCGCCTACCGCAAGGACATGGCGGTGCTGGTCGCGCTGCGCGCCAAGACCGACAATCCGAATGAGCTCGACAAGGCGGTGGCCGGCGCCGACAAGCCGATCAGCGCCGCCCTCGCCAGCCTGCGCGAGAAGACCGAGGCCACCCTCAAGCATTCCGACCAGGTCATGAGCGAGGTCAGCGCCGCCGCCCAGACCAAGGTGATCGAAACGCTGGCGGTGATCGTGGTGCTGACCATCGCCGCCGGGATCTACATCACGCTCAGCATCACCCGGCCGATCAGCCAGGCGGTGACGGCCGCCGAAACCTTGGCGCGCGGCGACCTCAACCTGGACATCCAGGTCAAGTCGAACGACGAGACCGGCCAGCTGCTGCTGGCGATGAAGCACATGATCGTCAAGCTGCGCGAAATGATAGAAAGCCAGCGCAACATGGTGGAGGCGGCCAATCGCGGCAATTTCGCCATGCGCATCAGCGCCACCGATCTGCAGGGCTTCCAGAAGGACATGGCCGACGGCCTGAACGCGCTGATGCAAACCACCGGCGCCAGCATCGACGACGTGGTGCGGGTGATGGGCGCGCTGTCCGCCGGCGACCTGTCGAAGAGCATCGAGAAACCCTATGAAGGCGCGTTCGGCGAGCTGAAGGATTACGCCAACCAGATGATCGCCAAGCTCCAGCAAGTGATCGAAGGCCAGCGCCGCGTGGTCGAGGCGGCCAACCACGGCAACTTCAACGACCGCGTCGACCTGGCCGGACTGCAAGGCTTCCAGAAAGAAATGGGCGAAGGATTGAACAACCTGGTCAGCACCACCGGCGCCAGCATCGACGACGTGGTGCGGGTGATGGGCGCCATGTCCGAGGGCGACCTCAGCACCGGCATCGACAAGGACTACGAGGGCTCCTTCGGCCAACTGAAGGAGTTCTGCAACAACACCGTCTACAAGCTGGGCCAGGTGGTCACCGAGGTCAACGGCAGCGCCGAGGCCCTGGCCAGCGCTTCCGAGCAAATCAGCGCGACCGCGCAGACCTTGTCGCAGGCGGCCAGCGAGCAAGCCGCCGGCGCCGAGCAAACCAGCGCCTCGATCGAGCAGATGACGGCGTCGATCTCGGCCAACACCGAGAACGCCCGCATCACCGACGGCATGGCCAGCCAGGCCGCCAAGGAAGCGGTCGAAGGCGGCGACGCGGTGCGCTCGACCGTGGCGGCGATGCAGCAGATCGCCAAGAAGATCCAGATCATCGACGACATCGCCTACCAGACCAATCTGCTGGCGCTGAACGCGGCGATCGAGGCGGCGCGCGCCGGCGATCACGGCAAGGGCTTCGCGGTGGTCGCCGCCGAGGTGCGCAAGCTGGCCGAACGCAGCCAGTTGGCGGCGCAGGAGATCGAACAGGTCGCCACCAGCAGCGTCGACCTGGCCGAGAAGGCCGGCCGCCTGCTCGACCAGATGGTGCCGAACATCCGCAAGACCTCGGACCTGGTGCAGGAAATCACCGCCGCGTCGGAGGAGCAGTCGGCCGGCGTGGGCCAGATCAACAGCGCGGTGGGCCAGCTGAGCCAGACCACCCAGCAGAACGCCTCCAGCTCGGAACAGCTGGCGGCCACGGCCGAGGAAATGAGCGGCCAGGCCGAGCAGCTGCAAACGGCGATGGCCTTCTTCAAGCTGGAAGGTGGCGGCCGCGCCGGCGCGCCCGCCAAGGGCCGCCGGCCGCCGCCGGCGCGCGGCGCTCAACGGCCGGGCCCGACGCAGAACCGCCACACCATGTCCAGCAGCGTGCAGGAAATCGACGAGAGCAAGTTCGCCAAGTTCTAGGCATCACCGGCCAGGCCACCCCGCCCTATACCTGCGCCGGCCTGATAGGCGACACGCCGCGCTGGTCGGTCAGCGCCGCGCCGCAACCCGCCACCGGCTTGCCGCTGGGCGCCGGGTTGGCCGTGTTGGCATGGCAGCGCCGGCGCACGGCCATTGAAAACGGCGCGGTCGGTTAATACAGGTTCGCCAGCAGCCATCCTGGCAGGCCAAGGTACAGCGCCGCGCGGCCGGCGCGCTCCAGCCAGCGGCGCACCGCGATCGCCCGCCCCGGATGCAGCAAGGCCGCCAGCAGCGTGCCGGCTTCGATCGCCGCGCGCAGCAAGGCCGCGCTCAGCACCACGCCGATGGACCAGGCCGCCCACCACAAGCCAAACGCCAGCAGGTAAGCCTTCAGGCCGAAGGTGTAGAACTCGCCGAAGGCGCTGCCGTAGGCGATGTGCTGATGCAGGTGGAAGGCGGGAATGGCCAGCGCCAGCGGCAGCAAACCGAACTTGACCAGTGGACGGTCGAGCTTGCGGCGGTGCAGCGCCAGGCGGGCACGCGCATACACCCCCATCGTCGCGCCGGGCTGTTCCAACCCTTGGGGGCCGCCGGCGCCGGCCAGCGCGGCGGCCAGGGCCAGCGGCTTGGCCAGCGCCAGTCCGTAGCGCCAGCGCTGGCCTGAAGCCAGGCGCAACGCCAGGCCGGCGGCCGGCACCGGCAAGCGCCACAAGCTGACCGCGGCAATCTCGCCGAGCGCCAGTTCGATCCGCTGGGCGCCCCGCGTCAGCACCAGCACGCCGTCGCTGATCGACGCCTGCGCGGCGAACGCCAGCAGCACGCACCACGAGGCGGCTTCCGGCGCCAGGAACAGGGCGCTGAACCAGCGGATTTGCGCCAGGGTGTTGGTCCTCAATGGTTCGTTCAACAGCATGGCCACGCAAATGCCGAGCAGGCCGGCGCGCGCCAGCATGCGCAACAGCGCCGCGCCAAGCCGGGCCGCCGGCGGCAACACCGCGACCCGCACCGGGAACGTGATCGCCAGCTGCGCCGGCGACACGCCATCCGCCGCCGGCGAGCGCCAGGACGGGATCAGCGCCCTGGCCGCCAGCAACAGCAGGAAGGCGCAGGCGGCCTTCCCGACCCAATCGCCCCAGCGGACCATCAAGGTCGGCGCCGGCTTGCGCACCACCAGGTCGGCGACCACCAGCGCCGGCTCGCCCATGCGGGTGCCCGCCAGCAGCGCGCCGCTGGCGTCGAACGCCGCGCTGTAGCCGTTGCTGGTGACGCGGAATTGCGGCAGCCGCGTTTCGATGCTGCGGAACGCCGCCACCGTCTGGTGCAGGCGCGCGCCCTCGGGAGCGTCGCTGAACCAGGAATCGTTCGACATGGTCAGGATGGCTTGCGCGCCCAGCCTGGCGCCGGCGATCGCCAGGCCGGCATCGACATCGTCGAGACAGATCAGCGGCAGCACCGGGATCGAGCGGCCGTCGGCCAGGCGCAGCGGGAACACCCGCGCGCCATTGCCCGCCTTCCAGTTGCCGGTCCACGGCAACAGGCTTCGCAGGCGCGGCCCGTCCAGCCAGGCCGGCACGTATTCGGTGAAGGGGAACAGATGCGTCTTGCGATAGAAGGCCGGCGGGACGCCGGGCTGCACGAAGGCGGCCGCGTTGTACTCGCCGTCGTCGTCGCTGTCGTAGGTGCCGAACACGAAGGGCACGCCGGCGGCACGGACGGTGGCGACGATCTCGCGGTCGAAGCCCGCGCCGGCTGCGCTCTTGGGATGGCCGAACGTGGTGGGATAGGCGGTCTCCGACCACAGCACCGCGTCCGCCTGGCGCCGCACCACCGCGTCATAGCTCATGGCGAAGTGGGCATCGAGCACTTCGCGCACCACCGCGCCCGCGCCCTTCTGCCGCCGCAAACCTTCGTAGTCGACGATGTTCGATTGGACCAGGCCCATGCGCAATGGCTTGCCGGTGGCGGCGGTGCCGCTGTCCGGCTGCGCCGCCAGTCCGTAGATCGCCAGCAGCAGCGGGCCCAGCGCCGCCAGCGCCAACGGCTGGGCGAACACGCGCCAGCCAGCGCGCCGCTGCGCCCAGGCCGCCACCACGCCCTCGTTGGCCAGCAACAGCAGCACGGTCAGGCCGGCGCCGCCGCCCACCGCCGCGCCCTGGCGCATCAGCGGCGACGGATACAGGCCGTAGCCGAGCGTGTCGCCGAGCAGCTTGGGCAGCAGCCATTCGGCCGCCACCCAGGCCGCAGCGGCCGCCAACGCGCGCAGCAGCGGGCCATGTCCGCGTCCGCTCGCATGGCGCACCAGCGCGAACGCCAGGAACTGCGGCTGGAACAGGGGCGCGGCCAGCAGCAGCACGGCCAGGCCGGTGCCCGCGCCGACCTGCGTGTAGCGTCCGAGCGCGATGCCGAACCAGGGGAAGACGGCCGCCGTGAAGGCCAGCGACATCAGGTAAGCCGAGCCCAGCGTCGCGGCCAGCGAGCGGCTGGCGTTCAGCGTCGCCAACCACGGGGCCAGCATCACCAAGCCCAGCAGCCAGGCCGGCCCGCCGCGCGCATACAGCGCCGACAGGACGGCGCTCGCCAGGATGCCGGCAACCATGCGCGCCGTGGAAGAGGTTAAAAGTTGTCGCATGCGGGTCAACGGCCGAGACCGGCCGGTTCAATGGGAGGGGGAACGACGATGCGCCGGATCGGCAGTCCGGTCGGCGCCAGCTCCGGCGGCACGACGCGGTTCTTCGGCATGGCGACCGGATTGTGGGCGGCGTCGTACAGTTGGAAATCCGGCGCGAACATCAGGATCGCTTCGATGCGCTGGCCGTCGTCGGTGGCCTGGTGGTGGCGGACGTAGCCCTCCGGCAGCACGAAGTCTTCGGGCACCGCCAGGCCGACCATGGGCGGACGGGTGCCCGGCGGCGAAAACGCGCCGAGGCCGGAATAAATGCCGCGCTCATGCAGCCGTTCGATCACTTCGGGCATGGTCGGCTTCTCGCCACGGGCGACATAGCTTTTCAGGTCGCGCGTCGGGTCGGCGTCGCCTTCCGGCGCGCGCCGCGGATCCGGCGCCGCGGACTGCGGCGTGTTGGTGGACGACGATGGCGGCGGCCCGGAGGCCAGCGCCGCGCCGGCCGCGAGCGGCTGCGGCACGGCGCCGGCGAGGATGCCGGGATCGGGCGTCGTGACCAGGAAAACCAGCACGCCGAAGCCGATCACGGCCAGCACCAGCGCGACCGCCAGCAAGCCGGCGCGCGGACGCCAGGCGCGGCCCGCGCCCGAGGTCCCGCTATCGTCTTCAGGCCGCTTGGGAGGCTGTGCCAAGGGAGCAACTCAGCCGTGTATCAAGGCGTCGCGACGTTGTAGGTCGACACCGCCCAGCCCATCCGCTCGTGGCCGTACTGATTCCAGATCGGGTTCTTGCCGCCGCTGAAAGAGCTGTAGCGCGGCCCGCCGGAACCGGTGCTGCCGCCGAACAGGCCGGCCGTGACGGTGGCGCCGGTGTAGGTCGGGTGGGTGTCGTCCGACTGGATGTAGTCGTAGCTGCTGCCGGCCGACACAAAGTGCGCGTTGGCGTCGCGCACGGTCGAGCGCAAGGTGGTGGTGATCCGGGTCTGATAGCTGGACTGGCTCTCGCCGGCCACATAGCGCAGCGCATCGGCGTCGATCTGGCCGTCGCCGTTGCTGTCATAGTCGGCGCCCATGTACTGGGCGAAGTTGTCCGCGCACGCAAAGCCCTTCTGGCGCGCCAGGTCGCACATCGCGAAGTTGATGCGGACCAGCGAAGGCAGGAATTTCTCCTGCATGTTGACGGTCTTGCCGGTCGACGGGTCCTTGCAGGAGCTCTGGACGTTGTCGGCGTTGTAGCCGGGGTAGTGCAGGTTCGACACCAGCTTGAGCTTGACGCCGGAATAGGCGTTGGCGTTGATGTAGTCCATCGCCGCGCCGACATACTTCCGGCAGCTGTTTTCCGCCGCGGTCAGCACGCTGTCGTCGCAGGTGCCGGTCTGGCTCTTGAAGGCGGTACGGGCCTGCAAACCATCGTTGCCGCACATCTCGAAGGCCACCACGCGGGTGTTACTGGCTTGCATATACGAACGCTCGGCCACGATCTTGTTGTTGTACACATCCTCGGCCACCGCGCCGGACTTGGCGCGGCGCACGCTCTCGATGTCGGCGTTCCACTGCGCGGACAGGTATTCCGCGTCCACGGTCGGCGCCGCGTACTTGGCCGCGCTGAAGATCGAGCTGTTATAGCCGGCAAAAATCGAATCGCCGTAGGCCACCACGCGATAGACGGTGGAGGTGCCGGCACGGTTGATGGTCCAGGATACGTTTTGGTTCAGGGTGCTGGCCACAGCTTGCCCGCCGAGGGCGAGCAGGAACAACGAGGACAATAGCGTAGGCAACGACTTCTTTTGAAAGCGGGTGTACGACATGGGGTGTCTCCGGTCAGGGAATCTGCAAGATGGCGGTTTGGGTGATATGTCTCGCGCTACGACGTACAGCAACCTCGGCAGCGCGAGCCATCACATCGCGGCGACCAGGTTGCCAACGTCCACATCAACTGCGTGATATCGCTTGCATGCCAGCCGGCAGGTGGCCATTCCAGCGCCCATGATCCGCCGACACAATGTTAGCAAACAGTTCATGTTACCTCAAAAACAGCTGTAGCGCACCACAAGCCGTCGATTGTCTCGACGGGCCACGAAAATGTCTCGACAGGACCGCTTGCCTGTCGCGCGGGGATCACAATGGGGGCTAGCGCCGCAGCTTGAAGACGCTGACGGCGCCGGCCAGCTCGGCGGCCTGCTGCTGCATCGATTGCGCCGCCGCCGTGGCCTGCTCGACCAGCGCCGCGTTCTGCTGCGTCACCTGGTCCATCTGGACGATGGCGTTGTTGACGTGCTCGATGCCCGACGTCTGTTCTTCGCTGGCGTCGGCGATCTCGCCCATGATGGCGCTGACGCGATTGACGCTGGCCACGATCTCGTCCATCGTGGTGCCGGCCTGCTCGACCAGGCGCGCGCCTTGTTCCACGCTTTGCACGGAGACGCCGATCAGTTCCTTGATTTCCTTGGCGGCGGCGGCCGACCGCTGGGCCAGGTTGCGCACCTCGGACGCCACCACCGCAAAGCCGCGCCCCTGCTCGCCGGCCCGCGCCGCTTCGACGGCCGCGTTCAGCGCCAGGATATTGGTCTGGAAGGCGATGCCGTCGATGACGCCGATGATGTCGACAATGCGGCGCGACGACTGGTTGATCTCGCCCATGGTGGTCACCACCTCGGCCACCACACTGCCGCCCTTGACCGCGACGGCGGCGGTGGCCGCCACCAGGCCGCTGGCCTGGCGCGCGCTGCCGGCGTTCTGCTTGACCGTGCTGGTCAGCTGGTCCATGGCGCTGGCGGTCTGGCCCAGCGAGGTGGCTTGCTGTTCGGTGCGGTTGGACAGGTCCAGGTTGCCGTCGGCGATTTCGCTCGACGCCGTCGAAATGGTCTCGGCGCCGCTGCGGATCTGGGCCACGATGCCGGCCAGGCTTTGCTGCATCGACTGCATGGCCGACAACAGGCTGTCGCGACCGCCGCCGCCGCTGGTCTGGATCTCTTCGGTGAAATCGCCGGCGGCGATGCGGCGCGCGATGCCGGCCGCATAGTCCGGTTCACCGCCGAGCTGGCGCATCACATTGGCCGACAGCAAATAGGTGACCACGCCGGCCGCCACCAGCGTGGCCAGCGCCAGGCCCAGGCTGATCCACATGGTGCGCTGGGTGGAGGCGATCACGCTCGCTTCGGTCAGCTTGACGTCGTCCTTCTTGGCCTTGAGGAAGTCCAGCAGACGGCCGCGCATCACGCGCCAGACCGGCGTTTCATCCTTGTTCAACACCATGATCGCGGCGGGCTGGTCGTCCTTGGCCAGCGCCATGATCTTCGCTTGCAAGCCGGCCTGTTTTTCGCGCAATTGCGCCACCTCCGCGAACATCTTGCCGGCCTCGCTTTGCGGCGGGACCAGGCCTTGCGCCATCTGCATGTATTCGGCGAAGGACTTGCTGGCGTCGTCGATATTCTTGAGCCCGGCCTTGTTGGTGGGATCGAGCACCACGTTGCGCAGCGCTTGTCCCATTTGCAGGCCTTGCGCGTACAGGTTGGTGGTGGTCTGCAACAAGGCCTGGTCCACTTCCAGGAATTGCTGGAACTGGTTGCGGGCGCTTTGCATGCCCATCAGCGCCACCCCCAGCGCGACCAGGAAAGCACAACATACCACGGCCATGCACAGCACCATCTTGTCGCGTAACTTCATCGGTGTTCTCGCTTTGTTGAATATTCCAGGTTTTGGGATGAGACAGGAAATGTCTTGCGTAGAAGAACTTGTACAGGCTAAGCTTATCCCCACAAAAACACAAGGAGACCGGCCGTGACGGATGTGCTACGCACCATCGGCAGGCTGTTGCAAGCCCCCGAGCATCATCTCGGTGAGGCCCAGCTCGCACAGGCGCGTACCGCGCGCCGCAGCTTCATGGGTAAGGCCCTGGCGATGGGCGCCGGCGTCGCCGCGGGCGGCGCGGCGGCGGCACAGGGCGCGGCCGGCGAGGACGCCATCCTCACCCTGCCGGCGCACAGCAAGACGCTGGGCCAGCCGGTGGCCGCCCTGCCCTACGGCCAGCCGTCCAAGTGGGAAAGCAATCTGCAGCGCCGCGAAAGCCCGGGCCTGACCCGCGTGCGCCAGGCGTCAGTCAGCTTCACGCCACTGCAAGGACTGTTCGGCATCATCACGCCCAGTGGCTTGCATTTTGAACGTCACCACCAGGGCTGGCACGATATCGATCCCAGCGGCCACCGTTTGATGATCAACGGCTTGGTGCGCGAGGCGCGCGTGTTCACCATGGACGACCTGATGCGCCTGCCGTCGGTGTCGCGCATCCACTTCATCGAATGCGGCGCCAACACCGGCGCCGAGTGGGGCAACGTCGCGCTGCCGACGGTGCAATACACGCATGGCATGCTGGCCTGCTCGGAGTACACGGGGGTGCTGCTGTCGACCCTGCTCGACCTGTGCGGCATCGACCGCAAGCGCGCCCGCTACGTGCTGGCCGAAGGCGCCGACGGTTCCAGCATGACGCGCACCATCGCCATCGAGCGGGCGCTCGACGACGCCATCGTGGCCTGGGGCCAGAACGGCGAAATGCTGCGGCCGGAAAACGGCTATCCGCTGCGGCTGGTGGTGCCCGGCGTGCAGGGCGTCAGCTGGGTCAAGTATCTGCGCCGCCTCGAAGTGGGCGACCAGCCGTGGGACACCAAGGATGAAACCATCCACTACGTCGACCTGATGCCGGACGGCCAGCATCGCCAGTACACCTCGATCCAGGAATGCAAGAGCGTGATCACCACGCCGTCCGGCGGCCAGACCTTGCTCGACCGCGGCTACTACAACATCAGCGGCCTGGCCTGGTCGGGGCGCGGCCGCATCAAGCGGGTCGATGTCAGCGTGGACGGCGGGCGCAACTGGCGCACCGCCCGCATCGAAGGCCCGGTGCAGAACAAGGCGCTGACGCGCTTTAATATCGACTGGGTGTGGGATGGCGGCAACGCCGTGCTGCAAAGCCGCGCCATCGACGACAGCGGTTACGTGCAGCCCAAGCTCAACCAGCTGCGCGCCGTGCGCGGCACGCGCTCCATTTATCACAACAACGCCATCCAGTCGTGGCAGGTGTCGCCGAACGGCGAAGTCTCCAACGTCCAGGTAAGCTGATGAAAAAAACTATCCTCGCCGCCGCGCTGCTGGGCGCCTGCCTGCTGGCGCAGGCCGCCGATGCGCCGTGGCAGACCATCGGCCGCGCCGCCACGCCGGCTGAAATCAAGGCCTGGGATATCGACGTGCGCGCCGATTTCCAGGGATTGCCGAAAGGCCGCGGTGGCGTCGCCCAGGGCGAGCAGATCTGGGAAAACCGCTGCGCCGGCTGCCACGGCAGCTTTGGCGAATCGAACGAGGTGTTCACGCCCATCGTCGGCGGCACCACCGAGGCCGATATCAAGAGCGGCCACGTGGCGGCGCTGTCCAACGGCAGCGTGCCGCAGCGCACCACGCTGATGAAGGTGGCCCACCTGTCCACGCTGTGGGACTACATCAACCGCGCCATGCCGTGGGACGCGCCCAAGTCGCTCAGCGCGGACGAGGTGTATGCCGTCACCGCCCACATCCTGAACCTGGGCGGCATCGTGCCGGCCGATTTCGTGCTGAGCAACGACAACATGGCCGCCGTGCAACAACGCCTGCCCAACCGCAATGGCCTGGTGCGCCAGCCCGGCCTGTGGGACATCAAGGGCAAGGCCGATGTGCTCAACACCGCCTGCATGACGAATTGCCCGACCGAGGCCAGGCAGACTTCCAGCCTGCCCGACTTCGCCCGCAACGCGCATGGCAATCTGGCCGAGCAAAACCGTCCGCTGAGCGGCGTGCGCGGCACCGATACCACGCGTCCCGCGCCTGCCGCACAAGTGCCGGCGCCGGCCGGCGCCGTTGCCGCGGCTGCGCCGGTCCCGGCCAAGGCCGCCGGCGGCGGCGATGTGCAACAGGTGCTGAACAAGAACGGCTGCATGGGCTGTCACGGCGTGAGCAACAAGATCATCGGTCCCGCCCTGCGCGACGTCGCCGTCAAGTACCAGGGCCGCGCCGACCGCGCCGCCTATTTGCAGGCCAAGATACGCAGCGGCGGCGCCGGCGCCTGGGGCGCCATGCCCATGCCGCCGCAACCCCAATTGAAAGAAGCCGACCTGCAAGCCATCGTTCAATGGCTGGCCGGCGGCGCACCATGAGCGGGCCACCCCGCAACCACCAGGAGAGCGCATGAACCCGACCCGTCGTACCGTATTGAAGACCAGCTCGGCCCTTGGCCTGCTGGTCGCCTGTGGGCTGGTGACCAGCCAGCAAGCGCTGGCCGCCACCGGCCGTGAAGGCTTCAGCGCCAAGTCCCTGGCCGATGCGCTGGCCGCCGTCGGCGGCACGCCGGTCGACAGCAAGGACATCGTCATCACCTCGCCCGACATCGCCGAGAACGGCGCCGTGGTGCCGGTGGGCGTGGTGTCCAATATTCCCGGCACCAGCGAGATCTACTTCTTTGTCGAAAAGAACCCGAACCCGCTGGCCGCCATATTCCGCATCCCGGACGACACCGCCGCCGCCGTGCAGAGCCGCCTGAAGATGGGCCAGAGCACCAACGTGGTGGCCGTGGTGAAGACCGCCGACGGCAAGCTGTACTCGGCGACCAAGGAAACCAAGGTCACGCTGGGCGGCTGCGGCGGCTAATCAGACTCAACACAGGAGCAGACATGGCAGATCCAATGAAAATCCGTGCCAATGCCGCCAACGGCGTCACGGAAGTGAAAGTACTGATGGCCCATCCGATGGAGACCGGCGTCCGCAAGGACGCGGCCGGCGTCGTGGTGCCGGCGCACTACATCACCGACGTCACCGTCAAGCACGGCGAGCGCGTGGTGCTGCAATGCATGTGGGGCCAGTCGGTCTCGCAAAACCCTTACCTCGCCTTCAAGTTCAAGGGCGGCGCCAAGGGCGACAGCGTCAGCGTCAGCTGGCAGGACAATCGGGGCGAAAGCCGTACCGACCAAGTCACCGTAGCCTGAGGCCGCCACCATGTCACTATCCCGTGTCACCTGGGCCAGCCTGCTGGGGCTGGTCGTTGCAGGCAGCGCTACGGCGCAAAGCGTCAGCGATGAAATCGCCAAATACCGCGCCATGCTGGCCGACGGCAACCCCGCCGAGCTGGTCGAAGGCCAGGGCGAAGTACTGTGGACCGGCAAGCGTGGCCCCAGGCAGGCCAGCCTGGAAGCCTGCGACCTGGGCAAGGGGCCGGGCGTGCTGGCCGGCGCCTATGCCGAGCTGCCGCGCTATTTCAAGGACACCGGCAAGGTGATGGATGCCGAAGCGCGCCTGGTGCATTGCATGGTGACGCTGCAGGGCCTCGAACGGGCCGACATCGTGCGCAAGCCGTTTTCCGAACAGGGCGAACGCGCCACCGACATGGAAGCGCTGGCCGCCTACGTGTCGGCCGCCTCGCGCGACATGCAGGTCAAGCTGCCGCAGCAGCACGCCGAGGAAAGAGCCGCGTATGCGCGCGGCAAGCAAGCGTTCTTCTACCGCGCCGGCCCGCATGATTTTTCCTGCGCCTCCTGCCACAGCAAGAACGACCAGCGCATCCGCCTGCAAGACCTGCCGAACCTGCAGCAGGCGGCCGCCGCGCGCGGCGCCTTCGCCAGCTGGCCGGCCTACCGCGTCAGCCAGGGCGCGGTGCGCACCATGCAGTGGCGCATGGCCGACTGCTTCCGCCAGCAGCGCTTCCCGCAACTGGAGTACAACTCCCAGACCGCCATCGACCTGATCACCTATCTCGGCGTCAACGCCAAGGGTGGCACGATGGCGGCGCCGGGCTTGAAACGCTGATACGGAGTGTCCATGCAAAGCAAATACATCACCGTCGCCCTGTTGGGCATGCTGGCTTCCGGCGCCGCACCGGCCGCCGGGCCGGCGGCCAAGGACAGCGCCGACCTGGCCGCGTTCAAGGCTTCGTTCCGCGACAAGAACCAAGCCACCGTCGACCGCCTGGAGCAGAGCGAGGCGCAGCGCCTGTGCTCGCAGGACGCGCAGCGCCCGCTGAAACCGGCGCAGCGCAAGCAGATCGAGCAGCAAGCCACGGCCACCGTGCGCTATCCGGCCGACGGCAACTACCTGGGCGACTGGAAGGAAGGCGAAAAGGTGGCGCAGAACGGCCGCGGCCTGCAGTCGTCCGATCCGAAAGGGACGACGGCCGGCGGCAACTGCTACGCCTGCCATAAGCTGGACCCGAAGGAAATCGCCTTCGGCAATATCGGCCCCAGTTTGCAGCAGTACGGCAAGCTGCGCGGCGGCCCGACGCCGGACAACCTGAAATACACCTGGGCCAAGATCTACAACTCGCATGCCTTCCAGGCGTGTTCGACGATGCCGCGCTTCGGCGCCGCCGGCATCCTGACGGAAAAGCAGATGCAGGATGTGATGGCGCTGCTGCTGGCGCCTGAATCGCCGGTCAACCAGTAATCCATCCGAACCTGAGCCAGGCTACCCCATGCAACGACGCGAATTCATGCAAATGCTGGCCATCGCCAGCGCCGGCGGCCTGGCCTTGGCCGGCAAGGATGGTCTGGCCGCCACGCCCGGCGCCGCCGAGCAGCTGTATGCGGTGCCGAAGTTCGGCAACGTCAGCCTGCTGCACATCACCGATTGCCACGCCCAGCTGCGGCCGCTGTACTTCCGCGAACCCAGCGTCAACCTCGGCATCGGCGAGGCCGCCGGCAGGGCGCCGCACCTGGTGGGCGACGCCTTGCTCAAGCAGTTCAAGATCGCACCGAAGACGGCGCGCGCGCACGCCTTTAGCTATCTCGATTTTGCCGCCGCCGCCAAGGTGTACGGCAAGGTCGGCGGCTTCGCCCATCTGTCCACCCTGGTCCAGCAGCTGCGCGCCGGCCGGCCGCACGCCGTGCTGTGCGACGGCGGCGACACCTGGCAGGGCTCGGCCACGGCGCTGTGGACCAACGGCCAGGACATGGTCGACGCCGCCAAGCTGCTGGGCGTGGAAATCATGGCGCCGCACTGGGAGTTCACGCTGGGCGCGCAGCGGGTGCAGGAAATCGTGCAGAAGGATTTCAAGGGCAAGGTGGACTTCGTCGCCCAGAACGTGGTGACGGCCGATTTCGGCGATCCCGTGTTCGCCCCCTACAGCTGGCGCGAAATGAACGGCGTGCCGGTGGCCGTGATCGGCCAGGCTTTCCCGTACACGCCGATCGCCAACCCGCGCCACATGGTGCCGGACTGGAGCTTCGGCATCCAGGAGGAGCGCTTGCAGGCGCTGGTCAAGGAAGTGCGCGCCAAGGGCGCCAAGGTGGTGGTGCTGCTGTCGCACAACGGCATGGACGTCGACCTGAAGCTGGCCAGCCGCGTCGTCGGCATCGACGCCATCCTCGGCGGCCACACCCACGACGGCGTGCCGACGCCGGTGGTGGTGTCCAACCAGGGCGGGCAGACGCTGGTGACCAATGCCGGCTCGAACGGCAAGTTCCTCGGCGTGCTGGATTTCGACGTGCGCGACGGCCGCATCCAGGGCTACCAGTACCGTTTGCTGCCGGTGTTTTCCAACCTGCTGCCGGCCGACCGCGCCATGCAGGCGCACATCGACGCGGTGCGGGCGCCGTTCCGCGCCAGGCTGGATGAAACGCTGGCCGTCACCGAAGGCTTGCTGTACCGGCGCGGCAATTTCAACGGCAGCTGGGACCAGCTGATCGTCGACGGCCTGCTGGCGGTCAAGGGCGCCGACCTGGCGTTCTCGCCGGGCTTCCGCTGGGGCACCTCGCTGCTGCCGGGCGCCCCCATCACGCGCGGCGACCTGATGGACCAGCTGGCCATTACCTACCCGGCCACCACGCTGACCGAGATGACCGGCGCCACCATCAAGACCATCATGGAAGACGTGTGCGACAACCTGTTCCACCCGGATCCCTACTACCAGCAGGGCGGCGACATGGTGCGCGTGGGCGGCATGCGCTACAGCTGCACGCCGGCGGCGGCCAGCGGCCGGCGCATCAGCGACATGCGGCTGAACGGCAAGCTGCTCGATGCGGACAAGACCTACAAGGTGGCCAGCTGGGCGCCGGTGGCCGAGGGCGCCAGCGGCGCGCCGATCTGGGACGTGATGGAAACCTATCTGCGCGCCCACCCGGTGGTGCGCGCGCGCCGCCCCGACCAGCCGACGCTGGTGGGCACGGCCGGCAATCCCGGCATGGCCGCCTGAGCCGCCGTGGCCGACGCCCCGCACGCGCCCTTGTTGCCGCCGCTGCGCGATCTGCGGGCGGAGCTGGCCGCGCTGGCGGCGCCGTCGGCGGTGCTGGTGCTGCTGGTGTCGCGCCGGGACTGCCCGTATTGCCTGGAAGTGCGGCGCAACTACCTGGCGCCGCTGCTGCGCGAAGGTAATCCGCGCCTGGTGCTGCGCGAACTGGAGAGCGATATGGTGGAGCGGTTGGTCGACGCGGGCGGGCAGTTGCAGCCCATCGCCGAAGTACTGCGCCAGCTGCATGTGGCTTTCTTTCCCACCGTATTATTTCTCGGCGGCGCAGGCCGCACGCTGGCCGCCCCCTTGCCCGGCCTGGACCAGGCCGGCTTTTACGGCGCCTATCTGGAAGGCCGCCTGCAACAGGCGCAAGCCGCCGCCCTCGCCTCGCCCAAGGAAAACTTATGAATCTCGTCCGCCGACTGCTGTTGCTGGCCGCGGTGCTGCCCGTGCTGCCCGTATTGGCGGCCGAGGCCGCGCCGGATATCGTCCTCAAGCCGGTCCAGGTCAGCCCCCATGTCTATTACTTCCAGGGGGAAGCCGGCATGGCCAGCCGGGCAAACCAGGGCTTCATGTCGAATGCCGGCTTTGTCGTCACGCCGGCCGGCGTGGTGGTGTACGACGCGCTGGCCACGCCGGCGCTGGGCGCCGCCATGCTGCGGGCGATCCGTCAGGTGACGTCGGCGCCGCTGAAGATGGTGATCGTCGGGCATTACCACGCCGACCATTTCTACGGCCTGCAAGCGCTGCGCCAGCCCGGCGTGGTGATCGCCGCCCACCGCAACGGCCGCGACTACCTGCGCTCGGACCTGGCGCGCGCACGGTTGGCGCAGCGCCGCGCCGAACTGGCGCCGTGGGTGGATGAACGCACGCAACTGGTGTCGGCCGACCGCTGGCTGGACTTCGCCGACGGCCAGCCGTGGCGCTTCGAACTGGGTGGCCTGCACTTCCGCGTGATCGACAGCAGCGGCGCCCACTCGGCGGAAGACTTGCTGCTGCTGGTGGAGGAAGACCACGCGCTGTTCGCGGGCGACCTGTTCTTCAGCGGCCGCCTGCCGTATGTCGGCGACGCCGACAGCAAACGCTGGTTGCAGGCGCTCGATCGCATGCTCGACGCGCAGCCGGCCGTGGTGATCCCCGGCCATGGCGCGGCCTCGCGCGCGCCGCGCCAGGACATGCTGCTGACCCAACGCTATCTGCGCTACCTGCGCGAACAGATGGGCAATGCCGTGCAGGAGCTGCTATCCTTTGATGAGGCCTATGCGCGCACCGACTGGTCCGCGTTCCAGGACTACCCCGCCTTCAGCCAGGCCAACCGGCTCAACGCCTATGGCACTTATCTGCTGATGGAAAAAGAATCTCTGCAAACTGGCAAGGAGCCCAAATGAAACTGTTCCGTATTTTGATGTTGCCGCTGCTGCTGCTGTGCGCCCAGGCGGCGCAGGCCGAGGCGCCGCGCGTGGAAAAAGTGGTGTATCACTTCAGCGAGAGCGGCAACGCCATGGGCGGCTTGCGCAATATCCGCAACCACCTGGACGCCAGTCCCAAGGCGCAAATCGTTGTCGTCGCGCTCGGACCAGGCATCGAATTCCTGCTCGACGGGGCGATGGACAAGAACGGCAATCCGTACGAGGTGGTGGTGCAGGAACTGGCGGCCCGCCATGTGCAATTCCGTGTCTGCAACAACACGCTGGTGGCGCGCAGCATTGGCAAGGACAAGGTGCTGCCGGAAGCGAGCATCGTCCCATCCGGCGTGGCGGAAATCAGCCGTTTGCAGGCGCTGGAAGGCTACGCCTACATCAAGCCGTAGGCGGGCGGATACGCTCGCGCTCCAGCGTATAGCGGCTCACCCGCTCCTCCAGCACGGTGACGCCGATACCCGGACCGCCGGGCATCGCGATATAACCATCGTCGGCCAGGACCACCGCCTGATCGACGATGTCTTCCTTGAAGTAGCGCGAGGTTTCCGCCGTGTCGCCGGGCAGGGTGAAGCCCGGCGCCGCCTGCAACTGCATGTTGAACGCGCGGCCGATGCCGGTTTCGTCCATGCCGCCGGACCAGACGCCGACGCCGGCCTGCTCGCACAGCGCCGCGATGCGCAGCGATTCGAGCATGCCCCCGACCCGCCCTTGCTTGATGTTGATGATGCGTGCCGCCTTCAGCGCCAGCGCCGCGCGCGCGTCGTCCAGATCGTGGATCGATTCGTCCAGGCACAGCGGCGTGGCCAGCCGGCCTTGCAGCGCCGCATGCTGGACGATGTCGCTGTAGGACAGCGGCTGTTCGATCATGGTCAGGTTGAAGGCGTCGAGCGCGCACAGGATGGGCGCATGGTCGAGCCGGTAGTCGCCGTTGGCGTCGGCCATCAGCGCCAGGCCGGGATAGGCCTCGCGCACGGCCGCGACCCATGCGACATCCTTGCCCTGCATGATCTTCAGCTTGACCCGGTGATACGGCCGGCTCATGGCCTCGGCCACGGCATCGAGCAGCGCCGGTATGGATGGCTGTATGCCGAGCGCGACGCCCGACTGGATCGGCCGGGCGGTCAGGCCCAGCAGCCGGTGCAGGGGCAAGCCTTGCTGGCGCGCGATCAGGTCCAGCAAGGCGTTTTCCACCATGGCCTTGGCCATGCCGTGGCCACGCACCGGGCTCCAGGCGTGCAGCAGTTCGCCCAGCGTTAGCCGCGGCCGGACCAGCGGCAGCAGGAACTGCTGGAACACATGGCGCACCGTCCGCGTGGTTTCGCTGGCATAGAAGGGGTCGGGATCGGCGACGCATTCGCCCCAGCCCACCACGCCGTCCGCTTCCAGCCGCAACAGCAACGCCTCCTTGGCCGCCCAGGTGTGCACGCTGGTGGAAAACGGCCGCAGATACGGCAGGCGCACCGTGATCAGGTCTATCCTTTGCAGGGCCGGGATGCGCGCCTGCGCCGCAGGGGACACCGGGACGTGGCATTGCAGGTAGCGATGGTCCATGGCCTGGCCTCAGTGGTAACCGGAGAGGACGGCGAAGCCGACCATCCCCATGGACATCAGCAGCACCAGCAGCTGGAAGCGCCAGATCATGCCGAACCAGCGCGTCCAGGGCACGCCCGCCAGGCCCAGCGTGGCCATCAGCACGGCGCCGGTCGGCACGCTCATATTCGCCATGGCGTTGCCCAGCTGGTAGGCCAGCACGGCCGTCTGGCGCGACACGCCCACCAGATCGGACAGGCCGGCCATCAGCGGCATGTTGATCGCGGCCTGGGCACTGCCCGAATGGATGACGAAGGTGAACGCCGTCTGCACCACCAGCATCCCTTGCGCCGCCAGCAGCGGCGGCCAGGTTTCCAGCATGCCGCCCATGCTGTGCAAAAAGGTATTCAATACCGAGGGCGTGTGCGGGCTGGCGCCGCCCAGCAGGTATTCTATGCCCTTGGCCATGGAAATCACCAGGACCGCCGGCACCAGCTGCTGGGCGCCGCCGATGAAGGCTTCGGCCGCCCCGTCCGCGCTGAGGCGCTTGGCGAAGATGGCGATCAGGGCCGTGTAGCAGCACAGGGCGACGAACTGGGTGGCGATTTCGGGAATGAAGTAGCCGGCAGCGACCACGCCCCAGACGATCCAGACGATGGTGGCGACGATGCCGGCGAGGATCAGCCGGTCCGCCAGCGTCAGCGGCGCCGCGGCCGCCGGCGTATCGCCGTGCTGGTCCGCCTGCGGCGGCGCCGCGGCGCGATGGCGCTCGGCATACCACAGCGTGAAGGCGATGCCGGTGCTGACAAAGACCGCGAACATGGCGATGCGCAGCGGCGCGCCCGACAGCAGCGGCACATTGGCGATGCCCTGCGCCAGCGCCACCCCAAACGGATTCATCCACGAGGTGCCGAAGCCGATCTGGCTCGCCACATAGGTGATCATCACGCCCACTTCCGGCGGATAGCCCATGCGCCGTATCAGCGGCAACAGCAGCGCCAGGAAGGCGATGGTTTCCTCCCCCATGCCGAACACGGCGCCGCCGGCGGCAAACGCGGCGAACAGGCTGCCGAGCAGCACACGCGGGTGGTCGCCGGTGATGGCGATCAGGCGCAACAGGCCGCGATCGACGGCGCCGCTGGCATTGACCACGCCAAACGCGCCGCCGACCAGCAGGATGAAGGCGATCACGCCGATCGCCGAGCCGCCACGGCTGCCCGAGGTCATGCCTTCGAACGGGGCGTTGAACAAGCCGATCTGCTTGCCGCTGCCGAACCAGGCGATGCTGATGTTGTGCTCGGCCACACGGTAGGAATCGAGCGAAATCGCCACGTTGGGTTCGAAGTAGCCGGCCGCGACGAACGGCACCAGCAAGGCCACGATCACGGCGATGAACAGCAGGATGATCAGGGTGTGGGGAACTTTGAAGCGGCTGGGTATGTTGCTCATATGGGAGGTCTTCGCGAAGTAAGACGGCGCCCAGCCCGCCGGGCGGGGCTGGGCGCGTCAGGCAGGACTAGAATTTGTACTGCAGGTTGGCAAACATCGAGCGTCCACGCGGGTCGCCATAGGTGGGGTCCCAGGTGACTTCGAAGTAGCGCGACTGGTTGGTGAACGGCGGCGGCGTGTCGAACATATTGATCACGCCGGCGCGCAGCTTGAAGCTCTTGGTGAACGCGTAGCTGCCCGTCAGGTCCCACAGCGTATAGGCCTTGACGTCACGGTCGTTCCAGCCCGGATCGGCCAGTCCGGCGATATTCTGGTCGCGATAGCTGGAGGAGAAGGTGTTGCTCAGGGTCAGATTGGCCGGACCCTGGGTCCAGTCCAGCGTCAGCCGGTGGCGCCAGCGCTGCACCGCCTTGTCGTCGCGGAACACGCCGAGGCCGTTGGTGATCGGCGAGTTGGGATCGGACTGGAACTCGTACTCGGTGATCAGGGTGCCGGCCAGGCTGGCGCCGAAGCGCCCGACCGCGGTGGCGTCGCCATGCCAGTTGAGCGCCACATCCAGGCCGGAAGTGTTGAGCTTGCCCCGGTTCTCCTTCTTGAACTTCAGATAGGACACGGCGCCATCGTCGCGCACCACGATGTTGGGATCGTTGTAGTAGACCGGATTGTCGAAGACGGTCTGTTCGCCGATCTCGGAAATGATGTCGGTCTTGCGGATGATCCAGTAGTCCAGGCTGCCGTTCCAGTTCTTGTTGGGTTCGACCACCAGGCCGGCCGAGAACTGCTTGGATTTTTCCGGCTTGAGCAGCGGGTTGCCGTAGCGGTCCAGGTCGAACTGGGCGATCTCGCCCGACACCGGATCCTTGACGAAGCTGGCCGTGGTGCCGGAGCGCACCGGCAGGAACAGCTCGGCGATCGACGGCGCGCGGAAGCCGGTGCCATAGGATGCGCGTGCCAGCACTGCCTTGCTGGGGCGGTAGCTGACGGCGATCTTCGGATTGGTGGTCTTCAGTTCCGGCGTGGTGATGCCGGTCAGCGGATCGTGCACGCCCTTGTAGCGGTCATGGCGGATGGCGAACTGGCCTTCCCATTCCTTGCTGAACGGGGCGTTGAGCTCGGTGTAGAAGCCGGCGATGTCGCGCGAGTTCGCCGAGTCGGCCAACAACTGGTCGGAGCTGGAGCGGTCGCCCTGCACGTCGTTGGTGCGCAGCGCATCGGTGGAGGTGAACGCCGTCTTCTCGCGGCGCAGCTCGGCGCCGAGGGCCAGCATGAGGTCGCCGCCGGCCAACGGCAGCAACGCCCGGGTCAGCTTGCCGTCGACGCTGTCGCTGGTGCCCTTGGCGATACGGGCCGCGCCGTTGATCTTGATCGAATTCATGAACTTGCGGCCGGCGTCGTCGGTGGCGGCGACGAACGGGTTGTACAGTCCTTGGGCGATCCCCGCCAGCAGCTTGCCGTGCGAAACCCAGCCATCGATATCGAGGTCGTTGGTCTTGTTCTCGCTATGGTTGTAGGCGGTATCGTATTCCCAGTCGCCCACGCGGCCGCTGGCGCCCAGCACCAGGCGCGATGCCTTGCTGGTCACTTCGGAGGTGCGGCGGCCCGCGTCCGTCAGGCGGAAGCGGAAATTGACCGGGGTGGTGATGCCGGTCTTGGCTTGCAGATCGGCCGGCAGATAGATGCCGTTGCTGGCGCCGTTGATGCTGCCCGAGGTGGCGGGCGAGGCCGCGTACTCGGTATTGGCCTTGCTCAGCAGGACTTCGGCAAACAGCTGGTGCGACTCGGCGACCTGGAAGGTGGCGCGCCCGATGAAGCTCTGCTTGTCGGACTTGGGATAGACTTCCGAGTCGCCCATGTAGTTGAAGGAGCAGCCTTCCGTGCCGCCGGGGCCGAGCGGACGCACCACGTTGGGGCTGCCGTCCACGCAGGACGCCTTGCCGAGATTGACGCGCCGGCCGGGCGACGGCTGCCAGGTGCCGCCGGGGCCGGACCCTTTCAGATAGCTCGATTTGTTGAGCAGCGCCAGCTGGGCGGCGGTCAGGTCGACGTTGGCGGGGAAGGTGGTGCTCGACAGCTGTGGCGACAGCCGATCGGGCAGGCTGTATTCCTGCATGAACTTGCGTTCGGAGCTGGCCAGGCGGCCGGTTTTCTGCAAGTCCAGCGCGCCGAACACGTTGAAGCGATCCGTGCCCAGGTCGCCGTAGCCGCCGGCGAACGAGGCGGAGCTCTTGCCGCCGCCGCCCTCGCTCGTCTTCAGCGCGTACACATTGATGTCGCCGCCCTGGTAATCCTTGCGGGTGATGAAGTTGATCACGCCGCCCATGGCGTCCGTGCCATAGATGGCCGAGGCGCCGTCCTTGAGCACTTCCACGCGCTGGATGGCGCCGGCCGGAATGTTGTTCAGGTCGACGCCGGAATTGTCGCCGGGGCTGGCGAAGTTGGCCATGCGGCGGCCGTTGAGCAGCACCAGCGTGCTGGACACGCCGAGCCCGCGCAGGTTGGCGCCGTTGAAGCCGCGCTGGCCGCCCATCACGTCGCTGACGCTGGCGCCGTCGGTCAGGCCACCGACGTTGGCGGAAATTTTTTGCAGCAGCTCGGCGGCGGTGGTCACGCCGGATCTGTCGATATCCTCGCGCTTGATCACTTCCACCGGCAATGCCGCCTCGCCCTCTATGCGCTTGATACTGGAGCCGGTGATTTCCACGCGCTGCATGGTTTGCGCGTCGACATTCAGGCTCATGCCGCCAAGAGCGAGCAGTACGGCATGGGTGCATCGGGAGCGGCGGAATGCAGACGCCTTGAGCTTGCTAGCTGTTTTCATGCGATCAGTCCTCGAAAGTGGGTGGACAGACGCCAAGCACGATGCTTGCGCCGCCCCGTTGTAACCATGGAACAATTCAAGTGTAGGCAACGTTGACCGGCTTGCGCGCAGCCGAACTTGCCTTAGTCGCTCTGTGAGAAGGCCGTGTCGCATTGTTGCAATGAAGTCAGCAAACCGATGTTGCGGACTTCCGACAGTGCGACATGCAATTGCCAATGTGCGCAAACCGTGGCGGGCCGCTGGCTATGGCGGCACGATCAGTGGCAACATGGCTGTCAATGACAACGCAGTGAAAGGTAGGGCTCGTGAAATCCGTGTCGAGATGGCTGCTGTGCGCAGCCCAGCTGGCAAGCGCCGTTGCGTATGCGGGGGAAGGCGCGGCGCCGACCGCGTTCCAGCCGGTCGCCGGCATCGTGGTGCCGATGGGCGGCGCCATCCGCTCCGACAACGAGGCGGTGCGCCAGCGGCTGGTGGACCTGGCGGGCGGGCCGGGCGCGCGCTTCGTGGTCATTCCAACCTCATCGGCCTACCCGGACAAGACCGGCGCCGACGCCGCGCAGGAATTGCGGCAGCGTGGCGCCCAGGTGGAACTGTTGAAGATTGCGCCGCGCTGGCCCGGCGAGACCCTGGATTCGGCACGGCGGGCGGCCGCCGATCCGGCCAACGTCGCCAAGATACGCGCCGCCAGCGGCGTGTTTTTCACTGGCGGAGCGCAGGAGCACTACGCCGACGTGCTCAATCCCGCCGGCGTGGCGTCGCCGGTGCTGCTGGCCGTGCGCGCCTTGCAGGCGCGCGGCGGGGTGATCGCCGGCACCAGCGCCGGCGCCGCCATCATGAGCAGCGTGATGTTCCGCGACGCGCTCAATCCGGTGCAGGTGCTGAAGGGCGTGATGCGCGAAGGCCGCGAGATCGAACGCGGCCTGGGCTTCGTCGGCGAGCAGCTGTTCATCGACCAGCATTTCCTCAAGCGGGGCCGGGTCGGCCGCATGCTGGCGCTGATGCTGGCCAAGGGCTACAAGATCGGCCTGGGCGTGGACGAGAATACGGCGGCCATCATCCACGGCAGCGAAGTCGAGATTGTCGGCGCCACCGGCGCCCTGCTGCTGGACCTGCGCGAGGCGACGCAGGAAGCGGGGCCCGTGAATGTGCGCAATGTGCGGATTTCCTATCTGGACAATGGCGACCGCTACGATCTGGCCAAGTCGCAAGGGCGGGTACTGGCGGCCAAGCAGGCCAGGGGCGAGCTCAAGTTCCGCCAGCCTGGCTTTGTCGCGGAGCTGGAAAACATCCGCCCCGCCTACACCGATATCCTCGGCGAGAACACCATCCAGCGCGCGCTGACGCAACTGGTCGATGGCCCGCGCGACCAGGTCACCGGCATCGCCTTCGATCTGCCGCAGACCGGGCCGGTGGCGGTCGTCGACCCCGCGCCCGAACTGGGCTTCGAGTTCGTGCTGCGGCGCGACGAGCGCACCCACGGCTGGGATAGTGCCGGCCTCGATGGCAACGACTACTCCATCTTCGATGCCCGGCTCGACGTCCGGCCGGTGCGTCTGAAGGTGCCCCTCTACCAGGCCTGGAAATCAAACTGACCATGGAACTGAACACGATTGCGCTGCCCTCCCCCGCCGCCGGCACCAGCCGCAGCCTGAGCTACCTGCGCTTCGGCCAACAGGGCAAGGGCCCCAAGGCCTATATCCAGGCCGCGCTGCATGCCGACGAATTGCCCGGCATGCTGGTCGCCCACCATCTGCGCCGGCAGTTGACCGAACTGGAGCGGCAAGGCGGGCTGCTGGGCGAAGTGATACTGGTGCCGGCGGCCAATCCCGTCGGCCTGGCGCAAACGCTGCTGGGCACCAGCCAGGGCCGCTTCGACCTGCGCACCGGACAAAATTACAACCGCCTGTTCCCCAATCTGTCGCAGGAGGTGTGGCAAACGGTCCAGCCGCAACTGGGCGCGGACGCGCAGGCCAATCAGCAATGGATCCGCGCCGCGATCCGCGCCAGCCTGGCCGGGCGCGAGCGCGACCTGGCCGCCGGCGACGAGCTGGCGTGCCAGCGCCTGGCATTGATGCGGCTGGCCGCCGACGCCGATGTCGTGCTCGATCTGCATTGCGATTGCGAATCGCTGCTGCACCTGTACACCGGCACCCCGCTGTGGGAGCGGGTGGCGCCGCTGGCCGGCTTGCTGGGCGCCAGCGTGGCCCTGCTGGAAACCGAATCCGGCGACGACCCGTTTGATGAAGCGTGTTCCCGCATCTGGTGGGATATCGCGGCGCTGGCGGGCGCGGCGTTCCCCATCCCGCTGGCCTGTCTGGCCGTGACCATCGAATTGCGCGGCTTTATCGACGTCGACCACGCCACCGCCGCGCGCGACGCGACGGCGATCCTGGACTTCCTGCGCTTGCAGGGCATCGTCGCCGGCCCCCTGTCGCAAGCGGTGCCGCCGGCCTGCGCCCCCACGCCGCTGGCTGGCTGCATGCCCGTGGCCGCGCCGTCGGCGGGACTGGTCGTGTATTTGCGCGAGCTCGGCGCCACCGTGCGTGCCGGCGAACCGTTGATCGACCTGATAGACCCCGTCAGCGGCAGCGTGCAACAGTTGTTGGCGCCGGTGGACGGCTTCTATTTCGCCCGCGAAAATCGGCGCTATGTATCGCCCGGAACGCGCCTGAGCAAAGTAGCCGGCAAGCTGGCCCTGCGCAGCGGCGCGCTGCTGTCGGCATGATGCGCGCACGGCGCCGGGAATAAGCTATGGGGCATCCCTTTTTCGTTTCGCTGATCTTGCTGCCCGGCTTCTCGCTGTTCACGCTGGGAGCGGTGCGTTCCGTGTTCACCATCGCCAACGGGGTCGAGGGCGCGCCGCTGTACCGGGTGCGCCAGTACAGCCCCGACGCCGAGACCGCGCAGACGCAATGCGGCCTGGCGCTGGCGGCCGAGCCGCTGGCCCGGCTCCATCCCGACCAAGCCGGTTTATTGCTGTTGATTGCCGGCGAGCCCATCGACGAGCGGCTGGCCGAGCCGGCCGACCACAGCCTCGGGCAGCAGTTGCAGCGCTTCGGCAACGACAGCGCCTGGGTGCTGGGGGCCAGCGGCACCGGCGCGCAGTTGCTGGCACAACTCGGTTTGCTCGATGGTTATCGGGCGGCGATCGACTGGCGCATCCAGGCGGAGGCGATGGAACGTTACCCCGCCACCGTTTTCACGCCGGGCCTGTACGAGATCGACCGCAACCGCATCAGTGCCGGTTCCGGCGCAGCGGTACTCGATCTGTTGTTGCATTGGCTGGGCAAACGCCATGGCAACGTGTTCGCGGCGGAAGTGGCCGCCGGCTTGGGGCTGGACCGGGTGCGCGGCGGCGACGAACGCCAGCCGGTGCCCTCCTCGGCGCAACCGGCGGTGGGATCGGCGCGCCTCAAGGACGCGCTGGAACTGATGGCCGCCAACCTGGCCGAGCCCTTGCCGGCGGAGGACATCGCCCAGCTGATCGGGGTGTCGCGCCGCCAGCTGGAGCGCCTGTTCCGCCAGCATCTCGATACCCTGCCTTCGCGCTATTATCTGGAACTGCGGCTCAAGCATGCGCGCCGCCAGCTGAAACAGACCACGCTATCGATATTGCAGGTGGGGCTGGTGTGCGGATTTACGTCCGGTTCGCATTTTTCCACCACCTACCGCAATTATTTTGGCCATACGCCGCGCGAGGAACGCGCGCAGCACGCCATGCCGCAAGCCGAGACCGACATCGGCGGAGAGGACACGCAATGAATCACCTGGACTATCTGTTGCGTCCGGCGACCCTGGACGATCTCGATGTCATCGTAGAATTTTCCAAGGCGGCGACCTTCAGCATCCGCACCCTGAAACCCGGCCGCGACCGGCTGGAGGAGCGCGTTGAGCGTTCGCTCAAGGCCTTCGCCGGCGCTGGCCCGGTCAGCGGCGACGAGCTCTACCACTTCGTGCTGGAGGACTTGCGCGCGGGCCGGGTGGTCGGCACCAGCGGCATCGTCGCCAGTGCCGCCGCCAGCGGTCCGTTCTATTGCTATCGCAATGAATTCCTGGTGCACGGCAGCGAGGAACTGGGCATCAGCAATCGCGAACACATCCTGCGTTTATGCGAGGACTTGTCCGGCCATACCTTGCTCAGTTCGTTTTACATCGAGCCCGAATATGGCGCGACGCTGGCGCCGCAACTGCTGTCGCGCGGGCGACTGCTGTTCATCCGTAACTATCCGCAGCTGTTCGCGGAAAGGATGGGCGCGGAAAACCCCGGCCTGTGCGACGACGAAGGCAACAGCCCGGTGTGGGATGCGCTCGGACACCGCTTTTTCAAGATGCCGTTTCCCGAGGCCGAGCAACGCACCGGCGGGCGCTCCAAGAGTTTCATCGCCGAGCTGATGCCGCGCATGCCGGTGTATGTTTCCCTGCTGACCAAGGACGCCCAGTGGGCGATGGGGCAGTTGCACCCGGACGGCGAACTGCCGTTCGGCATACTGGTGGCGGAAGGCTTTGATGTCGACTCCTACGTCGACATCTTCGACGGCGGGCCGATCGCCGAAGCGCGGGTCGCCATGTTGCGCACCGTGGTGGCGACGCAGGACGTGGATGTGGATGTGCGCAGCCTGGCCGACGAGGCCGGGGACGTCTGTCTGGTGGGCAATCTGGAGCGCGCCGACTTCCGCGCCACGCTGGCGCGCGGCGAATTCGTCGACGACAGCCTGCGACTGGAGCGCCCGGCGCTGCAGCGGCTGGGGCTGGCCGTAGGGGCGCGCGCCTGTGCGGTCCGGATCGACGAATGAACTGGCGCCCCCCCCCCCGGAGAATCCGGTCGAGAACCGGCGCAAAGGTTCATTCAGTGGGCACGATGCAGCGCGGCACAACATATGGCGCTTGACTACCAGTCGTTGACGCGAGATAGTTATCGTTATTGCATTCAACAAAAACAATCATTACATGGCGACTATTCGAAATGTCGGATTGGTGGCAGTCGGCGTCGATGACACCGGCGTGCTGCGCAGACTTGCCGGCGCCGCATCCGGGGCCGCTCTGTTTGCTGATTGGCTGAGTTCGCAATCGACGTTCGGGGTCAACGCGGTGATCGAAATGCTGGTCGATACTGGTGGCAAAAAGGTGTCGGCGCGGGCGGTGCAAGATGCGGTGAAACGGCTAATCGAGCGCGGCGATCTCGACCTGCTTATCCTCTACTTTGCCGGCCACGGCATCGTGAAATCCGGCGGCGACGAACAAGTCCTGCTATCGGAGATCGGGACTTACAAAGACGAGGCTATCGCGATAGCCCCGACCATCGCCAATGCCTGGTACTCGACGGTGCCCAACGTCGTCCTGATCAGCGATGCCTGCCGCAACGCTGTCGACCCGTTCGGCCCGCTGGGCACGGTTTCCGGCAAGCCGGCCCTGGAACGGCGCCCCATGGTTGGCGCGCGCAAATCAAAGGTCGACGTATTCTATGCCACCGAGCCGTCGCAGACCGCGAAGGAGTTCAACGGCGAAGGTTTCTTCACCAAGGTGCTGGTCGATGTGTTGCGACGCCCGCCCTCCGACACCTGCGAGTCGCGCGCAGGTCTGGCCCCCAACGTCGCAGTCATTCCGGCCTGGAACCTCGAGACCTGCCTGTCAGCCGAGGTTCCCTTGCGCGCCGAGCAGCAGACACCGTCGTTCTCGCAGGCTCCAGATTTCTTCGTCACATCGCGGACGCCGCAATTTTTTGCCTACGCCTCAGTGCCGACAACACCCGCCAGATCGCTGCGCGCCCCCCGCAGATCGACGCCCCGGGCCAGACGTCTCGCCGTGCTGGCGGAGACGGCGAAACTGCGGAGCGTCGCGCTGGATGACGTGGCATTCCAGGTGACGCAGCCCTTTCCGCGGCCTGGAATCGAAACCAGCGCAAGCGAGGCCGGCTTGACCCTCCATCCCGACCATGCCGCCGGTGGCGGCCAGGGGCGGCTAGCGTTCGAAACCGGTACCGGCTACAGCGTTATCGGTGGATCGCTGGACCAGGTTCTGCTGTCAGGCGGCGCCAGCGGCGAAATCATCGACGGCTACGATGGGCGCCCCTCGTCCGACGTTCGTTTATATCCTTCCTTGTCGGCGATGCGGCCGCACCGCGGCTCGGCGGCGCTGCTGTTCCGCGGCGGAACGATGTGCATTGTTCCCGTCTTGCCGGGCTATATCGGGACACTGCGGCTAGTTGATGGGCGCGTCGCGTCGCTGACGTTCGACGTATCGGCGCAATACGCCCGGCGCTTTGCGACCGATACTGATCTGGATCCGCCGCTGCTGGCCAAGCGCAGGTCGCTGGCGGCCGCGTTGGCGGCATCAGGTAAGCTACAGCGGCTGGCCGCTGTAGAAGGAGAGCAGTTGGCGGACTTCCTGCGTCTCAGCAAGCGCGCTGATCCGACGCTAGGCATCTATTCCACCTATGCCTATGCGCTCTCAGGAAGCGACGTTGGTGTGCGCTCGGTGTATGAATGGATGAATGCCTACGATTCAATCGCGCCGGCGCATGGTCTGGCGGCCGCGCCGGTGCCTTTCGACGTGGCCATGCTTGCCCGCCAGATAAGCATCAGCACGGCACAAAGGCCGCCGGGTTTCGCGCCGTTTTGCCCGATGATGACCCTGGGCTGGAGCATGCTTGACGCGTACTTGGACAAAGAGTGCCTGCACCCGGCGATTATTGCGGCCGGCCGCGCCCGACTGAATGCCGAATGGACGACGTTTCGGGTGCAAGACGTAGGTCCGTTGCTGGCTGCGCTAGAACGAGGAGAATTGCAATGAAAGTCGTTTTCGTCCACGGTCGCGCGCAGGAGGGCAAAGTCGCCGCCGAACTGGGGAACACCTGGAAAGAGGCCGCGCTGGCCGGTTTTTCCGCTGCCGGCCTGCCGCCGCCCGCCGCCTTCGACACCGTGTTCCCGTACTATGGCGATCTGCTTTTCAAGCTGACCGAGCAGGCTGGCCGTGCGGCTTTCAACCAGCTGGTTGACCGCGGCGCCGCGGCATCTGCGCCGTCAGCCGAAGAACAGGAGTTCATGCAGGCCATGGTGCTTGAGATCGCACGGAGCAAAGGCATCTCGCTCGACGCGATTGCCGTCGAGGCCAACGAACCGGTGGTCGACCGCGACGTCCAAAACTGGAAAGTCGTGCTGGCCGCGCTGCGCTTGCTTGACCGGGTGCCCGGCGTCGGCCAGGGCTCGATTGAACTGCTGACGCGCGACGTCTGGTACTACCTCACCAGGAAAGGCCTGCGGCTGCAGATCAACGCCATCGTCGATACCGCCATCCCGCTTGAAGAGCCTTGCGTCATCGTATCGCACTCTCTCGGCACCATCGTCGCCTATAACCTCTTGATGAACCGCTCGAAACGCAACAACATCAAGGCGTGGATCACGATCGGCTCGCCGCTCGGCATCAATGCGATCTCTTCCCGGCTGCCGTCGGACACCGGCCCCCGCAAGGCGCCGGCAGGAGTGGGCCGCTGGTTCAATGCGCGTGACAAGGCAGACACGGTCGCGCTCTACGAAATTCCCCCATCCGAGTACCGAGGTTCCCCGGTGGTCTCCAACGATAGCAGCATCGACAACAAAAGCGACAACCGGCATGGCATAGTCGATTACCTCCGCGCCAGGGTAATCGCCACCGCCATCTATGATGCAATGCGTTGAGTTCAATCGAACGCGGCTGGATCCGGGCTGAAGCCAGGCTTGTAGCGCGCCCCGGGCAAGACACAAGCTCGCTGACGAGCTGATTAAGGCCATCCCCCAAGGTGCCAGAAAAATTAAAGCAAGCAGCTTGAGATGACGCGACAACTAGGTTGACAAACACCACAAGATCATCTTGGCGATTACATGTAAAGACCTCTAATTGACATGTAAAGCGGGGCTTTTTCTCCGCTCGCGTCGCACTGCGCAGTGCAGCACAACTCTCCACCTCGGCCCTTCCGGCGCATATAGACCCATCTATTCTCATTGGCACGGCGATTGCTAGATAACCACTATTGGATTCATTGTATGAATCCGATAGTGAAATAGCCTTCATATCTTCAAGTAATTTCGCCGCCCTATATTGGTCGACAAAATGGATGGAGACCAGAACCCATCTAAAAAAACGGATTCGAAAGCGCTCATACGCTGACGAATAAATTAAGCAACCTTCGAAAGCCCATCATGAAAAAATTCCTGGAAGCCGTTAAGTCGAATCAATCCATGCAATTGGAACTGGCTGCAGCCATTGCCGGTGTAGCAGAGAAACATGGCTACAAGACCACTTTGTCGTTCAACAAAGATTACGAAACGTCGCCACCGAGCGCCGATTGCGCTTGCGTAGCGCTCAGCATCATCGGCAGCACGCTATAAAGTCCAGCCGCCCGTCCGGGCGGCTTTTTTTCGGCAAAAGTAATATTTGGCATCAATTTTATTAGCAACACCCGACCCATGACAAAGAGCAACCCTTTCAGCGCGCTGGCCAACATACTGATGTTGCACGAGACTTCGTTTGCGCACCTTCTTTCCGAGAGGAATTTTGATCGGGATAGCCTACGCGACAATTTGTTGTGGCTCAGTAAATTTGTGTTCGACAAAGACTATATTTCCCACAACCAGAAAATTGAACTCGCTGCCTTGCTTTTTCCAGAGCACAGCCGGTTGCAGGGTGTCGGAAATTCAATTATTAAAAATTACATACTGGAATTTCAAAAAAATAATGAAATTGAAAATATCATCAAGAAATACCCATTGCTGCAAGCGTTGAAAGAGAAGCGAATTGAACAGTATGCGAATTATCGGAACGAGCTTGAACGTAATTTTCATGCCGACAGAAATCTGCTTGCCCAAGCATTAAATGAATCAAAGCCGATAGCTGACCTCGCCCACATCCACGGCGACCTCGGCGACGCTCACCAGAATGGCAAGAGCACAGTGATACTTCAACTTGCCTGTGGAAAGAAGATCCTCTACAAGCCGCGCTCCGGCGGCCTCGACTTGGCATTTATGCACCTGGTCGCATCGTTGAATCTGGCCATATCCGGCCTGGACCTGAAGACCTTTTCAGTCCTGGATCAAGGCGCCTATTCGTGGGCCGAGTATGTCGACCACGGTCCCTGCTCATCCATCGCTGCGCTCAAGCGCTATTACCAGCGTTGCGGATCCTTGCTGGCCATAGTCTATCTCTTGATGGGAACGGATTTTCATTTCGAAAACATAGTGGCCTGCGGAGAATATCCGGTACTGGTCGACCTGGAATGTCTATTCAATTTCACCGACGCGGCGTCCTACAATGTCTACAGCACCGGCTTGATCTCGCCGGGGTACGACAGCGACGGCAAGCCGATGGTTTGCGATGTCAGCGGATTCGGCGCGAACGGAACAAGAAAATCCGGCATCAAGGCGTGGACCTGGAAAAATACGGATTCCGATACCATCGGCCTTGCCCAGGAAGAAACGCAGTTCAGGGCGACGAAAAACCAGCCCGTATTAGAGAATCGAAAAGTATCGCCGGAAGAATACTTGAGCGATATTGTTTCTGGTTTTGAAAGAGTATGTCACTGGTTTTTGGCCAACCGTGGCCTCCTTGCAGGAAACGACCATCCTTTTTCGGTATTTCAAAACAAGATCATTCGAATCATCGCTCGCCCGACGCAGACCTACCGGACCATACTTGAAAATTCCTGCACGCCAGCCGCATTGCAGTCAGAATTTTCCCGGCGGGAGATGATCGACGCCCATCTTCGAAAAAATCCAACGAGTCTTTCGTTTGCCGACGAGGCAAAAGATAGTCTCATCAAGATGGAGGCGAACGCCATCGAGCGCATGGATACGCCGTATCTGCTGGGGAACACCTCATCCTTGTATCTGATGGAGTCCAACGATTTAATACTCAGCAATCATTACGCCGAAACCCCCTATGATTTTGTACTAACTCGGCTACAGAACCTGAATGAAGATGACGTAACCGCACAGACAGAACTGATCGAATCCTGTCATTTGTCTCGATATCAAACAGGCCAAGAGCCGATGCTTATCGAAGAAATAGCGACGATAGCCGACTCAATCAAGAATTCCGTATGCAATATTGATGGGAGATATTTTTGGAACGGCTATGAAAAAGACGCGAACGACGAGCTGATCTGCGGTTCCCTGGGAGGGTCGCTGTACTGTGGCGCGTCAGGCATTTCGTTATTCATCTCCGCCGTGGCCAGGATTACCCGAGATCCCCAGTACGACACCATCGTCCATTCCGTACTGGAGCAGGAAATTGAAACTGCCTTGACCCTGGGCGCGAAGCCGTCTTCAAACGATCTGGACATTTCCTACTGCACCGGCATATCCGGCCTGATTTACATCTTGATCAACGTCGATTTCGCCCGCTATAGAAGTGCCGCCCTCATGCTGGCCAGCCTGGTGACGCCGGAGCGTATTTTCAATGACCGGTTCCTGGATTTCATGAGAGGGACCGCCGGTAGCTTGAGTGTCCTGGCGACGCTGTACCGCCTTACCAAAGCGCCGGCGGTTTTGACGACAATGACATTGATAGGCGAGCATTTATTGTCTCGCCAGCGGATGGATCGATTGTCTGGCCATGCCGCCTGGAAGTTGGATGATTTCTCGCAGCCGCTGACCGGCTTTTCCCATGGCGCATCCGGCATCGCGAATTCGCTTTTGCAGCTGCATTCAATCACATGCGTCGATAAGTATCGGGACGCCTTCTACGACGCCGTCAACTTCGAGAATTTCTACTTCGACAAGAATAAAAATAACTGGCGCGATTTGCGCGGAAGCGGGACACATTGCCAAACGGCTTGGTGCCATGGCTCCCCTGGAATCGGACTGAGCCGTCTATATGGATATGAAATCCTAAAAGACGACCGCCTGTTGGCCGACGTGAAAGCCGCCATCTCGTCAACCAAGAATTCCTTGTCCAGTGGTGGGGATATCTATTGCTGCGGAAACAGTGGCCGTCTCGATTTCTTGCTGGAAGCAGCCAGAGTCCTGGAGGACGACGATTTACGTCAGTATGTGGCGCAACAGATCGCTGTGCTGACACAGAAAAAACGCGCGAGTCTGCATTACCGGAGCCATCGCCCTTCGCACCTTGCGGCAGAAAACCCTTCACTGTTTCGCGGAACCGGTGGCATTGCCTATTTAATGCTGCGCTCCCTGGATCCGGAATTGCCATGTATTATTCCCTATGGTGGGCAAGCCGACAGGATGAATGATGACAGATGCGATATGCACGAACGACGGTAATAGTGATCCGCATGCTGATACGACGAATGGGGCGCACCGTGTTCCATGCCTTCTGGAAGTTCCCTTTTTCGGCCCATTGCCCGCTTTCTTATATCCAGACCTGATCAATTCGCGTTCGCTGGCGATTGGTGACAGTGTGGCGTTCTATGTGTATATTTTGCGCCGGCCGGCAGGCCCGGATGTCGATCGAGCAGGCGAGGCATTTTATGTGGGCAAGGGCAGCAATCGGCGTTACACCTTCCACTATACCGAGTCGAACATGTCCGATGGGTACTCAACCAGCGCTAACAAACACAAGATTCATACCATTCGGAAGGTTGGGCGCGATCAGGTTTTAGTCCAAATGATCCCCTGCGAATCCGAAGTCTACGCGAACGATCTGGAGTGCAAGCTTATCGCCCACTGGGGACGCCGCAAAGAAGGCTCCGGCGTCCTGACGAACCAGACCTCGGGAGGCGAGGGAGTCAGCGGCGTGCCCATGCCGCTGCATGTGCTAGACCACTTAAGTCAACTGGCCCGCCAACCGGTTAAGTTTAATGGAAAAGTCTATCCGGGAATCACGGACGCGTTCAACGCGCACAATCCGGATGAGATTGCGATCGCGCTCAGGGTCGACCGTAGCGCGTCCTATTGCCACGATTACGCTACGTTCAAGGCGTGGTACGGGTACTGGGCGCAGCAAGACGTTTTCCCGGCAGGATTCAACTATATCGAGGATGGCCAACCACTTTACTTGGAGCTCAGCTGGGAGAAACTTGCAGAGCGTACCAGGCAAAACCGGAAGGACGGGTATGCGAAGGCATGGGAAACCCGCTACGCGTATCCACGCTTCGTTGTCAACGGAACCCGATACCATACGCTGTCGGATGCGGCGGAGAAGGAAAACGTCGGCACTCCCTCCAACATTGCGGCGCTATTTCGCAGGATGGTGGCACGAGATCATTTTTCGCCGGGATTCAATATCCTGGACGAAAATGGCAACAACCTTTATCAGGAACGGAACGTCACGCTGCAGCAGGTCGCCAGGGAAGAGGCAGGTCGAGCCCTGGCGGCGCAAAACGCCAAACCCGTGATCGTCAATGACGTCTGCTACGCCACGATCGAGGAGGGGTTCAAGCATGCGACAGATTTCGCGAAACTCGACTACTTCGCTTTCGCCAGCCAGGTCGCGCGCTACGAGACGGCGCGCGTGTTCCCGGAAGGCTTGAATATTCCTGACGAGGACGGTAATCCGAAGTATCCGGAAATCGATCCCTCGCTACTGGGCGGTACTGATTTAGGCATATACGTCAAGGTGCAGGACCGGCTGTTTTGCAGCATGCGCCAGGCGTCGCTGTATTTCGGCAAGTCGCATGGCACGGTACAAAGCTGGTTCTCTAACTGGGCCAACGCCAAGGATAACGCAGGCAAGCCGCTACCGTTTCCAAAAGGTTTCAACGTGTATCGAACGGTCGATCAACACCCGCTGCACGAGGAAATGAGCGAGGTGGATTGCCGTGTGCCGGCATCCGGCTACCTCTACCACCATCGGGTCTTCAAACAGATGGCCGAAATCGATGCCTATCGTGGCAGCAAGCGCGGGACGACGTCAGCGCTGTTCTGCAAGCGTCGCAAACTCTATTTGAAGAATAAAAAGCCGTTCGATGCCTTTTTGAACGTGCTTGGGCTCGATGGGAGTCCTCTGTACCCTGTCGATCTGGCGACAAAGATCTCGGTGCCCATCGCCCGGGCCGGTGGCAGCGGCCACCGGCTACACAATGGCGCGCGCGCGATACTGATCAAGGCAGGCGACGACTGGCGCCGCTTCGACTCGTTGGCCGATGTCTGGCGATCGAACGATTGGTTGCGAAGCAGGTACGAGAACTCAGAGAGCTTCGCGTCCACCATCCGGTCACAAAGGAAATCGGGACACTTGCCTGACTGGATACAATACGCGGACGAATGACATAGCGCAGGCCCCTGCCGGACCGGACGGTCATGGCGAATCAAATCACTGATTTATATGGGAAATTTTGGTGCGGCTGGCGGGGATCGAACCCACGACCCTTGGCTTCGGAGGCCAATACTCTATCCACTGAGCTACAGCCGCGCTGGGGGAATTTCTGAAGTGTGCCGTAGGATACCGTTTTTATCGAGCCCCGTCCATGGAAAGTGTCGTTTTGAGCATCTTTGCGTTTCCATGCAGGCATTTTTGAGTCTATAATCGCCCGTTTGGTGAAGGTTTTGCAAGGCAGCTGGTTGATACATTTCTTCTCACGCCACCCGGCTTCGAAATTAGTCTGTTAAGGAAATCATGAGCGACGCACATAACGAACACGAATCCGCCATCAGAACGCCCAAGCAGCTCGTTGCTGCTGTTGTCGGCTTCTTTGGAGTCACAGTAATTGGCATCATCCTGCTGGTGCAGTACGTGACCGCAGACAAATTGACCGGCACCGGCTCCAATAGCCAGGCCCCTGAAGAAATCGCTACCCGCATCGCCCCCGTCGCCGACGCCGGCTTTACGCTGAAAGATTCCAGCGCACCGAAAGTGCTGCAGACCGGCGAAGCCATCTACACCTCGACCTGCGCAGCCTGCCACGGCGCCGGTGTCGCCGGTGCGCCGAAGTTCGGCGAAGCTGGCGCCTGGAGCGCTCGTCTCGCCCAAGGCTACGATACCGTACTCAAGCACGCTGTCGAAGGCCTGCGCGCCATGCCGGCCAAAGGCGGCAACCCGGATCTGGACGACGTGGAAGTGGCACGCGCCGTGGTCTACATGGCCAACAAGTCCGGCGGCAAGTTCAAGGAACCCGAAGTACCGGCTCCAGCAGCGGCCACGCCAGCCAAGTAAGCCCCGCCACTCCAAATGAACCGGCCCCACGCGGCCGGTTTTTTTACGCCCGGATCATTTGCGGCCGGTGACGATCTGGTATTTCTTCAGCTTGTCGTACAGCGTCTTGCGCGGCACCATCAGATTGTCCGCCGCCAGCCCGACGTTGCCGTCGACCGCCGACAGCGCCTGCACGATCAGCTCGCGCTCGTGATGGTCGACCTGCTGCGGCAGCGACAAGGCCACGCCGCCGGCCTCCGGCGCCGGCGCTAGCACAGGCGCCGCCGCAGCGGCGATGCCCAGCACCAGCCGCTCGGCGAAATTGCGCAGCTCGCGCACATTGCCCGGCCAGTCCGCCGCCTGCCATTGCGCCATCTGCAGTGCGCTCCAGTCCGGCAACGGGCGGTGGTAGCGGGCCGCCGCGTCGGCGGCGAAATGGGCCAACAGCAGCGGGATGTCGTCGCGCCGGTCGCGCAGGCGCGGCAGGTCGATGCTGACCACGCCGATGCGGTAGTACAAATCCTCGCGGAACAGGCCCTGCGCGCTCAACTGTAATAGATCAAGTTTGGTGGCGGCGACGATGGTGCAATCGAGCGCGACGGTCTCGTTGGCGCCCAGCCGTTCCAGCCGCCGCTCCTGCAACACGCGCAGCAACTTGACCTGCAAGGCCATCGGCATGCTTTCGATTTCGTCGAGGAAGACGGTGCCGCCCTGCGCGTACTCCAGCTTGCCGATGCGGCGTTTTTGCGCGCCGGTGAAGGCGCCCGCTTCGTGGCCGAAGATCTCGCTTTCAAACACCGACTCCGGCAGCGCGCCGCAGTTGATGGCGACGAAGTTGCCCTTGCGTCCGCTGGCGGCGTGCAGCAGGCGCGCGGCCACTTCCTTGCCGGTGCCGGTCTGGCCGTTGATCAACACGTCCACGCCGGCCGGGGCGATGTTGCGGATCAGGACTTTCAGCTGTTCGATGGCGGCCGAGCGGCCGACCAGGTCGGGCACGTCCGGATGCTGGGCGCGGGCGCTGCGCAGCTGGCGGTTCTCCAGCACCAGGCCGCGCCGCTCCTGGGCGCGGCGCACCGCTTCCAGCAGGCGCTCGGCCGCGAACGGTTTCTCGATGAAGTCGTAGGCGCCGCCGCGCATCGCGGCGACCGCCATCTCGACATCGCCATGGCCGGTGACGACGATGACCGGCAACTCCGCATCCAGCGCGGCGGCCTGCGCCAGCAGCTCCAGGCCGGAGCGGCCCGGCAGGCGCACGTCGGTGACGACCACGCCGGGATAATCGGCGCGCAGCAGCGCCAGCGCTTCCTCGGCGCTGGCGCAGGCCTGCACGCTGAAGCCGCCCAGTTCCAGCGTCTGGCTGGTGGCCAGGCGCAGCGCGGCTTCGTCTTCGATCAAAATAGCCTGCACGTCATACTCCCTCTTGTTGTAGCGGCAAGCGCAGCTCGAAGCGCGCGCCGCCGCCCGCTTGATTATGCGCCGTCAGCTGGCCGTTCATGGCCTGCACGATGGACGACGAGATCGCCAGCCCCAGGCCCAATCCCTTGCCGGACGGCTTGGTGGTGAAGAACGGCTCGAACAGATGCGCCACCACCTGATCCGGTATGCCGGCGCCGCTGTCGCTGATGCTGACCAGCGCGCAGGCGCCGTCGCGTTCCAGGCGGATGGCCACTTCGCGCCGCTCGGCCGTCTCCACCGCGTCGAGCGCGTTGCGCAGCAGGTTGATCAGCACTTGTTCGATGCGCACGCTGCTGCCGGTCACTAACAGGCCGTCGGCCGCGGCGATGTCCAGCGCGACGGCGTGGCGGCGGAACTCGCTCTCCAGCAAGAACGCCGAGGCCCGCACCGAGGCCGCCAGGTCGACCGACGCCACCGTCTCATCCTTGCGCGCAAAGCCCTTCAGCTGGCCGATGATGGCGCCCATGCGCGCGCTGGCCTCGCTGATGTGGCCGAGATTGCCCTCGACCTGCGCGCCCTGCCCGCGCGCCAGGAACACGCGGGCGTTGTCGGCGAAGGCGCGGATCGCGGCCAGCGGCTGGTTCAGTTCGTGGGTGATGCCGGCCGCCATCTGGCCCAGCATCGCCAGCTTGCCGGCCTGGACCAGCTCGTTCTGTGTCGAGCGCAGCAGGTGTTCGGTCTCCTGCAACTTGGCGTACTTGCTCTCCAGATGCTGGTTGGTGGTGCGCAGTTGTTGCGTGCGTTCGACGATCTTGTCGTCCAGTTCATCGGCCGCCTTTTGCAGCGCGGCGGCCGAGGCCATGCGTTCTTCCAGCCGGCGGCGGCGCTGGTGCAGCGCCCAGCTCGACACCGCCGCGCAGGCCAACAGCAGCGCCGCCGCGGCGGCCCACTGCATGCCGGTGCGCACCACGCGCAGCTGGCCGGGGAACAGCATCAGCTGCCAGCCCAGCTGCCCCACCGATTGCGTGACGAACAGGTCGGGATGGCCGCGCAGCGGCGTGATCTTCTGGCCGGTGTATTGCTGGGTGTGCGCCAGTTGGCGCTCGGTGGCCGCGTCCAGCACATGCAGGCTGCGGTAGATCCAGTCCGGGCGGTTGCTGAGGAAGATGACGCCGGTGCTGTCGGCCAGCACGATGGCGTCGTCGCTGCTGCGCCAGGTGCGTTCGAAGTCGGCCAGGCTGATCTTCACCGCCACCACGCCGGTGACCGGGCCGCCGGCCGTGCCGTTGCGGTACACCGGCTGCGCGATGAAGTAGCCGGCCTCGCTGGTGCTGGTGCCGATGCCGTAGAAGCGCCCCGCCCGGCCATGCAGCGCGGCGTCGAAATAGGGGCGATAGGAAAAGTTCTTGCCGACGAAGCCCAGCGGCTGGTCCCAGTTGCTGGCGCCTATGGTCAGGCCGTCGCGGTCCATCACGTAGATGGCGCCCACCTTGGCCTGCTGCTGGATGGTTTGCAGCGTGCTGTTGAGGCGGGTGATCGCCGGCGCATCGGTCGGATGCGCCAGCGCTTCGATCAGGTCGGGCTGGAAGCCCAGTACAAACGGCAGCGTTTCATATTTTTGCAGCAGCGATTGCAGGTCCGGCGCCATCAGTTGCAGCTGGCGCTGGCCCTGCCGCCGCAGTTCGTCGCGCGCGCGCCAGGTGCCGGCCAGGAAGGACCCGGCAATCACGCCCAGCGCGCACACGAGTGCGAACAGCAGTAGCAGGTTTTTTTGAGCACGCATACGCTGATTCTACTGCACCTGCTCAGTCCACCGCCGCCATGCGCATCTCGTCGTTGTGGTGGCGTTGCTGCTCTTCCATCACCAGCTGGCCCAGTTCGCGCTTGAGGGTGTTGAATTCGGCGGAGGCCGGATCGCGCAGGCGCGGCAAGTCCACCATCAGGTCGCGCTTGACCGTGCCGGGGCGGTAGGTCATCACGACGATGCGGTCGGCCAGGTAGATCGCTTCCTCGATGCTGTGGGTGACGAAGATGATGGTCTTCTTCAGCTCGGCCCAGATGCGCAGCAGTTCGTCCTGCAGGTTGCGGCGCGTCAGCGCATCGAGTGCGCCGAACGGTTCATCCATCAGCATGATCGGCGAATCGAGCGCCAGCACACGGGCGATGGCGACCCGCTGGCGCATGCCGCCGGACAGGTCTTTCGGGAAGCGGTGCTTGAAGTCGCTCAAGGACAGCATGCCCAGCAGCTGATCGACCTTGGCCGTGATCTCCGGCTGCGGCATGCCCTTGATTTCCAGGCCGAAGGCGATGTTCTTTTCCACCGTCATCCAGGGGAACAGTGCGTACTCCTGGAACACCATGCCGCGTTCCGGTCCCGGGCCGGTGACCAGCTTGCTGTCGGCGGTGATGGTGCCGGACGACGGCAGCGAGAAGCCGGCGATCGCGTTCAGCAAGGTGGACTTGCCGCAGCCCGAAGGCCCCAGCAGGCAGACGAACTGGCCCTGCGGGATTTCCAGGTCGATGTCCTTGAGCGCGATCACTTCGCGGCTGTCGGTCTTGAAGACCTTGTTGACGGCTTTGACTTCGATATGGGTCATGTCAGTTCTCCAGGCCGCGGTGCCAGCGCAGCAAATGATTGTTCAGTTTGTTCATGCCGACGTCGATGATCAGGCCCAGCAGGCCGATGCTGATCATGCCGGCGATGATTTTGTCGGACCAGAAGTATTCGCGCGCTTCGAGGATGCGGAAGCCGAGGCCATTGTTCACGGCGATCATCTCCGACACGATCACGACGATGAAGGCGGTGCCGATGCCGATCCGCACGCCCGACAGGATGTAGGGCACGGCGGCCGGCAGCATCACGCGGACGAACATGGTGCGCTGGCTGACGCCCAGGTTGCGGGCGGCGCGGATGTAGATGCCGTCCACCTGGCGCACGCCGGCGATGGTGTTGACCAGCACCGGGAAGAAAGCGCCCAGCGCGATCAGGAACACGGCCGGCGCATTGCCCAGGCCGAACCACAGGATCGCCAGCGGAATGTAGGCGATCGGCGGAATCGGCCGCAGCACCTGCATCAGCGGATTGAGCCACGCATACATGCGCTGGCTCGAACCCATCAACAAACCCAGCGGCAGCGCCAGGCCGGCGCCGACGGCGAAGCCGACGATCACGCGGTACATGCTGCTGAAGGTGTCGCCCAGCAGCTCGCCGGACAGCGCCCAGCCCAGCCACGATTGCGCCGACGGATCGTAGGCCGTCAACGGCAGCAGGTACTCGATCCACTTCTGCACCACCGCGACCGGCGACGGCAGCACCTGCGGGTTGACCCAGCCCAGCATGGCGCTGGCTTGCCACAGGGCGACGATAAGGATGGGCACCACCGCGCCCGAGGCGGATTGCCGCCAGTCTTGCTTGCTCATGATGTGTCTCCGTTTTATTGGACGCAGTTATTGAATGTTGAGGCTTTTCTTGGCCGCGTCCAGCAGGTCGGTCTTGACCCAGTCCTTGGCGATTGGCGCGGCGCGCATCTTGCCGGTGCCGTGCTTGGCCATCACGTCGGTGGTGATCTGGATGTGCTCGGCGGTGATGTCGTAGCTGTAAGGCGAATTGCTGATGGCGTCGTCGAAATCGTCCTTGCTGATCTGGTTCTTGAAGATCACTTCGCGCACATATTTCTCGGCGACCGGCTGGTTGTCGATGAACAGCTTGGTGGCCTGCACGAAGCAGCTCATGAACTTGGCGGCGGTGGCGCGGTGTTCCTTGTAGAACTTCTCGCTCATCACCATGGTGCGCACCGGCGGGCCGATCGGCGTGTCGTAGGGCTTCATCACTTCGACGCCGTAGCCCTTGTTGATGGCCTGCGAGGATTGCGGTTCGCTTTGCATGATGGCGTCCAGGTTCTTGCCCATCAGCGCCTGGTTCAGGTCGGCGAACGCCAGGAACACCAGCTGCACATCCTTGCCCGGCTGGTCGGAGGCGCTCAGGCCGGCCTGGGCCAGTTCGGCGATCAGCAGCACTTCGTGAATGCCGCCGCGCGTGACGCCGACTTTCTTGCCCTTCAGATCCTTGATGGCTTTGATGTTGCTGCCTGGACGGGCGAGCAGACGCGCGCCGCCCTTGGCGAAGCCGGCCACCACATAGATCGGCGCGCCGTTGGCGCGGCCGGAGATGGCCGCCTCGGAAGCGGTGGCGCCGACGTCGAGCTCGCCGGCCAGGATGGCTTGCATCACGTCCGGCCCCTTGGCGAAGACGTGCTCTTCCACCTTGATGCCGCACTTGGGCGCGATTTCCTTGATGTACGAGACGGCGCCGTAGTGGGCGAACTTGAGGTTGCCGAGGCGGACCACTTCTTGCGCTTGCGCGCCGGACGCAGCGGCGGCGATGGCGAGCGTCAGCGATAACAGACGGAACTTGGACATGCTTGTCTCCTTTGTGGTTGTAGTTACCGGGAGACATTGCAGCTTCCGTGCCAAGCACGGGCCGCGGTTCAAGTCATTGATTTATAAGGGATGGCGAAACCGGCGCGCGGCGATTCAGGCGGAAAACCGCATGAACCGGGCGGTGCTTATGCGGAAATCCGCCAAGCTTGGCGGCACATCAGCTGCACAGGCCGAAGGCCTTGCGGTCGGCGAAGTAGCGATAGGTGAAGGTGCGCATCGGGTACTTGGTCAGCGCGATCTCGAAGGCTGGCGGCACCACGTCGAAGCGTTCCGGCAGCTTGTCCTTCACGCGCAGGCGCACGCGCCAGATCGTATCGTCGCTGGTGGCGCCGGCGACCAACATGTCGGGCACCTTGGGGATGGCCTCGACGATTTCCGGCCGCGAGTTGGTGGCGCGCTGGTAGAAGCTGACCAGTTCCGCCTTGGCGATCACCGGGCCCTTGGGCGTGGTGACGTGGTACTCGCGGGTCAGGAACATGGCCCGCTCGCCGCGCGGCACCAGGTAGACGAAGGTGAACTCGGCGCCGCCATCCGGCAGCGTGACCGGCGGCGTGGTCGCCACGCTGATCCCGCGCGGCAACTGGTAGCGCGAGCCTTCTTGCCAGGTGGCGCACTCCGGCGTCTTCGCCATATAGACATCGACAGGCGTGAACGAATCGCCGCAAGCGGCCAGCAGCAGGGGCAAAACGAGGAGTGCGGAATAACGCAAGCGCATGGGGTACCGGTTTCTTGTAATTCGAAGCCCGTAGTTTACTCTGAATTGAAAAAGAGGCTGATCGCTGATCGATGCCAAGGTCCCTGGAGGTATTTGATTTAAATTCCATGAACACAGGAGGGTCATCATGTCGAGCATTCCAATCGCGCAGGATATGACGCTCGCCGAGGCCGCAGAGTACTTGAACGTATCAGGCCCTTATCTGATGGGACTGCTATCGGAAGGCAAAGTCACGCTAGTAACCTCGGACTTGGCGAAATACAAAGACGAACAGACGAAAATTTCTCAGGACGCGCTCCAGCAACTGGTAGAGCAAGCTCAGGAGCTAAACATGGGGTATTGATGGCAGCTCATCGATCTACGGCAGTCTTGGATGCGTGTGTACTTTACCCGCCCCTCTACGCGATTTGCTGCTCAGTTTGGCCGCCGCTGGCATCTATCAAGCGCGCTGGACACAAATCATTCAAGATGAGTGGATAAGAAAACTATCTGCGAATCGCCCGGATCTGCGCCGTGAAGCCCTGATTAGAACTGCAGAATTGATGAATACCGCCATCAAGGACAGCGTCATTGAAAATTTTGAATACCTGATCGATACGCTAACACTGCCAGACCCGAATGATAGGCACGTACTAGCAGCAGCAATTGCAAGCCAAGCGACCGCAATTGTTACCTTCAATACCAAGGACTTTCCCGGTGCGTGCGGAGTTCCGGCGATACATCCGGACGATTTCCTTGCAGCGCAATACTCGCTTGATCCGCAGACGACTATAGCGGCCATCAGAACGCTTCGACAGCGTCTCAAAAATCCACCCAAGACCGCACACCAGCTGATCGCAACCTATGAACGTCAAGGTCTGCCGAAGGTCGGCAATATCCTACGCAAATCAATCGATCAATTCTAAATTAAAAAGGGCCGCATCGCTGCGGCCCTTTTGGCGTCTAAGTGCTTGTTACCACATGATCACGCGGTCTTTTGGTTCCAGGTACATCTTGTCGCCCGCCTTGACGTTGAAGGCGTCGTAGAAGCCTGGCTGGTTGCGCATCGGGCCGTTGGCGCGGAACTGGCCTGGCGAGTGCGGGTCGGTCTTGATCTGCACGATCTGCTGCGCTTCACGCATCTTCAAACGCCATACCTGGGCAAAGCCCATGTAGAAGCGCTGGTCGCCGGTCAGGCCGTCGATGACAGGCGCTTCCTTGCCGCCCAGCGACAGCTTGTAGGCCTTGTACGCAATCGCCACGCCGCTGTTGTCGGCGATGTTCTCGCCCAAGGTCAGTTCGCCGTTGACATGGTAGCCAGGCAGCGGGCTGAACTGGTTGTACTGCTCCACCAGCATCTTGGTCTTGGCCGCGAAGTTCTTGTGGTCGGCAGCGGTCCACCAGTCACGCAGGTTGCCGTCGCCGTCGTACTGCGCGCCCTGGTCGTCGAAGCCGTGGCTGATCTCGTGGCCGATCACGCCGCCGATGGCGCCGTAGTTGACCGCGTCGTCCGCGTCAGCATTGAAGAACGGTGCCTGCAGGATCGAGGCCGGGAACACGATCTCGTTCATTTCCGGGTTGTAGTAGGCGTTGACGGTTTGCGGCGTCATGCCCCACTCTGCGCGGTCGATCGGCTTGCCCAACTTGGCCAGTTCCTTGTTGTACTCGAATTCGCGCGAACGCAGCACGTTGCCCACCAGGTCGTCCTTGGCGACGGTCAGCTTCGAGTAATCGCGCCAGTGGTCCGGGTACGCGATCTTGGTGGTGAACTTGGCCAGCTTTTGCTGCGCCTGTTTCTTGGTGACCGGGCTCATCCAGTCCAGCTGGTCGATGCTGACCTTGTAGGCGGCCAGCAGGTTGTTGACCAGCGCCTGCATGCGCGCCTTGCGCTCGGCCGGGAAGTTCTGCTCGACGTAGATCTTACCGACGGCTTCGCCCAGCGCGCCTTCGGTCACGGAAACGCCGCGCTTCCAGCGTGGACGCTGTTCGGTCACGCCGCTCAGCACCGTGCCGTAGAAGGCGAAGTTCTCGTCGACGTAGGCTTTGCTCAGGTAAGGCGCGCCGGAGCGCAGCAGCTGCCAGCGGAAGTAGGACTTCAGCGTGTCCAGCGGGGTCTTGGCCAGCAGCGCGGTCATGCCCTTCAGGTAGCTGGGCTGGCCGACGATCACGTACTTGACCTTGCCGGACACGCCGGCGTCGGTCAGGTAGGCGTTCCAGTCGTAGCCTGGGGCGAGCTTGCCCAGCTTGGCGATGTCGACCTTGTTGTAGGCCTTGACCGGGTCGCGCAGTTCGACCTTGGTCCACTGGATCTTGGCCAGTTCTTTTTCGAATTCCACGATGGCGTGCGCGGTGACGGCGCCGTGCTGGTCGCCTGCCATGGTCAGCATTTTGCCGATGTGCAGTTCATACTTGGCCAGCGCGTCGGCCATCTTCTTGTCGTCCGCTTTCAGGTAGTAATCGCGGTCCGGCAGGCCCAGGCCGTCCTGGCCGATGTCGACCACATACTTGGTCGAATCCTTGTTGTCCTGGTGGATGCCGTAGCCGTACGGCGCGGTCACGCCGATCTGGTTCAGGTGCGCGATCAGCGCCGGCAGCTGCTTCTTGTTGTTCACGGCGGCGATCTTCGCCAGTTCCGCGTTCAGCGGGGTCAGGCCCAGCTGTTCCAGCCTGGCTTCGTCCATGAAGCTGCTGTAAAAGTCGCCGATGCGCTGGGCATCAGGGCCGCCGGCCTTGTTGGCGGCGGCGCCTTCGATGATGGCGCGCAGTTGCGGCTGAACATCGTCGCGCAGCTTGGCGAAGCTGCCCCAGCTGGCTTTGTCCGCCGGGATTTCAGTCGTGGCCAGCCATTTGCCGTTCATGTGGGTGAACAGGTCGTCCTGCGCGCGTACCGCTGGATCGATGTATTCCACCGCAATGCCGGAAACCAGCTTGGCGTTTGCTGCTTGGGCGCTGGCCGGAACGACACTTGTGGTGTTGTCGGCGGCGCCCGCCAGGCCTGCGATCAGGCTCAGGGTCAATGCACTTACGAGATGACGTTTCACGAAAATATCCTCTTGATTGAATAAAGGCCAATCCACGATGTTTGGCCCTGTTGCGCTTTATATCACAGGGCCGCTACGGGATAAAGGGCTACCACATGATGACGCGGTCTTTTGGCGCCAGATACATTTTATCGCCCGGTTTGACGCCAAAAGCGTTGTAAAAACCCGGCTGGTTGCGCACGGTGCCGTTGGCGCGGAACTGGTCCGGCGAATGCGGGTCGGATTTAAGGTAAACGATTTGCTGGGCGTCGCGGATCTTGCTGCGCCACACCTGGCCAAAGCCCATGTAGAAGCGCTGCTCGCCGCTCAGGCCGTCGATCACCGGCGAAGGCTGGCCGTTCAGCGAAATCTGGTAAGCCTTGAGCGCGATCGCCGCGCCGGAGTTGTCGGCGATGTTCTCGCCCAGGGTCAGCTCGCCGTTGACGTGGTAGCCCTTGACCGGGCTGAAGGCGCTGTACTGCCTGACCAGCATCTTGCTCTTGGCGGCGAAGTTCTTGTGGTCGGCCTTGGTCCACCAGTCGCGCAGGTTGCCGTCGCCGTCGTACTGGGCGCCCTGGTCGTCGAAGCCGTGGCTGATCTCGTGGCCGATCACCGCGCCGATGGCGCCGTAGTTGACCGCGTCGTCGGCGTCGGCGTTGAAGAACGGCGGCTGCAGGATGGCGGCCGGGAACACGATCTCGTTCAGCTCCGGGTTGTAGTAGGCGTTGATGGTCTGCGGCGTCATGCCCCATTCGTCGCGGTCGACCGGCTTGCCGAGCTTGTTCACTTCCTTGTTGTAGTCGAACTCGCGCGAGCGGCGTACATTGCCCACCAGGTCGTCCTTGACCACCACCAGCGACGAGTAGTCGCGCCACTTGTTCGGATAGCCGATCTTGACCATGAACTTGGCCAGCTTGGCCTGCGCCTGTTCCTTGGTGGCCGGGCCCATCCAGTCCAGCGTGTTGATGCTTTGCTTGAAGGCCGCCAACAGGTTCCGCACCAGCGCCTCCATGCGCGCCTTGCGCTCGGCCGGGAAATGCTGCTCCACGTACAGCTTGCCCAGGCTCTCGCCCAGCGCGCCGTCGGTGGCGTTGACCGCGCGCTTCCAGCGCGGCTCCTGTTCCTTGGTGTCGCTCAGCACGGTGCCGTAGAAGGCGAAGTTCTCCAGCGCGAAGTCTTTCGCCAGGTAGGGCGCGCTGGCGTGGATCACCTGCCAGCGGAACCACGCCTGCCAGGTCGACAGCGGGGTCTGGTTCAGCACCTTGTTGAAGCCGGTGATGAAGCTGGGCTGGCTGACGATGACGTAGTCGACCTTGCCGGCGATGCCGGTGTCGTTGAGCCAGGTGGTCCAGTCGTAGCCCGGCGCCAGCTTGGACAGGTCGGCCAGCGCCACCTTGTTGTAGGCCTTGACCGGGTCGCGCAGCTCGACCTTGGTCCACTGGACTTTCGCCAGCTCGGTCTCCAACGCGACGATGGCCTTGGCGTCGGCCGCCGGATTGGCGATGCCGGCCAGGGTCAGCATTTTGGTCACGTGCTGCTGGTACTTGGCCAGCGTGTCGGCCATCTTCTTGTCCGACTTTTTCAGGTAGTAGTCGCGGTCCGGCAGGCTCAGGCCGTCCTGCACCAGGTCGGCCACATACCTGGTCGAATCCTTGTTGTCCTGGTGGATGACGAAACCGTAGGGCGCGGTCACGCCGTAGCGGTTGAAGCGGGCGATCAGGGCCGGGATTTCCTTCTTGTCCCTGAGCGCGGCCACGCGGTCGAGCTCGGCGCGCAGCGGGGTCAGGCCCAGCTCCGCCAGTTTGGCTTCGTCCATATAGCTGGCGAAGAAATCGCCGATGCGCTGGGCGTCGGAGCCGGGCGACTTGTTCGGATCGGCGGCGGCCGCCTCGATGATGGCGCGCAGTTGCGGCTTGGTGTCGTCGTCCAGTTTTTCAAACGAACCCCAGCTCGATTTGTCGGCCGGAATGGCGGTCTTGTCCAGCCACTTGCCGTTCAGGTTGAGGAAGAAATCGTCCTGCGGGCGAATCGCGGCGTTGAGATCGCCCAGGTCCACGCCCGAGATTTTTTGCTGGGGTGCTTGTGCCTGGACGCCGGCCGAAGCCAGCAACGCCAGCGCCAGCGCGCATGATCGTTGTGTTAGATGTGCTTTCAAGTCTTTCTCCAAACGAATGGGGTCAAGTCTGACATTCGGACACGACCTCTTCTGTAGTAATTGCATACGGTCGAGCTTGTGTCCGAATGTCAGACTTGACCCCCGCTGTTGCAACGATAGCAAAAAGACCACACTGGGTGGCCTTTTTATGGGTTTTTTCGGCGGTTAAGCGCTTACCAGATGATCACGCGCTGTTCCGGCGCAACATACATCTTGTCGCCCGGCTTCACGCCGAAGGCTTCGTAGAAGCCCGGCTGGTTGACCATGGTGCCGTTGGCGCGGAACTGGCCCGGCGAATGCGGATCGGTCTTGATCAGCACGATCTGCTGGGCGTCGCGCGTCTTGCTGCGCCATACCTGCGCAAAGCCCATGTAGAAGCGCTGGTCGCCGGTCAGGCCGTCGATCACCGGCGCTTCCTTGCCGCCCAGCGACAGCTTGTAGGCCTTGTAGGCGATCGATACGCCGCTGTTGTCGGCGATGTTCTCGCCCAGGGTCAGCGAACCGTTGACGTTGTAGCCCTTGATCGGGCTGTAGCCGTCGTACTGCCTGGTCAGCGCGTCGGCCTTGGCCTTGAAGTTGGCGCGGTCTTCCTTGGTCCACCAGTCGCGCAGGTTGCCGTCGCCGTCGGACTGGCTGCCCTTGTCGTCGAAGCCGTGGCTGATTTCGTGGCCGATCACCGCGCCGATGGCGCCGTAGTTGACGGCGTCGTCGGCCTTGGCGTCAAAGAACGGCGGTTGCAGAATCGCCGCCGGGAACACGATCTCGTTCATCGTCGCGTTGTAGTAGGCGTTGATGGTCTGCGGCGTCATGCCCCACTCTTCGCGGTCGACCGGCTTGCCCAGCTTGTTGACCATGCGCTGGTGGCCGAACACCGAGGCGCGCATGGCGTTGCCCACCAGGTCGCTCTTGACGATGGCCAGCGACGAGTAATCGCGCCATTTGTTCGGGTAGCCGATCTTGGGCGTGAACTTGGCCAGCTTGGCTTGCGCTTGCTGCTTGGTTTCCGGGCTCATCCAGTCCAGCGTATCGACGCTGGCCTTGTACGACGCCAGCAAATTCTTCACCAGTTCTTCCATGCGGGCCTTGCGCTCCGGCGGGAAGTGCTGGCTCACGTACAGCTTGCCCAGCACTTCGCCCAGGCTGCCCTCCACCAGGCTCACCGCCGATTTCCAGCGCGGCGGCTTGACGGCCACGCCGGTCAGCACGGTGCTGTAGAAATCGAAGTTGGCGTCGGCGAAATCCTTCGACAGGTAAGGCGAGGCGCGGCGCAGCAGCTGCCATTCGAAGTAGGACTTCCAGGTCGCCAGGTCGGTCTTTTCCAGCGCGGCGTTAAAGCCACCCAGGTAGCTCGGCTGGTTCACGATGACGTAGTCGATCTTGTTCGCCACGCCGGCCGCCGCCAGCGCGTGCTGCCAGTCGTAGCCGGGCGCCAGCTCGGCCAGCTTGGCGATCGACATCTTGTTGTAGCGCTTGACCGGGTCGCGGTTCTCGACCTTGGTCCACTGCGCCTGGGCCAGCGAGGCTTCCAGCGCGACCACGGCCTTGGCGCTGGCGGCGGCCTGCTTGTCGCCGCCCAACGCCAGGATCTTGGCCACGTGCGCCTCATACTTGACCAGCGTGTCGGCCAGCTTGGCGTCGTCTTTTTTCAGGTAGTAATCGCGGTCCGGCAGACCCAGGCCGCTTTGCGAGATGCCGACCGCGTACTTGGTCGATTCGCGCGCATCCTGGCTGACGTAGATGCCGTACGGCGCGCCGACGCCGATCTCGCTCAGGTGGGCGATCAGCATCGGGAAGGCTTTCTTGTCCTTGATGGCGCGGATGCGGTTCAGTTCACCGGCCAGCGGCTTGACGCCCAGCGCTTCCAGTTTTTTCTCGTCCATGAAGCTGGCGTACAGGTCGCCGATTTTCTGGGCGTCGCTGCCGGCCTTGCGGCTCTTGTCGGCCTCGGCCGCTTCGATGATGGCGCGCAACTGCGGCAGCACATCGTCGCGCAGCTTGGCGAAGGTCCCCCAGCTGGATTTGTCTTCGGGAATCTGCGTGGTCTTCAGCCACTCGCCGTTCAGGTAGTGGTAGAAGTCGTCTTGCGGACGCACGCTGGCGTCGATGTATTGGGTGGCGATGCCGGACACCGGCGCAGAATCGGCGGCTACGGCGGCGCCGGCAAAGGCGGTCATCAGGCTCAGGGTAAGCGTGCTCAGCAAGTATCGTTTCACTGCATTTCCTTCTTGGTCAGAATTTCATTTCGTATTTGACGCTCCAGACTACGTAAGTCTGGTTGATCGTGTTGGCCAGTTGTGCCAGGCCATTGGTGGTCACGATATTACTACCCAGCGCGTCTTCCGCCGTTAAATTATTTGCGGAAATGCGGACTTGATTGCGGGCGTTGAATTTCCACAGGCCGTAGGCGTCGAACGAGCGCTTGCGGCTGCTGCTCACCACCTGCTCGGTGCTACTTTGGATGACGGTTGCCGGCGTCCAGTTCAGGCTGGCGCCCAGGGTCAGCGGCACCGGCTTCAGGCGGTAGTCCAGGCCGACGTTGGCGGTCTGCTTCGGTTGCGCGTCGAGGCGGTTGTCGGGGCCGGGGATGCCGTCCACGCTGGACCAGAAGCGGCTGTAGTTGGAGCGGAAGTCGATCGCCGGGCCGTCGGCGATCAGTTCCTGCAACTGCAGCTTGGCCTCCAGCTCGATGCCCCTGGTGCGGGCGTGGCCGATATTGGCCGGCGTCGACACCCAGCGCGGGCCGGTCGGCGTGTTCTGCAAGCTCAGCTCGCGGCGGATCAGGTTCTTGATGTCACGGATGAAGCCGTCGGCCGTGATGATGCCGCCACGGCCCAGGTAGTGCTCGTAGGCGAAGTCCAGGCCGGTCGCCAGTTCGGGCTTCAGGTCGGGGTTGCCGGTGCGGTCGGGCCGGGTGGCGCTGTTCAGGCGCGACAGCGACGGCAAGGCGATAAGGTCCTGGATGTTGGCGGCCTTGTAGCTCTTGGTCAGGCTGGCGCGGATCTGGTCGCGGTCGTGCCCGGGGATGCGGTAGACGCCGTGCAGCAACGGGCTCAGCACGTTGCTGCTGTTGCCGATGTCCTGGCCGGCGCGCGTGCTGGTGGTGCGTATGCCTTCCCAGCGCAAGCCGGCGTAGCCCGACCACTGCTGGTTGATGTCCCACTCGTCCTGCGCGAACACGGCCAGGCGGCGGGTGTCGGCGCTCAGGTTGTCGCCGGCATCGCCGTACTGCGACACGCCGTTCTTGTCCAGCGAAGTCTTGCTCTCGGCACGATTGCCCAGCTCGACATCCCAGCCAGCCGCCAGCGAGTGTTCCTTGCCGATCGGCGTGGTGTACTTGCCGCCGCTGCTGGCGCTGCGGTCGCGCACGGCGGCGTCGTCGGTGTAGCGTTGCAGCAGATTGCCGGCGTTGTCGAACTGAAAGCGCAACGAGTCGCTGTCGCTGCGGCCGCTGCCGAAGCCGAACTTGACGTCCAGCTTGGACCCGCCTTGCAGCTTGTGCACCCAATTGCCGAAGCCGCGAAAGAAAGTCGATTCGGCATGGGTGCCGGTCAGCGCCAGCTTGTATTCGGGCGGCTGTTGCAAGGCCGGCGGCACCAGGCCGACATTCTGCGTCAGGTCGCTGCGCGCGTTGCCGTCGCTGCGGTTGACCATCAGGAAGGGCTGGAAGTTCAGCGTATCGCCGCTGTCGAATTTATAGGACAGGCGCGGCGTCAGGTGGATGCCGCGCGCGCTGCGTTTGGTTTCGTCGAAGACGTTCTGGTCCTTGAGCACCACGCCGTCTGCGCGGGTGTCGCGGTTGTAGCTTGCGCTCTGGTCGTGCTGGCGGTTCTCGAAGACCGAACCGGTCAGCAGCCAGGTCAGGCCGCCCGCCTTGCCCGGCACCGACAGCGACACATTCGGCGCATGGCGGTCCTGCTCGATGCTGTCGGTGAACTTGAGCTGATTGTCCTTTTGCTGGTAGCCGTCGCGCAGGATGATGTTGATGGTGCCGGCGATGGCGCGCGTGCTGTGCTCGGCGATCGGGCCGCGCATGATTTCCACCCGCTCGACCTGGTCGGGCGACAGCGATTCCATCGAAAAGCCGGCCGGCGGCCGTTCGCCGTTCAGCAGCACCTGGGTGTAGCCGTTGCCCATGCCGCGCATGCGCACGTCGCCGCCACGGCCGGGTCGGCCGCCGATGGTCACGCCCGGCAGGCGCTTGAGGATGTCGCCGAGGTTGCTGTCGCCGTTACGGTCCAGTTCCTCGCGGCCGTAGACCTGCTTGCCGGCCACCGAGTTGCGGCGCTCGTCCATGTCGCTGGCGCGGCCGCCGCTGACGCTGACCTGGGGCACCGGCTTGCCGTCCGGGCCCAGGGCCGGCTTGGCGGGCGCCGCGTCCGTTTGTGCGTAAATATCGGAGGCGCCCAGCAAGGCCAGGCAGGCGAAGGAAATCAGTTTGCTCATAGGCTGCACATTCTACCGGCAGCCCTGCTGGCAAAAGGGCAAGCAGGCCGATTTTTACTTTACGATACACACCGGCCCGCCCCAGCCAGGGGACTCCCTCAGCCGCCGCCGCCCGGCAGGCTGATGCTGGCGCCGCCGGGTCCGCCGATGCTGCCGCCCATGCCGCCCTTGCGGCCGCCGCGATGCTGCTCACCGCCCTCTTCCTTGCGCGGCGCCCCACCGCTGCGGGCGCCGTTGTCCGGCACCCGCATCAGCTGCTCGCCGACCAGCTGCACCACGGCCTGGCGCTGGGTTTCATTCAAGGCATCGTTGACGGTCAGCCACCATGCGCGCATCAGCTTTTCCTCCAGCGCGCCGGCGGTGGTTTCCTCGTCGACCGCCTTGGCCAGGTCGCGCAGCTCGACATTGGCGCCCTTGGCGCCTTCCAGCGTGGCCGCCTGCAGGCGTTCGCGGCGCGACTGGCGCTCGCGCAGCAGGTTGCGGGTCTTGCTTTCGGTCTGCTGCCACAGCACTTGCTGATTGGCGTTCAGGTTCAGCGATTTTTTCAGCTCGGCCGCCATCGGCAGGAAATCCTCGGCGCGCATTTCCATGACGGGCAGCGCGAAGGCCGGCAACAAGGCCGCGCTCAGGGCCAGCGCGACCGTCACGCGCTGCAAAGTGGAACAGAAATGAGTACGCATGGGAGCTCCGTAGATAAAAAAAAGCCTGCGCTTGGGGCGCAGGCGAAAACCACTTCAGGGTAGAGAGAAATACGAGTTCAGTTTAGGCCGCGGCCCCCGCCGTTACAGGACTTCTTACAATTGCTTACGGACGTGAACAGGAAGGATACACTGCATACAAAACGGCAAACTTGACGCAACGCCAAGCGGGCGCTGGTGTGCTTCAAATGTCAACGGCAAGCGTTGTAAATTCTCGTAAAGGTATAAATGATTTCGCGACGGCTACTACGTTTGCCGAGAATCAGGTTTATACTCAACTCAAGCGCGTTGCGGCGGGGTGGCCCACCGGCGACGGCTGTCGGCAACAGCTTCGATAGGTGAAACATGGGCAAGAAATTAAAGAATTCCGGACTGGTCGGCCTGGGCGTGATCGCCGGTATCGCCGTGTCCCTGCAATTTTCCGCCATGGCGCAAAAGCCGGTGGACCCGCCGCTGCCGCTGGAGGAACTGCGCCAGCTGGCCGACGTGTTCGGCCTGATCAAGTCCGACTACGTTGAAAAAGTCGAAGACAAGAAGCTGCTGACCGAAGCCATCTCCGGCATGGTGGCCTCGCTGGACCCGCATTCCGCCTACCTGGACAAGAAAGCCTACGCCGAGCTGCGCGAAGGCTCGCAGGGCAAGTTCGTCGGCCTCGGCATCGAGATCGGCCAGAGCGAGGACGGCTACATCAAGATCGTCGCGCCGATCGAGGATTCGCCGGCCTGGCGCGCCGGCATCAAGGCGGGCGACCTGATCTCCCGCCTGGACAACACGCCGGTCAAGGGCCTGAGCCTAGACGAATCGGTCAAGAAGATGCGCGGCGAGCCGCACACCAAGGTCAGCATGACGATCCTGCGCAAGGGCGAGGCCGAGCCGCTGGTGTTCAACATCACGCGCGAAGAGATCCACCAGAAGAGCGTCAAGGGCAAGATCGTCGAGCCGGGCTATGTGTGGCTGCGCATCTCGCAGTTCCAGGAGCCGACCGTCGACGACCTGGCCGCCAAGATTATCGAATTGTACAAACAGGACCCGAACATCAAGGGCCTGGTGCTGGACCTGCGCAACGACCCGGGCGGCGTGCTGCAAGGCGCGATCGGCGTGGCGGCGGCCTTCCTGCCCAAGGACGCGGCCATCGTCTCGACCAACGGCCAGCTGCCCGATTCCAAGCAGATCTTCTACGGCCGTCCCGAATACTACGCGCTGCGCAACGACAGCGACGCGCTGGCCAAGCTGCCGGCCGCGATCAAGCTGGTGCCGATGGCGGTGCTGGTCAACACCGGCTCGGCCTCGGCCTCGGAAATCGTCGCTGGCGCGCTGCAGGATTACAAGCGGGCCGACATCATCGGCACCCAGACCTTCGGCAAGGGCTCGGTGCAGACCATCCGCCAGCTGACGGCCGACACCGCCGTCAAGCTGACCACGGCGCGCTACTACACGCCGAACGGCCGCTCGATCCAGGCCAAAGGCATCGTGCCGGACCTGGCGGTGGATGAAAACGCCGACGGCGACGGCCTGAACGCGCTGCGCACCCGCGAAGCCGACCTCGACAAGCATCTGACGAACGACCGCGACCAGGAAATCGCCAAGAGCAAGCGCGACGAGCTGGAAGAGCAGCTGCGCATCGTCGCCTTGGAAAAGAAACGCAAGCCGCTGGAATACGGCAGCGCCGACGATTTCCAGCTGGCGCAGGCGCTGAACCACCTGAAAGGCCTGCCGGTGCAACTGGCCAAGCCCGAGACCGCGGTGGTGCAGGCCCAGGTCGGCGTAAAGAAAGATCTGGCCAAGAAATAAGCAACCCGGGGTCAAGTCTGACATTCGGACACGGGCTCTACCTTAACGTGCGTTATGGTAGAGCCCGTGTCCGAATGTCAGACTTGACCCCGGGTTTGTTGTAGCGAACTCAGCGGCGCCTCAAGGGCGCCGCTTTTATTTTCGCCTAACGTGCAGTCATTGTGTAGAATTTGCCTCATTCTTGGCATGAGCCATTGCTTAATTTGAAAGTTTAAACATGAAACAAGCGGTCATCAGCGGTACCGGTCTCTTTACGCCAGCCCAGTCGATCTCCAACGAAGAGCTGGTGGAGTGCTTCAATGCCTACGCCGAACAGTTCAACGCGGACAATGCCGCCGCCATCGCGGACGGCTCCGTCACGGCGCTGGAACTGTCCAGCGTGGCCTTCATCGAGAAGGCGTCGGGCATCAAATCGCGTTATGTGATGGAAAAAACCGGCATCCTGGATCCGCTGCGCATGGTGTCGCGCATTCCCGAGCGCGCCGACGAGGAACTGTCGCTGCAGGCGGAAATCTGCGTGGCGGCGGCGCGCCAGGCGCTGGACCGCGCCGGCCGCGTGCCGGCCGATATCGACATGGTGCTGGTGGCCTGCTCGAATATGCAGCGCGGCTATCCTGCGATGGCGGTCGAGGTGCAGGGTGCGCTGGGCATCGAGGGCTACGGCTTCGACATGAACGTGGCCTGCTCGTCGGCCACCTTCGGCATCCAGCAGGCGGTGGCGGCGGTGCAGAGCGGCCAGGCGCGCGCGGTGCTGGTGCTCAACCCTGAAATCACCAGCGGCCACCTGAACTGGCGCGACCGCGACAGCCACTTCATCTTCGGCGACGCCTGCACGGCGATGGTGATCGAGGCGGCCGACACGGCCAAGGGTTCGCACCGCTGGGAAATCGTCGAGACCAAGCTGAAAACCAGCTTCTCCAACAACATCCGCAACAACTTCGGCTTCCTGAACCGCTTCGACGAAGCCGGCATCGGCCAGCCGGACAAACTGTTCCGCCAGCAGGGCCGCAAGGTGTTCAAGGACGTGTGCCCGATGGCCGCCGAGATGATCAAGACCACCATCGCCGGCGCCGGCCTGGAAGTGCCGCAGGTGAACCGCTACTGGCTGCACCAGGCCAACCTGAACATGAATCTGCTGATCAGCCGCATGGTGCTGGGCCGCGACGCCGAGCCGGGCGAAGCGCCGGTGATCCTGGACACCTACGCCAACACCTCGTCGGCCGGTTCGGTGATCGCCTTCCACAAGCACTCGGACGACATGGCGCCCGGCCAGCTGGGCGTGATCTGCTCCTTCGGCGCCGGCTACTCGATCGGCTGCGTGGTGGTGCGCCGAATTTAAGTTTCAGGGACTTGCCGGCGCCATCAAGCGCTGGCTACATGTCCAGCAACTCCGCGTGCGAACCTGTTCGTATAAAGCTGATAGAGCATTCGTCAAACCGATAAATCAGCAGAAAATCCCACCGATGTGGCACTCGCGACAATCCGCCCATTCGCCCTTTAAAGCATGCTCTCGCCACTCTGCCCCCAGGGGCTCGTCATTGGCGATCAACAACATCATGGCCTGCTTTAATCGGGACAAATCATAGCGCCCAGATCGTTCAAGCCGGGTCCAGTTTTTCAAGAAGGGCTTTTTGTAGTCCACCTGGCGTGGGGGAACCACTTTCCTAGCCGGGGCTGTCTTTTTCAAGAGCATCGGCATCCATGTGGGAACGCAGTTCCGCCATCGTCTTTCTGGAATCCCTGATGGCAGCCTGGGTTTCGGCATTGGGTACTTTGAGCTCGAAGGGCAGCGTTTGGTCTTCAATGATGCGGCGTAGCAGTGCATTCACGGCTACCGACATAGTCAGGCCGTAAGACTGCAAAACCTTTTCGGCCTCTGCTTTACGATACCCATCGACCTGCACCTCTAACGTCACGGTTCTCTCAGTCATGATCGTCTCCCGAATCGAAAGTCCATTGTAGTCCAACTGGAGCGCAAGAAAAGCGCACGATACCTGACCCGGCTCAACAGCGATATGCTATGCCGCCACGAACTGCTCGCTCAGTTCCCGCTCGACCGCTTCCGGGCCGGCGACGGTGGACTCGACCGAGTAGAAGCTCAGGTTCTTCAAGCCTATCGTCGACAGGATGGCGCGCAGATAGGGTTCGAGGAAGTCGGGCTGGCGGGCGCGCTCGCCGGTGCGGTAGCCGCCGGAGCTGACGGCGATGTACACCGGACGGTCGGCCAGCGTGCCGATCTTGCCTTCCGGCGTGACGTTGAAGGTGACGCCGATGCGCACCACATGATCCAGCCAGGCCTTCAGCGCCGACGGCACCGTGAAGTTGTGCATCGGCGTGGCGATGATCAAGCAATCGGCGTCGCGCAGTTCGGCGATCAGGCGCTCCGACAACGCCAGCGAGGACAGGGCGCGCCCAATGGCCGGCTTCGCGCCATCCCGCGCACCGCCCAATGCGCCCGCATACTCGCCATCGACATGCGGCAGCGGTTCGGCCCACAGGTCGCGCGTGACGATCTGCGCGGAGGGATGCTGCGACAGCAGCCGGTCCATCACGCGCTGGGACAGGCGATAACTCACCGATTGTTGTCCGCGCGGGCTGCAGGTGATGTGCAGGATCTTCATGCCGCACCCGCCTTCAGGAATTTGCCGAAGCGCATCGCGCCCGTCATCAGCCCCTCGCGGAAGTAGAAGCGCTGCGCCCGTGCATTCGCCAGCCCGGTATCGAGCACCAGCTTGGCGCATTCCGCCTGATCGGCAACCACCGTCAAGCGCTCCAGCAGCCGCGCGCCCCAGCCCTGGCCGCGCGTCTTCTCGCCGGCCACCAGGTCGTCGACGTAGAGGAAGCGGCCGTACACCAGGTTCTCCTCCAAGCGATAGCCGGCCAGCGCCACCACTTCGCCATCCTCCCAGGCGGCCAGGATGCGGTAGCCTTCCCGCTGGTTCATGCGCGTCACGCGCGCGACGAATTCTTCTTCGGTTTGCAGGTGCGGACGCAGTTCCTTCATCACCGGATAGCAGGCGCGCAGCTGCTCAACCGTCTCCACATCCTTCAGTTTGTCATGCATGGTCGCTCCTTTGAAAACACCATCTTATGGCTGCAATGGCATAATCTCCAGAGCCATAAAATGACATCCCGACTAGGCCATGAAAACCAAGCCCGACTTCCTCCAGCTCGACAACGCCGCCGCCGAACCGCTGTACCGGCAGATCTACACCCGCTTCCGCAGCGCCATCGCCGACGGCCTGCTGCTGCCGGACGCCCGCATCCCGTCGGCCCGCGCGCTGGCGTTGGAGCTGGGCCTGGCGCGCGGCACGGTGGAAGCGGCCTACTCGCTGCTGGCCGCCGAAGGCTACGTCGAAACGCGCGGCCAGGCCGGCACCGTGGTCACGCCGACGCTGGCGCGCCACGCGGCGACGGCGGTATCGAAACCGGCCATGCGCGCGCGCCGCGCGCCCGCCGGCGCACAGCCCTCCCCGGTGCAGGAAACGCTGAACCGGCCGTTTCAAATGGGCCTGCCGGCGCTGGACGCCTTCCCCCGCAAGGTGTGGGCGCGGCTGGCGGCGCGCGCGATCCGCGCCACGCAGGCCGACGACATGGTCTATCCGCCCTTCGCCGGCCAGGCGCCGCTGCGCGCGGCCATCGCCACCTACTTGCAGCTTTCGCGCGGCATCAACTGCTCGCCGTCGCAGGTGTTCGTCACTTCCGGCTACCGCAACACGCTGGAGCTGGTCGTGCGCGCCCTGCTGCGACCGGGCGACAGCGTGTGGGTGGAAGATCCCGGCTTCCCGGCCACCGGCGCACTGCTCACACAAGCCGGCATGACACTGGCCCCGGTGGCGGTCGACGCGGAAGGCCTGGTGGTGTCGCACGGCGTAGCCACGGCGCCGCACGCCAGGGCCGCCGTCGTCACGCCGGCGCATCAATGTCCGCTGTGCGTGTCGCTGTCGCTGCCGCGCCGCCTCGCGCTGCTGGACTGGGCAACGCAGGCCGACGCCTGGATCGTGGAAGACGACTACGACGGCGAGTACCGCTACGCCAGCCGCCCGCTGCCGGCGCTGCAAAGCCTGGACCACGATGGCCGCGTGCTGTACGCCGGCACCTTCAGCAAGGTGCTGTTCCCTGCGGTGCGGCTGGCCTATCTGGTGGTGCCGGAGGCGCAGGTAAGGCGCTTCGAACAGACCTGCCATACCTTCGCCGCCGGCGGGCCCGCGCTGACGCAAACCATCGTCAGCGATTTCATGAACGAAGGCCATTTCGCCCGCCATATCCAGCGCATGCGACGTCTCTACGCCGAACGCCGCCAGATCGCCGCGGAAGGATTGAATGCGGTGCTGGGCAAGCACCTGCGCATCGATCCGCAGCCGGGCGGCATGCACCTGGTGCTGCGCATGAAAGGCCGCCACACCGACCGCGCCCTGGCCGAACGCATGCGGCAGGACGGCATGGCGGCGCTGGCGCTGTCCGAGCGCACGCTGCTGCCGCATGCGTCGTCGGCGCTGCTGCTGGCCTTCACCAACATCGACACGCCGCAGCGGGCGCGCGAACTGGGCAAGCGTATCCTCAAGCTACTGTAACCATGCGATCCGCGCCGGCATGATTGTGCTACGCTAGGGTTCACCCACCCTGGCGCAGGAGCCCCGCACGCATGCCCCACAATATCAGCCTGATCACCACCATCGCGGCCGCACTGGGCTTCGGCCTTTTGTTCGGCTATCTCGCAACGCGCCTCAAGCTGCCTGCGCTGGTGGGTTATCTGGCTGCGGGCATCATCATCGGCCCCGCCACGCCGGGCTTCGTGGCCGATACGGCACTGGCCGGGCAGCTGGCCGAAATCGGCGTGATGCTGATGATGTTCGGCGTCGGCCTGCATTTTTCCCTCGACGACCTGTGGGCCGTGCGGCGCGTGGCGCTGCCGGGCGCCGTGTTGCAGATCGCGGTCGCCACCGCGCTCGGCATGGCGCTGGCGCACTTCTGGGGCTGGAGCATGGGCGGCGGGCTGGTATTCGGACTCGCTCTTTCGGTGGCCAGCACGGTGGTGCTGTTGCGGGCGCTGGAGGAGCGCGGCATCCTCGATAGCTTCAACGGCCGCATCGCGGTCGGCTGGCTGGTGGTGGAAGACCTGGTGACGGTGCTGGTCCTGGTGCTGCTGCCGGCGTTGGCCGGCTCGCTGGGCGGCACGGCGCTCGACAGCCACGGCGTCGCGATCACCGGCGAAGTCAATCTGTGGACCACGCTGGCGATCACGCTGGGCCAGGTGGGCGCCTTCATCGCGCTGATGCTGGTGGTCGGCCGCAAGCTGTTCCCCTGGATCCTGTGGCAGGTGGCGCGCACCGGCTCGCGCGAGCTGTTCACGCTGTGCGTGATCGCCGCCGCCGTCGGCATCGCCTATGCGTCGACCCGCTATTTCGGCGTCTCGTTCGCGCTGGGCGCCTTCTTCGCCGGCATGGTGCTGCGCGAATCCGAACTGGCGCACCGCGCCGCCGAGGAATCGCTGCCGCTGCGCGATGCGTTCGCGGTGCTGTTCTTCGTTTCGGTCGGCATGCTGTTCGAGCCGTCGATCGTGGTCGAGCAGCCGCTCAAGTTGTTGGCGGTGGTGACCATCATCGTGGTCGGCAAGTCGGTCGCCGCCTTTCTGCTGGTGCTGCTGCTGCGCTACCCGGCCAAGACCGCGCTGATGGTGTCGGCCAGCCTGGCGCAGATCGGCGAATTCTCCTTCATCCTGGCGGCGCTGGGCCTGTCCCTGGGCCTGATGCCGGCCGAAGGACAAAGCCTGATACTGGCCGGCGCCATCATCTCCATCGCGCTCAATCCGGTGGTGTTCCGCATCACCAAGCCGCTGGAACGCTGGCTGGGCAAGAACGTGGCGCTGGCGGCCAAGTTCGAGCGCGCCGCCGATCCGCTGGCGGAATTGCCGACATCGGTGCCGCAGGAGCATCTGTCAGGACAAGTGGTGCTGGTCGGGTATGGCCGGGTGGGCCGGAGGATCGCCGCCTTGCTCACCGAACACGGCGTCCCCTTCGTGGTGGCCGAACAGAATCGCGAACTGGTCGATCGGTTGCGCAAGGAAGGAGCGCATGCGGTGGCCGGCAATGCCGGCGAGCCGGCGGTGCTGATCCAGGCGCACATCGCGCGCGCCGCGATGCTGGTGATCGCCACGCCGGACACCTTCCACGTGCGGGCCATGATCGAGACCGCGCGCGCGCTCAACCCCAATATCAGGACCGTGGTGCGTACCCATAGCGACGAAGAGGCGGAACTGCTGCGCGGCGAGCGCGCGGGGGAGATCTTCATCGGCGAGCAGGAACTGGCCAAAGGAATGACGGAGTTCGTGCTGACCAATTTGAAAAAAAACGGAGATTCTCATGCTCACTAGACGCGCATTGATGCGCTGCGCCGCGGCGCTGCCATTGTCCACCATCGTTGCCGGCGCGAGCGCGTCGCCGGCACGGGTCAAGCTGGAGTTCCACAGCGCGTTCCTGATGAACCTGCACCACTTCCTGTTCAACCTGGGCGTGCGCCCGGAGCAGCTGGAAAAAATCGGCTGGACGGCCACGCCTTCCGCCGACGAGATGGCGGCGCTGCGCAGCGCCGTCGCCTGGTATCGCGACAACTACGCCAAGCGCGACCTGCTGTTCGACGAGCAGATGGCGTCCATCAAAATCGCGCTGAGCGTCGCCGATACGCGGCGCGATACCACCGGCCTGAAACTGCCGCCGCAGCTGGCGGCAGCCATCGACAGCGCGGCACCCGTGTACGCGCGCTGCATCTGGGCGCAGCACGACGCCAGCAACCGGCAATGGATCGCCGAAGCGAAGCGGCTCAATGAGCGCTACGGGGCCGAGGTGCAGGAAGGCGTCGCCCGCTATCTGCAAGCGCCGTTCCCGTTGACGCCGATCCGTGTCGACATCGTGGTGGAAACCGGCACGCGCCAGGGCGCCTACACCGACACGCAAGCCGTGATCCCCGGCGGACGCCCCAGCTATCAAGGCCTGGCGTCGCTGGAGATGGTGTATCACGAGATCTCGCACGTCGAATCGACGGCGAAGCTGGACGAGGCCATCGAAACGCGCCTCAAGGCGACGCAACGCAAGCCCGATTCGGACCTGTGGCACGTGGTGCAGTTCTACACCATCGGCAGTGTGGTGAAGGATGCCTACAAACGGCGCGACGGCATGGAGTACCAGCCCTACGCGGACAAGGCCGGCCTGTTCAAAGGCTACTGGTCCCCGCTCATACCGCTGGTGGAGAGCGAATGGCGTCCCTACATGAACGGCAAGCAGACCTTCGAGCAGGCAGTGGTCCGCATGGTGGACCAGCTGCCGGCCGGATAAGCAGCGCTACAGGCTGACCGCCAGCTCCGCGCCTTCCTTGATGGCGCGCTTGGCGTCCAGCTCCGCGGCCAGCGCGGCGCCGCCGATCTTGTGGAAACGCGGCCAATTGGCGTTGGCTTTGACTTCCTCTTCCGACGGCATCAACTCGGTCAGGCTGTCCTGGCCCGCGCAGACCACCACGTTATCCACCGACAGCAAACGCTGTTCGCCGGCGATGGTCACGTGCAGGCCCTGGTCGTCGATGCGGTCGTACTGCACGCCGGCCAGCATCACCACGCCGTTGCGCGCCAGGACCGCGCGGTGCACCCAGCCCGAGGTCTTGCCCAGGCCTGCGCCCAGTTTCGACACCTTGCGCTGCAGCAGATACAGCTGGCGCACGGGTTCCGGCGCGGAGACGGTCGTCAGGCCGCCCGGCGCGTCGCCCTTCATGTCCACGCCCCATTCCTTGGCCCAGACATCCAGCGCCAGCGGCAGCGGATGCTTCGGATCGTGCAGCAGGTATTCGCCGACGTCGAAGCCGATGCCGCCGGCGCCGATGATGGCCACGCGCTTGCCGACCGGCGCCTTGTTCTGCAGGACGTCGATATACGACAGCACCTTCGGATGGTTGATGCCTTCGATCGGCGGACGGCGCACCTTGATGCCGGTGGCGACCACCACGTCGTCGTAGCCGTCGGCGATCAGCTGCTCGCGCGTGACGCGCACGCCCAGCTTGACGGTCACGCCGGTCAGTTCCAGCTTGCGGCGGAAGTAGCGGATGGTCTCGGCGAATTCCTCCTTGCCCGGAATCTGCATGGCGATCTTGAACTGGCCCCCGACGCTGTCGCTGGAATCGAACAGCGTCACGTCATGGCCGCATTCCGCCGCCACCGTGGCCGCCGACAAGCCGGCAGGGCCGGCGCCGACCACCGCCACGCGGCGTTTCTTGGCCGTCGGCGCGTAGACCAGTTCCGTCTCGTGGCAGGCGCGCGGGTTCACCAGGCAGCTGGCGCGCTTGTTGGAGAAGGTGTGGTCCAGGCAGGCCTGGTTGCAGCCGATGCAGGTGTTGATTTCGTCGGCGCGGCCTTGCGCGGCCTTGTTGACGAACTCCGAATCGGCCAGGAAGGGACGCGCCATCGAAATCATGTCGGCGTCGCCACGTTGCAGGATGCCTTCCGCCTCGGCCGGCATGTTGATGCGGTTGGACGCCACCACCGGTATCGTCACCTCGCGGCGCAGACGGCCCGCCAGGCTGGCGAAGGCGCCGCGCGGCACCGAGGTCACGATGGTCGGTACGCGCGCCTCGTGCCAGCCGTAGCCGGAATTGAGGATGGTCACGCCGGCGTGCTGCAAGGCCTTGGCCACGGCCACCACGTCGTCCCAGGTGTTGCCGCCGTCGACCAGGTCGAGCAGCGAATGCCGGTACATGATGATGAAGTCATTGCCCACTTCCGCGCGGATGCGCTTGACGATTTCCACCGGCAACCGCATGCGGTTCTCGATGCTGCCGCCCCAGCGGTCGGTGCGCAGGTTGGTGCGCGCGCACAGGAACTGGTTGAGCAGGTAGCCTTCGCTGCCCATCACTTCGATGCCGTCGTAGCCGGCGTCGCGCGCCAGCTTGGCGCAGCGGGCGTAGTCGCGGATGGTCGATTCGATGCCTGCCTCGGTCAGCGCGCGCGGCTTGAACGGCGAGATCGGCGATTTTTTCTCCGACGCCGACACCACGAAGGGCTGGTAGCCGTAGCGGCCCGCATGCAGGATCTGCATCAGGATCTTGCCGCCCTCTTCATGCACGGCGCTGGTGACGCGGCGATGGTTGATCACGTCGCCCTTGAAATTGAGCGTGCCGCCGAACGGCAGCAGCCACCCGGAGCGGTTGGGCGAGATGCCGCCGGTGACGATCAATCCGACGCCGCCGCGCGCGCGTTCGCGATAGAAGGCGGCCAGCTTGCCGTAGTTGTAGAAGCGGTCCTCAAGGCCGGTGTGCATGGAGCCCATGAGGACGCGGTTGCGCAGCGTCGTGAAGCCAAGATCGAGAGGGGCCAGCAGGTGTGGGTATGGTGTAGTTGTCATTATGGTTGTTAGAGTCAGACGCGGGTCATGGGCGAAGATATGCCCGCATTAAAACGCAATTCTCTAGACCTGGGCTTCTAAAGTCCCGGCGGCCGCCCCTGAATTTGACAGTGGGTGCGGTAGCGCTCTTGTATTCTGCCACCCTTTCCCTTACGCTGGAAAGATGATGCGATTCCTTCTGTTTTTGATGCTAGGTGTAGCCGCCCCGGTGATGGCGCAGGCACCTAGGCTTGAATTACCCAAGCTGGAGGTGTCGGTCAACCGGGTTGAGTTAGATGCGCTGCATATGTACGAAGTGGACGCCACCGGCACGGTGGCGGCGCCACTGCCGAAGGTATGGCGCATCCTGACCGGCTATGAGCGCATGGCCGAATTCGTGCCAGACATGGAGTCGTGCCGGGTCCTGTCGCGCAATGGCAATGAGGTCATCATCGAACAATTCGGCGTGGCCCGCTTCCTGTTCATGTCCAAATCCATCCACCTGATCGTGCGCGCGACCGAGCAGCCGATGTCGTCGATCGACATCTCGCTGATCTCCGGCGACATGAAGCACTACGAATCGCACTGGGAATTGATACCGGTGCCCGAAACCGGCGGCACCAAGGTGGTCTACAGCGGCAAGCTGATACCGAACTTCTACGTGCCCGGCATCCTCGGCGCGAAGATGATACGCGGCGATATCGAGCGCATGATGAACGCCGTGCTGGCGCGCCTCGACCGCCGCGAGGACGCTAGATAATCAAGCTAAATACGTGTCGCGGTCGCGCAGCTCCGCGAAGTTTTCCAGGCTGCCGATCTTCACCAGCACCGGATTGAGGCTCAGCTTCGCCTGCATGGCGCGCCAGGCGAACTGCCATTCCTGCTCCGGCGCTTCGGCCGCGGTCTTGGTGAAGGCCGCGCCCAAGGCGGCGCGGGTGCCGTATTCGATGGCGCCGTCGATGCCGGCCCAGCTAGGCAAGGTGCGCTGCACCGCGCGGTGCAGGCGCTCGCCGAATTCCTCGGTGTTGTGGATGACCAGGCAAGTGTCCGACGAGAACAGCTCGAACAGCTTGCGGTCCCACGCCTGCGAGAAACTCAGGGTCAGGCAGCTGGAGGCCGGGGACAGGATAAACTGGCCCTGGGTCAGCGCCAGTTCCAGGTCTTCGCGCACGCCGTAGCGGTACAGGGTCGGAGGGCGTTTGTAATCGTGCATGTTGATACTCTATTCTTTGCAAAGTTATTTGATCGTGCGGCGCACGTGGCGGTGCGAGCGCATCGCCGCCGAGGCGATGAAGATCTCGCGCAGCAGGTAGACGAAACTGCCGATCAGGGCCAGCATCGCCACCACGAACATGCCCGCGATGTATTTATCCAGCGAGATGTTGGTGATATCGCCCAGGAACAGCATCGCAATCACCAGGCAAATCAGCAGCCCGCAGGCGGTCGACAGCGTGATCGAGGCGTTGATCAGGTGCGATCGCCGGTACAGCACATCGAGTTCGTTCAGATAAACGTCGCTGTAGCCGATATCGAGCCTGTCCTCCAGCACCCGCGAACGGTCGATGATGCGCGCCAGGCGGTTGGTCAGCACCATCAGGTTGGTGCATACGCCAGTCAGCAGGAACACCGGCGCGATCGCCAGCTGGATGATGTGGCCGATATCGCCGATTTGTATATTCATGGATGCGTGGTAGCTGGAATTATCGATAGTGTATCAGCCCGGGCCGGGTGTCCCCCGATTCCGGGCCGATTCCGGGCAGCTCAGGCGAATCCGCGGCTCCTCTTGAACTGCTCGGTGGCGCCCACCAGGGCCCGCGAAATGCCCTTTTCCATCGCGCCGTGACCGGCGTCCGGCACCATGTTGAGCACCGATCCGGGCCAGGCCTGGTGCAGGCGCCAGGCCGATACCGGCGGGCAGATCACGTCGTAGCGGCCCTGCACGATCACCGCCGGCAGGTGGGCGATGCGATCGACATTGCGCAGCAGCTGGTCCTCGCCGAAGAAGCCCAGGTTGGCCATGTAGTGCGATTCCAGCCGGCCCACGCCCAGGTCCAGCGTGTCGGACGGCGGATCTTCGGCCTGCGGCATCAGGAACACGCGCCGGCCCTCGAAGCGGCTCCAGGCGCGCACCGCCGGCCAGTGGACGGCCGGGTCGTCGCTCATGATGCGGTCGACGTAGGCTTGCAGCAGGTTGCCGCGTTCCGCCGGCGGGATCGGTGCGACGAATTCGGCGTGCACCTCGGGATGGAACCACTGGGCGCCGTGCAGGAACCAGTCCACTTCCGCCTGCGTGCACAGGAAGATGCCGCGCAGGATGAAGCCCAGGCAGCGCTCGGGATGCGCCTGGCCGTAGGCCAGCGCCAGCGTCGACCCCCAGGAACCGCCGAACACCAGCCACTGCTCGATGCCGCACATGACGCGCAGGCGCTCGATGTCGTCGATCAGCAGGTCGGTGGTGTTGGCGCGGCATTCGCCCAGCGGCAGCGACTTGCCGGCGCCGCGCTGGTCGAACAGGATCACGCGGTACTGGTCCGGATCGAAGAAGCGGCGGTGCTGAGGCGACAGGCCGGCGCCCGGTCCGCCGTGCAGGAAGACCACCGGTATGCCCTGTGGATTGCCGACCTCCTCCCAGTAAATGGTGTGCAGGTCGTCGACCGCCAGCATGCCGTGGCGCGACGGCAGAACGGGCGGGAACAGGGGCGAAGTCGGGTCGAACATGGCTATCCTTTAAGCATCGATAGCAGATTGTACGAAAAAAAAGCCAGGATCGCGAACGATCCTGGCCCGAGGCTACAACATCATGCCGCTTAGGACATGTGCTGGCCGCCGTTGATGGCGATATTGGCGCCGGTGACGAAAGCCGCTTCGTCCGACGACAGGTAGGCCACCAGGCCCGCCACTTCTTCCGGCTTGCCCAGGCGGGCCATCGGAATTTGCGGAATGATTTTGGTGTCGAGCACTTCCTGCGGGATCTCCATCACCATTTTGGTGCCGATGTAGCCAGGCGAGATGGTGTTGACGGTCACGCCCTTGCGCGCCACTTCCAGCGCCAGCGCCTTGGTGAAGCCGTGCATGCCGGCCTTGGCGGCCGAATAGTTGGTCTGGCCGAACGCGCCCTTCTGGCCGTTGACCGACGAGATGTTGATGATGCGACCCCAGCCGCGTTCCACCATGCCATCGCACACCGGCTTGGTCATGTTGAACACGGAGTCCAGATTGGTGGCCATGACGGCGTCCCAATTCGGCTTGTCCATCTTTTTAAAAGTCATGTCGCGGGTGATGCCGGCGTTGTTCACCAGCACGTCGATCGGACCGATATCTTTTTCGATCGCGGCGACGCACGCCTGAGCCGAATCGTAGTCGGCCACATCGCACGGGTAAGCGCGGAAATTAAAGCCCTGATCGCGGGTAGTTGCGAGCCATTGCTCGACCTTCGGATTGCCAGGGGAATACGTGGTAACGACGCAATAGCCTAGCGCCGACAGTTTGAAACACACTGCCTCGCCCAAGCCACCCATGCCACCGGTTACTAATGCAACTCTTGCCATTTTCGTCCCCTCTTAAATTGACACCAAAAATCATCTGACACCGCACCGGGACCAGCCCGGCGCGGCACTGCTGCTGCGGATACTGCTTGCTATTTATGCGCGTTCGATCGCCAGCGCCACGCCCATGCCGCCGCCGATGCACAGCGAGGCCAGGCCCTTCTTGGCGTCGCGACGCACCATTTCGTGGATCAAGGTGACCAGGATGCGGGCGCCGGATGCACCGATCGGGTGCCCGATGGCGATGGCGCCGCCGTTGACGTTGATCTTGCTGGTGTCCCAGCCCATTTCCTTGTTCACGGCCACGGCCTGGGCGGCGAAGGCTTCGTTAATCTCCATCAGGTCCAGGTCGTCCGGGGTCCAGCCGGCCTTTTTCAGGCACAGCCTGGTGGCCGAGACCGGGCCCATGCCCATCAAGGCCGGGTCCAGGCCGGACGAGGCGTAGGCCTTGACCTTGGCCAGCACCGGCAGGCCCAGTTCCTTGGCCTTGGTGGCGGACATCATGATGACGGCGGCGGCGCCGTCGTTCAGGCCGGAGGCGTTGCCGGCGGTGACCGAACCGTCCTTGGCGAACGCCGGACGCAGGCCGGACAGCGCTTCGATGGTCGAACCCGGTTTGACGTATTCATCGCTGTCGAACACGATGCTGCCCTTTTTCTGGACGATTTCCAGCGGCAGGATCTCATCCTTGAACTTGCCGGCTTTTTGCGCCGCTTCCGCCTTCAGCTGCGAGTTCAGCGCGAACTCGTCCTGCTCGGTGCGGGAAATCTCGTATTTCTTCGCGACGTTCTCGGCGGTGGTGCCCATGTGGTACTGGTTGTAGGCGTCCCACAGGCCGTCGACGATCATGGAGTCGACCATCTTGAAGTCGCCCATGCGGAAACCGTCGCGCGAACCGTTCATGACGTGCGGCGAGGCGCTCATGTTTTCCTGGCCGCCGGCGATGATGATTTCGGCGTCGCCGGCCTTGATGGCTTGCGCCGCCAGGTGGGTGGCCTTCAGGCCGCTGCCGCACACGTGGTTGATGGTGAAACCAGGAATGGTGTTCGGCAGGCCGGCCTTGATGACGGCCTGGCGGGCCGGATTCTGGCCGACGCCGGCGGTCAGCACCTGGCCGAGGATGGCTTCGCTGATCAGGTTCGGATCGATACCGGTCTGGGCCAGCAGGCCCTTGATCACATGTGCGCCCAATTCGGAAGCCGGCGTCTTGGCCAGGCTACCACCGAATTTGCCGACACCAGTACGGCCAGCGGCCACGATAACTACATCATCCATTTGACTCTCCAATGCGCCGGCCAAGGCCGGCTTAGTTTAGCAACAACGCGAACTTCGATAATACGCTTCGAGCGACAGGGTCGTGCGGTGTTTCGATGGTGCGTCGCCGCGAGAACTTTCCCAGGGTATGACAGGGTTTCTCCAGCAGCATCCGTGCCAACGACCAGCAATCGTTGGGCACCCATCGTAAGCGTCGCACATGGTGGCAACTTTGACTTGCGTCAAAGGCGCCGCATTCATTCTGAAGAAACAATGTCAGCCTGTCACGATAATAATTTGATACCGTCCAAGGTGCTGGCGCACTGTTCGCGTATCACGTTGACGAAGTCGAGCACGTAGGCCTTGTGCTTCTGCGCCTCCGGCACCGACACGAACAAATCGCTCCACAAACCCTGCTCGCCGATCGGCCTGGCGATCACGTAGTCGTAGTCGACATAATTCTTGATCGCCCAGTTCGGCAGCGCGGCGATGCCGCGCCGGCTGGCCACCAATTGCAGCACCGCCACCGTCAGTTCGGCGGTGCGGCGTTCGAAGTGGATGTTGGCCGGCTGCAGCACTTCGCGGATCAGGTCGATGCGGCTTTCCGGCACCGGGTAGGTGATCAGCGTTTCGCCTTCAAAATCAGCCGCTTGCAGGCGGCGCTGCGCCGCCAGCCGGTGCTTCTGCGCCATCACCACCAGGATCTCGAAGCGGAACAGCGGGAAGGTGGCGAAGTCCGGGCCGTAGGGCGAGCCGATCACCAGATCGGCGGCGCCGCTGCGCAGCAGCTCGGCCGGCTCGCTGTGGAAGCCCGACACCAGGTCGATTTCCACTTCCGGCCAGCGTTTGCGGAATTCATCCATCACCGGCATCAGCCAGTCGAAGCAGGTATGGCACTCCAGCGCCACGCGCAGCTGGCCGGTGTCGCCCTGGGTCAGGCGCGCCACTTCGCGCTCGGCCGCCTCGATTTCCGGCAGCAGCAGATCGGCCAGCTTGAGCAGCCGGGCGCCGGTGGCGGTAAACCCGATCGGCACGGATTTTCGCTCAAAAAGCGGCCCACCGTAGCGATCTTCCAGCAACTTGATTTGATGCGACAGGGCTGACTGCGTCAGGTTCAGCAGTTGCGCGGCACGCACCAGGCTGCCGGCGGAACGGAGGGCGCTCAGGGTGCGCAGGTGGCGTATCTCTAGCATGGTCTATTAAATTTTTTCATGTGAAGCCGCAAAATCTTTCGTTTTGATTATAGACCGGATTGCCGCACACTTTATATCACCAATATTAAATGCGGATGACATCAAAATGACAACATCGAATAAAGCCATACAAAGCCACATCCCGGGCTTTCCACGCATCGGCGCGGCGCGCGAACTGAAGTTCGCGCTGGAAGCCAACTGGCGCGGCGAACTGCCGGACGCCGAGCTGGAAACCGTCGGCCGCGCACTGCGCGCCCGCCACTGGGCCCTGCAGCAGCAGGCCGGGCTGGACTTCGTCACGGTCGGCGATTTCGCCTTCTACGACCAGGTCGCCAACCACATCCAGCTGCTGGGCTGCGAGCCGGCCCGCTACGGCTTCAGCGCCGATCAGTCGCAATTGAGCCGCTATTTCGCCATGGCGCGCGGCAACGGCGCCAAGGTCGAGCCGGCCGCCTGCGGCCACGACCATTCGCACGACGACGGCCAGCTGCACGCCTCGGCCGCGCTGGAAATGACCAAGTGGTTCGATACCAACTACCACTACCTGGTGCCGGAATTCACGCCGGAAACCGCCTTTTCGCTGGCCTGCGAGCGCCTGTTCGACGAAGTGGCCGAAGCGCTGGCGCTGGGCCATGCGGTCAAGGCCGTGCTGCTGGGCCCCTTGAGTTTCCTGTGGCTGGGCAAGGCCAAGGACGCCGGCTTCGATCGCCTCAGCCTGCTGGACCAGCTGCTGCCGGTCTACGGCCAGGTGCTGGACCGCCTGAAGGCGCTGGGCGTGCAGTGGGTGCAGATCGACGAGCCCATCCTCGGCCTCGACCTGCCGGCGCCGTGGCGCAGCGCGTTTGAAAACAGCTACTGGCAGCTGAACCAGGTCGGCGTGCCGCTGCTGCTGGCCACCTATTTCTCGCCGCTGGAAGAAAACCTCAGCCTGGCCTGCCGCCTGCCGGTGGCCGGCCTGCACGTGGACGGCGTGCGCGCGCCGCAGGAACTGGCCAGCATCGCCGACTGGCTGCCGGTGCACAAGGTGCTGTCGGTCGGCATCGTCGATGGCCGCAACATCTGGCGCACCGACCTCGACGCGGCGCTGGCCACGCTGGCGCCTATCGTCGAAAAACGCGGCGGCAAGCTGTGGCTGTCGTCCTCGTGCTCGCTGCTGCACGTGCCGTTCACCTTGGCGGCGGAAAGCGCGCTCGATGCTGAAATCCGTTCATGGCTGGCCTTCGCCACCGAAAAACTGGACGAGCTGTATGTGCTCAAGCAAGCGCTGCAGGGAGAGTACGACGCCGCCACCGCCGAGGCGCTGGACCTCGCGCGCGCCGCCATCGCCAGCCGCCGCGCCAGCCCGCGCGTGCACCAGGACGCCGTGCGCGAGCGCATCGCCGCGCTGCCGGCCGACGCCGACCAGCGCCGTTCGAGCTTCGTCCAGCGCCAGGCCGAGCAGCGCGCGCGCTTCAAGCTGCCGGCCTTCCCGACCACCACCATCGGCTCGTTCCCGCAGACGGCCAACATCCGCGCCGCCCGCGCCGGCTTCAAGCGCGGCGAACTGAGCGCCGCCAGCTACCACAGCAAGATGCGCGAAGAAATCGCCTACGCCGTGCGGCGCCAGGAAGACCTCGGCCTGGACGTGCTGGTGCACGGCGAAGCCGAGCGCAACGACATGGTCGAATATTTCGGCGAGCAGTTGCAAGGCTTCGTCTTCACGCAGCTGGGCTGGGTGCAATCGTACGGCTCGCGCTGCGTCAAGCCGCCCGTCATCTACGGCGACGTCAGCCGTCCGAAAGCCATGACGGTGGACTGGACCGTGCACGCGCAAAGCCTGACCGGCAAGCCGATGAAGGGCATGCTGACCGGCCCGATCACGATTTTGCAATGGTCGTTCGTGCGCGACGACCAGCCGCGCGCGCTCACCGCGCTGCAGATCGCGCTGGCGATCCGCGACGAGGTGGCCGACCTGGAGCAGGCCGGCATCGGCATCATCCAGATCGACGAGCCGGCCGTGCGCGAAGGCTTGCCGCTGCGCCGCAGCCGCTGGGACGAATACCTGGACTGGGCCACGCGCGCCTTCCGCGTGTCGGCCAGCGCGGCGGCCGACGGCACGCAGATCCACACCCATATGTGCTACGCCGAGTTCAACGACATCCTGCCGCAGATCGCCGCCATGGATGCCGACGTCATCACCATCGAGACCAGCCGCTCGGACATGGAGCTGCTGAACGGCTTCGGCCAGTTCCGCTATCCGAACGAGATCGGCCCCGGCGTGTATGACATCCACTCGCCGCGCGTGCCGGGCCAGGCCGAGATGGTGCGGCTGTTGCGGAAAGCCAGCGCGGTGATCCCGCCGGCAAATCTGTGGGTCAATCCGGATTGCGGACTGAAAACCCGTGGCTGGGCGGAAACCGAAACCGCGCTGCGCAACATGGTGGCCGCCGCCCGCCAGCTGCGCGCCGAGCACGCGATCTACTAAGCAGCATCGTGGCGGCGGCCTGCCGGGCCGCCGCCATCCCGCATTTTTACTGGCCCAGTACGGTGCCAGCCCTCCCCATCCATCGTTTTCCACAGTAAAATGCTGGTGCCTGCGCATGCGCGCGAGGTTAACCCTCTATTACTGTCGCCCATGTCCAAGAGCCTGTTTCAAAAGCCCATAGAAATTAAGATTTCCACCGTCGTCGCAGTCTCCGCCATCCTGTCCACGGCGGACCGCCTGGCCCTCGACGCCGCGCTGGCCGAAATGACCGGCGGCACCACCGACTTCTTCGAAGACGACCTGACCGTGATCGACGTCGCCGCGTTGCCGGCCGGCAGCGAGATCGACTGGGCCGGCATCATCGCCCTGCTGAAGAAATACCGTTTGAATCCGGTCGCCGTGCGCAACGCGTCGCCGGCCATGGCCGCGGAGATCGCCTCCCACGGCCTGAGCGTGGAAACCGCGACCAGGCCGCGCGAAGAGCAGGAGCCCGCCGCGGCGCCGGCCAAGGCCGCTCCGGCGGCCGCACCAGCGCCAGCCGCCGCCGCGCCAGCCGAAGCCCAGCCCGGCAACGCCGGCGTGATGATCATCGACACCCCGGTGCGCGCCGGCCAGCGCATCTACGCGCGCGGCTGCGACCTGATCATCACCGCCGTGGTCAACAACGGCGCCGAGATCATCGCCGACGGCAGCATCCATGTGTACGCCACGCTGAACGGCCGCGCGCTGGCTGGCGCTTCCGGCAACGCCGAGGCGCGCATCTTTGCGATGAATATGTCGCCGGAGTTAGTCTCCATTGCCGGCGTTTACCGCACTTTTGAAGACGGCTTCCCGGCCGAATATGCACGTTCCCCTGCGCAAATTCGCTTGGTCGGCGACCGAATCGATATACTATCTGTCAATTCTGCAAACCGCGCTTGAGTAGCAACTCTCTGAAAAGGATTTTTTTGTGGCGAGAATTATTGTTGTAACGTCCGGTAAGGGCGGTGTCGGTAAGACGACTTCCAGCGCCAGCTTCTCCACCGGGCTGGCCATGCGCGGCCATAAAACCGCGGTGATCGACTTCGACGTCGGCCTGCGCAACCTCGACCTGATCATGGGCTGCGAACGCCGCGTGGTGTACGACCTGATCAATGTGATCAACAAAGAGGCATCGCTGACCCAGGCGCTGATCAAGGACAAGCACTGCGACAACCTGTTCATCCTGCCGGCGTCGCAAACGCGCGACAAGGATGCGCTGTCGGAAGACGGCGTGGAAATCGTGCTGCACGAACTGATCAACATGGGCTTCGAGTTCATCATCTGCGATTCGCCGGCCGGCATCGAGCACGGCGCGCTGATGGCGCTGACCTTCGCCGACGAAGCGATCATCGTCACCAACCCGGAAGTGTCGTCGGTGCGCGATTCGGACCGCATCCTCGGCATCATCCAGGCCAAGTCGCGCCGCGCCCAGACCGGCGGCGAGCCCGTCAAAGAGCACCTGCTGATCACCCGCTACTCGCCGAAACGCGTGGAAGCGGACGAAATGCTGTCGTACGAAGATGTGCAGGAAATCCTGCGCATTCCACTGATCGGCATCATTCCGGAATCGGAATCGGTGCTGCACGCGTCGAACCAGGGTAACCCGGCGATTCACTTCAAGGGCACCGATGTTGCGGAAGCCTACGAAGATGTGGTGTCGCGCTTCCTCGGCCAGGAATTGCCGTTGCGCTTCACTAACTACGAGAAGCCTGGCCTGCTGCAGCGTATTTTCGGGAGCAAGTAATCATGGCCCTGCTTTCTTTCCTGTTCCCGCAAAAACCCAAAACCGCCACCGCGGCCAAGGAGCGGTTGCAGATCATCATCGCGCGCGAGCGCAATGGCCGCAGCGGTCCCGACTTCCTGCCGGCGCTGCACAAGGAGTTGATCGAGGTGATTTCGAAATACACCAAGGTCAACGCCGACGACATCAAGATCTCGCTGGACCGCCAGGGCAACCTGGAGGTGCTGGACGTGAACGTGGTGCTGCCGGACGCCTAGGCACGGCGGCGCGCTACAGCGGCCGGGCGATCCCGGCCGTCACCAGTTCCTGCGCCACCTTGGCGCAGGCATCCACATGCTGGTAGCCGATCTGCCGGAACGCCATAAAGCCGATGCCGGCCGAGGCCAGTTGTCCGGCCAGCGGCACCAGCTTGGTCGCCTGGCGCGCCACCGTCTTCAGGCCGGTGCGGCGCAACAAGTGCAGCACCACTTCCCGCGTCACCAACTTCCCCACCAGCATGCCGCCGACGCCGATCGCCGCCTCGTAGGCGATCAGCCGGAACTTCGGCTGCATGCGCTCGATCTGCTGCGCCGTCAGGCCGAACTCCTGGTTGATGTCGTCGATCAGCAGCGAGAACAGGCGCAGGTCGGACACCACGTCCAGCCCCGGTATCGGCACCGCCGCCACGCCGGCCGAGACCATCGCGCGGCGCCGCACCAGCTTGCGGCAACGCTCGCGCACGGCCTCGATATCGCGCTCGGTCCCCGGGACCAGCGTCCAATTTGTGTCTTTTTTCAGTCCCATGCGTACTCCCTGCGGTCAGCCGGCTTTCTTTCCTTTTTTCAACTTCTTCATTGAATTCAGCGTTTTTCCAGTGTACCGTGTAATGGTTGTACAGGTGTGCACGGTGGATTTTCGAGTTGTCGTCAGGGAAATATTAGTGCATTAAGAAAAATAGTTAGCCATTTTGCTAACTATTTTTGTAAATCTCTGTTATATTTGTAGTGACTTCTCCTTAACATAATTTCCTACAGGCAGTAGTATGAGAATCGCCGTACTTGACAACGACCGCAGCCAGGCCGAACTGATCTGCCAGGTGCTGACCTCGGCAGGCCACGTCTGCCACAGCTTCCAGACCGCCAAGGACGTGCTGGCGCAATTGCGCAAGGACAGCTACGACATGCTGATCCTCGACTGGCAAGTGGTCGATCTCAGTGGGGCGGAAGTGCTGCGCCGCGCCCGCGAAAAACTGCCCGACAACGCCCCGGTACTGTTCCTGACCACCAGCTCGGGCGAGGACGACATCGTCGCCGGCCTGGCCGCCGGCGCCGACGACTACATGATCAAACCGTTGCGCCGCAGCGAAATGGTGGCCCGCGTGCAAGCTTTGCTGCGGCGCGCCTACCCGGCGCAAAATGGCGCCGAACAATTACAATTTGGTCAGTATGTGTTCGAGACCCGTCCCGGCCGTTTGTTGATGGATGGCATCGTTTTGGACGTCACCCACAAAGAGTTCTACCTGGCACTGTTATTTTTCCGCAACATCGGCCGCCCGCTGTCGCGCGCCTACATCCATGAAGCGGTGTGGATACGCGAGACCGCCGTGCCGTCGCGCACCATGGACACCCACGTGTCCCGCGTCCGCAATAAATTGCAATTAAAACCAGAAAACGGCTTCCGCCTGGTGCCGGTCTACAGCTACGGCTACCGCCTGGAAAAACTGGGCGCCTGATCGGGCCCTCGATATGGCCGGTATGCTGCCTGGGATATAGGCAGCCACAGGCAACCTACGGGTACAACACGGTATAATGTCCGAACACTCAACGCACGGACCCGAAATGCAGCTGCTTGCCGTCGGCCTCAACCACAACACTGCCCCCGTCTCGCTGCGCGAGCAGCTGGCGTTCGCCCCTGAGCAACTGGGGCAGGCGGTGGTGGCGGCGCGTTCCTGGTTCGAGCGCATCGACCATCGCGGCAGCGACGAGGCGGCGATCCTGTCGACCTGCAACCGCACCGAGCTGTACGCGGCCAGCCGCGTGCCCGATCCGCTGGCCGCCGGCGCCCACTTCCTGGCCGACTTCCACCAGCTGAACTACGCCGAACTGCGCCCGCACCTGTACCTGCTGCCGCAGCACGACGCCGTGCGCCACACCTTCCGCGTCGCCTCCGGACTCGATTCGATGGTGCTGGGCGAGACGCAAATCCTCGGCCAGATCAAGGACGCGATCCGCACCGCCGACGAAGCGGGCGGCCTGGGCACCTATCTGCACCAGCTGTTCCAGCGCTCGTTCTCGGTCGCCAAGGAAGTGCGCAGCACCACCGAGATCGGCGCCCACAGCGTGTCGATGGCGGCCGCCGCCGTGCGGCTGTCGCAGCGCATCTTCGACAAGATCGCCGAGCAGAACGTGCTGTTCATCGGCGCCGGCGAGATGATCGAGCTGTGCGCCACCCACTTCGCGGCGCAGAATCCCAAGTCCATCACCATCGCCAACCGCACGCTGGACCGCGGCGAGATCCTGGCGCACCGCTTCGGCGGCCGCGCCATCCGCCTGGCCGAGCTGCAGGACAAGCTGCACCAGTACGACATCGTCATCTCCTGCACCGCCTCGTCGCTGCCGCTGATCGGCCTGGGCATGGTGGAGCGCGCGATCAAGGCCCGTCGCCACAAGCCGATGTTCATGGTCGACCTGGCCGTGCCGCGCGATATCGAAACCGAAGTGGGCCGCCTCAACGACGTCTTCCTGTACACCGTGGACGACCTGGGCAAGGTGGTCCAGACCGGCATGGAAAACCGCCAGGCCGCCGTGGCCCAGGCCGAAGCCATCATCGAGACCCGGGTGCAATCGTTCATGCACTGGATCGACGACCGCGCCGTGGTGCCGGTCATCCAGAGCCTGCAGGAAAACGGCGAGGCGCTGCGCCAGCTGGAACTGGAACGCGCCCGCAAGATGCTGGCCAGGGGCGACGACATCGACGCCGTGCTGGAAGCCCTGTCCAAGGGCCTGACCGCGAAATTCATGCACGGACCGCAGCAGGCGCTGCACCGCGCGCAGGGCGAGGAACGCGCCCACCTGGCCGAGCTGCTGCCGCAGCTGTTCCGCGGCCGTCGTTAGCGCCACTGCCTGACCAGCGCGCGCGCCACGCCGCCGCGCACTCCCCGCCGCCACTGCGCGGCATCTGCTCCAACTCCTTTACCGAATACGCTATGAAACCATCCATGCTGGGCAAGCTCGATCAATTGGCAAACCGCTTGGTCGAACTCGATGAATTGCTGATGAGCGAAGGCGCGACCAGTAATATGGACGCCTACCGCAAGATGACCCGCGAGCACGCCGAACTCGGCCCGCTGGTGGCGCTGTACAAGTCCTACCAGGAAGCCGTCGGCGACCAGGCCGCCGCGCAGGAGATGCTGGCCGATCCCGAGATGAAGGACTTCGCGCAGGACGAGATCGAAGCGGCCAAGACCCGCCTGGCGGAGCTGGAACTGGAGCTGCAGAAGATGCTGCTGCCGAAGGACGCCAACGACGAGCGCAACATCTTCCTGGAGATCCGCGCCGGCACCGGCGGCGACGAATCGGCGCTGTTCGCCGGCGACCTGCTGCGCATGTACACCCGCTTCGCCGAGCGCAATCGCTGGCAGGTGGAAGTGGTGTCGGAATCGGCGTCCGACCTGGGCGGCTACCGCGAGGTGATCGTGCGCCTGATCGGCAACAGCGTCTACTCCAAGCTGAAGTTCGAATCCGGCGGCCACCGCGTGCAGCGCGTGCCGGCCACCGAAACCCAGGGCCGCATCCACACCTCCGCCTGCACCGTGGCGGTGATGCCGGAGGCGGACGAGGTGGAGGACGTCAACATCAACCCGGCCGAGCTGCGCATCGACACCTACCGCGCCTCCGGCGCCGGCGGGCAGCACATCAACAAGACCGATTCGGCGGTGCGCATCACCCACCTGCCGACCGGCATCGTGGTCGAGTGCCAGGACGACCGTTCGCAGCACAAGAACAAGGCGCAGGCGATGAAGGTGCTGGCCGCGCGCATCAAGGACGTGCAGCTGCGCGAGCAGCAGTCGAAGGAGGCGGCCACCCGCAAGAGCCTGATCGGCTCGGGCGACCGCAGCGAACGCATCCGCACCTACAACTTCCCGCAGGGCCGCATGACGGACCACCGCATCAACCTGACCTTGTACAAGCTGGACTTCATCATGGACGGCGACCTGACGGAGCTGACCAATGCGCTGGCCGCCGAACACCAGGCCGAGCTGCTGGCGGCGCTGGGCGATTAAGCCGAAGTTAACGCCGGCCTAAGGCTGAAGCGACAACTTTGTGCGAGAATTGCCCGCTACTTCCCTCGAATCGGATCACCCCATGCTACATACGCGCTCCCTGCTGCTGTCCACCGCCATCGCCTGCTTCGGCCTGATCGGCGTCGCCCTGTATTTGCAGATCGGCCTGGACATGCTGCCATGCCCGCTGTGCGTGATCCAGCGCTACCTGTTCATCGCCATCGGCATCTTCTGCCTGCTCGGCGCCTACACCAAGCCCAAGCTGGGCGCCGGCCTTGGCCTGCTGGCCGCATTGGGCGGCCTGTACACCGCCGGCAAGCACCTGTACCTCCTGGCCCATCCCGGCCTGTCGTGCGGCATCGACCCGGTCGAGACCTTCCTCAACAAGATCCCCACCGCGACCTACCTGCCCACCCTGTTCCACGCCGACGGCCTGTGCGAGGACGCGCTGGCGCCGTGGTTCGGCCTGTCGATTCCGCAGTGGTCCTTCCTCGGCTTCGGCCTGTGCACGCTGGGCCTGGCCTGGCTGCTGATCCGCCGCACACGCTGATGATCGCCGACACCAGCGCCATCACCGCCGGCGTCACCATCGGCGCGCTGCAAGTGCAGTCCCTGCTGGACCCGCTGGACAACCGCGTGCTGCTGTGCCACGCGCTGGGCCTGTCGCGCGTCAGCCTGATCACCCAGTCCGAACGCGCACTCGACGCCGAACAGGCCGCGCGTTTCGCCGCGCTGGTGCGGCGCCGCGTGGCCGGCGAACCGGTCGCCTACATCGTCGGCCAGCGCGAGTTTTTCGGCCTGCCGTTCGAAGTCAACGGCGCCGTGCTGATCCCCCGCCCGGACACCGAACTGCTGGTCGAACTGACGCTGGACCGCCTGCCGCCGCAAGGCCGCGTGCTGGACATGGGCACCGGCAGCGGCGCCATCGCCGTGGCGCTGGCCCACACCCGGCGCGACGCCGCCGTCACCGCGCTCGACGTCAGCCCGGAAGCGCTGGCCGTGGCGCGCCGCAACGCCGCCGCCAACGGCGCCCACGTCAATTTCCTGCAAAGCGACTGGTACGCGGCGCTGCAAGGCCAGCCGTCGTTCGACGTCATCGCCTCCAACCCGCCCTACATCGCCAGCGGCGACCGCCACCTGTCCGAAGGCGACCTGCGCTACGAACCGGCAGGCGCGCTGACCGACCATGCGGACGGCCTGTCGGCGCTGCGCATCATCGTCGCCGGCGCCGCCGCCCATCTGAAGCCGCAAGGCTGGCTGCTGATGGAGCACGGCTACGACCAGGCCGCCGCCGTGCGCCAGTTGTTGACCGGGCAAGCTTACACCGAGGTGCAAAGCTGGACCGACCTGGCCGGCATCGAGCGCGTCACCGGTGCGCGGGCGCACTGACAGCGCCATCCATCGCAATATTCTGGCTTTCGGCCACGGCTCCCAGTATTTGATAAACTAGCAAGCGATCTTCGGCGCCGTCGGGACTTTGGGCCGGCGCCGACGCGATAGTCCGTTTTCGGTTAATCTCGCACCTCACGCTTTGATGCAACACTTGCCGCACTACGAAAGGAAGATCCAATTGTCCAATCTTTTGACTCGCCGCCTGGCCTTGCTGGCCCAGCCAGAGCACCGTCCGGTGCTGGGTGGCTTGCGTGGCATCGAACGAGAAACGCTGCGGGTGGACCCGCGCGGCCACCTGGCGGCGACGCCGCATCCGCTGGCCCTGGGCTCGGCCCTGACGCACCCGCAGATCACCACCGACTACGCCGAAACGCTGCTGGAGTTCATCACCCCGGCCGAGGCCGACATCGCCACCACGATTAGCAAGCTCGACGGCATCCACCGCCACGCCTACAGCAAGCTGGGCGACGAGCTGCTGTGGAGCCAGTCCATGCCCTGCCAGCTGCCGGGCGAGGAAGACATCGAGATCGCCTGGTACGGCAGCTCCAATATGGGCAGGCTCAAGCATGTGTACCGGCGCGGCCTGGCGCTGCGCTACGGCAAAGCCATGCAGTGCATCGCCGGCATCCACTACAACTACTCGCTGGACGAACGCCTGTGGCGCGTGCTGGCCGAGCATGAGGGCAACGACAAGCGCCTGACCTCCAAGGCCTTCCAGTCCGAAGCCTACCTGGCGACGATCCGCAACTTCCGCCGCTACAGCTGGCTGCTGATGTATCTGTTCGGCGCCTCGCCGGTGCTGTCGACCAGCTTCCTGCGCGGCCGTCCGCACAAGCTCGAAACGCTGTCCGACGACACGCTCTACCTGCCCTACGCCACCAGCCTGCGCATGAGCGACCTGGGTTACCAGAACGACGCGCAATCGGGACTGAGCCCGCATGAAAACTGCCTGGACAGCTATGTCGCCGCCCTGACCAAGGCCGTCAACCAGCCCTACGAACCGTATGCGGAAATGGGCACCAAGCGCGACGGCGAATGGATACAGCTGAGCACCAACGTGCTGCAGATCGAGAACGAGTACTACTCCACCATCCGCCCCAAGCGCGTGATCCAGACCGGCGAACGGCCGATCCAGGCGCTGTGCGCGCGCGGCGTGCAGTACATCGAAGTGCGCTGCATGGACGTCGACCCGTTCGAACCGGTCGGCATCAGCGTGCCGACCGGCCGCTTCCTCGACGCCTTCCTGCTGTTCTGCGCGCTGGAGGAAAGCCCGGCCATCGCGCCGGAAGAAAGCCTGCGCCACACCGAGAACTTCGCCCGCACCGTCAAGGAAGGCCGCCGTCCGGGCCTGACGCTCAACAGCGACCACGGCGAGATCAGCCTGCAAGCCTGGGGCCAGCAACTGCTCGAGCGCATCCGCCCGGTGGCGGCCCTGCTCGACGCCCAGCGCGGCGACACCGTCCATGCCGACGCCATGGCGCAGCAGGCGGCCAAGCTGCTCGACGCCGACCTGACGCCGTCGGCCAAGGTGCTGGCGGCGCTGCGCGCCAACGGCAAATCGTTCGCCGCCTTCGGCCTGGAGCAAAGCAGGCGGCACGCGGCCTACTTCCGCAGCCACGCCCCAAGCGCCGAACAAGCCGCCTACTTCGACGGCCTGGCCGCCGTCTCGCTGGCCGAGCAGGCGGAAATGGAGGCCGCGCCGCAGTCGAGCTTCGACGATTACGTCGCCGCCTACCGCGCCAGCAATCTGTGCCACTCCAGTACGGATTGCGACTAAACCAGGGGCCTCCTTGCTCACCTTCTACAACGAACTGCACGCGCAGCATTGCGGCCGCTACGAGATCTTCCGCGGCGAGATGGTGCCGTGCTTCGAAAAACCGGAGCGGGTCGACTCGGTGCTGGCGGAGCTGGGACGGCGCGGCCTGGGCAAGATCGTCACGCCGCACGGCGTGCCGCTGATGTCGCTGGAACGCATCCACTCGCCGCGCTACCTGCACTTCCTGCGCGGCGCCTGGAACGAATGGCTGGCGCTCGATCCGGCCAACGCCGGCAAGGACGCCTTCCCCGCCGTCTGGCCGATCCGCTCGCTGCGCGACGACATCGAGCCGGACAACTTCTGCGCCAAACTGGGACTGTATTCGATGGACAGCGGCACGCCGCTGACGGCCGGCACCTGGACCGCCGCCAAGACCGGCGCCGATTGCGCGGTCAACGCCGCGCACGCGCTGCGGCTGGGCGAGCGCGGCGCCTTCGTGCTGAGCCGCCCGCCGGGCCACCACGCGGGCGCGGATTTCTTCGGCGGCTACTGCTTCCTGAACAACGCCGCGCTGGCCGCGCAGCACATGCTCGACGACGGCGCCCGCAAGGTCGCCATCATCGACATCGACTACCACCACGGCAACGGCACCCAGAGCATCTTCTACAATCGCGACGACGTGCTGTTCATCTCCATCCACGCCGATCCGCGCAACGAGTATCCGTTCTACCTGGGCCACGCCGACGAGCGCGGCGAAGGCGCGGGGCTGGGCTACAACATGAACCTGCCGCTGGCGGCGGGCAGCTCGCCGCAGGCCTGGTTCGCGGCGCTGGAGACGGCCTGCATCCGCCTGGGCAGCTTCGCGCCGGACGCGCTGGTGGTGTCGCTGGGGGTGGACACCTTCGTCGGCGATCCGCTGTCGCGCTTCGCGCTGCAAAGCGCCGACTACCTGAAAATCGGCGAGCGCCTGGCCTGGCTGAACCTGCCCACCGCCTTCATCTTCGAGGGTGGCTACGCGGTCAAGGAGCTGGGCACCAACGTCGTCAACGTCCTCGAAGGTTACGAGACGGCGCTCTGACCCAACCATGAACAAACCTCTGCCCTGGGCCGACGACACGCCGCACCTGACCATCTGGTGCGCCGTGCTGTTTTGCTGTTTCAGCGCCCTGCTGGCGGCGGTGTATCTGCTGCCGCCGCTCGCCAGCCTGCTGTGCGTGGTGCCGCTGGCGTCCTACCTGATGCTGGGCCGTCACATGGGCATGGTGTACAGCATCGGCTGGTCGGTGCTGGGCCTGGCCGTGCTGGTGCTGCGGCCGGGCAGCTCCAGCGAGGCGCTGCTGGGCAGCGCCGCCGCCGTGCTGGGCACGGGCCTGCTGTCGCACTGGTTCGAGGCGCGGCGCGCGGCGCTGGCGGCGGTCTTGCGCCGCACCGCCTCGCTCGATCCGCTGACCGGACTGCACAACCATCTGTACCTGGAGGCGATCTTCAGCCAGCTCACGCGCAGCCAGCGCGGCAAGCCGCAGTCGGTGACGATGATGCTGGTGGCGCTGGCGCCCGGCGCCGACGACGCCCGGCTGATCGAGGCCGCGCGCCGGATCGAGGAAGTATGCCGCGCCAGCGACTGGGCCTTCCGCTTCGGCGACGACGGGTTCTGTGTGCTGGTGCCGTGGGTGTCGCAGGTGCAGGGCCAGCAGATCGCCGACCGTCTGCTGGCGCGCCTCAACGCGGAAGCGCAGGCGCCCGCCAGGCTGGGCCTGGCCCGCTGGCCGGAAGACGCGCAAACGCTGGCGCAACTTCACCAGATCGCCGCGCGCGGCTTGCAGGCGGATTACGCGCCTAACGCAGGAAAGGCCCCCAAGTCGGCTGCCTGACGTCGCCCTCCTGGGCGGTGAGCTTCTGCTTGACGCGGCCGTCCACCGACACCACCATCAGCGATTTGCGCCCGGCCGCTTCGGTGGCGTAGATGATGTACTTGCCGTTCGGCGCGAAGCTGGGCGACAGGTCGTCGGTGCTGTCGGACAGGCGCTGCTCCTGGCCGCTGGCCAGGTCCAGCACGTACAGCTGGTAGTTGCCGTCGCGGCGGGAAATGTAGGCCAGCGTCATGCCGTCGGGCGAGATGCGCGGGCTGATGTTGTAGCCGCCGGCGAAGGTGATGCGCTTGACCTCGCTGCCATCGACATTCATGCGGTAGATCTGCGGAGCGCCGCTGCGGTCGCTGGTGAAGTAGATGCTGCGGCCATCGGCCGAGAATTGCGCCTCGGTGTCGATGACGCCGCCGATGCCGTCGGACACGCGCCGCAAGCCGCCGCCGTCGGCGTTGACGGTGTAGATCTGGGTGTGGCCGTCGACCGACAGCGAGACGGCCAGCCTGGCGCCATCCGGCGACCAGGCCGGCGACGAGTTGCTGCCCTTCTCGTTGGCGACCACGGTGCGGGCCTGGGTGAGCAGGTTCTGCACATACACCACCGGCTTCTTCTGCTCGAACGACACGTAGGCGACCTTGCCGCCGTCCGGCGACCAGGCCGGTGAAATGATGGGGTCGTTCGAACGGCGCGCGGTCTGCTCGCCTTCGCCGTCAATATCGGCCACGGCCAGCTGGTAGCTGCTGCCCTCCTGCTTGACATAGGCCACGCGCGTCGCGAACGCGCCAGGCACGCCGGTCAGCCTGAAGAACACGTCGTCGGCGATCTTGTGCGCCGCCAGGCGCGCGGCCTGGCCGGGCACCGACTGGTCCTGGCGCGACAGCTGGCTGGCCTTGACGGTGTCGAACAATTTGTAGCGCACATCGTAGCGGCCGTCGGCCAGCGCCGACACCGTGCCCACCACCAGCGCATCGGCGCCCTTGGCCTTCCAGCCGGCGTAGTCAATGTTGTTGAGGTCGGCCACGGCGCCGGCGTCGATCACCTTGAACATGCCGCTGCGCTCCAGGTCGGCCTTGATGATGGCGGAGATCTGCTGCGGCGCCAGGATCTCATCGGCGAAGCCGGCCACGGCGACCGGAATCTGATTGCTGCCGACGCCGCTGATTTCAATCCGCATCTGCGCTTGCGCAACGCTGACGACGGCGGCCATGCCGGCGAAAATTAGGTAGTGTCTGAGTTTTTTCATGGGAGGCAAGGATAGTCGAAAACCCTGTCGGCGGCTACTTCGCTTTCACTATTCAATTGTTTTTCCAACGATAAATTATCGGTGTAGTATCCAACTTTGCATTCCTTCATCCCATAGGTGACAGAAATGGATAATTCCCCTGGCAAGCAGGCGCACATCGATCGCTGGCAGAAGGACCGCCAGAAGGCTTTCAAAATAGTACCCGAAGGCGGCAAGACGTTCCGCTACCTGGGCAAGGAATTCCACGTTTTTCCCAATACCTTCTGGCCCTACACGGATAGCCAGCCGCTGGTCAGCAGCCTGCGCGTCAAGCCGGGGGACAGCGTGCTCGATGTCGGCACCGGCTCCGGCGTCATCGCGGTATTCGCTTGTTATGGCGGCGCCGCCCGCGTGCTGGCGGTCGACATCAATCCCGCCGCGCTGAAGAGCGCCCAGCACAACGCCACCGAGCACGGCTTCGGCGAAACGATGGAAGTGCGCTATTCCTGCCTGTTCGACGGCATCGGCGATGAGCAGTTCGACGTCATCACCGCCAACCTCCCCTTCCGCAACAAGGAGGCGCCCGACGTTGTCGCGCGTTCGCAGTGGGACACCGACTTCAAAACCAATACCCAGTTCTTCCAGCAGGTCGGCAAGTATCTGAAACCGGATGGGCGCATCTACTTCGCGCATTCCAATTTCGGCGCGGTCAAGGAAGTGCGCAAGCTGGCCAAGGAAAACGGCTACAGCATGCGCATGGTGGCGCGCGCGCGCGCCGACGAGACCAAAGAGTTCTATGCGTTTCTCATCAAGCGATTGCCTCAAGCCGCAAGCGTATGAACGAAGCGTTAGATACCATCGCCGGCTTGCGCGCGGTCGCCCGCGCGCCTTGGCGTCCGCTGGTGCGGCGCGTGGCGGTGATACTGAGCAGCTCGCGCTCAGGATCCAGCCTGATCAAGCACGTACTGGCGGACCATCCCGACATCGCCTCGCTCGATGGCGAGATGGAGCCGTATCTGGCGCTCACGGGCAATAGTTTCGGCGTCCACGCCGACAGCGATGCCATCGGCGTATTGGCGCAGCCGGACGCCCTTGCCGACAACATCTTCGCCGAGCTCAGCGTACCGAGTCCGGTCCTGCCGCCATTGGAACAACTAAAGGACCGCTGGCGGCGGCGCCTGCTGTTGCAGTTCCCGTTGCTGTTCATCGAACCGGCGCAACAACGACAGCTCAACGATGCGCTGGATGTATCCCTGCAATCATGCCAGCAGCGGACGGATAGCGCGATACTGGCGTCGGTGTTTCGCGACCAGCCATGGCGCATGAATTTTTATGACGGGCAGCCACCATCGATGCTGCGCGATTTCGGGCTGGGCCCCAGCGGCTACTACGACGAGCAGCTGAAAATCGAAGAGCCGCCCTTCGTACTGCCGCGCAGCTACCGCCGCCAGTTCACCATCGACGACGCCGCCAACAAGATCCTGCTGTTCAAATCGCCGAGCGACGCCTATCGGATCGGCATGCATGAGCAGCTGTTCCCAAACGCCGAGATCCAATACATCCACCTTACCCGCGGCTATGCGCAATCGGTCAATGGCTTGATGGACGGCTGGCTGTCGCCCAAGGGCTTCTTCGCGCACGACATGGCGCGCGCCGGCACCGCGCTGCGGATAGGCGGCTACTCCGATGCCACCCCGTTCGGCCAGCGCTGGTGGAAGTTCGACCTGCCGCCCAACTGGCGCCAGTTCACCCACTCCAACCTGGGCGATGTCTGCCTGAACCAATGGCTGGCTTCCAATGAAGCGATCCTTGCCAGCGGCGTGCCGGCGCTGCGCGTGGCGTTCGAGGACTTCCTGGACCAGCCGGCGGCGCAGTTGCGGCGCATCGGCGACTTGCTTGGATTGTCCAGTCTGTCGCTGCCCCCGCGGCTCCCGGTCACGATGGCCACCGAGGCCCCCAGCGCGCTGCGCTGGCGCAAGCGCGAACAGGCTTTACTGGACATGGGCCAGCGCCCGCCGGTGCTGGCGATGATGGAGCAGCTGGGCTACACGATGAATCCGGAGTCCTGGACATGAACAATCACTTGCTGGTGCCCTTCCTGATCGGGCAACGACGCGACGGCCTGCGCCGCGTCACCGACCTGGACCGGCATGACTGGGACGTGGTCGACGTCGCCGATTTTACCGATGTCACGCTGAGCGATCCCAACGAGAAGCTGCGCAGGATGGGCAGGATCTACGCCGGGATGGCGGAGCGCGTTCACCGGATCGTCGAGGCGGGCCAGGTCCCGGTCAGCATCGCCGGCGACTGCATGTCCACGCTCGGCATGCTGGGCGGCCTGCAACGCAGCGGACGCCCGCCGGACCGCATCCTGTGGCTCGACGCCCATGGCGATTTCCACACCTGGGAAACCACGCAGACCAAATACCTCGGCGGCATGCCGCTGGCGATCTTGGTGGGGCGCGGCGACCGCCGCAAGCAAAGCCGCGACAGCATCGGTTCGATGCTGGCCACCATCGGCGTCACGCCTTTCCGCGAACAGCAGGTGATCCTGTCCGATGCGCGCGACCTCGACCCGGGTGAGCTGGAAGCGGTGCGCAGCTCCGGCATCACCTGCTGCACCATCGCGCAAATCGGCCAGCATCTGAAACCGGGCGAGCGCCTCTACGTGCATTTCGACAGCGACGTGATGGACGCGGAAGCGGATATCCCGGCGCTGAAATACCACGTCAAATCGGGGCCGAGCTACGCCGACATGGCGGCACTGTTCCGCTCGCTGCGCGGGCCTGACATCGTCGCGATATCGGTGTCTGCCTGGCATGAGGAAAAGGACCTGGACAACGCGGCAGCGCGGGCCTGCCTGGCGCTGCTGGGTGAGTTGGAGACAGTAGGTAGCTAAAAACTCCAGCTGAGTTAGCTGTCTGGGATAGGCCGGAAGTAAGCAATGATACTGGCGGAATTTCTTACGCAGATTTGAACGTGGTTCTTCCTCTCTATCCGCGCCCCCGGGTAAATCGGGCCACCTTCCCAAAAGGCGCCTCTTACAGTGTCATATGACTGAAGCGGGGCTGTGTCCGGGTTTACTTCCTGCCATTCGACAGTACGGGTGACGGCTCTGAGCTCATGTACCATGTTAATGACAGCGCAATCCAATTTACGCATCCAGAGTTCCTTGCCTTCACCATTCTTCGGTAAAAATTCCACTCCGCCGCGCGCTGTCAACAATGCGTCGTAGCCGACTTCGAGGTAGCTGAGCCCTCTGGCATCCAGCAAATTCAAGCACAGCCCGGGATCGATAATTGCTCCCACCACGGCCACTTTTTCCTTGCGCCCTTGCCACTTGAATTTTTCGCGAACAAATTGTTCCGCTCTGAGCGGACTGTATTCCCAAAAGTAAATCCCGTGGCCAAGCCAGTCGTAATCGTTCTCGCTTGCGGTGAGATGACTTTTCCCCGCTAAAACCTTCTCGGCCGTTTTCTGGTCGGTACCGTGGAATCCGACGAGGAAGCTCGGTAGAAGTTCATAGCGGGAGCTGGCTGTCATCAGCCTTTGTACGCTTTTCTCAGGTTGCCAGCTGGGGTGGTGATCCCCGCTTTGGTGACAACACTTCGTAGTTTTTCTGGGTGACTCTTGAGTGCTGTCACGACTGAGCGAAATGTGGCCAACTCTTCAGTTGCCGACCGTTTCGTCTGGAACTGGTCTGTAGAAGATTTCCGTGTACTGAGCTTAGACATGATGACCTCTCCGATGTGAATCATTGTAGCACCGCACGCCTGTACGACGCGTTCTATGCACAGGGCTTCATGGCAGCGCGCGACCGCTTGTGGCAGATGGACCTGTGGCGCAAGCGCGGTCTCGGTGAAATGGCCAAGGACTTCGGTCCCGCCTACGCCGACGGCGACCGCATGGCGCGCGCGGTGCTGTTTCGCGGCGATATGTACCGCGAATGGATCGCCTACGGCGACGACGCCAAGCGCGTGGCCGAAGCCTTTGTCGCCGGCGTAAACGCCTATGTGCGTTTGACCGAGCACGAGCCGGCGCTGCTGCCGCCGGAATTCAAGCGTCTCGATTATCGGCAGGGCATCTGGAAGGCGGACGACATCGTGCGCATCCGCCATCACGGCCTGACCCTCAACTTCCTCGGCGAGGCGACGCGCGCGCAGGCCCGCTGCAAGGGCAAGGCTGACGGCGAGCGTGCCGACTGGCTGCGGCGCGAGCTCGACCCGCCCGTGACGCCGCAACTGGCCCAAGGGCTGGACCCGTGCGACATTCCCGTGGCCGCCATCGAGAAGGCCTACGGCTTGGCCACGGCGGTGGCGCGCTTTCCGAAAGAGGCGTTCGCCGCGCAGCTGGCCGGCACGCCGGCAGCGGCCGAGCTGTATGCGCTGGAGCCGGCCGACGGCGAGAGCATGCGCAGCACCGGCTCGAACAGCTGGGTCGTTGCGCCCACGTGTACGTGTACGAGACCAATCCTGCCGATGCGCGCGAGTACCGCTATCAGGGCCGTTGGGAAGCCATGCAGCGCATGACGGAAGCGATCAGCGCAACGGTGCGCTGAATCGCTGGGGGGCACCTGGTTTGAACATGGTGTATGCCGACCGACGCGGCAATATCGGCTGGCATCCGGTCGGCCTGACGCCGATCCGGCCCAACTGGGACGGGCTGACACCGGTGCCGGGCGACGGCCGTTACGAATGGGCCGGCTACCGCACGATGGACCAATTGCCGACGGTACTCAATCCGGCCGCAGGTTTTGTCGTCACCGCCAACGAGAACGGCATCCCGCCCGGCCACCCGGCCGCGAAGCTGGGCATCGGCTACGAGTGGGCCGACAACGCGCGCGCGCGGCGGCTCAATCCCCTGCTGGCGGCGCAGCCCAAAGTGAGCGTGGCGCAGGCGCAGGCGTGGCAGAACGACGTGGTGTCGACGCCCGCGCGCCAGGCCGTCGCACTGCTCAAGGACCTGCCAGCCAACGGCGATGCGGTCCGCGACGCGGCGCTGGCGGCGCCGTCCGGCTGGCTCACCCCGGCGCAGCGCGACGAGGTGCTGGGCAGTTCGCTCAAGGCCGCCATGACGGAAACGGCGCGCCTGCTCGGCCCCGACGCCAAGACCTGGCAATGGGGCGCGCTGCACAAAGCGGCCTTCCATCACCCGATGGACCAGCTGTTCGATGCGGCCACCGCCAAGCGCATGAACGTGGAGGCGGGTGCTATGGGCGGTTCGTCCTACACGCCGATGGCGGCCGCCTACCGCGCCAGCGACTTCGAACTGACCTTTGGCGCTTCGGTGCGCATGGTGCTCGATGTCGGCAACTGGGATGGTTCGCGCATCGTCAATGCGCCGGGCCTGTCGGGCAACCCGGACAGCGCGCACTACCGCGACCTGGCGCCGCTGTGGGCGCGCGGCGGCTACTTCCCGATGCTGTACAGCCGCGCAGCCATCGACAAGGCGACCACGGAAGTCATCGAACTCGCGCCCGCAGCGCATTAGACAGGCGCCGCCGGGCCGCGCATCCCGGTAAAAATATCTTCACAAATAGCTTGCTATTCAATAGCACACGATCTATAGTGTGGTCATGGGCGCTGCAAACAGCGCCGAATAGTAGTAGAAGTAAGTAGCTAGCTATTAAATAGTTGATTAAGCATTCTCACTCACTCAAAGGAATATTATCATGTCGATCCAACAAGTTCTGTACCGCGCAAACGCAAAAGCAACCGGTGGCCGCGAAGGCCGTGCGGTTTCCTCCGACGGCGTGCTGGACGCCAAGCTGACCACCCCGAAAGAACTGGGCGGCGCCGGCGCCGTCGGCACCAACCCTGAGCAGCTGTTCGCTGCCGGCTACTCGGCCTGCTTCATCGGCGCGATGAAATTCGTCGGCGGCCGCGACAAGATCGCCGTCCCGGCCGACGTTTCGGTCGAAGGCACGGTCGGTATCGGCGCCATCCCTACCGGTTTCGGCATCGAAGTCGAACTGAAAATCTCGCTGCCAGGCCTGGACCGCGCGGAAGCCGAGAAACTGGTCGCCGCCGCCCACATCGTGTGCCCATACTCGAACGCCACCCGCGGCAACATCGACGTCACGCTGACCATCGTTTAATCGAGACGGTCCCCGCATGAAAGGCCGGCCCCTCCTCCGAGGCGCCGGCCTTTTTTCACATACAATCGTTGTTTTGAACCGCATCGGGACACGCAATGATTGAGTGGCAATGGCTGGCCTTTGACGACATCCCCCGCCTGGACTGGTATGAAGTGCTGCTGCAGCGCCAGCAGGTGTTCATCCTGGAGCAGACCTGTTTGTACCCGGACATCGACGGCTGCGATCCGCAATGCCATCACCTGATGGCCTGGCGCGAGATCGACGGCAAGCGCACGCTGGTCGCGTATCTGCGCTGCGTGCCGCCCGGCGTGAAGTACGATGAAATGTCGCTGGGCCGCGTGCTGACCACGCAGGCCGCGCGCGGCAGCGGCATCGGCCGCGAGCTGCTGGCCAAGGCGATCCCGCTGGCCGAAGCGCTGCATCCCGGCCACGGCTTCCGCATCGGCGCGCAGGCGCACCTGGAAAAATTCTACAGCGGCTACGGCTTCAAGACGGTGACCGAGCCGTACGACGAAGACGGCATCCTGCACATCGACATGGTGCGTTAGAAAGTCAGCGTGAAGCGCGCGCCGGCGCTGACCGAGCGCGCGTAGCGCACCGTGCCGCCGTTGGCGTGCACCAGGTGCCGCACCATCGCCAGGCCGATGCCCCGGCCCTGTTTTTTGGTCGAGAAGAACGGCGTGAAGATGTGCGCGGCCAGCGCCTCCGGCACGCCGGGGCCGTTGTCCACCACCTCGATGCGCAAACGGCCGCCCCGGCTGAAGCGCGCGCGCACCTGCGCTTCCGGCGCCTTGCCGGTGATGGCTTCGGATGCGTTCTTCAGCAGGTTGATCAGCGCCTGCTCCAGCTGGCCGGGATCGATCATCACCGCCAGCGACGCCGGCTCCACCGAGAACGACACCTTTCCGCCCAAGGCCTGCCATTGCGGCGCGATCAGCATCGACAGGCGGTCGAACAGTTCCTCCAGCAGCACCCGCTGCGGCTGCGCCTGCGACACGGTCGACAGGCTGCGGTAGCTGCCGACAAAATCGACCAGGCTGGCGGCGCGGCGCGAGATGGCGTCCAGCGCGGTGCCCAGGTCGGCGTGGATATCGGCCGGCAGTCCGGCCGCCGCTTCGTCCAGCAGCCCGCAGGCGGTGCGCGACAGGGACGCCACCGGGGTCAGCGAGTTCATGATCTCGTGGGTCAGCACCTGCACCAGTTCGCGCCAGGCGTTCAGGGCTTCGGCTTCCAGTTCGCTCTCCACCGGCATCAGCGCGGCCAGGCGCTGCGCCGTACCCTGCATGGTCAGCGCGGCGACGGCGACCAATGCGCGCTCCACGCCTCGCTCGGTGTCGAAGCTGATCAGCTGCCGTTGGCCGGCGGTCTGCGCGGCCAACAGCTGGTGCAGGTCCTGCGGCGCGCTGGCGCGGCCGGGTGCGAGCAGGCGGCGCGCGCTGGCGTTCAGCGGCGCCACCGCGCCGGCGCCGGCCGCGTTCTGGATGCTGAACAGCGCGATCGGCGCGTGTTCGAGCCGGGCTTCCAGCGCGTGGATGGTGTCGGCCAGTTCGCGGCCTGCGGGTGCGCCGTAATGCATCGCGCTGGCGTGCGCTTCCATGCGCGGGGTGCGGGGCGCCAGGCGGCGCAGGCATTGCCACAGCACGGCGGCAGGCAGCAGCGCGGCCAGGCAGCACAGCACGATGCGGCGCGGCTCGGGCGTGGCGGACATGACATCGGCAACGGCGGTCAGCGCCATCAAGCCGGCGACGCTGGCGACGGCGCCCAGCTTGAGGAGGCGCTCAGATGCCATGCTTGCCCAGCTTGCGGTACAACGCGGCGCGGCTGACGCCCAGCGATTTCGCGGCGTGGCTGATATTGCCGTTGAACTGGGCCAGCGCCGAGGCGATGGCTTCACGTTCCAGCGTGTCGAGCGTCATGTCGTTACTGGTGGCGCCGCGCGCTGCAGCGGCAGCGGCGCCGCCCGGCGACGCGATGAAATCGTCGCCATCGTCCGGCGCCGCGGCGCCGGCGCCCAGGCCGAAATCGCCCAGCGACAACTCAACGCCCTGCCCCAGGATCACGGCGCGTTCGCAGGCGTGGCGCAGCGCCCGCACATTGCCCGGCCAGTCGTGGCGCAGCAGGCCGTCCATCGCCGCCGCGTTCACGTTGCGGACCGGCCGGTCGTACTGCAAGGCGTACAGGTTCAGATAATGCGCCAGCAGCAGCGGTATGTCCTCGCGCCGCTCGCGCAGCGGCGGCACGCGGATCACGATGGTGTTCAGGCGGAACAGCAAGTCCGGCCGGAACACGGCGGGATCGAACAGCCGCGCCTCGTCCAGGTTGGTGGCGCTGACGATGCGTACGTCGATGGCTTCCGGCTTGTCGGCGCCGATCGGCGTCACCTCGCGCCGTTCCAGCGCGGTCAGCAGCTTGGCCTGCGCCGCCAGCGGCATGTTGCCGATTTCGTCCAGGAACAGCGAGCCGCCGCGCGCGGCCTGGAAGCGCCCCGCCCGGTCGGCCTTGGCGTCCGTGAACGAACCTTTGCGGTGGCCGAACAACTCGCTCTCGAAAGTCGACTCCGGCAGCGCCCCCATGTCCACCGCCAGCAGCGTGCCGGCCGCGCGGCGCGACAGCGCATGAATGGCGCGCGCCACCAGTTCCTTGCCGACGCCGTTCTCGCCCAGCACCATCACGTTCGCCTCGGTCGGCGCCACGCTGGCGATCAAGGCCTTCAACTCGCGCATCGCCGCCGATTCGCCCATCAGGTCGGGCGTGACCGCCGCCGGCCCGCGCATGGCGGCGCGGCGGGCCAGCGCCTGGTCGATGGCGGCCACCAGCCGCGCGTTGTCCCACGGTTTGGTGACGAAATCGCCGGCGCCGCGCTTCAGCGCTTCCACCGCCAGCGGCACGTCGGCGTAGGCGGTCATCGCGATCACCGCCGGCGGCTGCGGCTGCGAGCGCAGCAGGTCCAGCAGCGCCAGGCCTTCGGCGCCGTCGATGAAGCCGGGCGTGAAATTCAGGTCCAGCAGCACCACGTCCGGCACGCCCTGCGCCAGCAAGGCCGGCAAGCCCGCCGGATCGCACAGCGTGGCGACCTTGCCATAGCGCCGCCGCAGCAGCAACTGCGCGGCCGTGGCGACATCGGCGTCATCATCGAGTATCAGTACATAGGCGTTCATGCAGGCATTCTAGCAGCCGCCAACGGGCGCCGGACATGGCTTCCGGCCGCAGGCCTCGGGTACGCGCCGCAAGTGTTCAGTTCCGAACAGTGGCCGCTGTTCATAAGCGGACAGCGAACGGCCAATCCGGGCCAAACAGGCCGTCAACCTGGGCTTTTTGGCCATGGCACAGGGTTTGCTGTATGGCTTGCATGCACATCAAAAAAAATATCGGTCCCTCCCCTTCCCACCTGCCGTCCAGCGGCGCGGCGATGGACGTCGTGGTGCCCCGCAAACGCGGCAAGGCCATCGCCATCGGACTGGCGGCCACGCTGGCCGTGGCGGCGGCCGGCTATGCCCTGTGGTCGTGGATGCCGCGCGGCTTGCAGATCGACGACGCCGACCTGCGCATCGGCCAGGCCGCGCGCGGCATCTTCATCGACGAAATCGTCGTGCGCGCCAATGCGGAACCGCTCAATTCCGTGATACTCGACTCGGTCGAATCGGGCCGCGTCGAAGAAGTCTTCGCCATCGACGGCACGCTGGTGAAGAAAGGCCAGCTGCTGTTCCGCATCTCCAACCCGCAGCGCAACCTGGAACTGCTGGCGCGCCAGTCGGAACACGCGGTCAGCATCTTCAACCTGTCCAACCTGCGCGTGGCGCAGGAGGCCAGCGCCAGCGACCACCAGCGGCGGCGCGAAGACCTCCAGTACGCGCTGGATCAGGTCCGCAAGCAGCACGAACGCAACGTGAGGCTGGCGGCGCAAGGCTACATCTCCGCCGTCGCGCTGGAGGAATCGGCCGACAAGCTGCAGCAGCAACGCCGCCTGCTGGCGCAGGAGGAACGCGCCTCCGGCACCGAGGAAAGCGTGCGCCACAACGCCGCCACGCAGCTGGAAACGGCGATCGGCGGCCTGAACTCCGGCCTGAAGCTGGTCGCCGCCACGGTCGATGCGCTGGCCGTGCGGGCGCCGGTCGACGGCCGGCTGACCAACTTCCGCCTGCAGGTGGGCGAATCGATCAGCACCGGCAAGAACATCGGCCGCATCGACGATCCGGCGCGCTTCAAGCTCGCCGCCAGCGTCGACGAGTACTACCTGAACCGCATGGCGGTCGGCCGCCACGGCAGCGTCAAGCAGGACGAGCGCAGCTACGCGGTCGATATCCGCGCCATCTACCCGCAGATCAAGGAAGGCCGCTTCATGGTGGAACTGGTGTTCACCGGCGGCCAGCCGCCGGTGCTCAATCCCGGCCAGAGCCTGGACGCGCGCATCACGCTGGGCGAGCCGGCCAAGGCGCTGCTGCTGCCGAACGGCGCCTTCATCAACGACAGCGGCGGCGCCTGGGTCTATGTGCTGGACGCCGGCGGCCGCACGGCGCAGCGGCGCGCGGTGCGCGTCGGCCGCCGCAACAACAGCCAGCTCGAAGTACTCGAAGGCCTGGCCGCCGGCGACAAGGTGATCCTGTCCAGCTACGCGGCCTACGGAAATTCACCACGGCTGCAAATAACGCAGTAAATTCCCATCACTATCACTCAAGGCAAAACCCATGCTCAAACTCGTCGGCATCAGCAAAATCCACCAGGCAGGAGAAATCCAGACCACCGCGCTCGATCGCATCGACCTGGAAATCGAAGCGGGCGAATACGTCGCCATCACCGGGCCGTCCGGCTGCGGCAAGTCGACCATGCTGGGCATACTGGGCCTGCTGGACGTGCCGAACCACGGCGAATACTGGTTCGAGGGCCAGAACGTGGCCGGCTGGAGCGAATCGAAACTGAACCAGCTGCGGCGCGGCCGCATCGGCTTCATCTTCCAGAGCTTCAACCTGATCGAAGAGCTGACCGTGTTCGAGAACGTCGAACTGGCGCTGGAATACAACGGCACCCCGGCGCGCGAGCGGCGCGAACGCGTGACGGCGATGCTCAACAAACTGGGCGTGGGCCATCGCGCCGCACACCGCCCTTCGCAACTGTCGGGCGGCCAGCAGCAGCGGGTGGCGATCGCGCGCGCGCTGGTGGCCGGCCCCGCCGTCCTGCTGGCCGATGAACCGACCGGCAACCTGGACACCGCGCACGGCGATGAGGTCATGCGCCTGCTACGCGAGATCAACGCCGAAGGCACCACCGTGGTGATGGTCACGCACTCGCCGGACCACGCCGCGCAGGCTTCGCGCACCTTGAATCTGCTGGACGGCCGCATCATGGTCGACGTCCTGCAAGCCGCTTAAAGCGTCAGGATCACTTCCATGAACCTGCGCGACTTTCGCATCGGCTGGCGGCTGCTGTTGCAGCAGCCGGCCTACTCCGCCGTGGTCATCGGCGGCCTCGCCATCGGCTTTGCCGCCTGCTTCCTGCTGTTCGGCTTTGTCGAATTCTGCCTGAACTTCAACAGCGCGATACCCGACAACGACCGCCTGGTCGTGGTCAAGCAGCGCATCAACGTCTTCCCGCGTCCGGAATGGCAGGCCAGGGCCTTCATGCCGCTGCGCGATGTGGCCCTGGCCAGCGGCATGGTGTCGGCGGCCAGCGTTGCCTCGCCCATCGAGTTGCCGTTGCGCGCCGGGAGCGAATTGCGCGCGCTGGATCTGCAGGCGGTCGACCCCGATTTCCGCACCATGTTCGGCATCGTCGCGCTGCAAGGCGACTTGAGCGCCGCACTGGCGCAGCCGGATGGCCTGGCGTTGACGCGGACCGGCGCGCACAAACTGTTTGGCGCCAGTTCCGCGATCGGCCAGGCGGTCCGGGTCGACGGCACGGTATTGCAGGTACGGGCGCTGATGCCGGATCCGCCGGCCAACAGCAGCCAGCAGTACGAGGCGCTGGTCGGCACCAGCAGCAGCGCCTGGCCCCAGCGCGAAACCGCGATCAGCAAATGGGGGCGCGGCACCGTCTACATGAAACTCAAACCCGGCGCCTCGATGCCGGCGTTGACGGCGCTGCTGCAGGAAGCCAGTGAACAATCGCCGATCAACCAGCGCGTTAAAAACGGGGCGCTGGGCAAAGGCCTGAACGGCCGCAACGTCGCCGATATCAGCCTGCTGCCGCTGCACGACGCCTACTTCGACGAAGGCCTGGCCAACAGCCGCGCGGGCGAGAAGTACGGCCAGCGCAGCAGCGTGTTCGGGCTGGCGGCGGCGGGATTCCTGATCCTGCTGCTGGCCGCGATCAACTACATCAACCTGGCGACGGTGCGCACCCTGCGCCGCCAGCGCGAGATCGGCATCCGCAAGCTGCTGGGCGCCAGCTCGGCGCGGCTGGTGTGCCAGTTCCTCAGCGAGGCGGCGCTGACGTCGGTGCTGGCGACCATCGCCGGCCTGGTGCTGGCGTGGCTGCTGCTGCCGACGTTCGCAGAGCTGGTGAACCGTCCGCTGGCCGGCATGTTCACGGCCGGACGCTGCATGATCGCGCTGGCGTTCGGGCTGTTCATCGGCGTATGCGCCGGCGCCTATCCCGCATGGCTGGCGCAGCATGCGTTGCCGGGACCTGCGCTCGCGGGACGCGGCAACAGCGAAACCGCCGCCGGCCTGTGGGTCCGGCGCGTGCTCACCGTGCTGCAGTTTTCCAGCGCGATGGCGCTGTCGGCGACCGCGCTAGCGGTCGGCTGGCAGACGTATTTCGCCACCCATGCCTCGCCCGGATTCGATCCCGCGCACCTGCTGGTGCTGAACCTGCCGTCCAATGAGGAAGGCAAGCCGGGAGCTGTCGCCTTCATGGAGCAGCTGGCCCGGCTGCCGCGGATGGAAGGCGTGTCGTCCATCTCGGAGGCGGTGGGCCGCGACGGCATGAAGCTGACCAACACCGTGATGACCAGGGATGGCCGCGAGATACCACTGGAGGGCAAGTACGTCAGCGCCAACTGGTTTGAAGTGAACCGCCTGCATGCGCTGCACGGACGGCTGTTCACCGCCGCGCAGGACGTCGACTACGAAAAATCCAGGCGCGTGGTGGTCAACGCCGCCGCCGCGCTGGCGCTGGGGTATGCCGCGCCGCAGGACGCGGTGGGCCAGGTGGTACCGGGCGGGATGGAGATCGTCGGCGTCGCGTCCGACGTACGCTTCCAGGGACTGCACCAGCCACCGAAGGCGATCATCTACTTCGTCCGTCCGGGCGGCGTGCTGATGATACGCACCAACGACAACCTGGACACGGCGTACAGCGAGATCGAACCGCTGTGGCGCCGCCACTTCCCCAACGCCATCATGGAGATGAAGACGCAACAGGCCGTGCTGGAAGAACGCTACGCCACCGAAGCGCGGTTGATACGGATACTGGCCGCCACCAGCGTGATCGCCATCGCACTGGCGGCCTTCGGCATCTACGTGCTGTCGGCCTACAGCGTGCAGCGCAGCCGGCGCGAGATCGTGATGCGCAAGCTGCACGGCGCCGGACGGGTCGACATCGCACTGATGATGGGCCGTGAATTCTCGGCGCTGGTGGGGGCCGGTGCGTTGCTCGGCCTGCCGCTGGCGGCGGTGGCCATCCAGCGCTACCTGGCCGCCTACACCGAGCACGCGCCCATCGGCGTCTGGACGCTGGCGGCGGCGCTGGCGATGGCGCTGCTGGTGGCGCTGCTGGCCACCACCCGCCATACGGCGACCGCCTTGCGCATGTCGCCCGCATTGGCGCTGCGCGACTGAACCGGAGACCGACATGAAAACCAGCGACTTCCGCATCGGCTGGCGCCTGCTGCTGCGCCATCCGCTGCACTCCGCCGTGGAGATACTCGGGCTGGCGACCGGCTTCGCCGTCTGCTTCCTGCTGCTGGGGTTTGTGGCCTACTCCTTCAGCTACGACAGCGACGTGCCGCAACGCGAGCGCGTGTTCGTCGTCAAGCACCGGCTGAACTTCATCTCGCAGCCGCAATGGATGGAGTACACGCCGTTCGCGCTGCGCGAGGTGGCGCTGCGCAGCGGCCTGCCGCTGGAGGCCAGCGCCTGGTGGCCGCGCCAAACCACGCTGCAACTGCACGGACGCATGCAGCAGCTGGAGGTCACGGCGGTCGACCCGGCGTTCCAGTCCATCAGCGGCCTGCCCGCATTGGCCGGCGACCTGCGCGCGGCGCTGACCCAACCCGACGGCCTGGCCGTGACCCGGCAGACCGCGCTGCGCCTGTTCGGCACCACGCAGGCGCTGGGACGCACCATCGAGATCAATCGCCAGGCGCTGCAAGTACGGGCGGTGCTGGCGGACCGCCCGGCCAACAGCACGCTGCAATTCAACGCCCTGGTCGGCGTGGGCAGCGCGCTGTGGCCGGAGAAGGAGCGCCAGGATGCGCTGTCCAACTGGATGGGCATCGGCGGCCGCATCTACGTCAAGACCGGCCAGGGCGTCACTCCGCAGGCCTTGCAGCGGGCGCTGCAGGATGCGATCGACCGGGCGCCGTGGGCCAGCATGGCCACACCTGAAATGAAGGCGGCGCTGGGCCAGCGCAAGATGGTCGATGTCGGCCTCGGTCCGCTGGCCGACGCCTACTTCGACCGCAGTGTCGCCAACACCATGGGCACCGGCCCGCGCGGCGACATGCGCATGGTGCTGGCGCTCGGCGCCACCGGCCCGCTGATACTGCTGCTCGCCGTGATCAACTACGTCAACCTGGCGACGGTGCGCACCTTGCGCCGCCAGCGCGAGATCGCGGTGCGCCGCGTGCTAGGCGCCAGCACGCGCCAGTTGCTGGCGCAGTTCATGGCCGAATCGTTGCTGCTGTCGGTGGCCGCCGCCGCGCTGGGCGTGCTGCTGGCGTGGCTGCTGCTGCCGCTGGCCTCGGACCTGCTGGAGCGCCGCCTGGACGGCATGTTCACGCCGGCGTCGATCGCCGTGTGCCTGCTGGCCGGCGCCCTGGTCGGCGCGGCGGCCGGCGTCTATCCGGGCTGGCTGGCGCGCGGCGTCGACATGGGCATCACGCTGGCCCACCGCAGCGGCGAGACCGCAAGCGGCGCGTGGCTGCGCCGTGGCCTGACGGCGGTGCAGTTCGGCGCGGCGATGAGCATGGGCAGCGTGGCGCTGGCGATCCTGTGGCAGACGCAGTTCGCCGCCAAGGCGCCGCCGGGCTTCGATCCCGAACCGCTGCTGGTGGTGGAGATGGCGGAGAACCTGCGCGACAATCCCGCCGCCCGTTCGCTGCGCGACGCCATCGCGCAACTGCCCGGCGTGGCCGGTGTGGCGGACAGCCGCGACGTGCCGGGCCGCGACGACCAGACCGGCACCCACGGCAGCACCACGGTCAAGCGCGTGGACGGCAGCAGCGCGGCGCTGTCGGTGCATTTTGTCGGACCGGATTTCTTCAACGTCTACGGCCTGAAAGCCCTGGCCGGCCGTCTGTTCGATCCGCGCATCGACGGAGCGGCCGATGACGGCGAGCAGAACGTCGTGCTCAACCCGGCGGCGGTGCAGGCGCTGGGTTGGCAGTCCGCTCAGCAGGCGGTGGGGCAGCGCATCGACGGCACCCAGTTCCGCATCGCCGGCGTGACGCCCGACCTGCGCTGGGAAACGCTGCGCGATCCGGTGCGCCCGACCATGTACCAGATCGCCCGGGACAATCAGCTACTGACGGTACGCATGCGCGCCGCGCCGGATGCGCAAGGCCGCGCCGCGCTGGAGCAGGAAATCGCCACCGCCTGGAGCCGCTACTTCCCGGCCAGCGAACCGGTTATACGCCGCGCCGGCAGCTACTACGCGCTGGCCTATGCCGACGATGTGCGCATGGCCAGGCTGCTGGCCTGCGCCACGGCGGTGGTGTTCGCGCTGGCCGCCTTCGGCATCTACGTGCTGGCGGCGCACAGCGTGCAGCGCCGCGCGCGCGAGATCGTGCTGCGCAAGCTGCACGGCGCCGGCCGCAGCGCGATCGCACGCCTGGTCAGTCGCGAGTTCCTGCTGCTGACGATGGCCGCCGCCGCGGTCGGGATGCCGCTGGCGTGGCTGGCCATCGAGCGCTACCTGGCCGGTTTCGCGGCGCGCACGCCGCTGGGCGGCTGGGCACCGGCGGCGGCGCTGGCGTTCGCGCTGCTGGTCGTGGCGCTGGCCACCGCCCGCCACACGCTGGCGGCGATGCGCATCGCACCTGCGCAGGCGCTGCGCGACTAGGCATCGCAAAGGCAAAAAAAAAAGCAGCCAAGAAGTTGGCTGCTTTTTTTGTACTGGCTGTTTTACTTAACGCCCACCAGAACGATATCGAAGATCAGCGTCGAGTTGGCAGGAATGCCGTCCTTCGCCACCGCACCATAGCCGAGGTCGGGCGGGATAGTCAGCGTGCGCTTGCCGCCAACCTGCATACCGGGAACGCCCTGGATCCAGCCGGTGATGACCTTGCCATCTGCCAGTACAAAGTCAGTCGGCGTCTGGCCGGTGGTACTTACCTGCGGGCCACGACGGTCCGCACGGGTGCCATCGTACAGATACAGCGTGTAATTTACAGTCACGGTCTGGCCGGCTGACGCAGTGACGCCGGTGCCGATCACGGTATCGACCTTTTGCAGCGTCGGCAGTGGCGGAACGTTGGGGATTGTGACGCCCGGGATGACATCAACCAGCTCGAAATCATAGACCATCGGCGAATTGGCGGGAATCGCCGCGTAGCCGTACGGGTTAGGACTCGGCACAGCGCGCGTGCCGGCGCCGTACACCAGGTTGGCCGGCAGGATCACGGTGCGCTTGCCGCCTATTTTCATGGCGGCGACAGGCGCTACGCCGAGGACGGACTGGTCCCAGCCCACCGGAACCGCGCCCAGGCCCACCGTGAACGGCGTGGCCGGTTTGCCGGTATCGACCGAGCTTTCCACTTTGGCGCCCTTGAAATCGGACTTGGTCGAGTCATACAGATAGCCGGTGAAGTTGATCACCACAATGTCGCCCGCCTTGGGGGCGGCGCCGGTGCCGACCACGGTATCGGTCAGTTTGAACGCCGGTTGCACCACAACCACCGCCACCGGGGCTTTCGATCCGCCGCCGCAGGCCGTCAGGGCCGCTACGCAGGCAACGGCAGCAATATATTGAAACATCGATTTCATGATTACCTTTGATGAGTATTCGTATTGGTCCCACATTCGGAGCAGAAGTTTAGCAGACCATGCCGCTTCCGCTCCGGGCGCTACATTCGGTTACATCTTTTAGCGCCGCAGGTGTGCTTAAATTTCCACTTGCGTGCCAAGTTCGATCACGCGATTAGTGGGAATCTGGTAGTAGTCGGCGGCGCCGCGGGCGTTGCGCGACATCGCCACGAACAGGTGCTCGCGCCAGGTCGCCATGCCGGCGCCGGGGGTCGAGATCACCGTCTGGCGAGCGATGAAGAAGGAGGTCTCCATCATCTCGAACGGCAGGCCGAGGCAATCGCACAGGGCCAGCGCTTTCGGGATGTCCGGTTCGTCCTTGAAGCCGTAGTGGACGTTCACCTGGTAGCACTGGTGGCCCAGGTCCGTGACCTTGACCTGCTCGGCCTCCGGCACGAACGGTTCCTCCACCACGTGCACCGTGAAGAACACCACGCGCTCGTGCAGCACCTTGTTGTGCGACAGGTTGTGCAGCAGCGCGTGCGGCACGCCGTCGCTCTCGCCGCGCAGGAAGATGGCGGTGCCGTAGACCCGCGTCGGCGGCGCCACGAACAGCGAGGCCAGGAAGTCTTCCAGCGGGATCGCGTGCTTCTGCAAGTTCTGGAACACCAGCTCGCGGCCGCGCTTCCAGGTCAGCATCACGGTGAACAGCACGGCGCCCAGCAGCAGCGGGAACCAGCCGCCGTGGAACAGCTTGAGCGTGCTGGCCGAGAACAGCATGATGTCCATGATGATGAAGAAGCCGGTGGCGGCCAGGCACAGCGCCAGCGGCATGTGCCAGCGGTAGCGGGTGACGAAGAAGGTCAGGAAGGTGGTGGCCAGCATGGTCGCCGTCACCGCGATGCCGTAGGCGCCGGCCAGCTTGTCCGACGAGCCGAAGCCGATCACCGCCAGCAGCACCACCGCCAATTGCAGCCAGTTGACGGCCGGGATGTAGATCTGGCCGATTTCACGCTCGGAGGTATGCACCACGCGCATGCGCGGCAGCAGGCCCAGGGCGATGGCCTGCTTGGTCATCGAGAAGGTGCCGGAGATGGTGGCCTGCGAGGCGATCACGGTCGCCATCGTCGACAGCACCACCAGCGGGTAGACGCTCCACGCGCCGAGCTGCTGGAAGAAGGGATTCGAGATGGCTTCCGGGTGGACCAGCAGCAGCGCGCCCTGGCCCAGGTAGTTCAGCGCCAGCGCGGGGAACACCACCAGGAACCAGGCGGCGCGGATCGGCTTCTTGCCGAAATGGCCCATGTCCGCGTACAGCGCCTCGGCGCCGGTGAAGGCCAGCACCACCGCGCCCAACGCGACGAAGGCGATCATGCGGTTCTGCAGCATGAAGCGGAAGGCGTTCCACGGATTGAGCGCCCACAAAATCTGCGGCGCTTCGATGATGTTGACCAGGCCCATGACGGACAGCGCGGCGAACCACACCATCATCACCGGGCCGAACAGGCGGCCGATGCCGGCCGTGCCGTGGCGTTGCACCGCGTACAGCGTGACCAGTACGATGATGGTCAGCGGCACGACGTATTGTCCCAGCCCCGGCGCTGCCACTTCCAGGCCTTCCATCGCGCTCAGCACCGAGATGGCCGGCGTGATGACGCTGTCGCCGTAGAACATGGTGGCGCCGAACACGCCCAGCAGCATCAGCGGATAGTGCCAGCGCGGCGCCGCCTTGCTGACCGAATTGAGCACCAGCGCCATCAGCGCCATGACGCCACCCTCGCCGCGGTTGTCGGCGCGCAGCACCAGCGTGACGTATTTGAGCGAGACGATCATCGTCAAGCCCCAGAAAATCAGGGAAATGATGCCCAGCAGGTTGAACTCGTTCAACGCCAGGCCGTGCTCGGGAGCGAAGATGGTTTTGAGGGTGTAGAGGGGACTGGTACCGATGTCGCCGTAGACGATGCCTATCGCAGCCAGCGTCAGTGCGACGAGGCTGCTTTTCTTATGTTGCTCGGTCAAGATTGCACCTGTTGTTGTTTTGGTGCATTGCACAATAGGATAAGTATTTGCAAAAGGCAAGGAGATTTTCGCATGGAAGGACATTCCAAAAATTCAATATCGCCAGTGTACGCTGGTGCGGGCTGAAGCGCGAGTTCGGCGGCAGGCGCGGCGGCGGGCCCGGCAGCGGCGGCGCGCCATTTCGGCGATAATGGCAGACCTTGCCCTCCGCCCCGCCGTCCATCCCCATGAACATAGGTATTGTTTACGCCACATTTGCGTTCTTTTGCTGGGGTTTGTTCCCGCTGTATTTCCACGCCATCGGCGAGGTGCCGGCGATGGAAATCCTGGCGCACCGCATGCTGTGGTCGCTGTTGTTCCTGGGCCTGGTGCTGACCGCGCGCCAGCAATGGAAATGGTTGCCGAAGGTGCTGCGCAATCCGCGCGTGCTGGCCAGCTTTGTCGCCTCCGCGCTGCTGCTGACGGCGAACTGGTTCGTCTACATCTGGTCGGTCAACAATGGCCACGTCATCGACGCCAGCCTGGGCTACTTCATCAATCCGCTGATCAATGTGCTGCTGGGACTGCTGGTGCTGAAGGAAAAACTGCGCCGCGGCCAGTGGATCGCCATCGCCGTGGCGGCCAGCGGCGTGCTGTGGCTGACCTGGTCGGCCGGCCAGGTGCCGTGGATCGCCCTGATACTGGGTCTGACCTTCGGCTGCTACGGCCTGCTGCGCAAGACCGCCGCGCTGGCGGCGCTGGAAGGGCTGTCGCTGGAGACCATGCTGCTGTTCCCGCTGGCGCTGGTGTATGTGGTGTGGCTGACCTTGCATGGCCAGAACACCTTCATCGACACCCCGTACGACAGCACCCGCTGGCTGCTGGCGGCGGCCGGGCCGATCACCGCGATACCGCTGGTGATGTTCGCGGCCGGCGCGCGCAAGATCCCGATGTCGGTGCTGGGCCTGCTGCAATACCTGTCGCCCACCATGCAGGCGCTGCTGGGCGTGTGGGTGTTCCACGAAGGCTTCCCGCCGGCGCGGCTGATCGGCTTCGCCATCATCTGGAGCGCGCTGGCGCTGTACGTGGCCGAGGGACTGTGGGCCGGCAAACGCGCTAAATAGTGGGCGGGCGGCGGGATTTATCGTATCCTGTCGTCCTTCCTTGCGTTTCTACGCAATTAAAAAATTCTTACTGAGATTCTCAATGGCAAATTACGTCTACACCATGAACAAGGTGGGCAAAATCGTCCCGCCCAAGCGCCAGATTCTGAAAGATATTTCGCTGTCCTTCTTCCCGGGCGCGAAAATCGGCGTGCTGGGCCTGAACGGCTCCGGTAAATCGACCTTGCTGAAAATTATGGCAGGCATCGACACCGACATCCAGGGCGAAGCCGTGCCGATGCCGGGCCTGAACATCGGCTACCTGCCGCAGGAACCGCAGCTCGATCCCGAAAAAACCGTGCGCGAGGAAGTCGAATCTGGCCTGGGCGAAGTGTTTGAAGCGCAAGCCAAGCTGGAAGCCGTGTACGCCGCCTACGCCGAGGAAGACGCCGACTTCGACGCCCTCGCCACCGAGCAGGCGCGTCTGGAAGCGATCATCTCGACCTCCGACGGCGGCAACCTGAACCTGCAACTGGAAATGGCCGCCGACGCGCTGCGCCTGCCGCCTTGGGAAGCCAAGATCGGCGTGCTGTCCGGCGGTGAAAAGCGCCGCGTGGCGCTGTGCAAGCTGCTGCTGTCCAAGCCGGACATGCTGCTGCTCGACGAACCGACCAACCACCTGGACGCCGAGTCCGTCGAATGGCTCGAACAATTCCTGCTGCGCTTCCCGGGCACCGTGGTCGGCATCACCCACGATCGCTACTTCCTCGACAACGCCGCCGAATGGATCCTGGAGCTGGACCGCGGCCATGGCATCCCATGGAAGGGCAACTACTCGTCGTGGCTGGACCAGAAGTCCAACCGCCTGAAGCAGGAAGAATCGACCGAGTCGGCGCGCCAGAAAGCGCTGCAAAAGGAATTGGAATGGTCGCGCCAGAATCCGAAGGCGCGCCAGGCCAAGTCCAAGGCCCGCCTGGCCCGCTTCAACGAACTGAGCGAGTACGAATACCAGAAGCGCAACGAGACCCAGGAGATCTTCATCCCTGTGGCCGAGCGTCTGGGCAACGAAGTGATCGAGTTCAAGAACGTGTCGAAAGCGTTTGGCGACCGCCTGCTGATCGACAATGTGTCGTTCACGATACCGCCGGGCGCCATCGTCGGCATCATCGGCCCGAACGGCGCCGGTAAATCGACCTTGTTCAAGATGATCGCCGGCCTCGACAAGCCGGACAGCGGCGAAGTGGTGATCGGCCAGACCGCCCGCATCTCGCTGGTGGACCAGAGCCGCGACACGCTCAGCGACAGCAAGAGCGTGTTCGAGGACGTGTCCGGCGGCGCCGACATGCTCAGCGTCGGCCGTTTCGACATGCCGTCGCGCGCCTACCTGGGCCGCTTCAACTTCAAGGGTTCGGACCAGCAGAAGATCGTCGGCAACCTGTCCGGCGGTGAACGCGGCCGCCTGCACCTGGCCAAGACGCTGCTCAAGGGCGGCAACGTGCTGCTGCTGGATGAACCGTCGAACGATCTGGACGTGGAGACCCTGCGCGCGCTGGAAGATGCGCTGCTGGAGTTCGCCGGTTCCGTGCTGGTGATCTCGCACGATCGCTGGTTCCTGGACCGTATCGCGACCCACATCCTGGCCTTCGAAGGCAACTCGCAGGTCACCTTCTTCGACGGTAACTATCAGGAATACGAAGCCGACAAGAAGAAACGTCTGGGCGAGGAAGGCGCGAAACCCAAGCGTATCCGCTACAAGCCACTGACCGTGTAAACGACGAAGGCCACCTCGATGAGGTGGCCTTTTTTCATAGTTGTGAACCGAACTTAGAAGTTGTAGCGCACGCCGGCGGTGATCGCGCCGTTCTTACGGCCCAGGTCGACCTTGTTCTTGCCGTAGTTTTCATACTCCAGCGAGACTTTCACCTGCTTGCTGATCGCATACTCGGCGCCAATCGAAGCATACAGCGCGCTCTTGTTGGCGTCGCCGCTAGCGGTGGCGATGCCGGTGGTGGTGACGGCGTTGTGGTTGCGCGCCACGCCCAGCTTGCCGAACAGCGAAATCTGCTCGTTCACTGGCCAGGTGCCCTTGCCGGCGACGTAGAACGAATGCGCGTCGGACTGCACGCGGCCGGCGGCGCCGTTCACGGTGTAGTTGTAGTCTTGCTTGCCGAAGTTGGTGTAACCGCCTTCAACCGCCCAGGTTTTGTCGATGTTGTAACCGCCGTAGATCTTGCCGGCGGCCTTGGTGCCGCTGTTGCCGGAAGTGCTGACGGCGTTCGGCACGTCGAACTTGTAGCGGCTGCCCAGCACGCCAGCGCCGACGTAGGCGCTGCCTGCGTCGTCGCCGAAATCGGCGGCATAAGCGGAGGTGCCGGCCAGAGCGGCGGCGGAAGCAACTAATGCGAACAGAATTTTTTTCATCATCGTGATCTTTCAGCAAAATGAGTGTTGGACTTGCTTGGGATCGCAGTTCTCTGAAGTGCGATGGAGCCAAGATAGCACTCACGACTACACCTGTCCGCACCGATTTAGTAAGAAGTGTGACAGGATGTAAGCCGAATAAAGGCCGGCATAAATAGGCTTATACCAAACTTAAGAGACACTTAAGGTTCGCGCAAAATATTGCGGAAAGTGAGGTTGATGCGCGGCCCTTTGGGCCCGCGTTCCTTGTTGATGCCGTGCAGCCAGTGATGCTGCAGGCTGCCCGCCATCAGCAGCAGGCAGCCGTCGCCCAGCGCCAGCTTGACGGTCTTCGGCAGGGTCCGGTGCTTGAGAATGAAGGTGCGCGCCGCGCCGAAGCTGACCGAGGCGATGGCGGGATTCGGCCCCAGCGTGGGCTCGTTGTCGGCATGGAAGCCCATGCGGTCGTGCTCGTCGCGGTAGTAGTTCAGCAGCAGGCTGTTGAACTGGCGGCCGGTGGCCAGCTCCACTGCCTGTTTAATGTGCAGCTGCAACGGTGTGAAGGGCAGCGGATGGAACAGCTTGCCGGAGTAACGGTAGCGGGCGTCGCCATGCCAGGCGCTCAGGCGCGGCTGCATGTGCAGCTTGCCCCAGACCTGGATCTGTTCCTCGCGCCAGTCGGTTTCGTCGAGCAGGCGCTGCATGGCCTCGGCCGGCGCCAGGTCCAGCGCCAGCCGCTGCAGGAACCACAGTTCGCCATCCTCGATCGGGATCGGCATCAAGGCATTGTCGTCGGCAAATAAGTCCATGCGCGTTATGATACCGGCACTACGTCAGACAGGAGAACCTCTATGAAAAAACGCCAGTTTCTGGGCCGCGCCGCGTTGGCCGGCATGGCCGCCGCCACCCTGCCCGCCTCGCAAGCCGCCGCCGCCACGAACAACGCCGGACCGGCGCTGTTGACCGTGACCGGCGCCGTCGGCAAGGTCAACCGCGGCCGTTTCGATCCGGTGCGCGACCAGATGATGCACAAGCAAAAGCTCAGTTTCGACAAGGCGCATGCCTTCGACTTCGCCGCGCTGGCCGCGCTGCCGGCCGTCACCATCCAGCCGACGCTGGAATACGACGGCAAGCTGCACACGCTGCGCGGCCCGCTGCTGCTGGACGTGATGAAGGCGGCCGGCACAGCGCTGGGCGATGGCGGCAAGCTGGTGTTGCGTGCGGTGGATGGTTACGCGGCCACGGTCACCGTGGCGCAGGCGCGCGCGCAGCGCTACATCGTCGCCACCCATCTGGATGGCGCGGCGATGGCGCTGGGCGGACTGGGTCCGCTATGGGCGATCTACGATGCCGACAAGATCCCCGAGATGGCGGCCAAACCGCTCGCAGAACGGTTCGGTTCCTGCCCGTGGGCCTTGTATCACATCGAGGTGCAAGCCTAGGGCTTAAGCGTAGGCTTCGGCCAGGGTCATCACTCGCGGAGCGATGGTGATGCCGATGCCGGAAAACAGCGCGGTGATGGCGGCCATATTGGCTTCCATCTCTTCGGCTTTCCAGCCCTGGAACAAGTCGGTGCCGTCCTTCTGGAAGTGCAGGTCCAGCACCTTGCCGCGGTCCTTGTGGGTGTAGCCGCCGCTGTAGGTGTTCTTGAAACCCATCGCCGCCAGCGCCGCCAGCACTTCTGCCGGAGGATGGTCCGGATCGGTGGCCATGAACACACCAAAAGTCTTACCGGGTGGTTTAGCGGCGATATCCACGTCGTAAATCCCTGGCGCTTTCGTGACGGTCGTACTCTTCAGAAATAACATGTTCTTACCCCTATCCTATTGGTGCGCCGGCTTAGTGCTTGATTCTTCAAGAAAACATTCTAGGAAACAAGCTTATTGCTAATTCCGTGGTTTGTCGACTAATCCCGCCACTTATTTGTGAATTCGTACCAATAAAACTGCAACGCTCGCTCACGGGAAAAGCATACACCTGCTTAAAATATAGTTGTTAAGTAGTAATTTGCAAGGAGATAAGAGGCGTAACCGTCGCGGCGGGCTATTTCTGCCGTTTTCGGCGCGCCAGATCGGTGGTGGGCGCCACCAGCGCCCGGTAAAGTTCACCGGTTGATCTATCCCACAGGTCGACCGCCCGTTGTTGCCGATCCACAGTCGCCATGTCGCCGCGCGCGATCGGGCCGCTGAGCGCGGCGGCCGCGCCGAGCCGGAATACATTGGCCATCGACTCGGTCGCCAGCGGCTGCGCCATCTGGCGCGCCACCGCTTCCGGGATGCCGGCCGCCATGTAGGCGCGCAAGGCGGCGTCCAGCACCGTCACCAGGTAGTTGCTGGCGAAGACGGCGGCGGCGTGATACACGGTCTTGGCCGAGGCGTCGATCGGCACCGCTTGCGCGCCGATCGCTTGCAAGGCCGGCGTCAACACGGCCAGCGCGGCGGCGTCGCCCTCGATGCCGCAGAAGGTGCCTGAGAATTGGGCAGCCACCGCCACCGGATCGGCAAAGCTGCGGATCGGATGGACGCTGGCGACCAGCGCGCCCGCGTCGCGCGCCGCCTGCAACTGGCCGGACGCCAGCGCGCCGCTGCAATGGAACACGATGCTGCCCTTCAGCGGCACCGCCTGCGCCAACGCGGCGCAGGCGCCGACGATCTGATCGTCGCCGACGGCCAGCACATGCATGTCGGCCGGCTGCAATTGATCGTAACGCTCCACTGGCGCGCCGCTGCCGATGAAATCCACGCCGGCCTGCGCCGAGGCGGCGGAGCGCGTCAGCACCTGCTGCACCTGGAAGCCGGCCTGCGTAAGCAGCAAACGTCCCAGCACGCGGCCGACATGGCCGGCGCCGATCAGGTTGAGTGTCGCCATCAAAAACCGGACCCCGGCTGCTGCAAAAACGCCTGTTCTTCCGGCGTCGAAGCGCGGCCCAGGATGGCGTTACGATGCGGGAAACGGCCAAAGCGGCGTATCACCTCGTGATGGCGTTGGGCGAAATCGAGCATGCCGGCGATGGCCTGGCTGGTGGCTGGCGACGTCGTATCCCGCCCGGCCTCCGCCATGCGGGTGTACAGGGCCACGGCCTGTTCCTGCATCGCCAGGTCCTCGGCGTGCTCGAACGGCAGGTAGACAAAAGCGCGCTGCAAGGGCGGCAGCGCCAGGTCCTGCCGCGCATCGACCATATCAAGCGCCGCCTGCAAGGCTTGCGGGTCGCCGGCGAAGGCCAGCGGCGTGCCGCGATGGACGTTGCGGCAGAACTGATCCAGCACCAGGATGCGCGCCAGCGCCGACTGCGGACCTTCCGCGTCCCAAGCATGCAGGCCACCGGCCAGCGCCTGCTCGATCAGCGTGCCGAAACGGCTGGCGATCTCGCGGTCGAAATCGTCGTTCTTCTGGAACCACTCGCGGCGCGTCGCGTCGGCGGCCTGCCCAGGTGAAGGCTGGAACCAGAAATCGAATACTGCCCTGGCTTGTTCGTTCATGCTCATGTTGATGGTGTTTAGTTACGTGCGTGCGAGAGTTGAAAACTGTGGATGCCGTCGAATTGCGCCAGTTCGGCCGACAGCACCGACATCGGCGCGCCGCTACGCTTGCTCAGCGCGATGGCGACGAAGCGCCATTCCTGCATGCCGCCGTCGCTGCCTATCATCAGCGAGCCGCCGGCGATTTCATAGCCGCGTTGCAGCGCCATCGCGCGCAGCGCCGGCTCCTGCGGCAGATATCCGGCCTTGAAGCGCATGGTGATCGCAATCGCATGGCGCGACGGCAGCCAGGCCTCCAGCTTACTCAAAAAGATCATCGAGCCGGCGCACAACACCGCCAGCCCCATCGCGCCCAGATAGAAGCCGATGCCGACCATCACCCCGATCACCGACGACGCCCAGATCGAGGCCGCCGTCGTCAGGCCACTAATATTAAAGCCTTCGCGCATGATGACGCCGGCGCCGAGGAAGCCGATGCCGGTGACGATGCCCTGCACGATGCGGGTCGGGTCGGAGGTCAGCACTGTGTGGCCAGCCTGGCCGCCGAACCAGTCGCCTGGGTAGCCGCCGATCACCGTCAGCGCGGCGGACGCCATGCATACCAAGCCGTAGGTGCGCATGCCTGCCGCCCGGCCGTGATACGAACGCTCGTAGCCGACCATCAGGCCAAGCAGCAGCGCACCGACCAAATTCAGCAAAATGACGCCGTTGATGGCGATTTCGTGGGCAGACCAGTAGGCAAACAGGTATTCAATCGATGGCATGCGCGGTCTCTTTCAATGGTGGCGCTACGGTGTTTTTTTAACCAGCTGTTTTTCGAACGCGACATCGAGCTTGCTGACGCGCCGGGGCGGCCCCGGCGAAATGCCGTTGACGAAGGCGACGAAATCGTCGAGCTCCAGCGGCGCGCACAGCGGCGGCTGGCCGGCGCCTTCGGTCAGGAAGAAATGGCCGCTGCCGGTGCGCGACATCGAATACTTGGCATTTCCACTACGGACCTTGAGACGGTCGACGGCCGTCGTGGCCCGGGTTGCGCGGCCGCTCATAGCGCCTCCGTGCGGGCGTGCAGCCAGGCCAGCGCGGCGCCGGACAGCAGCGGGCGCAAACGCTGGCGCACCGTGGCGTGATAGTCGTTCAGCCAACGTTTCTCGTCGTCGCGCAGCAGCGAGGGCTCGATGCAGCGGGTGTCGATCGGGCACAGGGTCAGCGTCTCGAAATCGAGGAATTCGCCGAATTCGGTCTGCCCCGCGGAACGGTTCAGCACCAGGTTTTCAATCCGGATGCCCCACTTGCCGGGCCGGTACAGACCCGGTTCTATCGATGTAATCATGCCTGGTTCCATGGCGGTGTGCGGCTCCGGCATCGCCGATTGCGAAATCGACTGCGGGCCTTCGTGCACGTTGAGGAAGTAGCCGACACCGTGGCCGGTGCCATGGCCGAAGTCCATGCCTTCGGCCCACAGCGGCGCGCGGGCGATGGCGTCGAGCATCGGCGATTTGGTCCCGCGCGGGAAGCGCGCCGAGGACAGGGCGATCACGCCCTTGAGCACCAGCGTGAAATCGCGTCTGTGCTCGGCCGTGATGGCGCCGACGCCGACCACGCGGGTGATGTCGGTGGTGCCGCCCAAATACTGGCCGCCGGAGTCGATCAGCAGCAGGCCGTCCCCTTCGATGACGGAGTGCTGGGCTTCGGTGGCGCGGTAATGCATGATCGCGCCGTTGGAGCGGAAGCCGGCGATGGTGGAAAAGCTCGGACTGACGAAGCCCGGACGGCGCGCGCGCGCCGCCGTGATTTCACGGTCGATGGCCAGTTCGGTCAGCGCTGGGCGCTGCGGATCGGCCAGCGTTTGCTCCAGCCAGGTGAAGAATTCGCACAGGGCGGCGCCGTCCTGCTCCATGGTGGCGCGCACGTGCGCCGCGTCGGCCTCGCTTTTCTTCGACTTGGCGAAAGTGGTCGGGTTGATCGCCTCGATCACCTGGACCGTGGCCGGTATCCACTGGCGCGTGCCGTAGGTGAGGCGGCGCGGATCGATCAGCAAGGTGCTGTCGGCAGGCAGCTTGGCCAGCGCGGCGGCGGCCGATTGGTAGGGCGCGACATCGACGCCATCCCCCGCCAGCGTGGCGCGCAGCGCGGCCGAGATCTTGCCGTCGGCGACGAACAGCGTGGCGCTGGCCGGACCGATCAGCGCGTGCGACAGGAAAATCGGGTTGTAATTGACGTCGGCGCCGCGCAGGTTGAGCAGGTAGGCGATATCGTCCAGCGTCGAGATCAGGTGGTTCTGCGCGCCCAGCTGCTGCATCGTCGTGCGCAAATTGACAAGTTTTTCAGCGCGGGACTGCGTTGCGAACGGCGGCAGGTGTTCGTACACCGGCGCGGCCGGCAGCGCGGGGCGGCCGCTCCAGACTTGATCCAGCAGATCGAAATCCGTGCGCAGCGTGACGTTTTTCGCGCGCAGCGCCGTTTCCAGCAGGCGGGCGATGGACAGGCCGAGCACCGCGCCGTCGACCGCCGCAGTCTGGCCGGGCGTCAGGTTCGCGGCCAGCCAGTCGACATATTGCACGCTGGCGCCGGACGTCAGTTTCATCAAGGCAATGCCGGTGCCGGCCAGTTGCTGCTCGGCCTGGGTCCAATAACGGGCATCGGTCCAGATGCCGGCAAACTCCGGCGTGATAATAAAAGTACCGACCGAACCGGTAAAACCCGACAACCATTCACGGCCCTGCCAGCGGGCCGGCAGATATTCGGACAAATGAGGATCGGCGGACGGCACGATCAGTGCGTCGATTTGATGTTGAAGCATCGCCGCGCGCAACAACGCCAGGCGCTCGACGAAGTGGGAGGTATCTGGAATATGCATGGTTGAGGTCAATTTCCGGTGCGCCGCCGATGCGGCATGGCTTGTCGCTATGATACCGCGATTGCCCAGGGCACAGGTTTAGAACTTCGATTTTCCGTCGCGCAAGCGACAAATCAAAAGACCTCAATGGTTCAACCTGTTTCGCAATAATCTGTGCGAGTGGCAACTGTCGTGCAGCCGGCCATTAGAAAATCCAGAAACAACCGTCGTTCCCGCGAAAGCGGGAACCCATGCCGAGTATCCCGCGCGCTGAAGTATGGATTCCCGCTTTCGCGGGAATGACGAATTAACTGTCATTCGATACCACCACAATATTTCGTTTATTCCGGCGAATTAATTCAGAAGCCAATTTCATAAATTTCCATAACTCATGGTCACGCGGAGTACCAGGCAATACCCAATAGATACGCCGGCCACAATCGACTCCCGGCAGCGGACAAAAGCTGGAATTTGGCGCGACCACGCCAATAATTAGCATGAATAACGGGCGTGACTGCGCCTTTCGGTGCTCATGGGTATGACCAGGCTGGTGGCTTGAGAAGGGAGTTCACCCCAGGCAATTGGGGCTCAGCGCATTCACGCCTCGTAGCGGCGCAGGCCTTCGAGATCGAGAATACGGATGCCGCCATAATCAAGACTTAACAAGCCTTGTTTCTCAAGCAGCTGCAACGCCTGATTGGCGCGCTGGCGCGAGGCGCCGGATAACAGACCTAATTCCTCCTGCGATATCTGCACCAGTTTCTCCAATCCCGGATAAAGATGGGAATTAAACATGGAAACCAGACAGCGTGCCACGCGGGTATCGGGATTTAATAAGCGGTCATTTTCCACCATGCCGATAAACTGCCCCAGCCGCTCATTCAACTGCATCAATAAAAACCGCGTGAATGGCAGACTGGTATCGAGCAACCAATGAAAAGTGGACATCGGCATGCGGGCGATACGGCTGTCGCGCAATGCCATCGCATCGTATTTCAGTATCTCCCGCTTTAATATCGAACCCTCGCCAAACCAGCCGCCGGGAGGCACTCCGGTAAATGACACGCTTTTACCGGCCGCCGAGAAATTAGTCATCTTGACCATGCCCTCCATAATCCCCAGCCAATGCTCGACCATTTCACCCTTGCGGCAAACATAACCGCCCTTTGGAACGAAAGTTTCAAAGGTCTCGGCCTCCACGCGCGCCATTTGTTCAGGCGTCAGACCCTGCGCCCAGATCGCTGTGCGCAGTGCTTCCTTGAGAGTAATTTGATGTCGATTAGGCATTATTGCAACGCAATATGGAAAGTTCGGTCAAATGTCGCCGAAAAGACAACCTGCTTGTCGGCGGCAGGCTAATATCATCACATAAAAAGGCTGCCGTATCAGAAGTTTAACAAGTACGAGCAAACAGCAACAGGAGACACTGGTGCATACACAGAACGAGACGTTCCCGCGCTGGCTGCTGACCCATGGTCAGCTCCGTCCGGGGAAACCCGCATTCCGCGAAAAATACCTGGGCATCTGGCAAAGCTGGACCTGGGCCCAGGTCAACGACGAGGTGCGGGCGCTGGCCTGCGGCCTGGCCGCCATCGGCTTCCAGCGCGGCATGAACCTGGCCATCATCGGCGACAACCGCCCCCGCCTCTACTGGTCGATGCTGGCCGCGCAATGCCTGGGCGGCGTGCCGGTGCCGCTGTACCAGGACGCCCCGGCCGCCGACATGGCCTACGTGCTGGAAAACGCCGAAATCCGCTACGCCATCGTCGAGGACCAGGAACAGGTCGACAAGTTGACGGAATTGCAAAGCCTGTACCCGCATATACAACACGTGGCCTACGACGACGAGCGCGGCATGCGCCACTACCGCCAGCAAGGCCTGCTGTCCTTCGCCCGCCTGCAAGAACTGGGCCGGGACTGGGACAAGGCCAATCCCGGCATGTTCGACGCCGCCGTCAACGCCGGCAAGGGCGGCGACAACGCCATCATCCTGTACACCTCCGGCACCACCGGCAAGCCGAAAGGCGTGTGCCAGACCCACAGCGCGCTGATCGCGGCCGGCACCGGCGGCGTCGGTTTCGAGAACCTCACCGACCAGGAAGACATCCTGTCCTACCTGCCGATGGCCTGGGTGGGCGACTGCCTGTTCTCCTTCGCGCAGGCGATGACGGCCGGTTTCACCGTCAACTGCCCCGAATCCGGCGACACCGTCATGACCGACATGCGCGAAATCGGCCCTACTTATTACTTCGCCCCGCCGCGCGTGTTCGAGAACATGCTCACCACCGTGATGATACGGATGGAGGACGCCGGCGCCATCAAGCGCCGCATGTTCCATCACTTCATGGCGGTGGCGCGCCGCAGCGGCGCCGCCATCCTGGACGGCAAGCCGGTGCCGCTGTCCGACCGCCTGGCCTACGCGGTCGGCAAGGTGCTGGTCTACGGCCCGCTGAAAAACGTGCTCGGACTGTCGCGCGTGCGGGTCGCCTATACGGCCGGCGCCGCGATCGGCCCGGACCTGTTCCGCTTCTACCGCTCCATCGGCGTCAACCTGAAGCAGTTCTACGGCTCCACTGAAACCTGCGCTTATATATGTCTGCAACCGGACGGTCAGATCAAGTTCGACAGCGTCGGCCTGCCGGCGCCCGGCGTCGAAGTTAAATTGGCGGACAACGGCGAGGTCCTGGTCAAGTCGCCAACTTTGATGGACTGCTATTACAAGCGCCCCGACGCCACCAGCGAAGCGATCGACGCCGATGGCTACTTCCACACCGGCGACGCCGGCCTGTTCGACCACGAAGGCCACCTGAAGATCATCGACCGCGCGGCGGACGTCGGCAAGATGAACGGCGGCGCCATCTTCGCGCCCAACTATGTGGAGAACAAACTCAAGTTCTTCCCTTTCATCAAAGAGGCGGTGGTGTTCGGCGACCGGCGCGACGAGGTCTGCGCCTTCATCAATATCGACATGGAAGCCGTGGGCAACTGGGCCGAACGCCGCAGCATCGCCTATTCCGGCTACACCGACCTGGCCGCGCACCCGCAGGTGTATGGCCTGGTGCGCGACTGCATCGAGCAGGTCAACGCCGACCTGGCGGCCGAGCCGATGATGGGCGATACCCAGATCCACCGCTACCTGGTGCTGCACAAGGAGCTCGATCCCGACGACGACGAGCTGACCCGCACCCGCAAGGTGCGCCGCAAGTTCATCGCCGAGAAGTATGCGGTGCTGATCGAGGCGCTCTATAGCGGCAAGCAGTCGCAGTACATCGAAACGCAGGTCAAGTTCGAGGATGGCCGCAGCGGGCTGGTGGCGGCGGACCTGAAGATCGAGTCCTGCAAGACTTTCCCTGCCATCCAAGCAGCGGCATGACAGAGGAAACGACCATGCAAATGAACGAACCAGACACCCACTTCGGTGCGGACGCAGACCCCGGCCGCCGGAAAATCGGCCCGGTGATCCTCGACCTGAAAAATATCTCGCTGTCGTTCGGCGGGGTGAAGGCGCTGACCGACATCTCCTTCGACGTCAAGCAGCATGAGATCCGCGCCATCATCGGTCCCAATGGCGCCGGCAAGAGCTCGATGCTCAACGTGATCAACGGCGTGTACCGCCCGCAGCAGGGGGAGATCATCTACCGCGGCGAACACCGCAAGAACATGGACTGCCACGCGGCCGCCAAATCCGGCATCGCCCGCACCTTCCAGAATATCGCGCTGTTCAAGGGCATGACGGTCCTCGACAACATCATGACCGGTCGTAACCTGAAGATGAAGTCCAACTTCCTGATGCAGGCCCTGTACTGGGGCCCGGCGCGGCGCGAGGAAATCGCCCACCGTGTCAAGGCGGAGGAGATCATCGACTTCCTGGAGATCCAGGCGATCCGCAAGACGCCGGTGGGCCGCCTGCCATACGGCCTGCAAAAGCGCGTGGAGCTGGGCCGGGCGCTGGCCGCCGAGCCGGAGATCCTGCTGCTCGATGAACCGATGGCCGGCATGAACGTCGAAGAGAAACAGGACATGTGCCGCTTCATCCTCGACGTCAACGACCAATTCGGCACCACCATCGTGCTGATCGAGCATGACATGGGCGTGGTGATGGATATCTCGGACCGCGTGGTGGTGCTCGACTACGGCAAGAAAATCGGCGACGGCACGCCCGACGACATCCGCTGCAACCAGGACGTGATCAACGCCTATCTCGGAAAGGCCCATGAATGAACGTGAACTTCTTCTTTGAGGTGCTGATCGGCGGCCTGCTGTCCGGCGTGATGTACGCGCTGGTGGCGATCGGCTTCGTGCTGATCTACAAGGCCTCCGGCGTGTTCAACTTCGCCCAGGGCGCGATGGTGTTCTTCGCCGCGCTGACCTGCGTCGGCATCGTCGACAAATTCGGCGCGTCGCTGTGGGTGGCGATCCCGCTCACCATCGTCGTCATGATCCTGCTCGGCATCGCCATCGAGCGCGTGGTGCTGCGGCCGCTGGTGAACCAGCCGGAGATCACGCTGTTCATGGCCACCATCGGCCTGGCCTTCTTCATCGAGGGCCTGGCGCAGTTGATGTGGGGTTCGCAGGTGCACAAGCTGGAGCTGCCGATCGAGGACGTGCCGTCCGAGTACCTGATGAACAAATTTAACATCCTGGTCTCGCAGTTCGACATCATGGCGGCCGCCGTCTGCGGCCTGCTGGTGACGGCGCTGGCACTGCTGTTCTCCAGGACCAAGGTGGGCCGCGCACTGCGCGCGGTGGCGGACGATCACCAGGCCGCGCTGGCCGTCGGCATTCCGCTGCAACGCATCTGGGCGGTGCTGTGGGCGGTGGCCGGGCTGGTCGCGCTGGTGGCAGGCCTGCTGTGGGGTGCCCGCAACGGCGTGCAATTCGCGCTGACCTTCGTGGCGCTGAAGGCGCTGCCGGTGCTGATCCTCGGCGGCTTCACGTCGATGCCGGGAGCGATCGTCGGCGGCCTGATTATCGGCGCCTCCGAAAAAATGGCCGAGGTGTATATCGGCCCGCTGGTCGGCGGCGGCATCGAAGGCTGGTTCCCGTATGTGCTGGCGTTGTTGTTCCTGCTGGTGCGGCCGGAAGGCCTGTTCGGCGAAAAAATCATCCGCAGAATCTGAGAGGCCAAAGGGAAAACCTATGCTCTACCGCGAAGCAGGACAATTTAAAACCAGTTATCAGGCCGACAGCCAGATCTTCCCGATACTCCAGGACCGCATCGCGTTGTTCGCGCTGTTGTTGGTGGCGATCGTGGTGGTGCCGCTGTTCGCGTCGCCGTACGCCTTGTCGGCGATCCTGATCCCCTTCCTGATTTTCTCGCTGGCCGCGTTGGGACTGAACATCCTGACCGGTTACGCGGGCCAGCTGTCGCTGGGTACCGCGGCCTTCATGGCGGTCGGCGCCTTCGCCTCGTATAACTTCCTGGCGCGGCTGCCAGGCTTGCCGGTGCTGCTGGCGTTTGTGCTGGGCGGCTTGAGCGCGGCGATGGTCGGCATCGCCTTCGGCCTGCCGTCGTTGCGGATACGCGGCTTCTACCTGGCCGCCTCCACGCTGGCCACGCAGTTCTTCGTGGTGTGGTGCCTGACCAAGATCCCCTACCTGACCAACTACAGCAGCTCCGGCGTGATCACCGCGCAGAAGATCGCCATCCTCGGCTACCAGTTCGACACGCCGGGCCGCAAATACCTGCTGGTGCTGGGCGTGGTGGCCGTGATGGCGCTGCTGGCCAAGAACATGATCCGCTCCAACGTGGGCCGCTCGTGGATGGCGGTGCGCGACATGGACGTGGCGGCCGAAGTGATCGGCTTCCGCCTGATGCGCACCAAACTGCTGGCGTTCGCCGTCAGTTCCTTCTACTGCGGCGTGGCCGGCGCGCTGTATGCCTACGCCTACCTCGGCACGGTGGAGCCGGAAGCCTACAACCTCGACCTGTCGTTCCGCATCCTGTTCATGGTGATCATCGGCGGCGTCGGTTCGGTGCTCGGCTCCTTCCTGGGCGCGGCGTTCATCGTGCTGCTGCCGGTGTTCCTGAATATCTTCGCGCACAGCCTGGCGTTGCCGACCAGCGTGGCGTCCAATCTGGAGCTGATGGTATTCGGCGCCCTGATCATATTTTTCCTGATCGTGGAACCGCACGGTCTGGCGCGTTTGTGGCAAATCGGTAAAGAGAAACTGCGTCTGTGGCCGTTCCCGCACTAAGCGCATAAAAAACAATAACCTGGAGGAGAAGACAATGAAGCGCATCGCATCCCTGGTACTTGGACTCACACTGGCATCATCCATTCCGGCATGGGCACAACCGGCCGTCGCCGACCAATACGTCGCCCTGCCCTCGTATCGCGTAGGCCCTTATGCGGCGGGCGGTTCCGGCTTTTACGGCGGCATCATCGACTACTTCAACCTGGTCAACCTGGCGGGCGGCGTCAACGGCGTGAAGATCTCGTGGGAAGAATGCGAAACCGAATACAACCCTTCGCGCGGCGTCGAATGCTACGAACGCCTGAAGACCAAGAACGGCGGCGCCACGCTGGTTGAGCCGCTGTCCACCGGCGTCGCCTACGGCGTGCTCGATCGCCTGCCGACCGACAAAATCCCGATGACGATGATCGGCTACGGCCGCTCGGACGCCGCCAACGGCAAGGTCTTCCCCTATGTGTTCCCGCTGATTACCAGCTACTGGAACCAGGCCGCCGCGATGATCAAATACCTCGGCGACAAAAACGGCGGCATGGACAAGCTGAAAGGCAAGAAGATCGCCTACCTGTACCACGACTCGGCGTTCGGCAAGGAACCCTTGCCGGTGCTGGACGCCTTGTCCAAGCAGTATGGCTTCGACCTGATCAAAATTCCCGTCACGCCGCCGGGCACCGAGCAGCAATCGCAGTGGCTGCAGATCCGCCAGGCCAATCCCGACCACGTGATCCTGTGGGGCTGGGGCGCGATGAACGCGGTCGCCATCAAGACCGCTCAGCGCAACGGCATCCCGCGCGAGAAAATGCTGGGCGTGTGGTGGGCCGGCTCCGAAGAAGACACCGTGCCGGCCGGCGACGCCGCCAAAGGCTACAGCGCGATGACCTTCAACACGCCGGGCAACTACCCGGTGATGGACGAGATCCAGAAAAAACTCTACGACGCCGGCAAGGGCAACCTGGCCGACCGCAGCCGCATCGGTTCCGTGTACCACATGCGCGGCGTCAGCGCGGCCATCCTGTGGGTGGAAGCGATGCGCACCGCGCAGGACAAGTTCGGCAAGGGCAAACCGGTCAACGGCGAACAAATGCGCTGGGGCCTGGAACACCTGAACGTCGACGAAGCGCGCCAGAAAGCCATCGGCGCCTTCGGCATGCTGCCGGTGGTGAAGACCAGCTGCGACGACCATGAAGGCTCGGGCGCGGTCAAGGTCCAGCAATGGGACGGCAAGAAGTGGAACGCCATCACGCCCAACTGGATCGTCGGCGACAAGGCCCTGACCCGCAAGCTGCTGGAGGAAAGCTCCGCAGCCTACGCGGCCGAGAAAAAAATCACCCCGGCCTGCGCAAAATGATGACAGCCACCAGCACGCCGGCCGCTCCGGCGGCAGCGCCCTACCTGTCCGTGAACAACGTGGAAGTGATCTACGACCACGTGATCCTGGTGCTCAAGGGCGTGTCCCTGCAAGTCCCGCAGGGGAAGATCGTGGCCCTGCTGGGCGCCAACGGCGCCGGCAAGTCCACCACGCTGAAAACCATCTCCACGCTGCTGCGCGGCGAACGGGGCGACGTCACCAAGGGCGAGGTCCAGTTCAAGGGCCAGCGCATCGACCAGCTGACGCCCAATGAGCTGGTGCGGCGCGGCCTGTCGCAGGTGATGGAGGGCCGCCATTGCTTCGGCCACCTGACCATCGAAGAGAACCTGCTCACCGGCGCCTACACCCGCAGCGCATCGCGGGCGGAGTTGAAGGAATCGCTGGAGAAGGTCTACCACTACTTCCCGCGCTTGCGCGAACGGCGCGGCAGCCAGGCCGGATACACCTCCGGCGGCGAGCAGCAGATGTGCGCCATCGGCCGCGCGCTGATGGCCAAGCCGTCGATGATCCTGCTGGACGAACCGTCGATGGGCATCGCGCCGCAGATCGTCGACGAGATCTTCGGCATCGTCAAGGACTTGAACAGCAAGGAGAACGTCTCCTTCCTGCTGGCCGAGCAGAACACCAGCATCGCGCTGCGCTACGCGGACTTCGGCTACATCCTGGAGAACGGCCGGGTGGTGATGGAAGGCGCGGCCGCCGAACTGGCCAGCAATGAAGACGTCAAGGAGTTCTACCTCGGCGTTTCCGGCGCCGGCCGCAAGAGCTTCCGCGACATGAAATTTTACCGCCGCCGCAAACGCTGGCTGGCTTGAGGTCCGACAGGCATGAATCTCAAGCAGGCCAAGGCCCTGTGCCGCACCTTCCCCGGCGCGACCGAGGATACCAAGTGGGGCGCGGACCTCGTGTTCTCCGTCGGGGCGAAAATGTTCGCCGTCACCGAGCTCGATGACAAGGCCAAGGGGATCAGCTTCAAGGTGGACGACGACCGCTTCCTGGAACTGACCGACCGCCCCGGCATCATCCCCGCGCCCTACCTGGCGCGGGCGAAGTGGGTGCGTGTGGACGATTTAAAAACCCTCAGCGACGTCGAAGCCAAAGAACTGCTGACGCGCTCTTATGAACTGGTGTTCGGCAAACTGACCAAGAAGCTGCAACGCGAGATACAAGGATAAACAATCATGGCCGATACCTACGACAGTCTCGAAACGCGCTCGCCCGAACAACGCGAACGCGAGCTGATGTCACGCCTGCCGCAACTGGTGGCGCGCGCCAAGGCCGCCGCCGGCTGGTCGCGCATCCTGCACGACGTCAACGCCTCCGACATCAACAGCCGCGCCGCGCTGGCGACGCTGCCGGTGACGCGCAAGTCCGAGCTGCACACCTTGCAGAGACAGCAGGCGCCGTTCGGCGGTCTCAATACCACGCCGCTCGGGCAGCTGTCGCGCGTGTTCATGTCGCCCGGCCCGATTTTCGATCCAGAAGGACGCGGCCAGGACTGGTGGCGTTTCGCCCGGCCGATGTATGCGGCCGGCGTGCGTCCCGGCGGCCTGCTGCAGAACTGCTTCTCGTATCACTTCACGCCGGCGGCTTTCATGGTCGAAGGCGGCGCCGCGCGCATCGGCTGCGCCGTGATACCGGCCGGCGCCGGCCAGACCGAGATGCAGGTGCAGGCCATCAGCCATTTGCGGCCCGATACCTACATCGGCACGCCGTCCTTCCTGAAGATCATCATCGAAAAAGCGCGGGAGCTGGGCGCGGACGTCAGCAGCATCCAGAAGGCCTTGATGTCCGCCGAGGCGCTGCCCGAATCGCTGCGCAGCTGGTTCATCGAGCACGGCGTGCCGCATGTACTGCAATGCTATGCGTCGGCCGATATCGGCAGCATCGCCTATGAAACCCAGAGCGGCGACGCGCGCGACCCGGGCATGGTGCTGGACGAGGACCTGATACTGGAAATCGTCCGCCCCGGCACCGGCGATCCCGTGCCGGACGGCGAAATCGGCGAAGTGGTCGTCACCCTCTTCAACCAGGACTACCCGCTGATCCGCTTCGCCACCGGCGACCTGTCGGCGATCCTGACCGACACGCCACCCTCGCCCTGCGGCCGCACCAATACCCGCATCAAAGGCTGGATGGGCCGCGCCGACCAGACCACCAAGGTGCGCGCGATGTTCGTGCATCCGTCGCAGGTGCACGACGTCACCCGCCGCCATCCGGAAATCGTCAAGGCGCGGCTGGTGGTGTCCGGCCACATGGCGCAGGACGTGATGACGCTGCACTGCGAAGTGGCCGATCCGTCCAGCGCCTCCAGCGCCGTCGCCATCACCGAATCGATACGCGACCTGACCAAGTTGCGGGGTGAAGTGCGATTTGCCACCATCGGCAGCCTGCCCAACGACGGCAAAGTGATCGACGACGTGCGCGACTACACCTGAGCCGGGCGTAGTTGTGGTGGAAAACCAACGGCATGCGGCGGGGCGGGATATGGCGGATAATAGCGAACTTACCCCCTGTTTTTAGAAGCCGAAGAAGATCATGCAAGACTTCCATCACACCCGCGCCCGCGCCCTGCTGGAGAACGCGGAAGAACTGTTCAGCAAAGCAGACGTCGACCAAGCCGTCACCGCGATGGCCGACACCCTCAACGCCCGTTTCGACCGCCCGGACAGCGATTCCTTCCCGCTGGTGCTGGGCGTGATGGGCGGCGCCGTGGTCTTCACTGGCAATCTGCTGCCGCAACTGACCTTCCCACTCGAATTCGACTACATCCACGTCAGCCGCTACGGCGACGACGACAAGGGCGGACAAGTGGTCTGGAAAGTGGTGCCGCGTTCGAACGTGGCCGGCCGCGTGGTCATCGTGCTCGACGATATCCTGGACGAAGGCGAAACGCTGGCCCACGTCAAACAGCGCCTGCTGGACATGGGCGCGGCTGAAGTGGTGCTGGCCGTCTTCGCCGACAAGGCGATCGGCAAGGCCAAGCCGTGCAAGGCCGACATCGTCGGCATCACCATCCCCAACCGCTTCGTGGTGGGCTTCGGCATGGACGCCTACGGCTACTGGCGCAACCTGCCGGGCCTGTGGGCCATCCAGACCGAGAATTAAACCCAGCGGCCGCAGGCCGCAAGCACCGGCGGGATATACACCTTGATACTTTCGTGGCTATTCCTGCTGGCGATAGGCCAGGCCTTCCTGATGGCGGCGACGCTGCTCAGCGTGCGCCAGCCGGAGATGCGGACCGCCAACCGGCTGCTGTCCGCGCTGCTGCTGGTGTTCGCGGCCATCATCGGCCATAACTGGCTGGGCCTCAATCACCTCTACCAGCAGTATCCGCACAGCGCGCTGGCCATCGTCACGCTGGGGCTGGCCGTCGGGCCGCTTCAATATCTGTACCTGCACGCGATGCTGTCCAATCAAAAGCTGGACCGGCGCGCGCTGCTGCACTTCCTGCCCTTCGCCGCCGCCACGCTGGCGATGATGCCGTTCTACCTGCGCTCGGCCGAGGAGAAGCTGGCGTGGATGCATCAATGGAACGGTTGGCCGTGGTACCTGACCGTGGCGGGGCTGGCCAAGCTGGCCATCCTGCTGACCTACATCCGCGCCACCCACCGGCTGGTGGGCCGGGTGCCGGTCGATTCCGACCTGGTGCGCGACCTGCGGCGCCTGATGGGCATGTGGCTGGTCAGCGCCGCGCTGAGCATCGTCGCGCTGGCGATGGCGGTGCTGGACGTGGAGCAGCCGCTGTCCGCCGACGCGATGGATGGCATTTCGCTGATGCTGTTCGTGTTCGCGACCGCCTTCACGGCGATGCGGCTGCCGCTGGGTTATCGTCCGCGCGCACTGCCGCCGCCCGCGCCGCCCAAACAACGCTACGCCAGCAAACAGTTATCCACAGCCGACCGCGACGCCTTCCTCGCGCGGCTGAACGCCTGCATGGAACAGGAGCAGCCCTACCGCAACGGCGAATTGAAGCTGGAAGACCTGGCCGCGCAGGTGGCGATGACGCCGCACGAACTGTCCCAGCTGATCAACGAGAACTGCGGCGCCAACTTCGCCGATTTCCTGAACCGCCATCGCGTCGAAGCGCTGAAACTGGCCCTGCAGGCCCCCGGGCAAGCCAGCGCCAGCATCCTCGATCTGGCGATACTGGCTGGATTTAACAGCAAAAGCGCGATGAACCGCGTATTTAAGAAGCAGACCGGCATGACGCCGGGCGAATTCCGCGACCAGGCCAAAACACCCGCCTAGCAGGTGCCAAATCATCATTTGAGACGCAAAACGCGGTGTGCGGCGGCACACTGGGCTCCTCACAACACGGAGCCAAGCATGAAAACCACCCGCATTCTGATCAGCCTTTCCGTCCTCCTCTGCGCCCAGGCCTGGGCCGGCCAGCAGACCTGGATCACCAACGTCAAACTGGTGTCGCCGGAAAAACTGGACCGCGTCGAGAGCGGCAGTGTGCTGATCGAGGACGAACGCATCGTCCGGGTCGAACGCGGCGCGAACAGGAAAACGCCGGCCGGCGCCCGCCGCATCGACGGCAAAGGCCAGTTCCTCACGCCCGGCCTGATCGACTCGCACGTCCACCTGTTCTCCGTCCCCGGCATGAGCTTCGAGCAGGCCGACCGGAAAAAGACCATGGCCGCCGAATACTTCGCGCAGATGCCGCGCTCCTTCCTCTACTACGGCTACACCACGGTGATCGACCTGGCCGCCGGCAGCCGCGAATTCATCGACCGCGTGAAGGCCACGCCGCTGCACCCGGACGTCTACGACTGCGGCGCGCCGCTGGTGTTCGCCAACGGCTACCCATCGTCCTACGCGCCGCCGGAAAGCCGCTTCGAGATGTTCTCCAACTTTATCTACGACCCGGCGCAGGCCGACAAGATCCCCGCCCGCTTCAAGCCGGAAGACTACACCCCGGCCAAGGGCGTGGCGCGGGTCAAGGCCGACCAGGCCATCTGCGTCAAGACCCACTTCGAACATGGCTTCGGCACCATGCACAACCTGCCGGTGATGAGCCCCGCCGTGTACGCGGATGTGCGCACGGCCGCCAGCAAGGACGGCATGGTGCTGGTCACCCACGGCAATTCGTTCGAAGCGCAGACCTTCGCCGTCAACGGCGGCGTCGACGTGCTGGCGCACGGCATGTGGCACTGGGGCGCGCTGGACAAGGAGAAGGAACTGCCGGCCGAGATCAAACAGCTGCTGGACAAGATCGCCGAGCGCAAGATCGGCTACCAGGCGACGATGCAGGTGCTACATGGCCTGAACGCCTACTTCGACCCCGCCTACCTGAACCACCCGGCGCTGGCCAGGCTGCTGCCGCCGGCGATGCTGGCCTGGCTCAAGACGCCCGAAGGCCAATGGTTCAAGCAGGAGCTGGCGGAAGATGAAACCGACGCGGCGGTGTTGAAGGGAATGGAAGCGCCGCTGCGCCGCCAGCGGCAGGTGGTGGCCTACCTGGCCAGCAAGGACGCCAACTTCGTGTTCGGCACCGATACGCCGTCGTCGCCGACCTACGGCAACATCCCCGGCCTGAACGGCTACCTGGAGATGCAGAACCTGCACAGGGCCGGCCTGTCGCTGGCGCAGCTGTTCAAGGCGGCCACCATCAACAACGCCCGCACCTTCAAGATCGATGCGCAGGTGGGCACCATCGAAGCGGGCAAGCTGGCCAACCTGGTGCTGATGAAGATGTCGCCACTGGCCGATATCCGCGCCTACGACAGCGTCGACACCGTCTGGGTACGCGGCAAACAGGCTGCGCGCGGCAGCCTGTCGGTCAAATAAACCCGGGGTCAAGTCTGACATTCGGACACGGCCTCTGCCGTAAGGCCTCACAACGGCAGAGGCCGTGTCCGAATGTCAGACTTGACCCCCAGGGTTTTACAGGGCCAACCGCGCGCGGGCGGCGTCGTATTCCTGCTTCAGGCGCGCTACCATCTCGGCGGTGGTCGGCACGTCGTTCATCAGGCCTACGCCCTGGCCGGCGCCCCAGATGTCGCGCCAGGCCTTGGCGCTGGCGGAGCCGAAATTCATCGAGCTCTTGTCGGCCTGCGGCAGCGCTTCCGGATCCAGGCCGGCGGCGACGATGGATTTTTTCAGGTAGTTGCCGTGCACGCCGGTGAACAGGTTCGAATACACGATGTCCGCCGCGGTCGATTCCACGATCGCATTGCGATAGTCGTCGCTGACGTTCGATTCCTGCGTCGCCAGCCAGCGCGAGCCGATGTACGCGAAGTCCGCGCCCATCGCCTGCGCCGCCAGGATCGCATCGCCGGTGGCGATGGAGCCGGACAGCGCGATCGGGCCCTTGAAGAATTTGCGGATTTCACCCACCAGCGCGAACGGCGACAGGGTGCCGGCATGGCCGCCGGCGCCGCTGGCCACCAGGATCAGGCCATCGACGCCCGCTTCCAGCGCCTTCTCCGCGTGACGGATCGAGATCACGTCGTGCAGGACGATGCCGCCGTAGCTGTGGATCGCGTCCAGCATCTCCTTCGGCGGCGCGCGCAGCGAGGAGATGATGATCGGGATCTGGTGCTTGACGCAGACTTCCACGTCATGCGCCAGGCGGTCGTTCGACTGGTGCACGATCTGGTTGACGGCGATCGGGCCGACACGCTTGTCCGGATTGGCGGCCTGGAATTCGGCCAGCTCTTTCTGCAAATCGGTCAGCCACACGTCCAGCAGTTCCGCCGGACGGGCGTTCAGCGCCGGGAAGGAGCCGACGATGCCGGCCTTGCACTGCGCCGCGACCAGGGCCGGGCCGCTGGCGATGAACATCGGGGATGCGATAACTGGAAGGGTAAGGTTTTGCAACGCTGCTGGCAGGGCCATGGCGAACTCGCTGTCGGTGAGTTAAGGAAAATCGATTATAGATCGAAAATAGTACGACCGTGCCTAAACTAGGCGGCTTCCTCTATATTTCCTGGCGACTACTCCTCAACTACTCATTGAGTAAGTACTCACCATCGACACGGGCCGCAGCCGCGCGCACCAGCTGCCCGACCGCCCAGGCGCCAACCTGCTCCGGCGTCTGCTTCAGGAAGTTGGTGTTGGCCTTTTCAAACACCGGCATCGCCATCAGCAACTGCGGCACATCCGCCAGCGGAATGCGCTGGCGCTCCAGCAGCAGGAACTTCAGCAGCACCTTCAGCGCGTTCTGCGCGTTGCGCAGAGGATCGGCCTCCAGGTACTCCAGCCGCGAACGGGCCCGCGCCAGCGCGCCGGCCACGTCGTCGAACGGCTTGCCGTGGCCGGGGATCACCAGCCGCACGTCCAGCCCTGCGATCACGTCCAGCGTGGCGCGTTCCTCGGCGAAGCCGGACTGGCCGTCCAGCTCCGGGAAGATGATGCCGAAGCCGTTTTCCCACAGCGCGTCCGCCGAAATCAGCAGCCGCTCCTGCGGGCAGTAGAAGATCAACGAATGCGGATCGTGGCCGGGCGCACCCAGTGCCTGCCATTCCATGTCCGCCAGTTTCAGCACGTCGCCGGGGGCGATGGTGGCGTCGAAGGTGAAGCGCTCGCAGCGCTGGCCGGTGGCCTTGAAGCTGAGCGCCTCCACGTCCCAGCGCCGCACCTTGTCCGCCTCGGCGACCGGGATCGAGGTGCGGCTGCCGAAATGCGCCTGCAAGGTGGCGTTGCCGCCGCAATGGTCGGAGTGCAGATGGGTGTTGACGATCTGGTCGAGGTGGCGGCCGTGCAGCGCATGGCGCACCAGCGCCAGCGTTTGCGGCGCGTGGCTCAGGTAACCGGTGTCGATGATGGCCGTGTCGTGGCGGCCCAGCAGCATGACGTTGTTGGACGACAGCCAACCCCGTTCAAACACCTGGATGGTATCGGGCAGCGCGTTCATTCGTCGTCGAAGTTGATTAATTGCTCGCGGCGGCGGATTTCCGCCCACACGCCGCGTTTGTAGTCGTCGTCCGCCTTGGACCAGGCGACGATCTCCGGGATCGTGCGCATGCAGCCCATGCAATACAGGCGGTCGGCGTCCATTTTGCACAGGCTGACGCAGGGCGACGGCACCGGGGTGGCCAATTCCGGCGCACCGGGGGAAATTAGGTTAGCTGGTTCACTCATGCCGCCATTATGCCCGCGAACGCGCTTGACTTGGTGATTTTCAGGCCTATACTACCATCCATGTAGATGGTAACCGGATGGAGACTCATGGCAAAGCAAGAATTAAAACTGAAGACCGCTGAATCGGAAAAGATCACGATCAACCTCGGTCCTATCGACCTGGGACAAATTGACCTGTTGGTGCAGGAAGGGTTTTATTCCAACCGCACCGACTTGATACGCACGGCGATCCGCAATCAGTTGAACCAGCACGCCGACGTCGTGAAACAGACGGTGGCGCGCAAGAGCCTGGTGCTCGGGATGCAGCATTACTCACGCGCCGACCTGGAAGCCACCCAGGCGGCCGGACAGCGACTGCAAATCCAGGTACTGGGACTGGCCAGCATCGCCAACGACGTTTCCGTCGAACTGGCGCTGGCGACGATCGAATCAATCTTCGTATTGGGATCGCTGCACGCCAGCGCGGTGCTCAAAACCGCGCTGGCAAAACGCATCCATTAAAGGAACATCATGAAACTACCGTTGTTTTCACACATGCGCGAAGCGGCGCAAAAACTGATGAACAGAAGCGCTTCGGCCACCATCCAGCAGGCCATGGACAGCCTGCGTGGACATCCGTCCATGCGGCCGGCAGCGCCGGCGCAACCGTCGCAACCCGCCATGCGCGACATCAATCCGCCGCCACGGCCAAGCGCGGACGCGGCGCCCGACGTCACGGCCAAGGCAGCGCCGGAAACGGCCGCGCCGTCGCCCAACGGCGCCAGGCCGAATCCGGCCACACATCCGGCCGAGTATGCGCAGGATATGCTGAACCGCATGGGCATCAAGGTCGACCTGCAGGCCAATCTCGACCGCGCCATCGACGTCGGCGCCATCATGCATCCGGCGCCCGCAGTGCCGCTGCCGGACGGCGCGCAGTTCATCAAGGGCAGTTACACCAACCACGCAGGCACCCGCAACTACAAGCTGTACATCCCGGCCAGCTTCCACGGCCAGGCCATGCCGCTGCTGGTGATGCTGCATGGCTGCACGCAGAACCCGGACGATTTCGCCGTCGGCACGCAAATGAACCAGCTGGCCGAGGAAAATGAATGCTTCGTGGTCTACCCGGAGCAGACCGCCAACGCCAACCAGAGCAAATGCTGGAACTGGTTCAGCGCCATCGACCAGCAGCACGGCCAGGGCGAACCGTCCATCATCGCCGGCATCGCCCAGCAGATCATCGACGATTATCCGGTCAACGAGCGCCAGGTGTATGTGGCCGGCCTGTCGGCGGGCGGCGCGATGGCGGTGATCGTCGGCACGCTGTATCCGGAACTGTTTGCGGCGGTGGGCGTGCATTCGGGCTTGCCGTTCGCCTCGGCGCAGGACCTGCCGTCGGCGTTGACGGCCATGAAGCGCGGCGTTATGTCGCCGCGCAAGGCCGGCGACGGCTCGCAACCCATCATCGTCTTCCACGGCGACAGCGACCACACCGTCCACCCGCGCAATGGCGAACAGGTGATCGAACAGCTGCTGCACAGCCAGCAGGGCAAACCGTCGGTGCAATCGGGCAGCGTGCCGAATGGCCACCGCTACACGCAGACCACCCACACCAAGGCGGACGGCACGCCGATCGGCGAACACTGGGTGGTGCACGGCGCCGGCCACGCCTGGTTCGGCGGCAACGGCAGCGGCACCTACACCGACGCCAAAGGTCCGGACGCCAGCCGCGAGATGCTGCGCTTCTTCCGCACCGTCAGCTGATCAGCCGCTGAAGCGCTCGATCTTCTCGCGGTTCTGTTCCATGTCGTGATCGGAATCCGCGTAGCGTTTGGCGATGTCGATGAATTCCTGTTGCAGTTCCAGGAAGGCGTCGACCATGTCGGGATCGAAGTGCTGTCCCCGCCCCTCGATGATGATGGCCACCGCCGCCTCGTGCGACATGCCGGCCTTGTAAACGCGGCGGCTGATCAGCGCGTCGTACACGTCGGCCACCGCCATCAGACGCGCGGAGATCGGGATGTTGTCGCCGCTCAGGCCTTCCGGATAGCCGCTGCCGTCCCACTTCTCCTGGTGGCCGTAGGCGATCTCCTTGGCGAACTTGAGGAAGTCCACCTCCAGGCCCAGCTCGCGCTCGGCCTGGCGGATCGCGTCGCGGCCCAGCGTGGTGTGGGTTTTCATGATCTCGAACTCATTGCCCTCGAAGCGGCCGGGCTTGAGCAGGATGCGGTCCGGGATGCCGACCTTGCCGATGTCGTGCAATGGCGCGGACTTGAACAGCAGCTCGATGTTTTTATCGGTCAGGAAATCGCTGAAGCGCGGATTGGTGCGCAGCTTTTCCGCCAGCGTCTTCACGTAGTGCGCGGTGCGGCGGATATGGTTGCCGGTTTCGCTGTCGCGGGTTTCGGCCAGCGAGGCCATGGTGTGGATCGTCACGTCCTGCAAGGCGACGATTTCGCGCGTGCGCTTTTCGATTTCCGTTTCGAGGAAGTTGTTCTGGTCGCGCAGGAAGTCGTGCACCCGCTTCATCGACAGCTGGGTCTTGATGCGCGCCTGCACGATCGGCGCGGAGATCGGCTTGGTGATGTAGTCCGCCGCGCCCAGGCTCAGTCCAAGCTGCTCGTCCACCGCCTCGCTCATCGCGGTGACGAAGATGACCGGAATGTCGCGCGTGGCGGGATTGGCCTTGAGCGCCTTGCAAACATCGTAGCCGCTCATCCCCGGCATCATCACGTCCAGCAGGATCAGGTCCGGCTTGGATTCGCCGTTGGCGATCTTCAGGGCGCGCTCGCCGTTGACGGCGATCTTGGTGCGGTAATCGTCTTCCAGCACGGCGCACAGCAGATCGATGTTGTCCGGGATATCGTCGACCACGAGGATCGTAGGTTTAGCGTTCATTGGCGTACTCTCTTCACAAGGCGATGTTCAGTGCATCGGCGGCGGCCTTCAATTCATCCAGTGCGCCTTCAAAATCATATTGTCCCAGCATGCGCCGCATCTGGCGCGCATGTTCTGCCTGCCCGGAGGCGGTCAGCGCGCCGCACAGGCGGTCCAGCAGCTTGACGGCGGCGCCGTCGTCCTGCGCCAGCAGGCGCGCCATCTCGCGCGCCACCGCCGCCAGTTCAGCCATGTCGACAGCTTGCGCGGCCGGCGCGGCTTCAGCTGCGGCCGGTTTGTCGTCCAGCGACATCGCCATCGCAATGCGCGCCACCAGGTCGTTCAATTCGCCCGCCATGTTGGCGATGGCTTCGTCGCGGCCCTTGGTCGCGCCCATCGCCAGCATCTGCTCCACCTTGCCGGCCGCATCGGCCATGCCGCCGGCGCCGATATTGCCGGCCAGTCCCTTGACAGTATGCGCCTCGCGCGTGGCCCCGGATAAATCGTTGTTCTCGATGGCGGTGGCGATTCGCTGCATGGCGTCGATCTGGGTCTCGACAAAACGCGACAGCAGCTTGCGCATCAGCTTAACATTGCCGCCCACACGCTGTAGCGCGGCCTCCATGCGCAGGCCGGCGACCACCGGCAGCGCCTCGTCGCGGGCGGGGCCGGGCGGCGCTTCGGCCACCGCTTCGGGCGCCAGCGGATTCTTCACCTTGACCCAGCGCGCCAACGTCGTGAACAGCTGCGCCACGTCGATCGGCTTGGCGATGAAATCGTTCATGCCGGCGGCCAGGCACTTCTCCTTGTCGCCGACCATGGCGTTGGCGGTCATGGCGATCACCGGCAGGTCGGCGTAGCGCGCGTCCTCGCGCAGCTTGCGGGTGGCGTCGTAGCCGTCCATCACCGGCATCTGGCAGTCCATCAGCACGCCGTCGTAGTCGGCCACGGCGATTTTCGCCAGCGCCATAGCGCCGTTGACGGCGATGTCGACGCGGATGCCGGCGTCGCTGAGGATCTGCTGCGCCACTTCCTGATTGACTTCGTTGTCCTCCACCAGCAGCAGGTAGGCGCCGCGCATGGCCTCTTCGGCCGCCATGTAGTCGGCGCGGCGGCGCGTGCTGCGGCAGCGGCTCAAGTCCTTGCCGAACACGGTGGAAATCGAATCGAGCAGCGTCGAAGCGCTGACCGGCTTGTTCAGCATGGCGTCGATGGCGATGCCGCGCGCCTCGTCCATCAGCACGTCGCGGTTGTAGGCCGTGACCATGATGAAGGCCGGCGATTCCGCGCCCGCGGCCAGCGCCTGTTCGCGGATCGCCTGCAGCGTCTCCAGGCCGTTCATGCCGGGCATTTGCCAGTCGAGCAGCACGATATTGAACGGCCGGCCTTCGCTGCGGGCCTGTGCCGCCATGTCGACGGCGCGCTGGCCGCCGTCGGCGCAGGCGGCGTTGAACTGCATGGTGGCCAGCATGCCCATGAAGATTTCACGGGCGCTGGCGTTGTCGTCCACCACCAGCGCGCGCAGGCCGGAGATGTCCGGCAGCGGCAGCGGCGCCTCGACGGTGGCGACGCCGAATACCGCCGTGAAGTAGAAGGTGCTGCCAACGCCGGGCTGGCTTTCCAGCCCGATCTCGCCGTCCATCAGCTCGACCAGGCGCTTGCTGATGGTCAGGCCCAGGCCGGTGCCGCCGTGGTGGCGCGTGGTGGAGGTGTCGGCCTGGGAAAAGGCCTGGAACAGGCGCGCCTGCTGTTCCGGCGTCAGGCCCGGGCCGGTGTCGCGCACCTCCACGCGCAGGCGCACGCGCTGCATGTCCAGCTCCTTCGGCAAGCGCTCCTGCACGTGGATCGTCACCACTATCTCGCCCTGCTGGGTGAACTTGATGGCGTTGTTGGTCAGGTTGATCATCACCTGGCCGAAGCGCAGCGGATCGCCGACCAGCGCCTGCGGCACGTCGGGCGCCACGTCGAACAGCAGCTCCAGGCCCTTGTCCTGCGCCCGCATGACGGACAGGTCGGCGATATTCGCCATCACGTCCTCGACGTAGAAATCGACCTGCTCGAAAGCCAGCTTGCCGGCCTCGATCTTCGAGAAGTCCAGGATGTCGTTGATGATGCCCAGCAGGTTCTTGGCCGCGCCTTCCACCTTCTCCAGGTAGTTGCGCTGCTTGGGCGTGAGGTCGGTTTGCAGCGCCAGGTGGGTCATGCCGATGATGCCGTTCATCGGCGTGCGGATCTCGTGCGACATATTGGCCAGGAAGTCGGACTTCATCTTGGTCGCGTCCTCGGCCACCGTCACCGCGTGGCGCAGCTGCTGCTCGGCCGCCAGGCTGGCCGTCATCAGCTTCAGGGCGTGCAGCAGTTCGCCCGTCTCGTCCTGCGACGTCACTTCGATCACGGAGCTCAGGTCGCCCTGGCCCACGCGCTTGGCGATGCCGATCGCCTCTTCCAGCGGCCGCGTGATCGAGCGCGCGGAAAAGCCGAAGCCTATCCCCACCAGCACCGCCGCGCCGCCCATCAACGAAATCAGCACCAGCGAAAAGTTGATGTCGGCGCGTGCGCGCGCGGCGCTGGCCATCACCTGGCTTTGCTGCAGCTGGTCCAATAACTTGATCTGCTCCAGCAGGTGGTCCAGCGCCGGCAGCGCCATCGCGTTCATCTTTGCTTCGGCCTGGTCGCGGTCCTCGGCTTCCACCATGTCGGCCACGGCGATGAAGCTGTCGTAGTAGGCGGCGCGCGCCTGCTTGACCTTTTCGATCTGCGTCCGCGCTTCCGGCGTGGCGTCCAGTGTGCCCAGCAGATCCAGTTGGGCGTCGATATCGAGCTTGATACGGTCGATGCGGCCGTAGCTGTCTACGCGGTGCTTCTGGTCCTTCTGGATGATCAGCGTGACGATGCGGGTGGCCGCCTCGCGCGACTGTGTGTCGATGGTGTTGATGGCGGCGCTGGCGGCCCAGTCCTGGTGCAGGATATGGTCGCTCTCGGCGCGGATCGCGTAGATGCGATTCACGCCGACCAGGATCACGCCTATCATCAGCAGGATCAGGATGATGTAGCCGCTGCTGATGCGCGCGCGGATACCCATGTCGCTAAAACGGCGCATCATGCGTCCTTCAGGTTAGCCGGCCGGCTTGGGTTGGTCGGCGCGTTGGTCAAAAATATGCTGTTTCAGACAGTCCGGACACCAGCAGCTGGCGCCCGGCGCGGACGGCACCGGCAGCGAGGCCGGCAAATAGGTGCACCAGCAGGGCTGCGCCGGCGCCGCCGGATCGGCGTCCACCATGGCGCAGCTGAATTGGGCGCCGCAGCGCGAACAGGTGCTCATGGCGCGCTTACGGGCGAGGATGTTCTGCCGGCTCGTCGTCGTCCAGCGGCGGCGGGCTGTCGTCAGGGAAGCGGTGCATGGCCGTGCGCAGCAACGACATCTGGCCGTTGAAGCGGGTGCACGCGTCGCAAACCATCAGGTGCAGCCGCATGCGGGTGCGTTCGACGAAGGACAAATCGCGGTCCATCCCCTCCGACACCAGCCGGTGCACTTCGCGGCAGGTCGGTTTCAAGCCGGTTTTATGTGGTTCCATGGTCGCAGACAATAAGTGAGACGGTAAGTGGCGCGGTCACGAGGCCTGGCGGTTGCCAAACCAGTTCAAGTCCAGGCATTCGCGCAGACGCATGCGGGCCCGGTACAGGAGCACCCAGGCATTAGACGTTGTAATCGCCAGTTCCTTACAAATTTCGTCGGTTTCCAGCTCCAGCCATTCGCGCATCATGAAAATGCGGGCGGTCTTGGCGGGCAGCTTTTCCAGGCAGACCTCCAGCACCTTGAAGAAATCCTTCTGCTCCAGCGTCGCATCCGGGTCGCCCCAGGCCAGCGGCTGCTCGCGGGTGTGGCCGTTGGTCTTGAACAGCGCGTCGATGGCGTCGTCCTCGGACTGGTCCTCGACGGTGTCGATCTGGCGCTCGCGCGAGCTGGCGCGCAGGCAGTCGATGATCTTGTACTTCAGGATGCCCGTCACATAGGTGCGCAGGGAGGACTGTCCGCTGAAGCGTTCGGGTTTTTCCAGCACGGCGATCAGCGCGTCCTGGACCGCGTCTTCGGCCAGCGCCTGATTCCGTATTTGCAATTGTGCGAATCGAACAAGCAGGGGGCGCATGACTTCCAACTGGCGGTGAAGGGTATCGGTAGGGCTCATATGACGGCCAGCGTATCGGATGATCTCTGAAAATACAACCGGATAGCCCTATAATGCATGGTTGATTGCAGCATCACGCTGTAAAATTGCACAAAATTTTCTAACCGGACTCGCCATGACCCAACTAAGCAACCTTAACTTAGGCATGACTGACGACTTGACCGCGGTGGCGCCGCAGATCAAGGCGCAGATCCTGGCTGAAGCCCTGCCCTACATCCGTAATTTCCATGGCAAGACGATTGTCATCAAATACGGCGGCAACGCGATGACTGACGAGCGCCTGAAACACGGCTTCGCCCGCGATGTCATTTTGCTCAAACTGGTGGGCATGAATCCGGTCGTGGTACACGGCGGCGGTCCGCAGATCGACAACGCGCTGAAAAAAATCGGCAAGCAAGGCACCTTCGTGCAGGGCATGCGCATCACCGACGAAGAAACCATGGAAGTGGTGGAGTGGGTGCTGGGCGGCGAAGTCCAGCAGGACATCGTGATGCTGATCAATCACTACGGCGGCCAGGCGGTTGGCCTGACCGGCAAGGACGGCGGCCTGATACGCGCCAAGAAGATGGCCATGCCGGACAAGGAAAATCCGGGCCAGTTCCTCGACATCGGCTTCGTCGGCGAGATCGACGCGATCAACCCGGCCGTGGTCAAGGCGCTGCAGGACGACGCCTTCATCCCGATCATTTCGCCGATCGGCTTCGGCCAGGATGGCCAGGCGTACAACATCAACGCCGACGTCGTCGCCGGCAAGATCGCCGAGATCCTGAAGGCTGAAAAGCTGATCATGATGACCAACATCGCCGGCGTGCAGGACAAGCAGGGCAACCTGGTGACCGATTTGTCGGCGCGCGAGATCGACGAGATGTTCGCCGATGGGACGATTTCGGGCGGAATGCTGCCTAAAATTTCATCAGCCCTGGACGCGGCGAAGTCCGGCGTCAACACGGTTCACATCATCGACGGGCGAATTGAACACAGTTTATTGCTCGAGGTGTTGACCGAACAGGCTTTTGGCACTATGATCCGGTCTCACTGAAAAAACGGCGATGCACTTTTAGCCGCGATTTCAAGTGCATCGTCATACCAGTACGCCCTTTTAGCTCAGTGGTAGAGCACTCCCTTGGTAAGGGAGAGGCCACGTGTTCAATCCACGTAAAGGGCACCATCTTCCGGTTTCACTCTGCAGCACCCTCCCTCTTAGTAAATCCGCTCTACCGTCATGCCGCGTTTGCGCAGCAGGTCCGGCACGCTGCCGTTACCGATCAAATGCAGTATGCCGATCGCCGCCACGCTATTGTTCTCGCGCGCCATCAGCCTGGCCACGCCGTCGGCCAGCGCGGGATTGCGTCCGTCCAGCAGCACCTTCTGCACGAAACGGCCGGAAAAGCTGTCGTCCATCTCCGCCTTGAGCGCCAGCGCGTCCAGCGCGATGACATCGGCCTTGCGCCAGGCGTCGGCGATCTCGCGCGCCTGGTTGGCCTGCTCCTTGTCCTCGATGCCGGCGATGGCCTCCTGCAGGAACACCAGCTGCTCGGCGGCGCTCATCTGGTCGAACAGCGCCATCTGGCTCTCGGCCGATTCCAGCTCGACCACTTTCTGGCCGCGCCCGTGCGCCTGCCGGGACAGATGGGCGTCCACCGCCAGCGCCGCTTCATAGCCCTGGGCCGAGAACTCGCTCACCGTCAGCAGGCTGGCCAGCAGCCAGGGCTTCATCGCCGCCACGGTCGCCGGTTCGATGTTGTACTGCTTGAGCAGGCGGTCCAGCCGCTGGCGCCAGTCGGCCGACAGCTCCGGTCCGGCCGGGCCGCCCCTGGCCAGCATGCCGTGGCGCTGCACGGCGCGCATCAGCGGCCGCTGGTCGCCCAGCGGATCGATCTCCAGCGCCAGCACCGGCGCCTTCTTCAACGCGGCGCTGATGCGCGGCTCCAGCGGATAGAAATCGGCCGCGCCAACGTGGATGGTGCCGAACAGGTACAGTGTATGGCCACCCTGCTGCACCTTGAACAGGGCGCCGTGGTTGGGGGGCTGCACCTTGTCGGCGGCCCACGCCGGCATCGACATGAAACTGAACAAAGTCCAGAACATCACTATAATCTGGCGCTGTATGGCTACCCGCATGGCTTCCTTGGATGACTGACTTGAAGTGAACATTATTACTCGCAACGCCCCGGTGTGGCTATTCGATCTGGATAACACGCTGCACAACGCCTCTCACGCGATCTTCCCGGCGCTCATGGCCAGGATGAACGCCTACATCGCCAATGTGCTGGGCGACGGCACCACGCCCGCCGGCGCGGACGCGGTCAACGCCGCGCGCACGCTGTACTGGCAACGCTACGGCGCGACCATGCTGGGACTGGTGAAGCACCATGACGTAAAAGCGGCGCACTTTCTCGACGAAACCCACCGCTTCGACAGCCTGGCCGACATGATCCGCGCCGAACGCGGCCTGCGCCAGCTGCTGCGCCGCCTGCCCGGCCGCAAAATCCTGCTGACCAACGCGCCGCACCGCTATTCGACGCAGGTGCTGCGCCACCTGGGCCTGCAGCGCCACTTCAGCCACCACATCTCGGTCGAATCGATGACGGTGCACCGGCAGATGCGGCCTAAGCCGTCCAAGCTGCTGCTGCGCAAACTGATGCGCCGCCATGGACTGACTCCCGGCCGCTGCGTGCTGGTCGAGGATACGCTGGCCAACCTGCGCAGCGCCCACGCGCTGGGCATGCGCACCGCCTGGGTCACGCAGTACCTCGCAGTGGGCGACGCGGTCGGCCTGGCGCATCCGCAAAAAAGGTTAATTCGCCCCGCTTATGTCGATGTCAAAGTAAAATCTGTCAGGAATTTGCCGGCACGCCTGCATCACCTGCGCTGAACCAAATAGTTACACTCCCATTCACTTATCCGCGAGATCACATGGCAAGCAACCCGCCGGGCCAGCGCCGCATGCAAATTTTGCAGGCGCTGGCGGAGATGCTGGAACAACCCAAAGGCGAGAAGATCACCACCGCCGCTCTGGCGCGCAAGCTGGAGTTTTCCGAGGCCGCGCTGTACCGGCACTTCGCCAGCAAGGCGCAGATGTTCGAAGGGCTGATCGAGTTTATCGAGTCGTCGGTGTTCGGCCTGATCAACCAGATCGCCGAACGCCAGAGCGACGGCCTGGCGCAGGCGCGCGACATCCTCGGCATGCTGCTCAACTTCGCCAGCCAGAATCCGGGCATGACGCGGGTGCTGACCGGCGAGGCGCTGGTGAACGAGGACGAACGGCTGCAACTGCGCATGAACCAGTTCTACGACCGCGTCGAACTGGCGCTGAAGCAGGCCATGCGGCTGGCCGTGACCGAAGGCCAGGCGCATGAGGCGGAAGTGGCCGCGCGCGCCGGCATGCTGGTGAGTTTCATCATCGGCCGCTGGCACCGCTACGCCAAGAGTGGATTCAAGAACAACCCGGCGCAGGACGCGCCGCTGCAAATAGCCCTGTTGCTGCCCTACGTAGAAAATGAACGCTGAATGCTTTGCACTGCTCGATGACGCCAGCCCGGAAGGTACGCAAACTCCGGGCGCGCGTTCGCGCCTGTACACCGGCCACGCCGGCACCCTGCGCTGCGACGACATAAGCCAATGGCCTCAACTGCTGGAGCAGATGCAGGCGGCGCTGACGCGCGGCGAATACGCCGTCACCGTGTGCAGCTACGAGCTGGGAGCGGAGCTGCTGGAGCTGGGCGCGGCCGCCGCCCGCACCGGCACGGGCGCCGCAAAAGCCCCGCCGCTGGCGCAGATCCTGCTGTTCTCGCATTGCGCCCAGCTGTCGTCGGACGAAGTGGGCGACTGGCTGGCGGCGCGCTCGTTCCCGATCGACCGTCCGTCCGGCATCGCCAACATCCGCGCCAACATCGACCAGGAAGCCTTTAGCGGCGCCCTGGCGCGCATCCACGACTACATCGAGGCCGGCGACACCTACCAGGTCAATTACACGTACAGGCTGCGGTTTGACGCCTTTGGCAGCATCCACGCGCTGTACGCCCGCCTGCGCGGCCGCCAACCGGTGCCCTACGGCGCGCTGGTGGGGCTGGAGGACGGCACGGCCATCCTGTCGCTGTCGCCCGAGCTGTTCGTACGCCACGAGGGCGGCGTGCTGACGGCGCGGCCAATGAAGGGCACCGCGCCCGCCGCGCCGCCATCGCAACCGGCCGAGAACATCCTGCGCGCCACCACGCTGGCCACCGATCCGAAGAACCGCGCCGAGAATCTGATGATCGTCGACCTGCTGCGCAACGACATCGCCCGCATCGCGCAAACCGGCAGCGTGACGGTGCCTGCGCTGTTCGAGGTGCACCGCTACAGCAGCGTGCTGCAAATGACATCGACCATCACCGCCAAACTGCGCGACGACGCCACGCTGGCCGACATCTTCAACGCGCTGTACCCATGCGGCTCGATCACCGGCGCGCCCAAGCGGCGCACGATGGAGATCATCCGCGAACTGGAGCCGGACCCGCGCGGCATCTACACCGGCGCCATCGGCTGGTTCGATCCGTCCAAGGATGACGACACCGGCAAGGTGGGCGACTTCTGCATGTCCGTGCCGATCCGCACGCTGACGCTGCAAGCGCCGGCCAGCCCGAACGGCGCGCGCCGCGGCGAGATGGGCGTGGGCGCCGGCATCGTCTTCGACAGCGACGCGCAAGAGGAGTACGCCGAATGCCAGCTGAAGGCGCGCTTCCTCACCGGCCTGAAAAACGACTTCGAGATTTTCGAGACCATGCGCGCCACCCGGGCCGACGGCGTGCGCCATCGCGATCGCCATCTGCAGCGGCTGGCGGCATCGGCGGCCTGCTTCGGCTACGCCTGGGACGCGGCGGCGGCCAACGCCTACCTGGACACCGCCTGCGCGATGCTGGACGCGGACGTGAATTACCGGCTGCGATTGGCGCTCAGTTCAGCGGGCGCGTTCTCGGTGCAGCATGCACCGGTGACGCCGTTGACGGAACCGGTACGCGTGCTGCTGGCGCCGGACGCCACCGAATCGGGCGACCTGTTCCTGCGCCACAAAACCGGCATCCGCAGCCGCTACGACGCCGCCTGGCGCGAGGCCGAGGCGCAGGGCGCCTTCGATACGCTGTTCTTCAACGAACGCGGCGAGCTGACCGAAGGCGGTCGCACCAACGTCTTCGTGCGTGTGGACGGCCGCTGGCTGACGCCGCCCCTGAGCAGCGGCGTGCTGCCCGGCGTGATGCGCGGCGTGCTGCTGGACGATCCGCAGTGGCAGGCCGGCGAAGCCGTCATCACGCGGACGATGCTGGCGGCGGCCGATGAAATCGTCGTCTGCAACGCGCTGCGCGGCGCCATGCGAGCCGTATTGGCAAGCTAGGAACGCCACTCCAGCATCTTGTAAAGGCCGGCGTCGCCGGTCACGCGAAATCCCAGACGCTCATACAAACGCTGCGCCGGATTGCTGCCCTCCACGTGCAGGCTGATGCCGCCGCCATCGCGCACGGCATCCTGCTGCAAGCCTTGCAGCAGTTGCGTGCCGATGCCCTGGCCTTGCCACGGCGGCAGCAGCGCGATGTCGATCACGTGCGTGAGCTGCGGCCGCTGCGCGACGTAGATGCGGCCTATCGGCGCGCCATCCAGTTCGACGATATCGAACTGCGCGTCGGGATAGGCCGAGCGGAAGTGGCGGTCCTGCGCGTCGAACTGCATGCGCAGGAAAATCTCGGCCTGGCTGGAGTGCCAGCCGAACAGGCCGATCTCGTTCGCCCGGGTCGAAGCGTATACGCTGCGCAGGAAAGCCTCGTCGTCGGGCTGGCTGGATCGGCGCGCCAGCATCACAGGTCGATCATCATTTCGAAACCGCCCCAGACCATGCGCTTGCCATCGAACGGCATGTTCTTCGGATCCATGAAGTGGGCGATGCGCGGGTCTTTCATCACCTTCTCATTGATCTCGTCGCGCGCGGCGCGGTTGGCATAGACAATCCATGAAAACACCACGGACTCGCCATCCTGCAGGTCGACGCTGAGCGGGAACGAGGTCACCTTGCCGGGCGGGACATCGTCGCCGATACATTCGCGGAATTCGAGCGCGCCGAATTCCTTCCAGACCTTGCCGCATTCAAACGACATTTTCTTGTACGCCTCAACATTTTCCTTCGGCACCGGAATCACAAAACCGTCTACATAGGACATGGCTGTCTCCTTCTCAGTATGGAAGTTCAGGGTAGCCAAATATGGCCGATTTGACAAGCAGTGCCGTGCGCGCCGTTGAATGGGGTAAGCTTGGATACCAAAATAGCGGGAGGGCAGCATGACGATCAAAGCGGACCGGTTGTTTGCTGCTGCGCTACTCGCTGGCATACTGGCGTCATCGGGGCTGGCGCGGGCCGCCCCGCTGATCCGCCTGGGCTCGGACGACTGGTGTCCGTTCGTGTGCGCGGTCGACGGCAAGCCTCCCGGCGGCTATCTGGTGGAACTGGCCGGGATGGCGATGGCGCTGGAAGGGTATCGGGCGGAACCGGTGCTGATGCCGCTCAATCGCGCCATCACGCAAACGGCGCACGGCGATATCGAAGGGGTGTACGCGCCGCCGATCGATAAGCGCCTGCGCCTGAGCGCACCGCTGGCGCAGTCGCGGGCCTGCTTCTACACGCGGGTGGGTGACGACTGGACTTTTCAATCCATCAAGTCGCTCAAGACACTGGTGGTCGGCGTGATCGACGACTACGGCTACGACGACGGGCCGATGGACGCCTATATTGCGGAAAACCGGCGCAAGCCCTCCCTCATCGCGCTCGCCTTCGGCGCATCGGCCGGCACCACCAATGTGCAAAAGTTACTGGGCGGACGCTATCGTGTGGTGCTGGAACACGCCGCCGTCATGGCGCATTTGAGCAAGCGGCTCGACGTGGCCGACCGCGTCCGCCAGGCGGGCTGCCTGGAACACGAGCTGCCCCTGACCATAGGCTTCGCGACGCAGGACATACGCGCCGAAACCTGGGTCCGCGCGCTCGCCGACGGCATGCGCAAGCTGGAAGCTTCCGGCGATCTGAAGGCGCTGCAAAAGCGCTACAAATTCGACTAGATCGTGTGGACGAAGCGGCGGCGGTAGGCGCCCGGCGTGGTGGCGGCCAGGCGGCGGAAATGGTGGCGCAGCGATTCCTCCGAACCGAAACCGGCGCGCTCGGCGATCTGCGCCAGCGGCACGTCCGGCACTTCCAGCATGTCCTTGACGATGGCGACGCGCTCGCGGATCAGCCATTCAATCGGACCGAGGCCGGTGGACTGCTGGAATTGGCGCTGCAAGGTGCGCGGGCTCATCGCGGCGCGTTCGGCCATGCTGCCGACGGTGTGCGGCTGTTCGGGGTGGCTGCGCAGCCAGTCCATCAGCCGCGACAGGCGGCCCTGCTCGCCCTGCGCCATCGGCCGCGGCAGGAACTGCGCCTGGCCGCCTTCGCGATGCGGCGCCACCACCAGCCGCTGCGCCACCAGGTTGCCGACCTTGGCGCCGTAATCCCTGCGCACCAGATGCAGCAGCATGTCGAGGCCGGCGGCCGAGCCGGCGGCGGTGATGATCTGGCCGTTGTCCACGTACAGGTCGTCGGGCTGGACCTGGATCTGTGGATAACGTTGCGCCAGCCGGTCGGCATAGCGCCAGTGGGTAGTGGCGCGCTGGCCGTCCAGCACGCCGGCGGCGGCCAGCACGAATACGCCGGAGCAGATCGAGCACAGGCGGGCGCCGCGACTGTGGGCGGCGCGGATCATGTCCAGCACGGCCGGCGGCGGGATCTCGTCGGCGTCGCGCCAGCCGGGGATGACGATGGTGTCGGCCCGCTCCAGCAGTTCCGGCGTGTATGGCGCCTGCACGGTGATGCCGCCGGCCGCGCGGATCGGACCGGGCTCGACGGCGCAGACGGCGAAGTCGTACCAGTCCACGTCCAGCTCGGGGCGCTCCAGGGCGAACAGTTCGACCGTGCAGCCGAATTCGAAGGTGCACAGGCGGTCGTAGGCCAGTGCGACAACCAGATGTTTTCTCATGGCGCAATCTTAACGCAGAATGGCATATGCGCCACTGTCGGCGATGGCGGGGGCGCCGCACAATGGCGTCACTGTCCACTCATTGAAGGAGATCATGATGTCCGCCAAGTCCCTCGTCGCCGCCATTCCCGCCGCCGCCAGCGGCGACGCGCTGGCCCGCTTTGAAGCGAGCTTCAGCTACGAAACCGACTGCTGGGACGTGCACGATGCGCTGACCAACGGCCCGCGGGATTTCGTCTTGCTGGATGTGCGCGGCACGGAGAAATACGCGGCCGGCCACGTGCCGGGCGCGCTGGACCTGGCGCACCGCAAGATCATCGGCTCCAGGCTGGCCGAGTTCCCGGTCGACACGCTGTTCGTGGTGTACTGCGCCGGCCCCCACTGCAACGGCGCCGCCCGCGCCGCCGTGCGCCTGGCGCAGCTGGGTCGCCCGGTCAAATTGATGCCGGGTGGGATTACCGGTTGGGAGGATGAGGGCTTTGCCCTCACGACAACGGCGCAACCACATCCAGCGATCGCGTGATGGCATGCGGTGCACTCGCGTTCATCCGCATATCAAAGAGGATTTCGCTCTTTGCACGTACATGCGCTGTGGTAAAGGCATTCTGCACAGAACGACTGTTATCGCACAAAATACTGGCATCGGCGACATCCAGCGCACTGCGGATAGCCAGTTGAGTGCGCGAAAAACGCTGTAGAAGACGCTCCGGGTCAACTGCGTGCCCGCCTTTTGCAACACGGCTCGCGACCCGGCCAAGCGATAAATTAACATTCGCAAGGCCAAGCAGCAGAACAAAATAGCCTGTTTGCTTCAGGTTAACAATGAGGTCAACTTTGCTTTCTACTCGGCCATCCGGCAGAACCAGCCGATGCGAAAAAACCGTCTCCACCGCGAACGGCGCATTGCCCGCCGTTGCATGGGCGACAAAACTTTCAACGCCCTTCTGGGCAACGCCCATCCAAACCAAATTGTGGTCGCGGATCTGAACTGCCCAAGAAGGAAGCGGCCGCTCAGGGCCGAACTCGGGCAAAACTGACAGCATCATCCGGTCGGCATTAATGAGCGGAATTTTGACCTGATCGGCAACCCGCTCATACCAAAGCGTAGATTTTCCTGAACCGTTGTGTCCGGCCAATACTATCGCCAGCGGCTGATTCACGTTTTTCAACAGCGTATTCAGCATCGTCCGCACAGAAGGCGCCCGACGAATTGTGGAAATCATGGGACTTCCACAAATTTCCCATTCTTGAAATAGCCCCTCGCTGTTCGGCCGTCGAGTGTGCGGATCACCAAATTGGAATCTTGCGGATCGACGCTGAAAACGGGTATGTCAGGTTCAAAGGTCAAATTGACGCCAGGTTCGGCCAGTACATTGGCCAGGGCGATGGCAGCACGTTTGCCTTCGCCGCGCGCACGCGCCAGCTGCTGGGCAGTCGGTCTTTTTGCACGAATAGTAATGCTGCCAACCGTAATATCAATCAAATCGCTGGCTTCAGATATGGCCGATTCGGCCACCGCTTTCTTCGCAATACGCGCCATAACATCCCCCACTCTGACGATTGAGCCGCCGGGGCGGCCATTACTGGTAGACCCCGGCGCTGCTCAAAAGTTCAGCACAACTTACATCGCCAGCGCTTTTTCCACCGCACCGACCAGTTGCTTGTCGGAAGGGGTGATTTTGCTGCCGAAGTTTTCCACCACCTTGCCATTGCGGTCGATCAGGTATTTGTGGAAGTTCCAGGCCGGCGCCTTGCCGGTGATCTTGATCAGGTTGGCGAACAGCGGATTCGGCTCCTTGCCCGACACCACCGACTTGGCAAACATCGGGAACTTCACGCCGTAGGTGTTGTAGCAAAAGTCGGCGATCTCCTTGCTGCTGCCCGGCTCCTGCTGACCGAAGTCGTTCGACGGGAAGCCCAGCACCACCAGCCCCTTGCTGCCGTACTTGGCGTACATCGCCTCCAGGCCTTCGTACTGGTTGGTGAAGCCGCAGTAGCTGGCCGTGTTGACCACCAGGATCACCTTGCCGGCGTACTGGCACAGGTCCTGCGGCGACTCGTCTTGCAAGCGCTTGAAGGTCTGCTTGAGGATGGCCGGACAGCTGCCCACCGCAGCGGCGGGGGCCGCCGTTGGCGCGGCGGCGGGCGCCTGCGCAAACACGGACGCGCTGGCCAGCAAAGTCAGCGAGGACATCAGGCATAACTGGGCAAAGGTCTTGGACATGGTGATGGGCCGAAAAAGGGAAAAAACCATTCTATGCCAAACGCCAGCACCCTGCTTGCCGAGGCTGCGAATAACAAGTTCAGCCCCGCGCACGATTGAGCGAAATTAAGCAAAGTGCACTCCCCTGCCCCACACTCGATTCCAGATCCGACGCGAGGAGAGCGTGATGAGAATACTGTGTTTGCTGTGGCTGCTGATGGGCGCGGCCCAGGCGCAGGTGGCGCAGGTGGTGCCCCTGCCGAACATGACGACCACCCAGGTCACCGTCTCCGGCCTCTCGTCCGGCGCCTACATGGCGGTGCAGTTCGAGGTGGCCTTCTCGCAGACGGTGCAGGGCGCCGGCGTCATCGCCGGCGGGCCGTACTTCTGCTCGCAGGGCAGCGTGTTCACCGCCACCACCAGTTGCAGCTGCACCAGCGAGCTGTTCGCCTGCCGCGTGCGCCCCGGCGCCACCCGCATCAACGAGCTGATCGCCTTCACCGACTGGTTCGCCGGCGGCGGCGGCATCGACCCCACCGCCGCCCTGGCCGGCCACCATATCTGGATGCTGTCCGGCAGCGCCGATTCCATCGTGCCGCAGGCGGTGATGACCGACCTGTACTTCTACTATCGCCACTATGTCGACGCCGACCACATCTCCTACACCCGCAACCTGCCGGCCGAGCATTCGATGCCGACCGACAAATACGGCAACAGTTGTAGCACGCTGGGCACGCCTTACATCAGCAACTGCGGCTACGATGCGGCGGGCGAGCTGCTGCGCTGGATCTACGGCCCGCTGACGCCGCGCAACAACGGCACGCCGGACGGCCGCCTGATCGCCTTCGACCAGTCGGATTTCCTGTCGCTGCCGGGCTGGCACGGCATGGCCGGCACCGGCTACCTGTACGTGCCCAAGGCCTGCGACGGCAACAGCGGCGCCGGGTGCAAGCTGCACGTGGCCTTCCACGGCTGCCTGCAAGACCTGGACAACATCGGCACCACTTTCGTTGAACACGCCGGCTACAACGCCTGGGCCGACAGCAACAAGATCGTGGTGCTGTATCCGCAAGCGGCGGCGATCTACCCGTACACCAATCCCAACGCGTGCTGGGACTGGTTTTCCTATGACGATCCGCGCTTTGCGCAGAAATCCGGCCGCCAGATGGCGGCCGTCAAGCGCATGGTCGACCGGCTGACCGGCGTGGCGCCGGCCACCGTGCTGGTGCGGCTAGGCGCGCATGACTAGATGCCGCCGAGGCAGATGTATTTGATGACCAGGTAGTCGTCCAATCCATAGTGCGAGCCTTCGCGCCCCAGACCCGATTGTTTGACGCCGCCGAACGGTGCGATTTCGTTGGAGATCAGGCCGGTGTTGACGCCGACCATGCCGCTCTCCAACCCTTCCGCCACGCGCCAGATGCGGCCGATGTCGCGCGAATAGAAGTAGCTGGCCAGGCCGAACTCGGTGTTGTTGGCCAGTTCCACGGCCTCCTCGTCGGTCGTGAAGCGGAACAGCGGTGCCAGCGGGCCGAAGGTTTCCTCGGTGGCGACGATCATGTCGCTGGTGACGTCGGCGATCACGGTCGGCTGGAAGAAGCTATGGCCCAGCGCGTGCCGCTTGCCGCCGGCCAGCAGGCGGCCGCCCTTGGCCAGCGCGTCGGCCACGTGTTGCTCGACCTTCTGCACCGCCTTCTCGTCGATCAGCGGGCCCTGGGTCACGCCTTCGTCGGCGCCGTTGCCGACCTTGAGCTTGGCGACGGCGGCCACCAGCTTTTCCGCGAATTGTTCGTACACACCATCCTGCACGTAGATGCGGTTGGCGCAGACGCAGGTCTGGCCGGCATTGCGGTACTTGGAGGCCAGCGCGCCCTCCACCGCCGCATCGAGGTCGGCGTCGTCGAACACGATGAACGGCGCGTTGCCACCCAGTTCCAGCGACAGCTTCTTGATGGTCTTGGCGCTCTGCTCCATCAACAGACGACCCACCGCCGTCGAGCCGGTGAAGGTCAGCTTGCGCACGGTCGGGTTGGACGTCATTTCGGCGCCGATGTCCTTCGGCGTGCCGGTCACCACGCTGAACACCCCGGCCGGCACGCCCGCGCGTTCGGCCAATACAGCCAGCGCCAGCGCGCAATACGGCGTCGATTCGGCAGGCTTGAGCACCATCGGACAACCCGCGGCCAGCGCCGGGCCGGCCTTGCGGGTGATCATCGCGATCGGGAAGTTCCACGGCGTGATGGCGGCGCAGACGCCGATCGGCTCCTTGGTCACCACCAGCCGGCGGTCCGGCCACGGCGAGGCCAGCGTTTCGCCGGACACGCGCTTGGCTTCCTCGCCAAACCATTCGATGAACGACGCGCCGTACGTCACCTCGCCGCGCGACTCGGCCAGCGGCTTGCCCTGCTCGGCCGTCATCAGCTGCGCCAGGTCTTCGGTGTTTTCCAGGATCAGGTCATTCCACTTGCGCAGGATGGCGGCGCGTTCCTTGGCGCTCTTCTTGCGCCAGACCGGCCAGGCCGCGTTGGCGGCGACGATGGCGCGCCGCGTTTCGGCGCTGCCCATCAGCGGCACGGTGCCGAGCTGCTCGCCGGTGGCGGGATTGGTCACGGCCAGCGTGGCGCCGTTGTCGGCATCGCTCCACTCGCCGTTGATGTAGGCCTGCTGGCGCAGCAGGCTGGGATCTTTAAGTTGCAGCATGGGTAAGCTCCTTTATTCCACGGTGAACGAGGACAAATCGGGATGCGGTTCGGGATACGCCAGGTCCATGCCTTCCAAAGTCTCCAGCAGCAGGCTGGCGACCACCAGGTTGCGGTGGGTCTTGGAATTGGCCGGCACCACGTACCACGGCGCATGCGGCGCATTGGTCTCGCGGATGGCCTGCTCGTAAGCGCGCTGGTACTCGCCCCATTTCTTGCGCTGCTCGACGTCGGCCGGATTGAATTTCCACTGCTTGTCGGGATCGTCCAGCCGCTCCTGCAAGCGCTGGCGCTGTTCTTCCTTCGAGATGTGCAGGAACACCTTGACGATCACCGTGCCCGTCTCCGCCAGCATGCGTTCGAAATCGCGGATCTGCGCGTAGCGGCGCTGACATTCCTCGCCGTCGATCATGCCTTGCACCTTGGTGATCAACACGTCTTCGTAGTGGCTGCGGTTGAAGATCGCGATCTCGCCCTTGACCGGCACCTGCTGGTGCACGCGCCACAGGTAGTCGTGGGCCAGTTCGTTGTCGGTCGGCTGCTTGAAGGCGGCGGCGCGTATGCCCATCGGGCTGATGCCGCTGAACATGGCGCGTATCGTGCCGTCCTTGCCGGCGGTGTCCATGCCCTGCAAGATCAGCAGCACCTTCTGCTTGTGCTGCGCGTACAGCTTGTCCTGCAAGGCGCCGATGCGGTCGATCAGCGCCGCAATGCGCTTGCGGTCCAGCGTCTTGGCCTTGGACTTGCTCAGTTCAGGGTTGGCGGAGCGGCTGGAAAAAGCCGCGTCGTCCGCATAGCTTTCGTGCAGTTTGAGCTTGGCGGAGGCGCCGAAGCGCTGGCGGGCGTTATGTGTCATGAGATCAGCTTATCACTTTGCGGCCAGGGTTGCGGCGCGATAGCCCCACCACGCGGCTTCCTCGAACACCGAGAAGCCCGACAGGTCGGCATGCGCGAACAGGATGGGGCCATCCACCTCACGCAGCGCCTTCATGCCGGCGTTGCTGCGGAAGTTGGGTCCCGGCGACGCCATCGCGTGCCCGCGCAGCGTGATGTCGACCCGCTCGATGCAGGAGGCGAACTGCGAACCATACGCTTCCTTCAGATCGGCGCTGGCCAACGCCAGCAGCTCCTCCGGTTTGGCCGCCTCCAGCCAGCGGCGCGCGGCGGCGGGCTTGCGGTCAGACAGCGCGATGTAGGCGCTGAAAACCGTCTTTTCCGGCGGCCCCACGCGGATGTCCTGGTGGGTGGAGACGACGAAACCCAGTCCCGGCTCGCTGTACACCACGTTGTCCCACGATAGCGGCTGGCTGGGGAGCTCGTCGGGGAAGCGCTTGAGCAGGAAGTTCGCCACCATCCACGGCGCGTAGTCGGGTATGTGCTTGGCCGGGTCGAAGCCGTAAGCGGCGATGTTATCCACAACCCGCGCCGCCACGTAGGCGGGCATCGCGCAGATCGCCTTGCGGGCGCGGACAATGTAGGTGGACGGTTTGCCGTTCTCCAGCTTGAAGCACAGTGCCTCGACACCATCCGCCGTCTTTTTCAGCGACACCACCGTGCCGGCCTTGCGCTGGACGCCGGCCGCGCGCTCGATGCCGGAGGCCAGCGGCTGCAAGCCTCCCGGCCAGGTGAGCCAGGCGCCGTTGCCGGCGTTGGCCGCCTGGCCCCAGCGGCTGCAATAGTAGTGCAGCCCCGCCCAAGCCGAGACCTGGTCGTAGCGGGTGCCGTAGTCGTCGCGGCAGCAGTAGTTCAGGTACCAGTGCAGCGTCGGCGATTTGTAGCCGCTCTGCTCCAGCCACTGCTTGAGCGTGATGCCGTCCAGCGCCTGCCACTGCGGGTCTTCCGACGACAGCACGGTCGGGAACACGAACACGCGGCGGCCGTCGGCGCCGTGGGTCTGGCGCAGCCGCGCTACCTCGGCGAAGAAGCGCTTATGCTCATCGAGCTCCCATTGCGGCACGTCGTCGGTGGGGATGAAACCGTCCTGCCAGTGGCCGTTGAACAGCAGCCGCTCTTCCGGCCCGTGCAGGATGAAGCGCTCGTCGTAGTAGGGCTTCTCCGCCATCGCATCTTTTTGAATGATGCCCAGGTCGGCCAGGATCTCGCGCACGTGCACCGATTCCGGCGACGGCAGCGGCAGGTAGTGCGCGCCGGTCGGATATTCGAGCTCGCCGAAGGCGCCGCCGGCGGCGTTGCCGTGCGGCTGCGGGCCGTCGATCATCAGCACGTCGGTCTTGCCGAGTTTTTTCAGCTTCCACGCGGCGGTCAGGCCGGCCACGCCGGAGCCGAGGATGGCGATGTCGGTGTGGATAACTTCCGATGGCGGCGGCAAGGCGCGGCGGTCGCGCAGGAAGTGGCCCTCGTCGCGGCCCGGAGCGTGGACCGTCGGCGTGATCTCCTGCCAGCGATGAAATCCCGCCACGCTGCCCGCCGCCACCACGCCGCTGGCGCCGGCCCACACGAGGAAGGAACGGCGCAGCATCAGCGGATCACCCTGCGCCAGTCCTGCTCGAACTCGTGCACCAGCGACTGGGTGTTGAGGCGGTTGGGCTCCATCGGCAGTGCCTTCATATCCGGCGGGAAGACGAACATTTCGCGCGTGGTGTCGGCGTTCAGGTAGCGCATCGGCAGGCGGTACTCGGTGGGCGGCTTGTAGTCCGCCTGGGGCGTGGCGAGAATGAAGCCCCATTCGCCGAACGACGGCACATAGGCGTGGTACGGATAGGTCTTCAGGCCGACTTCGCGCAGCGTGGCGTCGATGGTCCAGTAGGCGTGCGGCGCGAAGAACGGCGACGTCGATTGCACCACCATCAAGCCGTTGGCCGCCAGGTGCTTCTTCACCATGCCGTAGAACGGCACCGAGTACAGCTTGCCCAGCGCGAAACTGGACGGATCGGGGAAATCGACGATGACGGCGTCGAACATGTCGTCGTTGTGTTGCAGCCAGATCGCCGCGTCGGCGTTGATGACGCGCACGCGCTTGTCGCTGAAGGAGCCGTGATTCAGCTTGACCAGCTCTTCGCGCTTGGTGAATGCGCCCGTCATCGCCGGGTCCAGGTCGACCAGCGTGACGTGCTCGATATTCGGGTAACGCAGGATCTCGCGCAGCGCCAGGCCGTCGCCGCCGCCCAGCACCAGCACGCGCCGCGCCCACGGCAGCGGTTGCAGCACCGGATGCACCAGCGCCTCGTGATAGCGGTACTCGTCGCGCGAGGAGAATTGCAGGTTGCCGTTGATGTACAGGCGCAGGTCGTCCTTCCAGCGCGTGATCACCAGCCGCTGATAGGGCGTGGTGGTGGCGTACACGATCTCGTCGCCGAACAGGCCATGCTCGCCCCAGGAGGTCATCTTGTCGGCGAAGGCGAAGCCGAAAATCAGCACGCACATCACGCTGGCGGCGCGCAGCATGCGGCCGGTGACGTTTTTCAGCTCTGTGCGAAACGCCATAATTGTCCACAGGGCGACGCCCACATTGAGCATGCCGAACAGGAAGCCGGTGCGCACCAGGCCCAGATACGGCGCCAGCACCAGCGGGAACAGCAGCGACACGGCCAGCGCGCCCAGGTAGTCGAAGGTCAGCACGCGGCTGACCAGCTCATTGAATTCGGTCTTGCGCTCGTTGAGCGCGCGCATCACCAGCGGCACTTCCATGCCGACGAAGGCGCCGATCAGGAACACCATCACGTACAGCAGCGTGCGGAACGGCGCCGCCATCCACGAGAAGGTCAGGAACAGCACCGCCGCCGACAAGCCGCCCACCAGGCCGACCGCCAGCTCGATATCCACAAAGCGCGCCAGCACATCCTCATCCCTGACATACTTGGAAAAGTGCGCGCCCACCCCCATCGCGAACAGATAGCAGCCGATGATGGTGGAGAACTGCAGGATGGAATCGCCCAGCAGGTAACTGGACAGGGCGCCGGCGATCAATTCGTAGGCCAGGCCGCAGGAAGCGACGACGAAGACGGACAGGATGAGAATCTTTTTGGTCATTTAGCTACTTTTGCACTAATATGTTTGAGCGTTAGCAAGTTAACCACTTTAACCCAAGGTGCGCCGTGCCCGCCATCCTAAACTACCTGATTCATCTTTTGCTGGCCGCCGTGCTGCTGGCGATATTTTTCAAAGCCTACACGTGGCTGACACCGTTCAACGAGGTGCTGCTGATCCGACAGGGGAATTTCGCCGCGGCGCTATCGCTGGGCGGGGCCCTGATAGGTTTTTCCATCACCATCGCCTCGGCGCTGGTGCATACTGCCGATTACCGGGAGTTCTCCGCTTGGGCTCTCGGCGCGATGGTGGTGCAGATGCTGGCCTATGCCATCACCACGCGTGTGCTGAACATGTCGAAGGACCAGATCGAAGGCAACAACGCGGCCTTCGGCGGCCTGCTGGGCGCCATCTCCATTTCCATCGGCGCCATCAACGGCGCCTGCATTTCCTAATTGAGCGAGGACCATCATGGGCTTAGGCAGCTTTATCAAGAAGCAGTTTATAGACGTACTTCAATGGAACGAAGAAATCGACGGCGTACTGGCCTGGCGTTATCCGATGCAGGACCAGGAGATCCAGAACGGCGGCGTGCTGGTGGTCCGTGAATCGCAGATGGCGGTGTTCGTCAACGAGGGCCAGATCGCCGACGTGTTCGGCCCCGGCACCCACAAGCTGAGCACGCAAACCCTGCCGGTGCTGACCAACCTGAAAAACTGGGACAAGCTGTTCGATTCGCCGTTCAAGTCGGATGTCTATTATTTCAGCACCCGCGTGCAGACCGGCCGCAAATGGGGCACGCAGCAACCGATCACCATCCGCGACAAGGACTTCGACATGGTGCGCGTGCGCGCCTTCGGCATGTACTCGTACCGCGTGGCCGATCCGCGCCTGTTCTTCAAGGAGATCAGCGGCACCCGCGAGGCCTACACCCGCGACGAGGTGGAAGACCAGCTGCGCGGCATCCTGATGGCGACCATGGCCAGCTCGCTGGGCAGCGCGCAAGTGCCCTTCCTCGACATGGCGGCCAACCAGGCGCTGATGGCGCAGCAGGTCAAGGGCGACCTGGCCACGGCGTTCGGCCGCTACGGCATCGGCCTCGATGAATTCAACGTCGCCAGCGTCAGCCTGCCGGAGGAACTGCAGGCCGCGCTGGACGAGCGCATCTCCGCCGGCATGAAGGGCGGCATGAGCGCCGACAAGATGGCCGGCTTCACCAAGTACCAGGTGGCCAGCGCGATTCCGATGGCGGCGCAGAACGAGGGCGGCATGGCCGGCATCGGCGTCGGCCTGGGCGCGGGCGTGCAGCTGGGCCAGGTGATGGGCCAGGCGCTCGGCGCGACCCTGGCGCCGCAGGCGGCGCCCGCCGCCGCGGCACCGGCCGAGGACTCGATCGAGGCGCGGCTGGAAAAACTTAAAGGTCTGCTCGACAAGGGCTTGATCACGGCTACCGACTACGACAGCACCAAGGCCGAACTGCTGAAAAAACTGCTCGGCTAATGCAAATCGTTTCCTGTCCCAGTTGCGGCGCGGAAGTCAAATTCCGCTCGCATGCCTCGGTTATGGCTGTCTGCGAATATTGCAGCACCAGCGTGCTCAAAGACGCCGACTCGGTCAAGGACCTGGGCAAGATGTCGTCCGTGCTGGAGGACTATTCGCCGATCCAGATCGGCACCAGCGGGGTGCTGGGCAAGCGCCAGTTCACGGTGGTCGGCCGCATCCAGCTGCGCTATGCGGCCGGCATGTGGAACGAGTGGTATCTGCTGTTCGACGACGGCGTCACCTCGTGGCTGGGCGATTCGTCCGGCATGTACACCGTCACCGCGCAGTACAAGGGCGAAGGCGAGCTGCCGGCGTTCGAGCAGCTGCAACCCGGCCGGAACTATGCCATCAACGGCGCGCCCTACACCGCCGCCGAAATCCGCACCGCCGATTGCATCGGCGGCCAGGGCGAGCTGCCGTTCAAGGTCGGTGAAGGCTACCAGGCCAAGGTGGCGGACTTCCGCCGCGGCGGCGAATTCATCACGCTCGACTATTCGGATGCGCCGCGTCCCGTGGTCTACACCGGCGTGGCCGTGACGCTGGAGAGCATGCAATGCCAGCTGCTGCGCGACGACGACACCATCCAGCGCGCGGCCGGCCGTTATCGCGGCAAGCTCGATGCGCTCGATTGCCCGTCCTGCGGCAGCGCGATCAAATACATCCCCGGCGTGACGGCAACGCTGGTGTGCCCGGCCTGCCAGGCGCAGATCGACGCCGCCAGTCCGAAAGCCGAAGTGCTGGCCGCCGGCGAACGCGTGACGCGCTACGAATCGTCGCTGGAGCTGGGCGCGACCGCCAGGATCAACAACCAGGACTTCACCATCATCGGCATGATGCGCCGCGCCGACGACGAAGGCACGCAGTGGACTGAGTACCTGATGTACGGCACCCGCGCAGGCTTCTCGTGGCTGGTGGAGACCGACGAGGGCTGGTCCGGTTCCAACGTGATGGCCGAATGGCCGATCTGGTACGCGCCCGGCTCGGAGCGGGTAACGGTGGACAAGGTCCAATACAACCGGCTGTACGACTACGGCTCGGTGGTGACGTTCGCGGCCGGCGCCTTCAACTGGCGCGTGGCCGTGGGCGACCGCACGCAGGTGGAGGAATTCTCCGCCGGCCAGATCCGGCTGGCGTCCGAAACCACGGAGCAGGAGATGACGTGGTCGCGCTCGTCGCCAGTGCCGGCCGACCAGCTCAAAGCCTGGTTCGGCAAGCAATTCAAGGGCACAGTGGCGCCGACGGCGGCCAAGGACGGCAAGCGCCGCTACCGCAACACGGCCAAATACATCATCTGGTTCATGCTGGCGATTAATGCGATCCCGTTGCTGATGAATTTCTCCGGCACCTGGTTCCTCAGCCTGGTCGGCGCGGCGGCAATCTACCTGCCGGCCTGGTTTATGGATAACAACGAAAAATCATGAGCAAATTCTTCATTTACGCGATCATCGTTTCGGTGGTCACTTCGGGCAGCAGCTGGATGCGCGCCGTGAGCGGCAGCAGCAACTACGGCAGCGGCTACCGGGGCAGCACCTGGAGCTCGAACACCGGCGGCGGCGGCGGCAGTTACGGCGGCGGCTCCGGCGGCGGAGGCCACAAGTGAAACGCGAAGCACTTCCGGACCCGGCGCAGCCGGTGGTCCATCAACCGGCCGGCACGCATCTGCTGGCGGACCTGAGCGGCATCGCTGCTGAAAAACTGGGCAATTGCGCCGCGTTGGACGCGCTGCTGCGCGCGGCGGCCGAGGCGGCGCATGCGCACGTGCTGTTCAGTCATTTTCACGGATTCGGCGAAGGCCAGGGCGTGACCGGCGTGGTGCTGCTGGCGGAATCGCACATCACTATCCACACCTGGCCCGAATGCGGCTTTGCTGCGGCCGACATCTTCATGTGCGGCAGCGCGCGGCCCGAGTTAGCGCTCACCATCATCGAAACGGCCTTGCAGCCTGCCTCCAGCCGCATCAACACGGTGCGGCGCGCGCCTCCCGCGCTCAGTTGACGCGGGCTGCGCTCTGGCTGGGCGACATCAACTTCAGCGGCACTTCCTCCAACGGCAGATTGATGGTCATGACGGGCGCGGCGATCCGGGGCGCCGGCGCGACGACGACGCCCGGCGCCGAGGCGCAAGCCGCCATCGCCAACAGGCACGGCAAAGCGAGTATTCTGTTCATGTATTTCCCCTGATGGACAACACGTCCATCAAATTATCACTCAGGAAATAGAAGATGACAATATGCAATTGTCAACGGAACGCAGGGTGAGGCTTTTTCGCCAAATCCACGGCCGACAGCCGGGCGCCGTCTCAGGCAGCGGCCTGGGCAGCAGCCAGTTCGCCGTCCTTGGTATTGGCGGCGGCAAAAGCGGGCCGGCTGGTGACGCGCGCCACGTACTGCTCGATCACCGGCAGCTTGGGCAGCAGCTCGAAGGCGCCCATCCAGCCCATCGACGAAGCCCACAACACGTCCAGCGCGCTGAACTGCTCGCCCAGCAGGTACGGGCCCTTGGACAGCTGTTCGATCAGCGTGTTGAACATGGTGTCGAAGTCGCCGTAGTGGCAGGACGCCTTGTCGGCCGGCGCGTTTTTCATCCACTTGTCGACGATGGCCGGCTCGAAGCAGCTGCCGTAGAAAGCCATCCAGCGCAGATACGGTCCGCGCAGCGGATCGCCCAGCGGCGGCGCCAGTTTGGCGTCCGGGAACAGGTCGGCCAGGTACAGGTAGATCGCCACCTGCTCGGTGATGATGGCGTCGCCGTGGCGGATCGCCGGCACCTTGCCCATCGGGTTGACGGCCAGGTAGGCCGCTGCGCGGTTCTCGCCCTTTTTCATGTTCATCACATGCAGGTCGTAGGGCGCGTGCAGCTCTTCCAGCAAGGTCATGACGCCGGTGGAGCGGGAATACGGGCAGTGGTACAAAGTCAGCTGTGGTGCCATGTTGTGTCTCCTGTCGGTGGTGAAGAATCGTCAGGATAACTCTTGCTATGATGACGGTCTTGTAAAAACGCGAACTCTTTATGCAAACCGTGACGAGCCGGCCCAAGGGCGTGGTCAATCCCGCCGCAGCGGAAAAAATCTTCCGCCTGGAACGCTACCTGCCGCCGCCGGACCTGGCGCCTTTCGTCGAGTACTTCTGGCTGGTGGCGTGGCAGTTGCCGGACGGCGTAGTCCACGTGCAGCGCACCCTGCCCTCGCCCTGCATCCACCTGGCGTTCGACGCCGGCCGCACGGCGGTGTTCGGGGTGATGACGGGGGCTTTCGAATATACGCTGCAGAACAGCGGCCGCATCCTCGGCGTGCGCTTTTTGCCCGGCGCCTTCCGCAGCTTCCTGAAGCGGCCGGTGCAGTCGGTGACGGACCGCGAATTACCGCTGTCGGCGCTGTTCGATTGCGACGACGCGCAAGCCGAGCGCAGCGTGCTGACGGCGGCCGACGACGCCGGCATGGTGGAGGCGGCCAGCGCCATCCTGCGCCGCGCCCTGCCCGTGCCCGATCCGCAGACCGCGCGCATCGCCGAGATCCTCGATGCGATCCAGCACCATCCGGAGATCACGCAGGTGGGGCAGCTGGCGGATCACACCGGCACCAGCGTGCGTCGCCTGCAAATGCTGTTCAAGGAATACGTGGGCGCCACGCCGAAATGGGTGATACGCCGCAACCGCCTGCTGGACGCGGCCGACCAGCTGTCGCACGGCAGCCAGATCGACCTGGCCTCGCTGGCGCAGGCGCTGGGCTATTACGACCAGGCCCACTTCACCACAGATTTTGAAAAACTGGTCGGCAAGCCGCCCGCCGACTACCGCCGCAGTTGCAAGGAGCAAACATGAATCGTCGTTTCAAGCAGGTCGATGTCTTCACCACCACGCCGTTCATGGGCAATCCGCTGGCGGTGATCCTGGATGCAGAAGGGCTCAGCGACCAGCAGATGCAAACCATCGCCCGCTGGACCAATTTATCCGAGACCACCTTCGTGCTGCCGGCCACCGATCCGGCCGCCGACTACCGGGTGCGTATCTTCACCACGGCGGAAGAGTTCCCGTTCGCCGGCCATCCGACGCTGGGCACGGCCTACGCATTGCTGGAGGCGGGACTGCAGCCCAGGACGCCGGGCGTACTGGTGCAGGAATGCGGCGTCGGCCTGGTGGAGGTGCGCATCGCCGATAACACCAGCCTGGCGTTCCGCGCGCCGCCGGCCACATTGGCAACGCTGGATGCCGGCCTGAGACCGCTGCTGCGCGCCGCGCTCGGCGCCGAGGCGCCGGCCGTCGACCAGCCGCCGGTGGTGGTCAATATGGGCGTACGCTGGCTGGTCGTGCGCTTCGACGCGGCGGCCGATTGCCTGGCGCTGGCATTCGATGCGACTGCGTTGAGCGATCTGGCACAGCGCGCCGCCATCGACGGGGTGGCGGTCTATGGCCCGCATCCATCAGGCGGCCCGGCGAACTACGAGGTGCGCGCGGTCTGCGTGGAAAACGGCGTGATGATCGAAGACCCGGTCACCGGCAGCGCCAACGCCTGCATCGCCCGCTTGCTGACCGGCGGCCCGGACTACACCGTGCGCCAGGGCACAGCGCTGGGACGCGATGGCCGCGTGACCATCACCTACCTCGACGGCGAACCCTGGATAGGCGGCAACGTCGTCACCATAGTCGACGGCATCATGCATCGTTGACCGTATCAAACCAGCTGCCGCACGAAGACCGGCGACCATTTGACGCCACGCCAAATCGACTATACTTTCTGAAGGTATAGCGCAGCGTTGAAGGAAATTCGCCGTGTCTACGAATAGTAAATTGCCTCTCAGCGATGAAGAGCTTGCTGCCTTTGAGGCCACCCGCGACTTGGCTGCCGAGTTGCTGCAAGCTGGCGAGCAAATGAAAGCCGGACTCGGACGCGTAGTCTATTCGCCGCTGATCGCCGCACGAAAAAATACCGGGCTGACACCGGAGCAGTTCGCCGCCTTATTCGGTATTTCCGTCAGCACTCTGGAAAGCTGGGAACAAGACCGCAAGCCGCCTGTCGGTGCCGTACGGACTCTGATCGCCATCGCCCTCCATCATCCTGAAGCGCTGATCGCGATCGCCAACCAGCCTCAAGAAGTGTGAAGGCAATTGACGGCGCCATCTTCCGGTGCGACACTGTGCGCCTTACCCAACCATAGGAGACCATAAAATGCGCCAAGTAGATACTGCCCTCCTGTCGGCTGCCTGATTACGTCGGGATTCCCCCTGTAGTGTGTTGACCCGCGCGTTCTCGCGCAGCTGACTTCCCGTATCCGCCACCTATTCGCTTTATCGCGAAGGGTATTGCTCGCCTTACCGGAATCAGGAAACACAACCACCATGATCGACATCGATTTTGAATCGCTGCGCCTTATCGGCTTAACGCAAACCATCGCCAGCCAGCTCTATCTCTTACACGACGCCCCAGCCAACGCCCAGCTGGTTCGCATCACCGAAATCCAGCGCGACTGGCTGACCGTCCACGACGGCCAGGCCGAATTCCGCGCACGCGTGCTGCCGGTGCTGCACGACGCCGCGTTGGCCGTCGGCGACTGGGTGCTCAGCACCACGCTGGCGCACGACGAACGCTGGCTCGGCGCGCTGCTGCCGCCCACCACCCACATCGCCCGGCGCGGCAACGACGGCCGCCATCACAGCCTGGTCAGCAACGTCGACACGGCGCTGCTGGTGATGGGCCTGGATCACGACTTCAACCCGCGCCGTCTGGAGCGCTACCTCGCCATCGTGAAAACGGCCGGCGTGGAGCCGGTGGTGGTGATGAGCAAGGCCGACATTGGCGATGATGTGGAGGAACGCATGGAGCTGCTGCGGCAGCGCCTGCCCGCCAGCATTCCGCTGCTGGCCGTGAACACGCTCAGCGACGACGCTGCGCAGCAACTGGCGCCGTGGCTGGGCGTGGGACAGACGCTGGTGCTGTTGGGGTCTTCGGGCGCCGGCAAATCCACGCTGACCAATACGCTGACGCAGGCCGGCCAGCAGACCGGCGGCGTGCGCAAGGGAGACGGGCGCGGCCGGCATACGACCACGTCGCGCTCGCTGTACCTGTGCGACGGCGGCGCCTGCATCATCGATACGCCCGGCCTGCGCAGCTGGCAACCCGACGCCGACGAGGCCAGCCTGACGGCCGCCTTCGAAGACATCGACGCGCTGGCGGCGCAATGCCAGTTCCGCGACTGCCGCCACGCCGCCGAGCCCGGTTGCGCGGTGCGCGGCGCGGTGGACGATGACCGTCTGCTGAACTACCACAAGCTGCTGCGCGAGGCGCGCCGCAGCCAGCAGACGCCGCTGGACCGCATCGCCGAAGTCGCCAAGTGGAAAGTGATGCAGCGCGCCGCCGTGGCCCGCTCGAAGGACAAGCTCGGCAAGCGTTAGCCGAGCCAGGACGCGCCGTCGGCTACGATGCAGCCGGCGGCGCTTCAGGTCTGCGCATCAACACCGGCAGGCACAACACGTACAGGCCGGCGCCGATCAGCCAGACCAGGCCGGGGAAGCTGCCGCGCGACATGAAGTAGATCGTGCTGATCGCCACCGGACCTATCACCGTCGCCAGGCTGGCGGCGCTGGCCAGCACGCCCTGCAGCTTGCCTTGCTGGTCCGGCCCCACGCTGCCGGACATGATCGCCTGCAAGGCCGGCGCGCCTATGCCGCCTATGCAGAACAGCGGCATCAACGCAAACAACATCCAGCCCTGGTTGGCCAGCGCGATCAGGACATACGCGCAGGTGTCGGCCGTGACGCCCACCATCAGCGCGCGGCGCTCGCCCCAGCGTTCGGAGATCGGGCCGACCACGAACGCCTGCGCCAAGGCGTGAAACGCCCCGAAGCCCGCCAGCGAAATGCCGATGGTCAGCGTATCCCATGCGAACTTGTCTTCGCTGTACAGCACCCACACCGTGCCCCCTATCTCGCCGATCAACACCAGCATGCCCGATGCGAAGATCAGCGGCAGCAGCGACTTGAAGCCGGCCGCCCAGCGCAAATTGGTCAAGGGATTGAAGGACATGCTCGATGCGGAGGACGCCGAGCGTTCGGTATGCGATTCACGCACCACCAGCAGGGTCAGGATCAGATTGACGGCGTTCATCGCCGCCGCCGCCAGGAACGGCGCCCTGACCCACCAGGCGCCCAGCAAACCGCCGATCACCGGGCCGATGATGAAGCCGATGCCGAAGCAGGCGCCCAGCTGGCCGTAGCGGCGCGAGCGCTGGTCTTCCGGCGTGACGTCGGCGATGTAGGCCGAGGTGACGGCGATGCTGGCGCCGCTGATGCCGGCGATCGCGCGGCCGACGAACAACAAGGTCAGCGACGGCGCCATCGCCATGAACAGATAATCGACCACCGCGCCCGCCAGCGACAGCAGCAACACCGGCCGCCGGCCGATGCGGTCGCTCAGCACGCCAAGCACCGGCGAGAAGATGAACTGCATCAGCGCGTACAGCCCGGTGAAGGCGCCGAAGCGCCAGCCCAGCTCGGACGTGTGGCCGACGTCGCGCATCAGTTGCGGAATGATGGGCATGGTCAGCCCGATGCCGATCGCGCTCAGCACAACGGTGGATAGTATGGTCAGCAACGCTCGGTTCATCTGGCACTTTTTCAGGAAGTAGCCGCCGATTGTATGCCGCCCGGATTCACACCGCTGTGGCCGCTGTCACAACTACCAGTCTTCCTTCTTCGGCTCGCCCGCTACGGCGGGGCTGCCGCCCTTGGCCGCGACTTTGCGTTCGGCCGGCTTCGGTTTGTCCGCCGGCTCGGCAACCGCCACGGCCGCTTTCGCCGTCACCGTTTCACGCAACTGCAAGGCGGCGGGACGCACGCCATCGAGCTTGATGGCGACGTTCTCCAGCGTTCCGTAGGACAGCTTCGGCGTGACGCGGTTGATCACCACTTCGCAACAAGCCGATTCCATATTGCCCAGCGACTGGCCGGTCTGCGGATCCTTGATCTCCTTGCCTTGCAGGTAGATCTTGTAGCGGCCGTTTTCCACCACCGACGTGCCGCCCTGGCTGAGCACGACGTTCATGCCGTCGCGTTCGACCACGCTGATCGGGAAGGTCTGCAGCAAGATCGCTTCGGCCGAACGCTTGACGATGTCCGACTGCATGCTGCGCATGGTCGCGCCTTCGTCGATGCCGGCGCTCATGGTCGTGGCCGCAATCGATGGCGCCGTGCCCTGCAAGGTGGCCGATTGCAGGATCTGCCGCGTCGCCAGGTTGATCATGCGCTGCGAGACCGACCAGCCACCCGAATAGCTGACCAGGTCGCGATCCGAGGTCTGCAATTTGCGCACGTGCTTGTCATAGGCCAGATCGTTGACCACGCCCACCCACACCAGGTCCGCGCTCAGGGCCTGGCCCAGCTTGGCGAAATCGGTGTTGACGGTCTGGCCCGAGCCGATCATGTCCAGCTCGTTTTGCAGTTCGCCTTCGAACTGGCGGTCCAGCACGGTGAAGCGGCCGCTCTGCGACAGCGTGTCGATGATTTGCTGGCGCAGCGCGCCCAGCACTTCGGCGGCGGGAACGTTGCGCCCGCCGATATTGAAGCTGCTGCGGTTCGAGCGCAGCGGCGCCACCACGATCTTGATCTTGCCGCTATCGGCCGGCGCCTTGAACTTGGCGATGCTGGCGGCGATCTCCACGCTGTACAAGCCGCCCTTGCTGGACGGCGGCGTCAGCTTGGCCACCTTGAACGACGACACCACGCCTTTGGACTGGGTGACGATCTGTTCGGCGAAATGGCTGCCTTGCGCGGTGGCGCTGGCCTTCAGGCTGTCGTTGCCGTAGGAGCTTTCCACGTCCAGCGTGGCGGTGGCCTGCGAGAAGGTGTTGAGGTTGGCGGAGGCGGCATCGACCGTTGTGCCGTTGACCTGCATGATGGCCGTCTTCAACGCGTCATTGATCGCCGCGCCGGGCGTCATGCCGGTGCCGCTGGCGGTGGTCTGGACTTGCTCGATCTTGCCGACGTCCGGGGTCTGGGTCAGGTTGGGGCCGGCCGGCGGCGTCGCCGCGGCGGGCGCTTCCTGCTTCTGGCCGCATGCGACCAGGCCGACGCACAGCAGGCTGGCTATCGCGATGTTCTTCATATTGGTGCACTTCCCTAGAGATAAAAAAAGGCGCGCGAAGGCGCGCCTTGCTGCGATGGTGCCGGTGAATTACAGCAGCGCGGTCGCGTCGGTCGCTTCCTTCGGTACCGGGATGTTGTTGGCCTTGGAGAAGTCCACCACGGTCTTCAGCGTGCGGCCCAGATTCTTGATCGAATCCGGCAGGCTCTTGGCGACAAAGATCGCCGAACCGGCGGCGGCGCCGAAGGACGACATGCCAGGCTTGAAGCCGCTGACGTCCTTGCTCATGTCGACGTACTGGATCATGCCCTTGGCCAGGTCGCCCACGCCGTTGGCGAATTGCTTTTTGCTGGCGGCATCCATCTCGATTTTCTTGCCGTTCAAGGTGCGCTCCAGCGCCTCGCTGCTGGAGGTGCGGACCGCAGCGGCTTCTTCCAGCGAACCCTTGGTGGCGCCTTCGGTCAGGTTCTTGGCCTGCACCGACGCTTTCTCCGCCTCATCCTTCAAGCCCACCGCCGCCAGCATGTTGGCGTCGGCGCGCATCACGCTTTGGGTGCCGCCCACGTACTTGGCCACGATCTGCTCGGCGCTCGCGCTGCCGCCGCCGACGCCGATATTCAGCGACTTGGTCAAGCTGCCCAGTTGCGCCGAGGCGGCGCCGGCCACCATGACCATCGCGACAGCGGCGATGGCTTTGACGTAAGAACTTTTCATAGGTATTGCCTTCTCATTAGTTTAGGACCGTCGATCGAATAGTCCGGCAGGCTATCGACGCTCGCCTGCCGGGCGCATGCATCAGTGAATACCGTTGACGTTGAGGCGGCTGACGATTTCCTTGGCCGCCAGCAGCGACGCATCCTTCAGCGCCTTGGTGGTGGCGACCGCGTTGTCGGGCGCCAAAGCGAAGTACTGCACCGGCGGCACCGCCGCCACTTCGCGCGGCAGCGCGCCGCTGACGTCGAGCACGCGGCCCGACACCGTGACCGTCACGCGCTGCATGCCGGTTTCCGGGTCCTGCGCCGGCGTGCCGACGTCGAAGGTGGCCAGCACGAACAGCGGCACGCTGGCCTTGCGCAGCGACTGCACCAGCGCGCGCATGGTGGCCGGCGTCAGGTCGCTGCCCTTGGAGAAGTCGGCGTTGACCGCCTTCAGGTCGCCATCGGCCAGCACGAACTCGGGATCGGCGACGGCGAAGCCGGATTGCGAGAACACGCTGGTGACCGAGGTCTTGTGGCCGGCCATCGACAACATGCGGAAGCTGGTTTCGTCCTGCTTGCGGGTGGTGCTGCCGCCGGTTTCGACGTTGAGGGTCTGGTTCAACGCGAGCTTGGCGGTCTTCTGCTTGCTGGCGTTGGTGGCGATCTGGCTGGATTTGATGTTCTCGCCTTCGCTGCCGCGGGCCGTGGTGTTGACCGTGACGTCGCTGTCGAGTTTGGTTTCGACGCGCTTGACCACGCGGTCGTCGAACGATTTGACCGCGCCCACTTCGCGGCCGAGGAAGACATACACCATCGGCGAGTTGCCGGCCGGCGCGCTCTGGCTGACGCGGCTGGCGCCGCGCAAGGTGATGCGCAGCTTGGTCACGTTCAGTTCGGTGCGCACCGAGACCGAGTACTTGTGCAGCACCGGCTGGTCCTGCTCGTTGAGCATGGTGGCGCTCATGATGAATTTGTCGAGATTGGCTTCCACTTGCGGCCGGATGGTCTCGAAGTTTTCGGACTCCGCCTCGCCCGCCTCGGCGAAGTAGCGCTCGATGGACGCCACCTGGGCGGCGCGGTAGGCGCGGTCGACGTCGGCCGGGCTGAGCGCGGCGCCGTAGCTGACCGTGGCCACGCCCTTGGCGGTAACGACTTGCGCATAGGATGGCAGCGCCAACAGCGTGGCAACCAGTGCCAACAGAATTTTTTTCATTATTTACTCGCCTTTATGATTGCTTTGGATGTTGCGATTTGCTTGGTGATTTCCGGGGCGGCGGCGGCGGTGACGATCCACTTCGACTCCGGCTGCACCAGGGCGTCGGCGAACTTGAGGAACAGGCCGCGTATCGCCGCCTCGTAGGCGGGGAAGTCGTCCAGGTCGGTCTGGTTGGCCGGCACGATCTTCACTTCGCCGTTCTTCAGGTCCGAATTGAAGAAGTCGGTGTTGAGCAGCGGCTCGAAGAAGCGGACGTTGCCGTACACGCCGTAGACATAGGACGCGCCGACATTGTTTTCGCCGCTCTTGATCTTGGCAAACTTGTTGAGCTTGACGTCGAACAGATAGTCGCCCTCGCCCACCTTCAGGTCCAGCGCGTCGCCGTTGTCCAAGCGGAAGGACATGGTGCCGAGTGCGTGGCCGAGGCCGGTCGGCAGCAGCGACACGCCCAGCTTGGCCGCCAGGATGGAGCCGAAGGCGTCGGAGATCATCTGTCCGGCCAGCGCCGGTTTGTCGCGGATCGCGGCCGGCATCACCGCCATCGCTTCGGGCGCCAGTTGGGCGCGGCGCACCTGGATGGTCTTGGTGCCGGGCGCCGGCAGCCGCGCGGCGGACAGGCGGCGGGTGAACTGGGTCAACAGGCCGCCGCCGTCTTCGCGCAGCAGCAAGTCCCTGACGTAGGCTTCGATCGCCGCCGGCGTCGGCGGCTGCGCGGTGGCGTCGAACATCACCACGCTGAGCGGATAGCTGCGCACCACGTTCTTGTTCTTGTAGTCGAAGATCAGGGCGTCGGCGCGCAGGCTGACGAAGGTCTTGTAGTAGTCGCCGATATGTTCGGTGGAGACGGTTTCGCCGTTCAGCAGCAGCACGGCCATCAACACCTGGTCGGCGCCCTTGGCGTTGGCCAGGGTGCCGCGCGGCGCGTATTCCAGCCCGGCGTGCTCGCCGGCGTAGGCGCGGTCGATGGTGATGCGGGACAGCGATGGGCCGGCGGGGTCGGCCTTGAGCGACTTTTCGATGCCGGCCGCGTAGGGGAAGCGTTCGGCGATCGTCGCGTAATCGCCGGCGAAGGAGAAGCCGGCGAAGGTGATCGTCTGCGCGATGGACGACAAGGGAGATAGAAGCAAGGCCAGGCACAGGGCCGGCAATATCAGGGCGAGGCGCGGGGTGGCTGGCGTTTTGAAAAGCAAGATAATCTCCGGAATGCAGCGACGGCCAGCAAGCTTCTTTTTTGGAGATTGACTTTGCTTTTCGACAGTTATTGATTTTCGGAAATTATTGCAGAAAATACTCTTTTAATACTAACCAATTGTAACGATTGGCTAGAACTGCCTGGAGATAGTCGAAAACCTTCACGCGACCAGGTCGTCGGGTGCGCCAAATCAAATCGTCTATACTTTGTAGACGTAGAGTCGATCGATGTTAACCGGACCGCCGCCCAGTTGAGGGAGCTACGCCGTGCCTACGAAAAAAACATTACCCCTTAGCGATGAAGAACTAGAACAGTTCGAGGCGACGCGTGACTTGTACGCGGAGTTGATGCAGGCCGCCAAGGACATACAGGCCGGCTTGTGCACGGTGGTGTACTCACCCGTTGCTGCCGCGCGAAAAAACACCGGTATGTCGCCTGAGGAATTTGCGCAGCTCTTAGGCGTATCTGTTTCGACGCTTGAAGAATGGGAGCTAGGCCACCAACCACCGAGCGGCCCCGCCCGCACCTTGGTGGCGATCGCTCTCGATAATCCGCAAGCGATATTGGCGACCCTGCGGCGCGCAGATCAAAGTCTGCCTAGTGAGTCGTGATGACGTATTTTGTTAAGGCGTCCTGGCTATCGAAGTGGAAATCCAAGGTATCACCATCGGTGAAGGTCTGGCAATAGCCCAGTTCATACGAGGCTTCGTAGCCATGGTCAGTATCCGGCTTGCCGAGCAGCGCGACGAGTTTGCTCTTTTCCATGCCGATCTGGATGTGTTTTTTCAACAGGCTATCGACCATCGGGCCGCGCGTGCTGCAGTTGTCGTCGCCATCGGCGGCGAGAGCCCAGGCTTGTTGATCGAAGTCCGCGCGGGAAAACGGCGAAAAGACCATCATCCACCCGAGATACAGCACGAACAGCGTCACCCCGGCCACACAGGCGATTTCGATTTTGAGATACAAGCCGACGGCGGTTTCTGTTTTCATGTTCTCGGCATAAAAAAAGGCAGCCGAGGCTGCCTTTTTTGCTGTGATGCTATGCGTTGCTTAGTGCTTGGCGCGCAGTTTGGCGATCGCCGCCAGCTGGCCGATGGCCGCTGCCAGTTCGGCCTGCGCTTTTGCGTAGTCGATACCGGACGAGTTGTTCGCCAGCGCTTCTTCGGCACGTTTCTTGGCCGCCGTCGCTTTGGCTTCGTCCAGATCCTTGCCGCGAATCGCGGTATCCGCCAGCACCGTCACGGCGCCCGGCTGCACTTCCAGCAGGCCGCCCGCGACGAAGACAAATTCTTCCTCGGCTTGACCTGGAACCTGGATGCGCACCGCGCCCGGACGGATGCGGGTGATCAGTGGCGTGTGCTTGGGGTAGATCCCCAGCTCGCCCTGCTCGCCCGGCAACGCGACGAATTCGGCTTCGCCCGAGTAGATCAACTCCTCGGCGGAAACCACGTCCACGTGTATAGTGTTTGCCATGTGTGTCCTGTCGGTGTGATGCGGCCCCGCTCGCGCGGGGCCGCAATCGAAACGCAATGATTAGTTGAGCTTCTTGGCTTTTTCGATAGCTTCGTCGATCGTGCCGACCATGTAGAACGCTTGTTCTGGCAGGTGATCGAGTTCGCCGGAAGCGATCATTTTGAAGCCCTTGATCGTGTCTTTCAGCGAAACGTATTTACCTGGCGAACCGGTAAACACTTCAGCAACGTGGAACGGCTGCGACAGGAAGCGCTGCATCTTACGTGCGCGTGCCACCAGCAGTTTGTCTTCCGGCGCCAGTTCGTCCATGCCCAGAATCGCGATAATGTCGCGCAGTTCTTTGTAGCGCTGCAGGGTCATCTGTACTGCGCGGGCGGTGTCGTAGTGCTCTTGACCGACGACCAGCGGATCCAGCTGGCGCGAGGTCGAGTCCAGTGGATCGACCGCAGGGTAGATACCCAGCGAGGCGATGTCACGCGACAGGGCGACGGTCGAATCCAGGTGACCGAAGGTGGTTGCAGGCGAAGGATCGGTGTAATCATCCGCTGGAACGTAGACGGCCTGGATCGAGGTGATCGAACCGGTCTTGGTCGAGGTGATGCGCTCTTGCAGACGGCCCATCTCTTCGGCCAGGGTAGGCTGGTAACCCACTGCGGAAGGCATACGGCCCAGCAGTGCGGACACTTCGGTACCGGCCAGCGTGAAGCGGTAGATGTTATCGACGAAGAACAGAACGTCCTTGCCTTCGTCACGGAACGATTCCGCCATGGTCAGACCGGTCAGCGCGACGCGCAGACGGTTGCCTGGTGGTTCATTCATCTGGCCGTAGACCATCGCCACTTTGGAGTTCTCTGGATTTTCCAGATCGACCACTTTGGCATCGGCCATCTCGTGGTAGAAGTCGTTACCTTCGCGGGTACGCTCGCCCACGCCGGCAAACACGGAAACACCCGAGTGCGCCTTGGCGATGTTGTTGATCAGTTCCATCATGTTCACGGTCTTGCCGACGCCGGCGCCGCCGAACAGGCCGACTTTACCGCCTTTGGCGAACGGGCACACCAGGTCGATCACCTTGATGCCGGTTTCCAGCAGCTCTTGCGATGGCGACAGTTCGTCGTACGCAGGAGGCGCGCGGTGGATCGACGCGGTCTGCTCGTGCGACACCGGGCCGCATTCGTCGATCGGGTTGCCCAGCACGTCCATGATGCGACCCAGGGTCGCTTTGCCCACTGGCACCATGATTGGCTTGCCGGTGTTCTGGATCATCATGCCGCGGCGCAGGCCGTCGGACGAACCCAGAGCAATGGTACGGACCACGCCGTCGCCCAGCTGTTGTTGTACTTCCAGGGTCAGCTCGGAGCCAGCCATTTTCAAGGCATCGAATACCTTAGGCATCGCGTTGCGTGGAAACTCTACGTCCACCACAGCGCCGATACACTGAACGATTTTGCCATCAGCCATGTTCGTTCCTTCTATATAGTTTAATTCGTTTAAACCGCAGCCGCACCGGCGACGATTTCGGAAAGTTCTTTGGTAATCGCAGCTTGGCGGGTTTTGTTGTAGATCAGCTTCAATTCGCCGATCACGCTGCCAGCGTTGTCGCTCGCAGCCTTCATCGCCACCATACGCGCCGATTGCTCGGACGCCAGGTTTTCCGCCACCGACTGGTACACCAGCGCTTCAACATAGCGCTCCAGCAGCTCATCAATCACGGTCGCAGCATCCGGCTCGTAGATGTAATCCCAGTTGTGATTACCCGAGTCGGCCTGCGTCTTCGCGGCTGGCAGTGGCAGCAACTGCTCCACTACCGGCTCTTGCTTCATCGTGTTAATGAACTTGGTGTAGCACAGGTAGACTGCGTCGACTTCGCCGTTCTGGAATTTCTCGAGCATGACCTTGACGGGTCCGATCAGTTTTTCCAGGTGCGGCGTGTCGCCGATCTGCGTTACTTGCGCAACGACAGGAACGCCCACGCGATTCAAAAAACCCAAACCTTTGTTACCGATAGCTACCGCGGCAATCTTGTTGCCGGCTGTTTCCAGCTCACGGGTTTTCGCCGTCACCATGCGCAGCACGTTGGTGTTCATGCCGCCGCACAGACCTTTGTCCGTGGTGACGACGATGAAGCCAACTGCCTTCGCCTGTTCCTTTTGCTCTTCAGCCAGGAACGGGTGGGTGTATTCCGGATTTGCGGTAGCCAGATTAGCGGCGATATTGCGAATCTTCTCACTGTAGGGACGGGCGGCGCGCATGCGATCCTGCGCTTTGCGCATTTTCGATGCGGCGACCATTTCCATCGCCTTGGTGATCTTCTTCGTATTTTCTACGCTCTTGATCTTGCCACGTATCTCTTTGCCTGCTGCCATGAGTCCTTACTCCTTCTGCGCTGCAGGCGATCCAGGGTTCAACCGGGACCGCCGTTTAGCTTAATATGCGCCGGATTTCTTGAAGTCGGCAATGGCGGCCGACAGCGCTGCTTCGCCGTCTTTGTCCAGTTGCTTCGATGCTTCAATCTTGGACAGCAGGTCAGCTTGCTTGGTCTTCAGGTAGCCGTGCAGGCCAGCTTCGAACGACAGCACTTGCTTGACCGAGACATCATCCAGGAAGCCCTTGTTCACTGCGAACAGCGAAGCGGCCATCAGGGAGATCGACAGTGGCGAGTACTGAGCCTGCTTCAGCAGTTCGGTCACGCGGGCACCGCGGTCCAGCTGCTTGCGGGTCGATTCGTCCAGGTCGGAAGCGAACTGCGCGAACGCAGCCAGTTCACGGTACTGCGCCAAGTCGGTACGAATACCGCCGGACAGGTTTTTGATGACCTTGGTCTGGGCGGCGCCACCAACGCGCGACACCGAGATACCGGCGTTAATCGCAGGACGGATACCGGCGTTGAACAGCGAGGTTTCCAGGAAGATCTGGCCGTCGGTAATCGAAATCACGTTGGTTGGCACGAACGCCGAAACGTCGCCAGCCTGGGTTTCGATGATCGGCAGTGCGGTCAGCGAGCCGGTCTTGCCTTTGACTGCGCCGCCGGTGAAGGCTTCGACGTAGTCGGCGTTGACGCGTGCTGCGCGTTCCAGCAGACGGCTGTGCAGGTAGAACACGTCGCCTGGGTAGGCTTCGCGGCCTGGTGGACGGCGCAGCAGCAGCGAGATCTGACGGTAGGCAACTGCTTGCTTCGACAGGTCATCGTACACGATCAGCGCGTCTTCACCGCGGTCGCGGAAGTACTCGCCCATGGTGCAGCCGGAGTAGGCCGAGATGTACTGCATCGCTGCCGATTCCGACGCGGTGGCGGCGACGACGATGGTGTATTCCATCGCGCCGTGCGCTTCCAGCGAACGCACGATGTTTTTGATCGTCGAGGCTTTCTGACCGATAGCCACGTAGATGCAGGTCATGCCCTGGCCTTTTTGGTTGATGATCGCATCAACCGCCACGGCGGACTTACCAGTTTGACGGTCGCCAATGATCAGCTCGCGCTGGCCGCGGCCGATTGGTACCATCGCGTCGATCGATTTCAGACCGGTCTGCATCGGCTGCGAGACGGACTCACGGGCGATAACGCCTGGAGCGATCTTTTCGATTGGCGAGGTCAGCTTGGCGTCGATGGCGCCTTTGCCGTCGATCGGCTGGCCCAGGGCGTTGACCACACGGCCACGCAGTTCAGGACCGACCGGCACTTCCAGAATGCGGCCGGTGCACTTGACCGTGTCGCCTTCGGAGATGTGCTCGTAAGCACCCAGAATCACGGCGCCCACGGAGTCGCGCTCCAGGTTCATCGCCAGACCAAAGGTGTTACCAGGGAATTCCAGCATTTCGCCCTGCATCACGTCCGACAGACCGTGGATGCGAACGATACCGTCGGCGACGGAAATAACCGTGCCTTGGTTGCGTACTTCAGCGCCGCCATCAAGGCCTTCGATACGGCTCTTGATCAGCTCGCTGATTTCAGATGGGTTGAGTTGCATACTAACTCCTAAAAGTGTTTCTCTCAGCTTGCGCGAGGGGAAGAATCTGTTCTAAGCGGCGCTTACGCGACCAGCGCAACGTGCAATTGCTGCAACTTGGCGCGGACCGACGTGTCCAGCACCTGATCGCCAACAACCACGCGCACGCCGCCGATCAACGCTGGATCCACGGTCACGACCGGGTTCAGCTTGCGGCTGAATTTCTTCTCCAGCGTGGCGACCAGTTCGCTCACTTGAGCCGAGCTCAGGTCGAAGGCGCTGGTGATGTCGGCGTCTGCCGCACCTTCCACGGCGTTTTTCAACGCCAGGAATTGCGCGCCGATTTCCGGCAGCAGACTGATACGGCCGTTGTCGATCAGCATCGCCAGGAAGTTTTTCGCTTCCGTGTTCAACGGCGACTTGACCAGTGCCGAAATGGCGGCGCTCACATCGCTAGCCGACGCTTTCGGGTTGCGGGCGAATGCTTGCACCTCGGGGTGGGCACCGATCTGGGCCAGTTCGGCCACCAGTTCGGACCACGCCGCGAGGTTGAACGATTCCTTACCTGCTTGGGCTACGCGGAACAAAGCTTCCGCGTAGGGACGGGCGACGGTTGCGTTTTCTGCCATGGTTACAGCTCGACAGACAGGCGCGACAACAGATCGGCGTGGGCCGACGCGTTGATTTCGCGCTTGAGGATTTGCTCGGCGCCCTTCACAGCCAGGTCAGCCACCTGAGCGCGCAGCGTGTCGCGCGCTTTGGCCAGTTGCTGATCGGCGTCGGCCTTGGCTTGCGCAATGATGCGGTCCGCTTCGGCTTGTGCATTTGCTTTGATTTCTTCTGCTACCAGTTGCGCGCGCTTTTCAGCGTCGGCAACGCGTTGCGAAGCTTCTTCGCGTGCACCTGCCAGCGCTTCGCTGGCGCGCTTCTCAGCCACTACCATCGCTTGCTGGCCTTGGTCGGCCGCAGCCAGACCGTCAGCGATACGCTTGGCACGCTCATCCAACGCTGCATTCAGCGATGGAAATACGAACTTCATCGAAACCCAGACCAACACCGCGAAGGTGATCATCTGACCGATGAGAGACATATTGATGTCCATACCTTTGCTCCTAACTAAAAGTTTCTCCTAGAAGGGAGCGAATTAATGTGCCGCCAGAACAGCTGCCAGGAACGGGTTGCTGAAGGTGTACAGCAGAGCAACGCCGACGCCGATCATCGAGATCGCATCCAGCAGACCAGCGATAACGAACAGTTTGGTTTGCAGTTGTGGCATCAGTTCAGGTTGACGAGCCGACGCTTCCAGGAATTTGCCGCCCAGAATTGCGAAACCGAGTGCGGTGCCGATAGCGGCCAGGCCGATGATGATTGCTGCGGCCAGAACGGTCATGCTTTGTACTTGTGCGATCAGAGCTTGCATTGAATTTCTCCTAAGATTTTAAAAAAGACTACAGATACTAAAAAGTTAAAACGATTTGTTGCTTAATGTTTCTCAACCGCAAGGCTCAGATACACAACAGTCAACGCCATAAACACAAACGCTTGCAGGGTCACCACCAGGATGTGGAAGATAACCCAAGGACCACCCAGCAGCCACTGCGCCCACCATGGCAGCAGAGCGATCAGAATGAACAGCAGCTCGCCGGCGTACATATTGCCGAAGAGTCGCAGCGACAGCGACAGTGGCTTAGCCAGCAACTCGATCATCTGGAAGGCGAAGTTGACCGGGGCCAGCACGATGGCCATGAAGCCGTGGGCGTGGAACGGAGCGGTCAGCAACTCTTTACCCCAGCCGCCGAGACCTTTGGCTTTGATCGAGAAACCAATAATGCACAGCATGACGCCGAACGACATGCCGAAAGTGTGATTGACGTCGGCGGTCGGCACGACACGCAGCTTGTGGACGCCAACGTAGCCAAGCAGCTTGGGCAGCAGATCGACCGGCAGGAAGTCCATCGCGTTCATCAGCCAAACCCAGCAGAAGATCGTGATGGCCAGCGGCGCGATGACCTTGCTCTTGGCGTGGAATGCGGAATTGACGACTTCGTTGACCAGCTCCATGACGGCTTCGACGAAGTTTTGCAGCTTGCCCGGCACACCGGCGGTCGCACGGCGCGAGGCCATGTAGAACACGCCGAGGAAGATCATGCCCAGAACGGCCGAAACCCAGAACGTGTCCAGGTTATAGGCGCCGTCGGCAGACTTCAGGTGCGACAGGTGATGCTGAATATACTCAATGTTGGTGGGCGCATCGTGTGCCCCTACAGCGTTTTCTGTGGTCATAAAAGTATTAGATTTTGGTGATTAAATTGCGAGCAGTGAAAACCAATAAGCTAAGGTTGCCACCGCGAAACCCAAGATCAGCCATAACCAAGAGGCCGACTGAAACAGCGCCAGTGCCAAAACAAACAGCACTACCGTGATAAATATTTTTACAACTTCGGCGCGTACATGCGACCGGAAAGCTTTTTTGGCGTCATTTGTTCCGCCCGCAACAATCATCGCGTACATCAGACTCCCGATGACTGCGATTGCTCCGCCATAGGCGGCCGACCAAGCTTTGAGTACTCCACCCAAGTTCCAGGCGAGCAAGGCGAATCCAGTTGCGATGGCTAACTGGAGGGCGACGACTTTAAACACCGGCTTGGAAATACTCGTCGAATCATTCATCTGGCGAGCTCCCTGAAAAGCCGATAAAACCCAAAGACACGGGATTATATGTGTCTTTACTGTATCACGTCAAACATTGCTGCACCGCAGCAGAGCAATTGGTGCACGAAAGCGACGTTTTTATAAACATTTCCGAGCCGGTTGCACCAAGTTGGAACCAGTTAAGCGTTTTCGTTTTTTATTAGCTTCGGGGTCAAGTCTGACATTCGGACACGAGCTCTACCGTAGCTACCGTTACGGTAGAGCTCGTGTCCGAATGTCAGACTTGACCCCGGGTTTAGGCGCGCAGGCGGGCGAGGACGCCGTCGAGGATGTCGAGGTCGGCGAAGTCGATGATCATCTGGCCGCGGCCTTTGGCGCCCATCTTGAACACCACCGGCGTGGCCAGCTTGTCGGACAGCTCTTCCTCCAAGCGGACGATGTCGCCGGACTTTTCTTTCTGGCGCGCTTCGGTCGGCGAGGCTTTTTGATCTTCCAGCGTTTTTGCCACCAACTTTTCAGTTTCACGCACCGACAACCGTTTGGCGATGACCATGTTGGCCAGGTTGATCTGCGTGGCCGCATCCACCGACAACAACGCGCGGGCGTGGCCCATGTCGATATCGCCGGCCATCAGCATGGTCTGCACCGGGTTCGCCAGGTTCATCAGGCGCAGCAGGTTGGACACGGCGCTGCGCGAACGGCCAACAGCCGTGGCCGCCTGCTCGTGGGTGAAACTGAAATCGGTGATCAGGCGATGGATGCCCTGCGCCTCTTCCAGTGGATTCAAATCCTCGCGCTGCATGTTTTCGATCAGCGCCATCGCGGCGGCGGCCTGGTCGTCCACGTCGCGCACCAAAACAGGGAGCACTTCCAGGCCGGCGATTTGCGCGGCGCGGAAACGGCGTTCGCCGGCGATGATCTCGTACTTGATGGCGCCGGTCAGCTTGTCGCTGCCGACCGGACGCACCAGGATGGGCTGCATGATGCCCTGGGTCTTGATCGACGCCGCCAGCTCCTGCAAGCCGCCCTCATCCATACGGGTACGCGGCTGATATTTGCCGGCCTGCATTTGCGCGACCGGGAGTTCGGACGGCGTGTTGGCGTCCGCAGTGGTGAGGTCGCCGTCGCCGCCGAGCAGCGCGTCCAGGCCGCGACCCAGGCCTTTGAGTTTTTTGGTTGCCATGTGATTGCCTTACATTTTCTTGATGCGCTTGACCATCTCGGCGCCGAAGGCGATATACGCCTGCGCACCCTTGGAGGATGGATCGAAGGTGACGCCCGGCAGGCCGTAGGACGGCGCTTCGGCCAGGCGTACGTTGCGGGGGATGATAGTTTTGAAGACCTTGTCGCCGAAGTGCTGCTCCAGCTGGGCCGACACTTGCTGCGACAGCGTCATGCGCGGATCGAACATCACGCGCAGCAGGCCGATGATCTTCAGGTCCGGGTTCAGGTTGGCGTGCACCTTCTTGATCGTGTTGACCAGGTCGGACAAGCCTTCCAGCGCGTAGTACTCGCACTGCATCGGGATGATGACGCCGTGCGCGGCGCACAGGCCGTTCAGGGTCAGCATCGACAACGCCGGCGGGCAGTCGATCAGGATGAAGTCGTACTCCTTGTCGACCAGGGCCAGCGCGTCCTTCAGGCGGCGCTCGCGGTTCTCCAGCGAGACCATCTCGACTTCGGCGCCGGCCAGCTCGCGGTTGGAGGGCAGCACGTCGAACTGGCCCGGCTCCGAACGCTGGCGCGCGGTGGCCACGTCGGATTCGCCCAGCATCACCTCATAGGTCGATGCCGGCAGTCCCGCCTTGTTGATGCCTGCGCCCATCGTGGCGTTGCCTTGTGGGTCCAGGTCGACCAGCAGTACCCGCTGGTTCAGCTTTGCCAATCCGGCGGCCAGGTTTACCGTCGTGGTGGTCTTGCCCACGCCACCCTTTTGATTCGCTACGCAAAAAATTTTCGCCATGTATTTCTTTGGGTTGTGCTTCTTAATTATTTATACTATTAAAACGATATAAACGATTTATACTGTTTATACAGAATAAACTGTATAAACCATTTATATCGTATAAATCATTTACTTGGTTTCGGCCTGGATGAAAACCAGGTGGCGCTCCGCGTCCAGCCCCGGCACTTCCAAAGGCTCCAGTTTCTGCACTTTCCATGGCTCCGGCAGCCGCTCCCGCTCCTCCGCCGGTGCCGTGCCTTTCAGGGCTATGAATCGCCCGCCCTCTTGCAGCAGGTGCCCCGACCAGTTGACGAAGTCGGACAGGTCGGCAAAAGCCCGCGAGGTGATGACGTCGAACTTCGTCTTCACTTCCAGCTGCTCCACGCGCTTGGTGTACACCGTCACGTTGGCCAGGCCCAACTCCGCCTTCACCTGGTTGAGGAACGCGGTCTTCTTGTGCACCGTGTCGATCATCGACACTTTCATGTCCGGACGGCTGATCGCCAGCACCATGCCCGGCAAGCCACCCCCTGCTCCCACGTCCAGCACGTTCCGGGCGCCGGCGAAGGCAGGCACCGCCGCCAGCGAATCGAGCACATGCAAGGTGACCATCTGCATCGGATCGCGCACCGAGGTCAGGTTGTACACCGAATTCCACTTGTTCAGCAGCGCCAGGTAGTCCAGCAATTTCTCCACCTGATCGTCGCCGAGGCCCAGTTTCAGGCTGTTGATGCCTTGTTTTAAAACATCCGCAATGGCTACACGGTCAAACACCTTCATTGAACAGCCTCATCTTTTTGATTCAAAAATCCGCCGAAACCGGCCTTCTTCAGGTGCACCAGCAGCAGCGAAATCGCCGCCGGGGTCACGCCGGAGATGCGCGATGCCTGGCCCAGTGTTTCCGGACGCTGCGCGTGCAGCTTCTGGCGCACTTCCACCGACAGCGCGGTGATGTCCAGGTAGTTGAAACCTTCCGGCAATTTCAGGTTTTCGTAGTGCTCATGGCGCTCGACTTCCTTGGTCTGGCGGTCGATATAGCCCGAATATTTGAGCTGGATTTCCACCTGTTCGCGCACCGCTTCGTCGGCCACGCCGGGGCCGGCCAGCTCGCGGCCGTCGATGCCGGACAGGCTCATCAGCTTGTCGTAGTCGACGCCGGGACGGGCCAGCAGGTTCGCCAGCGAGTACTCGCGCTCGATCGCCTGGCCGATAACGCGCTCGGATTCGGCCGCTTCCAGGATGCGTGGATTGACCCACGTGGAACGCAAACGCTCCAGTTCGCGCGCGACGGCTTCGCGCTTGGTCTCGAATGCCTGCCACTGCGCGTCGCCCACCACGCCCAGTTTGCGGCCGATTTCGGTCAGGCGCATGTCGGCATTGTCTTCACGCAGGCTCAGGCGATACTCGGCGCGGCTGGTGAACATCCGGTACGGCTCCATCACGCCTTGCGTGACCAGGTCGTCGACCATCACGCCCAGGTAGGCTTCGGAACGGGCCGGGGTCCAGGCTTCGCGGCCCTGGGTTTGCAGCGCGGCGTTGATGCCGGCCAGCATGCCCTGCGCCGCCGCTTCTTCGTAGCCGGTGGTGCCGTTGATCTGGCCGGCGAAATACAGGCCGCCAACCGCCTTGGTTTCCAGCGATGCTTTGAGGCCGCGCGGGTCGAAATAATCGTATTCGATGGCGTAGCCGGGACGCAGGATGTGGGCGTTCTCCATGCCCTTCATCGAGCGCACCAGGGCGATTTGCACGTCGAACGGCAGGCTGGTGGAGATGCCGTTTGGATAGAATTCGTTGGTCGTCAGGCCTTCCGGCTCCAGGAAAATCTGGTGCGATTCCTTGGACGAGAAGCGGTGGATCTTGTCTTCGATCGACGGGCAGTAGCGCGGGCCGACACCTTCGATGACGCCGGTGTACATCGGGCTGCGATCCAGGCCGGCACGAATGATGTCGTGGGTCTCGGTGTTGGTGTGCGTGACCCAGCACGGCATCTGCGCAGGGTGCATGGCGGCATTGCCCATCACCGAGAACACCGGCACCGGATCGAGGTCGCCAGGCTGTTCGGTCATCAGCGAGAAGTCGATGCTGCGGCCGTCGATGCGCGGCGGCGTGCCGGTCTTCAGGCGGCCTTGCGGCAGCTTCAGTTCCTTCAGGCGGGCCGACAGCGAGATCGCCGGCGGATCGCCGGCACGGCCGGCCGAGTAGTTCTGCAGGCCGACGTGGATCTTCCCGTCGAGGAACGTACCGGCAGTCAGCACCACGGCCGGCGCCAGGAACTTCAGGCCGATCTGGGTGACGGCGCCGATCACGCGGTCGCCCTCCACCATCAGGTCGTCGACCGCCTGCTGGAACAGCCACAGGTTGGGCTGGTTTTCCAGGCGCGAACGGATGGCTTGCTTGTACAGGATGCGGTCGGCCTGGGCGCGGGTGGCGCGCACGGCTGGGCCTTTGGATGAGTTCAGGATGCGGAACTGGATGCCGGACTCATCGGTGGCGATGGCCATGGCGCCGCCCATGGCGTCGACTTCCTTGACCAGATGGCCTTTGCCGATACCACCGATGGAGGGATTGCACGACATCTGGCCCAGCGTCTCAATGTTATGCGTGAGCAGCAAGGTCTTCTGGCCCATGCGGGCCGAAGCGAGGGCCGCCTCGGTGCCGGCGTGACCACCACCGACGACGATGACGTCGAATTTTGTAGGAAATAGCATGTTGGAATTGGTTAAAGCGAAGGGATCAAGGTCAGATTATAGAGTCTTTTTGTGGCTGCGACTTTTTTAAGCAAAAAAATATCGCTGGATTGTTCCACGTGAAACATTGAAAAAGGGCCCTTGTCGTTCCCGACAAGAGCCCTCGCTTTGTTCCACGTGAAACAATATCACCAACGCAACCATGCATCGTAGCCAGTTTTCAGGATCAGTATCGTCACCACGACCAGGAACAGCTTGCGCACGAATCCGCTGCCATGCTTCATCGCCAGGCGCGAGCCGATGATGGAGCCGGCGATCTGGGCCACCGCCATGATCGCGCCCAGCTGCCACATCAGGTGGCCGCTGTAGCCGAACCAGATCAGCGCGGCAAAGTTGCAGGCGACGTTGACGATCTTGGCCACGGCCGAGGCGCCGAGGAAGTCGAAGCCGAAGATGCGCACAAACAGGAACACCAGGAAGCTGCCGGTGCCGGGCCCGAAGAAGCCATCGTAGAAGCCGATGCCGGCGCCGATCAGCAGCGCCAGCGTCTGCTCCCTGGCACCCGAGTGGATCGGCGCGTGCACGCTGCCGAAGTCTTTCTTGGCGAAGGTGTAGATGGCCACCGCCACCAGCACCACCGGCAGCAGCAGGCGCATGAACTCGGCCGAGACCTTGGTCACCGTGTAGGCCCCAAGGAAGGCGAAGATCAACGCGGCCAACGCCGCAGGCGTGGCGACCGACCAGGCGATGGCAACCCGGCGCGCGTAGCTGACCGCCGCCACACCGGTGCCGAAGATGCTGGCCAGTTTGTTGGTGCCGATCAGCGTGGCGGGCGCCGTGTTGGGAAACACCGAGAACATCGCCGGCAGTTGCACCAGTCCCCCGCCCCCGACCACCGCGTCCACCAACCCCGCACCGAACGCCGCCACTCCCAACACCAGATACTCAACCATCACCTTGCCATCCTCAACGCTTGCGAAAGGCCATATTGTACGGAAGAAATTCAGTGCGGCTCATGCGCATCCGGCATGGACCACGACAGGCACGCGGGCCTCGCATGAGGTAAGCTTCACGTGAAACCCACCACCCTGGAACCGCCATGACCGACTTCCCAGCGTTCGCATTCAGCACCGTCGCCCACATCGTTTCCGAGCTCGGCGCAGCCGGGAGGTTGGGCGAGCATATCGTCCAGCGCTTCCCGGCGGCCAGGCGCGCCCTGCTGGTCACCGATCCCGGCTTCCTGGGAACCGGCCTGGTCGAAGCGCCGGCCGCCAGCCTGCGCGCCGCCGGCCTGGCGGTCGAGGTCTATTCCAAGGTCGTGGCGGACCCGCCGGAGCAGGTGGTGCTGGACGCGGTGGCGGCCGCCCGCAAGCATCGCGCCGACCTCGTCATCGGCCTCGGCGGCGGCAGCTCGATGGACGTCGCCAAGCTGATCGCCGTGCTGGCCGGCAGCGACCAGCCGCTCAGCGCCATCTACGGCATCGGCAATGTGCAGGGTGCGCGGCTGCCTCTGGTGCAGATTCCGACCACCGCCGGCACCGGCTCCGAGGTCACCAACATCGCCATCGTCACCACCGGGACTACCACGAAAATGGGCGTCGTCGCGCCGCAACTCTATGCCGATCTGGCATTGCTGGACGCCGAACTGACCATCGGCCTGCCGCCCCTGGTCACCGCCGCGACCGGCATCGACGCGATGGTGCACGCGATCGAGGCCTACACCAGCCGCCACAAAAAGAACCCGCTGTCCGATCTCTTCGCGCGCAAGGCGCTGGGCCTGCTGTCGGCGAATCTGATCCGCGCCTGCGAAAACGGCCGCGACCTGGCGGCGCGGCAAGCCATGCTGCTCGGCGCGATGTTGGCGGGGCAGGCGTTTTCCAATGCGCCGGTGGCGGCGGTGCATGCGCTGGCGTATCCGATAGGGGGCATCTTCCACGTGCCGCATGGGCTGTCGAACTCGCTGGTGCTGCCGCACGTGCTGCGCTTCAATGCGCCGGAGGCGGCAACGCTGTACGCGGAATTGGCGGAGATCGTCGTGCCTCAGGCCAGCGGCAGCGCCGAGGCGAGGACAGAAGCACTGGTTGTTGCGATGCAACAAATAGCCACCATCACCGGGATAGAGCGGACCTTGCAGCAGGTCGGGATCAGGGAAACGGATCTGGACCGGCTGGCGGATGACGCCATGCTCCAGACCCGCTTGTTGGGGAATAACCCCCGCACCGTCACGCGCGACGATGCGAGGGCGATCTACGCGGCGGCCTTGTAGACCTTAGTTCGGCACATCGACCGTGGTGCCGGTAACCGTGATTGCATTGGCGCCGGGCGCGGCGGCGATCGGCGGGACATTCGCCACCGTGATCAGCGAAGTGTTGTCGATACGCGTTACCGTGCGCACCACCTGCGACGGCGGCAAGGCCACGGCCGAGCTGCGCAGGTTGGCCAGCATCGCATCCAGCGCGCGGAACAGGTAGATGTGCAACGGCACGATATTGGCCGGCAGCGCGTTGGTGAACGAGTCGAAGTGGTTGGCGTTGGTCACTTCGATGTAGCGCAGCTTGCTCGCCCCCCCCTCCGCCGATGCATTCAGCCCCACATAGGAACGCGCTGCAAAGTTGACCGGGATCAGCGTGTCGCTGCGTCCGTGCACGATGATGGCCGGCTTGCCGCGCAGATTGCCGGTCGCCGCCACCTCGGCCATGCCCGCCTTCACGCGCGCGCTTTGCGCCGCCAGCGTCGCCCCCAGCGCGTTGCCGGTGACCGGATCGACACCCGTCGCCAGCGAACGCAGGCACAGGAAGCCGTCCAGCGACTGGTCCGCCAGCGTGCTGCTCGGCGACACGCCCAAGTTGTAGGCCTTGGCGCCGCCCACCGAATTCTCATAGACCACGCTGCCGACGATGCCGCTTTGCGTCGCAAAGCTGCCGGCCTTTTGCGCCGCCGTGAAGGCCACCGGCGCGCCGGTCGCATCGGTCGCGCCAAACGAGAATCCGCACACCTTGTCCGTCACCGAGAACTTGCCGTAGGCGTTGGCATAGGTCACCGCCACCAGGATGTTGGTGCCGGCGTGCGACGCTTGCAGGACATCGGAATCCAACAGCCAACCGTAAGCCTTCAAGCGGGCCTTGGCATCGGCCTGCTGCGACGGCAGGTCGGCGCCGGTCAACAAGCCTTTGGCGGCCAGCGCCGTGCAACGGCCCGGCGCGGCGGCGGTGGAGGCGATGCACGGCTGGTACAGCGCGGCAAAGGTCGAGTAGTCGAACAGCGCCTTGCCCTGCCCCGTCACGTTGACGCCGCCCTGGCGCACCGTGTAGCCGGTGGCGGTCTTGGGCTGCACTTGCGGCTCGGTGGCCGCCACGCCGCCGATCAGGCCCTTGGCGTCCTGTTCCGCAGCCAGCAGCGCCGAACCGGCGCCGTTGGAAATGCTGGAGGCGATCGTCACCGTGTTCTTCGGCGTCAGCCGCACGATGTGGCTCTTGTTGTCCTTGGCCAGCACGCCGTACTTTTCGTTCAGCACGTAGAAGGCGAATTCCAGCGATTGCAGCGTGACCTTGCCCCAATCCTTTTCCGGGTTCTGCTGCGAGTGCGCGTGCTTGAAGGCGATGCGCGCCGGCGACGACGAGGCGAACGCGGCGCGGTCGGCATCGCTCAATGCCGGTGCGAACATGGCGTTCTTGGCGGCCGCGGTGCGCGTGGCGCGCACGCCGTTTTGCAGGTTCACGCTGTCGTCGTCGAAGGTGTAGAGGCCGGTGCCGCTGCCCTTGTCGGCATAGGCCACGGCGCAGTTGTTCTTCAGGCCCCATTCGCCGGCGCTGCCGATGGCGCCATAGATGCCGCGCGAGCCGCTCGAGGTGCCGGTGACGATGCAGGGATTGTTGATGTCGAAGCCGGTCGGTATCTGCACCATCAACGTCACGTTCTGGTTGCCCGTGCCGTCGTCGGAATAGGCGATGTACTCGGTGCCGGCGATCATGCCCTGCCCCGATCCGATCGCGCCCTTGGCGTCCACATTCGGGCCGTACAAGGTGCCGTAGCCGCTGTTGGCGTTGATATCGAGCACGGCGCGGTAGTTGGCGTGGATGGCGTTGCGGCGCAGCTCGGTGGCAGTGGGATTGGTCGGGTCGACATACGCGGGCGTGGCGCCGGCCAGGCCGGTCGCGCCCAGGCCGGCGGTCAGCAGATCGTCGGTGGTGCCGTCGTAGCTCTTGCTGCTGATGGTGCCCAGGTATGTCGGCAGTACGTTCAAATCCTCGGCCGAGTTGGGTTCATTGGAGCCACAAGCGGTCAGCGCAATGCCAGCCAGCGCCAGCGAAATTTTCTTGATATGCATGTCATCCTCTATGTCGATAAAAGTTACGGACGGACTACTCCCACTCCGGCCGGCGGCCAGACAAAATTTACTACCGATGAAAAAAAAACGCCGGACAGAACGTCCGGCGTGTGCGCTACGTCAAGCTGGTTTTTTGCCGTTGTTGAAGGCGAACTTGGCGACGATCTCGCCGACGATGCCGCGCCGGAACAGCAGCACGCAAACGATGAAGATAAAGCCGATCACCATGTTGACCGCCTCGCCGATGGTGTTGAACCATTCGATGCCGGTATGGGCGACCATGAAGATGCCGAAATCGCCCAGCTTGTTTTCCAACGCGATGATCAGGATGGCGCCCAGCATCGGACCGGCAAACGTGCCCATGCCGCCGACCAGGGTCATCAGGATCACCAGGCCCGACATGCTCCAGTGCACGTCGGTCAGCGTTTCGAAACCCTGCACCAGCATGTTGGACGCGCCGGCCAGGCCGGTCAGCGCGGCCGACAGCACGAAGGCCAGCAGCTTGTACTTGTCCACATCGTAGCCCAGCGAAATCGCGCGCGGCTCGTTTTCCTTGATCGCCTTCAGCACCTGGCCGAACGGCGAATGCACCGTGCGCACGATCAGCATGAAGGCCAGCACGGCCACGCCCAGCACGAAGAAGTACAGCGCGGTATCGTTGGACAGGTCGACCAGGCCCAGCAATTTTCCACGTGGAACGCCTTGCAAGCCGTCTTCGCCGCCGGTGAACTCGCCGGCGCGCAACGCGCCGAAGTACACCATCTGCGCCAGCGCCAGCGTGATCATCGAGAAGTAGATGCCCTGGCGGCGGATCGCCAGCGCGCCCATCACCAGGCCGACCAGGGCGCCGGCCGCGACCCCGGCCAGCAGGCCCAGTTCGACCGGCCAGCCCCACATCTTCATCGCGTTGCCGGCCACGTAGCCGGCGGCGCCGAAGAAGGCCGCGTGGCCGAACGACAGCAAACCGGTAAAGCCGATCAGCAGGTTGAAGGCGCTGGCGAACAGCGCAAAGCACAGCAGCTTGGCCAGGAAGATCGGATAGCCGACAAACGGCGCCGCCAGCGCGATCGCGAAGGCGACCAGGTAACCTAAGTTCTTATTCATCAACGGCCTCTTATTTTTCTTTGCCGAACAAGCCGGCAGGACGGATCAGCAACACGATGACCATCACCAGGAACACCACCGTCGACGAGAACTCGGGGTAGAACACCTTGGTCAGGCCTTCGATAATGCCCAGGCCGAGGCCGGTCAGGATGGAGCCCATGATCGAACCCATGCCACCGATCACTACAACCGCGAATACGACGATAATCAAGTTCTGACCCATCAGGGGCTGCACCTGGATCACCGGGGCCGCCAGCACCCCTGCAAAGCCCGCCAAAGCGACGCCGAAGCCATAGGTCAGCGTCACCATCAGCGGGACGTTGATGCCGAAGGCTTCGACCAGCTTGGGATTCTCGGTACCGGCGCGCAGGTAGGCGCCCAGTTTGGTCTTCTCGATGACGAACCAGGTCGACAGGCACACCGCCACCGACGCCACCACCACCCAGGCGCGGTAGTTCGGCAGCACCATGAAGCCGAGGTCGGTCGCCCCGGCCAGCGCCTCCGGCACCTGGAACGGTTGGCCGGACACGCCGTAGAACGAACGGAACACGCCTTCGACCAGCAGCGTGATGCCGAAGGTCAGCAGCAGGCCGTAAAGATGGTCCAGCTTGTAGAGCCAGCGCAGCATGGTCTTTTCGACGATGATGCCGAACAGGCCGACGACCAGCGGCGCCAGCACCAGCATCACCCAGTAGTTCAGGCCGAGGTAGGCCATGCCCATCCAGGCGACAAACGCGCCCATCATGTACAGCGCGCCGTGCGAGAAATTAATCACGTTCAGCAGGCCGAAGATCACCGCCAGGCCGAGCGACAGCATGGCATAGAAGGAGCCGTTGACCAGGCCCAGCATCAGCTGGCTCATAATCATGGGCAAGGGGTAGCCGAATATTTCCATGAGATCACAATATAAAGATCGCCGTCCCGGACGGGCAGGCGTGGCACCAGAGAAAGGCCGGGCAAGGGCGCCCGGCCTGTGTACAACTCAGCTTATTTCCACAGGGAGCATTTGGTTTCCGCCTTGGTGGCGTACGCCTGGTCGCCCGGAATGGTGGCGACGACCTTGTAGTAATCCCATGGATACTTCGATTCCGACGGCTTCTTCACTTCCATCAGGAACATGTCGTGGACCATGCGGCCGTCCGGACGGATCACGCCGTTCTTGGCGAACATGTCGTTGATCTTGTTCGCCTTCAGGTAGGCCATGACCTTGTCGGTGTCGTCGGTGCCGACGGCCTTGACCGCCTTCAGGTAGCTGGCCGCCGCCGAGTAGTCGGCCGCCTGCAGCATCGACGGTTCCTTCTTCATCTTCTCGAAGTAGCGCTTCGACCAGGCGCGGGTGTCGGCGTTCGCATCCCAGTACCAGCCGTCGGTCAGGTACATGCCCTGGGTCAGGTTCAGGCCCAGCGAGTGCACGTCGTTGATGAAGATCAGCAGGCCGGCCAGTTTCATTTTCTTGGTGATGCCGAACTCGTTGGCGGCCTTGATCGAGTTGATCGCGTCGCCGCCGGCGTTGGCCAGGCCCAGGATCTGCGCGCCCGACGACTGCGCCTGCAGCAGGAAGGACGAGAAGTCCGACGCCGACAGCGGATGCTTGACCGCGCCCATCACCTTGCCGCCGTTGGCTTTCACCACGTCGGCGGTGTCTTTTTCCAGCGACTGGCCGAAGGCGTAGTCGGCGGTCATGAAGTACCAGCTCTTGCCGCCCTGCTTGACGATGGCGCCGCCGGTGCCGCGCGCCAGCGCGATAGTGTCGTAGGCGTAGTGAATCGTGTACGGCGTGCATTCCTCGTTGGTCAAACGGGCCGAGCCGGCGCCGATCGAAATGAAGACTTTCTTCTTCTCGGCCGCGACCTTGGCCATGGCCAGGTTGGCGCCCGAGTTGGTGCCGCCGATCAGCAGGTCGACGCCCTGCTGGTCGAACCATTCGCGCGCCTTGGAGGCGGCGATGTCGGCCTTGTTCTGGTGGTCGGCGGAGATGAACTCGACCTTTTTACCGGCGATGACCACGCCGGCGTCGGCAATCGCCATCTTGATGGCCTCGGCACCGCCGGCGCCGTCGATATCCGTGTACAGGCCGGACATGTCGGTGATCATGCCGATCTTGATGGTGTCGCCGGAAACCTGGGCTTGGGCAGCAAAGGACAGGCCGAGTGCGCACACGGCGGTGGCTGCGATGGTGATGGCTTTAAGTTTCATTTTGTCTCCGTTGGTTCAAGAAGTAGTGTTATTGCTTATTTTTTTCCACTTGCCTTGCAAACTTCAGACGCCCAGAAGTTCGGTCAACACCGGCATCTTGGCGCTCAATTCCGATGCAACAAAGGTCTCGACGATCTGACCGTGTTCCATCACGTAAAACCGGTCCGCCAGCGGGGCGGCAAACCGGAAATTCTGTTCCACCATGACGATGGTGTAGCCCTTGGCCTTGAGCGTGGTGATCATGCGGGCCAGGCCCTGCACGATGACCGGCGCCAGCCCTTCGGAGATTTCATCGAGCAGCAGCAGGCGCGCGCCGGTGCGCAGGATGCGCGCCACCGCCAGCATCTGTTGCTCGCCGCCCGACAGGCGCGTGCCCTGGCTGTGCTTGCGCTCTTCCAGGTTGGGGAACATGGCGTAGATTTCCTCGACCGACATGCCCTTCTGGCCGGTCGCCAGCTGCGGCGGCAGCATCAGGTTTTCCTCGGTCGACAGCGACGAGAAAATGCCGCGCTCTTCCGGGCAATAGCCGATGCCGAGGTGGGCGATTTTATGGGTCGGCATGCCGATCGCTTCCTCGCCGTTGACCTTGATCGAACCCTTGCGGGCGCCGGTCAGGCCCATGATCGCGCGCAAGGTGGTGGTGCGGCCGGCGCCGTTGCGGCCCAGCAGCGTGACCACCTCGCCCGGCTGCACCGTCAGATTCACGTCGTGCAAAATATGCGATTCGCCGTACCAGGTTTGCAGGTGGGAGATTTCCAGAGCGGCCGTCATCAGTGGGCTCCTTCCAGTACGGCGGCTTCGGTACCCATGTAGGCTTCCATCACTTGTGGATTACTTGAAACTTCGGCGTAAGTGCCTTCGGCCAGCATCGCGCCGCGCTGCAAAACGGAGATCTTGTCGCAGATGCCGGACACCACTTTCATATTGTGTTCGACCATCAGGATGGTGCGGCCGGCTGAAACTTTCTTAATCAATTCCGTCACGCGGTGCACGTCTTCGTGGCCCATGCCCTGGGTCGGTTCGTCCAGCAGCATCAGCTCCGGTTCCATCGCCAGCGTGGTGGCAATTTCCAAGGCGCGCTTGCGGCCGTAAGGCATATCGACGGTGATGGTGTCGGCGAATTCGGTCAGGTCGACCTCGGCCAACAACTGCATGGCGCGATCGTTCAACTTGCTCAGCGACCGTTCGCTCTGCCAGAAATTGAAGCTGGTGCCGAGCTGGCGCTGCAATCCGATGCGGACGTTTTGCAGCACCGTCAGGTGCGGAAACACAGCGGAAATCTGGAACGACCGGATCACGCCCATGCGGGCGATCTGCGCCGGCCTGGCCGCGGTGATGTCCTTGCCGTTGAAGAGAATCTGGCCCGAGGTGGGCACTAAAAACTTAGTGAGCAGATTGAAACACGTGGTTTTACCGGCGCCATTGGGGCCGATCAGCGCGTGGATGTGGCCGCGCTGCACTTTTAAATTCACATCATTGACCGCGGTGAATCCCTTGAATTCCTTGGTCAGATGCTTTGTTTCCAAGATAACGCCGGACATTCTGTCTCCTAGTTATTCTTTTCAAACTACTAAATTTTTTCAAATCATACACAGTAACAAATTGGCTAACAATACAGTATAACTACGGTCCGCTTTTGATCTAGGCCTAGCGGGCACAGGGTTTCATTTCCACTCTGAACGGATCAGCTCTGAAGCTTTCTCCGCGATCATGATGGTGGGAGAGTTGGTATTTCCGGAGGTTATGAACGGCATGACGGAGGCGTCCACCACGCGCAAGCCGTGTACGCCAATTACACGCAGCGCGCCGTCCACCACGGCGGTCGGATCGTCGGCGCGGCCCATCTTGCAGGTGCCCACCGGATGGAAAATCGTGGTGCCGATCTCCCCTGCCGCGTTGGCCAATTCCTCCTCGCTGCGGTATTGGATGCCGGGCTTGTATTCCTCCGGCGCGTAGCGCTGCAAGGCCGGCGCGGCGACGATCTGACGCGTCAATGTCAGGGCGGCGGCGGCGACTTTGCGGTCTTCCGGCGTGCTCAAATACATCGGCGAAATTTTCGGCGGCGCATACGAATCGGCGCTGGCGATGCGCACATGGCCGCGCGAGGTCGGACGCAAATTGCAAACGCTGGCCGTGAACGCGGGGAAGGCGTGCAAGGGCTCGCCGAATTTTTCGAGCGACAGCGGCTGCACGTGGTACTGCAGATTCGGCGTGGCCTGCGCCGCGTCCGAACGCGCAAAGGCGCCCAGCTGCGAAGGCGCCATCGACATCGGTCCGCTCTGGAACATCGCATATTCGAGGCCGATCTTCATCTTGCCATACCAGCTGGAGGCCATCGTGTTCAGCGTGCGCGCGCCGCCGCCGAGTTTGTAGATCATGCGCAGTTGCAGATGGTCTTGCAGGTTTTCGCCGACGCCGGGCCGATCGGCCAGCGGCTCGATGCCATGCCGGCGCAAGCTGTCGGCTGCGCCGATGCCGGAGCATTGCAGGATTTGTGGAGAACCAACGGCGCCAGCCGCCAGCAGGGTTTCCTTGTCGGCGGTGGCGATAAACTGCGTGCCGCCGCCGGTGAAAATAACGCCTTTGCACACCGCTCCGCGATCGCTCATTTCGATCTGCAAACGTTCCACGTGGCAGCCGGTCATGATGGTCAGGTTGGGCCGCATCGACACCGGTTTCAAAAATGCCTTCGACGTATTCCAGCGGATGCCGCGTTTTTGATTGACGTCGAAATAGCCGCAGCCGGCGTTGTCGCCGCGATTGAAGTCGTCCACTTTCTGGATGCCGACCTGCTCCGCCGCGTCGCGGAACGCGTCCAGGATTTGCCACGACAAACGCTGCTTTTCAACGCGCCACGGACCGCCGGCGCCATGCAGTTCGGAAGCGCCGCCGTGATAATCCTCGCTCTTTTTAAACAGCGGCAGCACCGACTGCCAGCGCCAGCTATCGTCGCCGGTCAGCGCGGCCCAGCGATCGTAGTCGCTGCCCTGGCCGCGCATGTAGATCATGCCGTTGATGGAGGAACTGCCGCCCAGCACCTTGCCGCGCGGGTAGAGCAGGCTGCGCCCGCCCAGGCCCGGATCGGCTTCGGTGCGGAACATCCAGTCGGTCCGCGGATTATCTATGCAATGCAGATAACCAACAGGAATATGGATCCACACATAATCGTCTCGTCCACCCGCCTCGATCAGCAGGACATTCGCGTTTCTGTTCGCGCTCAACCGGTTTGCCAACACGCAGCCCGCCGAGCCTGCACCAATAATGATGTAATCGTAAATGCCTGCTGATTCCAAAAACTTCTCCTCCAAGAGTGCTGTTTCGGTCAGGCGGCCGCTATCTCCGCCAGCAATGTTTCAACCAGTTTTGCCGCCGGCATCGGCCTGGCGCGCGCGACGCCGGTACCGCACCACAACGACATCAATTCCGTCTCGCCGCGCTTGCCCGCCTCCGCCCGGATGGCGCCGGTCAACGCGTTTTGTATTGGATAGGCGGGGATCTGTTTTTCCACCGGCGCCATGTCAAGCATGAAACGGTTCTCCAGGCCGCGCGCATAGCGGCCGGAAAAGGTGCGCGTCAACCGGGTCGGATGATCGCCGGCCGTCAGCAAACGTTGCTTGTAAATCGGATTGATCGACGATTCGTCGCACACCAGGAACGCTGTGCCCATCTGCACCGCCTGGGCGCCGCCATCGAGCGCGCGCTTGATATCGGCGCCGTCCATGATGCCGCCGGCGGCGATCACGGGTATATGCACCGCCTCGACGATGGTCGGCAGCAGCTCGAAGGTGGTCAGTTTGGCGTCTTCCTGCGCGCCGATGAAGGTGCCGCGATGGCCGCCGGACTCGGTGCCGGAAGCGATCACCGCATCGGCGCCCCTGCTTTGCCAGGCCAGCGCTTCGTCGGCGTGGGTAATGGTGCCGATGACGACAATACCGGCGTCATGCAGGCGGCGGATCTGCTCGGTGCTGAGGATGCCGAAGGTGAAACTGGCCACCGCAGGACGCATCTCGATCAGCGCCTCAAACTGGGCGGCAAAGTCTTCGCACCATTTGGCGGGCGCCGGCACTTCCATCCAGCCCAGCGAGGCGGCGATCGGCTTCAGCCATTCCATGGCGCGGGCCACTTCTTCCGGATCCGGCTTGGGCGTTTCCAGCACGAAGAAGTTCAGGCAAAACGGCTTGTCGGTCAGGGCGCGGATCTGCGCAGTCTGGGTGCGGATGGTGTCCGGCGAAAGTAAGGAGCAAGCCAGCGAACCCAGGCCACCGGCATTCGAGACCGCAGCCACTTGCGCGGGCGTGTTATTGCCGCCGGCAGTCGGTCCCTGGATGATGGGATGAGGAAAAATTGATGCCAAATTCATCAGATCTCTCGCATAAAGTGGCGTTTACGACATGTGGATAAGTCTATGGATATCCACAGGCACGGAATGTGAGTAAACAAAAATTTTTTGGGGACGCTTTTTCTTATCCCAAAACAGTTCTTTGCTCATACACGGCTTTCTCGCCCGCTTATGCAGCTCGTAAACGCCTGATTTTAATCCAAAATGAACACTTATCCACAGAAAAGTGTCTACGTTAACAACTACTACTATTTTTATATATACATATTTAGAGTAAACCATAAACCCAAAAACCACAGGCGCACAGGCCTGAACGTCCTGATACCCCATTGGAACGGAAATAAGATTTCACCAACATCTGCTTTCCCCTATACTGGATTCGCAAACAAACAGCCCCTGGCGGAGACATTTTGTCCTCACAGCGCAAAAATCTGCGGTCGCCGGCTTATCTGCGCTTTCGGCGACGTCTGATCACCGGCCTTTTCCTCATGGCTGCGCTTGCCATTGCTGTTGTTGTTTCTCAATTCCGCACCGCTTACGTCGAACGCGAACTCGCGGTCAAAACCCAGACCGAGCACTACGTCAAAGCGATGGAAGCGCATGTGCTGTACTCGATACAGTCCATCGACTTGTCGCTGATGGGATTTGCCAATGCCATCAAAGTCCTGACGACTCAACAACGACGTTCGCCGGAAACGATGTTGGAACTGCTGTCTTCACGCGGCTCCGGTTTCAACAGCGAGTACTGGATCAGTTTCCTGGATCCGAAAGGCGAAGCGGTCGCCACTTCCGCTGGCAACAATATCTCCGGCACCAAATACGGCGATCGCGACTACTTCAAAGCCCATCTCGATGTCGCCATGCGTGGCAAATTGTTCATCGGCGTGCCGGCGATTGGGCGACGCAACAACCAGCGACTGCTTTTTCTCAGCCGTCGAGTCGAGAGTTCCAAGGGGGAATTCCTGGGAGTGATCGTCGCGCCACTCAACGTCAACCGCTATGTCACGGTGTTTGAAAATTCGCGCTTCAGTTCCGATATCTCGATCACGCTGATGCACAGCGGCGGCAAAGTTATCGCCGGCGTCCCCAATTTCGAACAGTCATTTGCCCGCGATCTGGGACCGACCGACCTGTTCGACAACGTACGCCGCTCCAGTTCGGGCACTTTCAAAACCATCAGCAGTTCCGACAGCCTCACTCGCGTGTTCAGTTATCGGGTATTTGAAAACCTTCCCCTGATCATCGTCGTCGGCAGCAACGATTCGGAATCGACCAGGCTGCTCCAGCAAAACTATCTGATTGCTGGCGCTGGTTTGATCATGTTGCTGATACTGATGGCAGGCGCCGGTCATTTTTCGCTGCGCACCTACACCAAACAGGAAGAGCGCGAGCTGCGCTTCCGCGCCTTGTACGCCGCCAGTCGCGAAATGGAACAAAAACTGCTGGCCAACGAGGAAGAGCGCAAGAAAAACGAAGAATCCATGAAGCTGGCAGCCCTGCTGTTCCAGAATAGCGGCGAAGGCATGATGGTCACCGACGCCGATGGACGCATATTGACCGTGAATCCAGCCTTCTCCCTGCTGAGCGGCTATACGGAAAAAGAAGTCATCGGCCACCGCGGCTATGAATTGACGACCAGCCGGCAGGACATCAACTTCTTCACCCGCATGTTCGAGTCGATCGCGCAAACCGGACAATGGGAAGGCGAACTCTGGCATCAGCATAAAGACGGCGAAGATTACCTGGTCGCGATGCGCTTCAACACCGTCTACGATGAGGTGGGCAATCCCTTCCGCTACGTTGCGCTGTTGAGCGACATCACGAAAAAGAAAGCATCGGAAGAATTGATCTGGCGCCAGGCCAATTTCGATGCGCTGACCGGCTTGCCGAATCGGCGCATGTTCCACGAGCATCTGCGCCAGGAAATGAAAAAAACCGACCGCTCCCATCTGCCGATGGCGCTGGTTTTCGTGGATCTTGACCACTTCAAGGAAATTAACGACACCCTGGGCCACGATAAAGGAGATTTGCTGCTCAAAGAAGTGGCAAGCCGCTTGTCCAACGCCGTGCGCGGCACCGATACGGTGGCCCGACTCGGCGGCGACGAATTCACCATCATCCTCAGCGAGTTGCATAACGCCGGCGACGTGGTGCGCACAGCCCAGGAAATTCTCAGGCAAATGAGCACGCCGTTCAACCTGGGCAACGACGGCGACAAGCATATCGCCCGTATTTCGAGCAGCATCGGCATCACGCTCTACCCCGAGGACGGCGCCGATGCTGAAACTTTAATCAAAAACGCCGACCAGGCGATGTACGCGGCCAAGCAACAGGGCCGCAACCGCTTCAATTACTTCGCTCCGTTCATGCAGGAAGCCACGCGTGTGCGCATGACCCTGGTCAACGAATTGCGCGAAGCGGTGAATCACAACGAATTACGGATCCTGTTCCAACCGATTATCGACCTGGCCAGCGGCAAGATTTGCAAGGCGGAAGCGTTGGTGCGCTGGCAGCACCCGGTGCGCGGACTGTTGAATCCTGCTGAATTTATCGGCATCGCCGAAAGCAGCGGCATGATCGTCGGCATCGGCGACTGGGTTTTCAAGCAGGCGGCACAGGAAGTGCAGAAATTGCAGGCGCTGGGATTGCCCGATTTCCAAGTCAGCGTGAACAAATCGGCCTGGCAGTTCCGTGACGACGGCAGCAACTACCAGCAATGGCTGGATTTTCTCCAGGAACTGCACCTGAATGCCAACAGCATCATCATCGAAGTGACGGAAAACCTGCTGTTGGACACCGCCAACTCGGTTTCGGAACGCATGCTGGCTTTCCAACATGCCCATATGCAGATTTCGCTGGACGATTTCGGCACCGGCTACTGCTCGGTGGCGTTTTTGAAGCGTTTCGATATCGATTACATCAAGATCGACCCGACTTTTGTCTCCAATCTGTCCAGTGGCACCGACGGCATCGTGCTTTGCGAGGCAATTATCGCCATGGCGCACAAGCTGAACATCAAAGTGATCGCGGAAGGCATCGAAACGCCGCAACAACTGGCGGCTCTGACGGCCGCAGGATGCGATTTAGGGCAGGGATACCTGTTTTCCAAGCCGATTTCAGGCGAAGAACTGGAAAAACAGATCAAAAGCGAGCAAGCGCCTGTGAATAACTCGCTGGATATCCACAGGACGACTTGTGAGTAAGGACCAAGTTGTCCAAAGGCCGCCATTTTATACAGAATTGCTCCTGAACTGGTACAGCCTTTATGCAAGCGCTTATCTTTCTCGTAAACGAATGATTTGTAAACGTATACATGACTTATCCACAGCTTTTTGGTCGTTTACTATTACTACTATTTTTTTATATATCTTTTGTAAACTACTAAACCCGTAAAACGCGAAATCTGAAGGCCTGCTCGTGCTTTGAAATCACTCCTGCCCACAAAAAACGCCTTAGAATCGATCGTTTTTTGTAAACTGCTGTGGAAAAGCAGCACGAAATCCACAGCCTCCACCTCTACAAACTTGGGAAAACTATGCGTTTAGGCATCATTAGCGCTTTGGCTGAAGAACAGCACGGGCTGATAGAAGCCCTTGAGAGCCCCTACAAGCTCGTCCACGGCATGCGGGAGTACACGGGCGGGAAACTCTGGGAAATCGACGCTGTGTGCGTTCTGTCGCGTATAGGCAAGGTTGCAGCAGCGATGACAGCTTCCATCCTTGTGGAAAAGTTCGGAGTTACCCACATCGTCTTCACCGGCGTTGCCGGAAGCGGGGATAAAAATGTACAAGTCGGTGATATCGTCGTCGCCGAAGAGCTGGTTCAGCATGATTTCGATGCCAGCCCGCTTTTTCCGCAGTTTGAAGTCCCGCTGACAGGCTTGTCGCGCTTCGCGACCGATACGCATTTGACCCAGCGATTAGCTACCGCCGCCGCACAAACCACGCGGGTACACCGGGGATTGATCGCCAGCGGTGATCAATTCATAGGCAAATTGACTCAAATTCAGGCCTTGAAGGCCGCCTTTCCCGATTTGCTGGCGGTGGAGATGGAAGGCGCAGCGGTCGCGCAAGTGTGTTTTGAGCTGGGCATCCCGTTTGCAGTCATCCGCACGATCTCGGACAACGCCAACGACGACGCGGCCGTCGATTTCATGCATTTCATCAAAACCGTAGCTTCGCGTTACGCTTTTGAGGTAATTGAAAACTTCTGCAAGGCCGCTCACCCAGCGGAAAATACGTAGAAATGGTGATCGTCCCCGCCGGGACCATCGCCATGCGGGATGATCGAACCGGTCGCGCATGGGTAGTCGAACTTCCATCGTTTGCGATCGGCCGCTATCCGGTCACGCAGGCCGAATATGCGGCAGTCAGCGGCGCGTGGCCGGCATCGCATGATTCCCCGCACAGCCCGGTCGAAAACGTCTCCTGGATCGATGCCGTGCGCTTTTGCAATTTGTTGTCGGCTAGCGCAGGATTAAGCGCGTGCTACGAACTGCATGAAGACAGCGCCACCCGCATTCCCGGCAGCAATGGCTATCGCCTGCCCACCGAGGCGGAGTGGGAATATGCATGTCGCGCCGGCACCAACGGCCCGCGTTATGGCGAACTCGACGATATTGCCTGGTACCGGGAGAATTCTGGCGGCCGTTCCTGCGCGGTCGGCCTGAAGCAGCCCAATCTATGGGGGCTGCACGATATGTTGGGCAATGTCTGGGAGTGGTGCGAAGACCAATACGACCCCGAGGTCTATGGCTTGTATCGGGTATTTCGGGGTGGCGGCTGGTCGGATGCCGAACGCGGCTGCCTGGCGACGAATCGCCGCCGCAGCCATCCCACGTATGCCATCGACGATCTCGGATTCCGGCTCGTCAGATCGCAGGCGTAAAAAAAGGGCCAGGTTTTATCCTGGCCCCGAAAACAACAACAGGTGATCGTTACAGTTATGCGTCCAGCGTCATCAGGCTGGCGTTGCCGCCGGCTGCGGTCGTATTCACGCACAGAGCGCGCTCAGCGAGCAAACGCCACAGGGGGATGGCGCCATCCTCGTTGGTGTCGATCAAGCCCACCAGCGCCCCGCTACGGGCCGCCAGCGAGGTGCGCAGGCCGGCGACCAGCATCGTCTCCACCAGCGCGATCTGGAAGTCGCCAGCGAAGCTTTCCAGGGGGCCAAGCACCTGGATGCGGTCCTTGACCGCCGCCGGCAGGTCCGCAGGCAGCAATTTGGACGATTCCGCCGTCAGCAGCGCGATATTGCCGGTTGCCAGCGTCGCTGCGATCTGGTTCAGCAGGCCTGCTTGCGTACCGGCCACGCAGACCACGGAACCGCGCGCGACCAGCGCCAGGGTGTTGCGTTCACCCGTCGGGCCAGGCAATACGGTCACGCTGCCCAGCATCGTGGTGCGGCTGTATTGCTCGGCCAGGGTGGCGGCACGCTCGTGGCCGTGCATTTTCGACCAGACCGCCAGCGCATCCAGGCCCGGGCTTGCCTGGTTCTCGTGCTGGGCGCCGGCGATGGCGCCGCGTTGCAGACGCTTCAGGTACAGCGGACCGCCGGCTTTCGGGCCGGTGCCGGATTTGCCTTCGCCGCCGAACGGCTGCACGCCGACCACCGCGCCGACGATGTTGCGGTTGACGTAGATATTGCCGACATGCGCGCGCGAGGCGATGTAGTCGATGGTTTCATCGATGCGCGAGTGCACGCCCAGCGTCAGGCCGTAGCCGCTTTCGTTGATTTGTTCGATCAACTTCGGCAGATCGGCGCGCTTGTAGCGGATCACGTGCAGGACCGGGCCAAACACTTCCTGCGTCAGTTCGGACAGCGAACGGATCTCCAGCACGGTCGGCGGCACGAAGGTGCCGGCCGCGGTCACGCTGGACGGCAGATCCAGCGAGAAATAGTTCAGCGCGGTCGCTTTGAGCTTGTTGATGTGCGCCAGCAGGTTTTGCTGGGCTTCGGCGTCGATCACCGGGCCGATATCGGTCACCAGGCGGTCCGGGCAGCCGACTTTCAGCTCCTGCATCGCGCCCTTGAGCATTTTGATGGTCTTGTCGGCGATATCTTCTTGCAGGAACAACACGCGCAGCGCCGAGCAGCGCTGGCCGGCGCTGTCGAAGGCCGACGAAATCGCATCCTGCACCACTTGCTCAGGCAGCGCCGACGAATCGACGATCATGGCGTTCTGGCCGCCGGTTTCGGCGATCAACGGAATGTCGGCGTTCTCGGCGACGGCGCGCTTGGCCAGGGTGCGGTTGATCAGCTGCGCCACTTCGGTCGAGCCGGTGAAGATCACGCCCTTGACGCGCGCATCGGCGGTCAGCGCGGCGCCCACCACCTCGCCGCGGCCCGGCAGGAATTGCAGCGCGGCGCGCGGGATGCCCGCTTGGTGCAGCAGTTCGACGGCGCGGTGGGCGATCAGCGGCGTCTGCTCGGCCGGCTTGGCCAGCACCACGTTGCCGGCCGCCAGCGAGGCGGCCACCTGGCCGGTGAAGATCGCCAGCGGGAAGTTCCATGGACTGATGCAGGACACCGGACCCAGCGCCAGGGTGTTGGTCGAGCCTTGCACTTCTTCAGCGTAGTAGCGCAGGAAATCAACCGCTTCGCGCAGTTCGGCGATGGCGTTCGGCAGCGATTTGCCGGCTTCGCGGATCGCCAGGGTCATCAGTTCCATGGCGTTGGTTTCGAACAGGTCGGCTGCGCGGTTCAGTGCGGCGGCGCGCAGCGACGGTTCGGTGGTCTGCCAATCCATGGCGAAATTGCTGGCGCTGGCCAGCGCGGTTTCAACGTCGGCGGCGCTGGCTTCCACCAACTGGCCGACGATGTCGCTGCGTTGCGCCGGGTTGCTCACGTCCTGCACCGGCTGGCCGGCGCTCAGGCCGCCCGCCAGCAAAGGCGCGGCGCGCCAGCTGCGCGGCACGGCCAGTTGTGCCGAAATATGACGCAGCACGTCTTCATTGGCCAGGTCGAAACCGGCCGAGTTCTTGCGGTCGCCGAACATGTTCAGCGGCAGCGCGATGCCGGTGTGCGGCAGGCCGCCCTGTTCGCGCGCCTGGGCGACCGGGTCCTTGACCAGCGAGTCGACCGGGATCGCTTCGTCGACGATCTGGTTGACGAAGGACGAGTTGGCGCCGTTTTCCAGCAGGCGGCGCACCAGGTAGGCCAGCAGCGTTTCGTGGGTGCCGACCGGGGCGTAGATGCGGCAAGGCTTGTCCAGGTTGTCTTTGCCGACCACCTGGTCGTACAGCGATTCGCCCATGCCGTGCAGGCACTGGAATTCATAGTCGGTCACGCCGTCGCGCTTGGCCAAGGTGTAGATCGTCGACAGGGTTTGCGCGTTGTGGGTGGCGAACTGCGGATAGATCACGCTGGTCGAGCCCAGCAGCTTTTGCGCGCACACCAGGTAGGACACGTCGGTGTAGACCTTGCGGGTGTAGACCGGATAGTCGCTCATGCCGTCGACCTGGGCGCGCTTGATCTCGGCATCCCAATACGCGCCTTTGACCAGGCGCACCATGAACTTGCGGCCGCTGCGCTTGGCCAGGTCGATCAGGTAGTCGATGACGAACGGGCAACGCTTCTGGTAAGCCTGCACGACGATGCCGATGCCTTCGAAGCCGGCCAGTTCAGGGTCGTGGGCCAGCGCTTCGACCAGGTCCAGCGACAGTTCCAGGCGATCGGCCTCTTCCGCATCGATGTTCAGGCCGATGTCGTAGTGCTTGGCCAGCAGCATCAGTTCGCGCACGCGCGGCAGCAGTTCTTCCATCACGCGGCTGCGCTGGGCGCGGCTGTAGCGCGGGTGCAGCGCCGACAGCTTGACCGAAATGCCGGGACCGTTCTTGATGCCGCGGCCGTTCGACGCCTTGCCGATCGCGTGGATCGCGGTTTCGTAGGAGGCGTAGTAATTCTTGGCGTCGGCCTCGGTCAGCGCCGCTTCGCCCAGCATGTCGTAAGAATAACGATAGCCGCGCGCCTCGTTGGACTTGCCGTTCTTGATCGCCTCGTCGATGGTCTGGCCGGTGACGAACTGGTTGCCCAGCATGCGCATCGCCAGGTCCACGCCCTTGCGGATCAGCGGTTCGCCGCCCTTGGAAATGAGCTTGGTCAGCGCCGAGCCCAGGCCGGTTTCGCTGCTGGTGGAAACCAGCTTGCCGGTGATCAGCAGGCCCCAGGTGGCGGCGTTGACGAACAGCGAAGGCGATTCGCCCAGGTGCTTGCGCCAGTCGCCTTTGCTGATTTTGTCGGCGATCAAGCGGTCGGCGGTGGCGTTGTCGGGTATACGCAACAGTGCTTCGGCCAGGCACATCAGCGCCACGCCTTCTTCCGACGACAGTGAAAACTCGTGCATCAGGGCATCGACGCCGGAGGCGCGGGTGCGCTGTTCGCGCACCGAGCTGACCAGTTTATGCGCCAGTTGCTGGGCTTGTTGCAGGGTGCCGGCGTCGTTGTTTTTGATTTGTTCCAGCAGCCATTGAACGGCGCTGACTTCGTCACGGCGATAGGCCGCCGTCACTGCTGCGCGCAGGGGAATCGGGTCGCGCAGGATTTCGGCCTGCATGGCGGCGAAAGGGGTAAAACCGGTGGCTGCTGCTGCTTGCATTGAATACTTTCAGAAGGAAGATTTGGGCGCAGCGGATTGCAAAAAAACGCTCTACCTGCGAGTGCCGGCGAGCGTGAATTTGAGTCAACTGCTGATGATTCGATTGTAGTGCGATTTCTTCTGGATTAATTCTGGTATTCCAGGGGGCTAGCAATAGATTGTTTTTAGTGCGACAATTTAACCAAATAATATTTATTTGGGAGTTCCCGGAAATGTTAGACAAGATCAGCAAAAAAATCTTGATGGAATTGCAGAGCGATGGCCGCATCAGCAATGTGGAACTGGCGGCGCGGGTGAACCTGTCACCAGCCGCTTGCCTGGAACGCGTGCGCAAGTTGCACGAATCCGGCTACATCATGGGCTACACTGCTCAATTGAACCCGCAGCTGCTGGATGTGTCCCTGCTCGTCTTCATCGAAGTGGTGCTCGATCGCACGACACCCGAGGTGTTCGACGCCTTCAAACATAGCGTGCAGGTGATACCGGAAGTGCTGGAGTGCCACATGGTTGCCGGCGGCTTCGACTATCTGGTCAAAGCCCGCGTCAAGGACATGGCGGCCTACCGCGAATTCCTGGGTAAAACCCTGCTCCAGAAGGGCGTACGCGAAACGCATACCTACGCCGTCATGGAAGAGGTGAAGAATACCACCAAGTTACCTATAAAATAGCATCAGGGAAATAAATTAGTCGAGACGCCCAAGGCGCCTGGTAAAACGGGGGACAGATGAAGCTTTTGCAGCATAAGCTGGTGCAACGTGGATTATGGTTATTGGGCGCAACGGCTGGCGGTACCTGCCTTGCATATTTGTTCAAGCTGGCGGCCGGCGACGGTGCGGCGTTGATCTATACGGCGGCGCCGGCGGCGCTGACCGGGGCGTTGCTGGCCTGGTGGGCCGCCGGCCTGAATAAGGACGAGGGCGGCGTGCGCCGCTTCGCCCAGGTGGTCGGCGAAGAAATCGACGCCATCATGATCGGCGCGGCGGAAACCTCGTATTTCGTCGAGTCCGTCAAAAAGAAAATCGAACTGGACGTGGGCACGGCCGAGGTGATCGTCCGCAGCGCGTCCCACAACGCGCAGGCCACCGTCGCCATCGCCGCCAATGCCGAGCGCGCCGCCAAGATCGCCGCCCAGGTGCGCGGTGAGACCGTGGCAGGCCGCACCGAGGCCGATCACGGTTTGCAGCGCATCAACACGGCGCGCCAGGATGCGCAGACCGCGGCGGCCGTCATGGCCAGCCTGCAAACGAATTCCCGCAAAATCTACGGTTTTACCGAGGCCATCAGCGAAATCTCGGCCCGCACCAACCTGTTGGCGCTGAATGCCGCCATCGAGGCGGCGCGTGCCGGCGAACAGGGGCGCGGTTTTGCCGTGGTCGCCAGCGAGGTGCGCCAGCTGGCGCTGCGCACCAAGGAAGCCACCGACGAAATCAGCACCATGGTGCGCGAGATCAATCAGCAGGCCGAACAGGCGGCCACCGGCATGAATTCGCTGGCGCTGAAGGTCAGCGACGCGGCCGGCAACGTGGAAACGGTGCATGGTTTGCTGGGCAATATCGAGCGTTCGTCCGGCGTGTCGGAGGAAGAGATAGGCGAAATCGCCAGGGCGTCGCGTGAACACGTCGCCACCACCGAGGAAATCGCCACGGCGATTGCCAGCATCCGCGACAGCCTGTTGTCCACAGAAAAGGAATTGCCGCGCGCCGCCAGTTCGGCGATGGCGCTGGCGGAGCGGGCCGAAGTCATCACCGGCGCGCTGGGCGAATCGTCGATCGAGACCTCGCACGACGCGATCCGCATTGCCGCGCAGCAGGCGGCCGAGCAAGTGGGACGGATCTTCGAGGCGGCTATCTCTTCCGGCAAGATCACGCGCGATGCGCTGTTCGACCGCAGCTACACGCCGATACCGAACACCGACCCGCCCAAGCACAAGACCCGCTTCGACGATTTCACCGACCGCGCGCTGCCGCAGTTGCAGGAAGGTTTGCTGGCGGTCATGCCGCAGCTGGCCTATGCCGGCGCTGTGGATAACAACGGCTATTTCCCCACCCACAACAAGAAGTTTTCGCAGCCGCTGACGGGCAATTACGACGTCGATATGGTCAACAACCGGACCAAGCGGATTTTCAGCGATCGCACCGGCAAGCGCTGCGGCGCGAACACCAAGCCTTTCCTGCTGCAAACCTACAAGCGCGATACCGGCGAAGTGATGCACGACCTGTCGGCGCCGATTTATGTGAACGGTAAGCACTGGGGCGGTTTCCGCGTCGGCTACCGCTCCAGCCATCAGTGATCAGTAGGTGTCGTTCTTGGGCGCCGTGCCCGGCGCGGTGCGCTGGGCCACGGTGTTCATGCCCTCCAGGTGCTTGCGCAGCCACTTGTGGGCCGGGCTGCGGGCATCGCGCTCGTGCCACAACATGTCCAGGTGCACGGCCGGCAAGGTGAACGGCAATTCCTTGGAAATCAGCGCGTCGGTCATGCCGGTCGAGGCGATCAGGTGGCGCGGCAGCACGGTGATCAGGTCCGAGTTGGCCACCACGCGGCCGGCGGTGAAGAACTGGTTCACCGTCAGCAGGATGCGGCGTTCGCGCTGGATCTGCGCCAGCGCCTCGTCCACCAGGCCGTGCGCGCGGCCGGAAAAACTCACCAGCAGGTGATTGGCCTTGCAATAGTTGTCCAGGGTCAGGTCGACCTTGGACAGCGGATGGTCGCGCCGCATCACGCACACATAATGTCCCGAATACAGCCGCTCGTGGCGGATCGGCGAGCCGGTCTCGTACGACAGCTGCGCCGCCACGCCGGGGAAGAAGCCCACCGCCAGGTCGATATCGCCGCGCAGCAGCATCGGCCGCGGCTCGCGCGTGGTCAGCGGCACCATGCGCACGTTGACGCCCGGCGCCTCGCTCTCGATCGAGCGCATCAGCGACGGCAGCCAGAAGGCGGCGGTGGCGTCGGCCATCGCCATGCGGAAGGTGGCATGGGCGGCCGAGACGTCGAAGGTCTCGGGCGCCACCGCCGCTTCCAGGCTGGCCAGCGCGCTGCGCACCGACGGCCACAGCGCCTCGGCGCGCGGGGTCGGCTTGACGCCGTAGGCGGTGCGGATCAGCAATTCGTCGCCCAGGCTCTCGCGCAGGCGCTTGATGGCGTTGGAAACGGCGGGTTGGGTCATGGCCAGGTGGCCGGCGGCGCGTGTCAGGTTCTGCTCTGTCATCACGGCGTCGAAGACGCGTAACAAATTCAAGTCCAGCGTCAAAAAGCTCATGTCGGCTCGGGATGTGGGGTTGGGGTCGGTACAGTATCGAGAAATATGGATTTCACGTCAATGACAAGCATCCCATTCACCAAACGAATAATTGTTATCGGGGAAGTAAATTGGATACTTATGTTGCGCTGCACTATAGTTACACTTGATTCTAAATGCAGTGCTACAACATGTCTACCATCATCTCATTCGTACAAAATTTTTCCTTGGTCGCCGCCGGTGAGCTGGCGCTGGTCAGCGGCGCCGTGTGCGCGCTGATCGTCCTGTTCAAACCGCTGTTGCGCGGCCTGGCGCGCGCCGCCATGCTGGTCATCAAGCCTAAACGCAGCAAGGAAGAGCAGCTGCAGCGCCGCCAGATGCGCGATGCAATGATGCTCAAGCGCATGCTCAATGCGATGGAACGCGATCCCAGCCATGCGGCCGAACTGCGCGCCATGGCCGCGCGCGCCTAAATCGTATCTGCCTGAATAAAACGCAGCGGTACCGGGGGACTCAGCCCGCCGGTACCGCGCCGCAGCATTACTTCTCGCCCAGCAGGGCAGGTTTCAGCGAGCTGTCGACCGGATGGTCGCCCAGCCAGATGCGCAGCACGGCGTTGTAGAACGCCATGTCCGGCATCAATTCCCCGATTTTCTTACCGTTCAGATAGCACTGCGTGCCCTCGCCCGGGGTCCAGTCCAGCAGCATCTGGTCGCCCTTTTTCAGCGTCTGGATCTGCGCGAACACTTCGCCGAACTTCATCGTTTGCGGCGCGATCTTGCTGCGTTCGTTCTTGTCGGTATTGTTGTTCAAGCCTTCCAGGAAGGCCTTGCCGAAGTCTTCCGAGCTCACTTCGCGCAGCATCGTGATCGACACGCGGCGCGGGCCCTGGGTGGCCAGCACGTCCGGCACTGCGGTTTTCTTTTCGGTCAGGTACAGGCCGGCGGCGTAGACCTTGAAGATGACCTTGGTGCGCAGACCGGCGCCGTTCAGCTTCAGTTCTTTGCCGGCAACGCTGATGGTGTCGTCGAATTTAACGCCGGCCACTTCCACGGCGGCAAAGGCGGGCAGGCTGAAGCTGCCGGCCAGGAAGGCGGCCGCCATCAGGCTCTTGATGATATTTCTGCGATTCATGTGTTGTCTCCGAGGATGATAGATGCCCGCATCTCGCCCGCGATGTGGGCGTTGCTGGAATATACCACTGGGAGTCGCGCAAAAACGCGTGGCGGCGCAATTTGGCCGCACGGTCATGCTTTTTCAGGCTCGTCAGGCCTTGCCGGCGGCTTGCAAACGGTCGAATTTGTCGCGCAATTGTTCTTCGGTCTCGCGCCAGGCGGGATTGAAGGGGATGCAGCTGACCGGGCACACCTGCTGGCATTGCGGCTCATTGAAATGGCCGACGCACTCGGTGCACTTGTCCGGATTGATTTCGTAAATTTCGGCGCCCATGTAGATCGCGTCGTTCGGGCACTCGGGCTCGCATACGTCGCAATTGATACAGTCGTCGGTGATCATCAAGGCCATGATGGAACTCGCTTATTGCTCGGCGGCGGCGTTGGCGGCAATTTTCTTTTGCAACCAGCGGTCGACCGATGGGAAGACAAACTTCGATACGTCGCCACCGAGCACCGCGATCTCGCGCACGATGGTGCCGGAAATGAACTGGTATTGGTCGGACGGGGTCAGGAACAGGGTTTCGACATCCGGCAACAGATAGCGGTTCATGCCCGCCATCTGGAACTCGTATTCGAAGTCGGACACGGCGCGCAGGCCGCGCACGATGACGCGGGCGTCATGCTCGCGCACGAAATCCTTCAGCAGGCCGGAGAAACTCTGGACCTTGACGTTGGGATAGTGGCCCAGGACTTCGTTGGCGATGGTCAGGCGCTCTTCCAGCGAGAAGAACGGTTTCTTGTTCTTGCTGTCGGCTACGCCCACCACCAGCGTGTCGAACAGACCGGATGCGCGACGCACCAGATCTTCGTGACCACGGGTCAGCGGATCAAAAGTTCCTGGATAAACGGCTACTACCATCGCGGCTCCTTGCAGTGCACCAATATAGAACGCGCATTATGCCTGAAAATCCCTGTTTGCCTTAATTTGGGGCTGCTTGCAGCCCTTTTAGCGGCAAATGCGGGCTGTTCAAGCCGCAGTTTGCTTGTGCTTTAACAAATGAAAGTACACCATGCCGGCCTTGTCGGCCCGCAGCACTTCCCACGGCGCCATCCACTCCGGCGCGTCGCCCTCTTCGAACTCCAGCGCCATGCCGGATTCGGCGTAGATCAGGCCGCCCTCTTTCAAGATGCGCGTGCACAGCGGCAGGCAGCGTTCGAGGAACTCTTGCTGGTACGGCGGATCGAGGAAGATCAAGTCGTATTTCTGGCCGCGCATGGCGGCCGACTGGGCCACGGCCAGCGCGTCGGCGCGCATGATCTGCACGTTCTCGGCTTTGAGCTTGGCCTTGACGTCCTCAAGCTGGCGCACCACCGGCACCACGGTGTCGATCATCGTCACCGATTGCGCGCCGCGGCTGGCCGCCTCGAAACCCAGCGCGCCGCTGCCGGCGAACAAGTCCAGCACCTGCGCATCGGCCCAATTGCCGTCGCGTTGGTGATTGATCCAGTTAAAGACGGTTTCGCGCACGCGGTCCGGCGTCGGACGCAGGCCGGAGGCGCTCAGCACCGGCAGCGGCGTGCGCTTCCAGGCGCCGCCGATTATGCGCACCTGGTTGCTGTGCTGGGGACCGTGGACCGGTACTTTGGCTGGTTTCGCGGGCTTGTTGGCGGGCTTTTTTGGCATGTGGCTGTGTTCTAAGTCATTGATACAACAGGGGCCACTATACCATACGGGCCTCAGCGGGGTTCCGCCGCCAGGTGGTTGAAGTCGTCGATCCAGCCTTGCATGCGCTTCTGCGCGTGGGCTTTCTGGGCCGGCGTGGCGATCTTGATGACGGTTAAGACCAGTTGCGCCGTGGATGCTTCATACGCGTCGAAGAATTGCTTGCGTTCGGAGTGTTCGAGGCGGTCGAAGGAGTCTTTGATCAGCGTGTGGATCAAGGCCATCGTCGCTTCCTTGTTCAGCTTTTCGCGCTGCACCTTTTGCACCAGCGTCAGGATGTTTTTCTGCCGGCGCATGCGCTCGTCCAGCCAGATGTCGTTGTCCAGCGGGCGCGCGTCGGAAGCCTTGCGGATCTGCGCTTCCTGCTCGGCGCTGAAGTTACCGAACCATAGCTCGAATTGCTCCATCGATTTTTTATAGCGGAATTTCAGTTGCGCATCCGTGTCGCCCTTCATGTTCTTCTTACGGAACTCGGCGTTATTGGCGGTGAACTTCTTATCCAGTGCGGCAATCTGCGCGGGTTGCAGCGAGCGCACCAGGTCGGACAATTCCGGCAGCGCCTTGAACAGCAGCAGCTGGGTGCGGCTCTTGACCTCGTCGTAATCCTTCATCAGGTCGGCCGCCGTCGGGTTGCCGGCCAATTGGCGCTGTCCCGTTTGCAGGATTTGCACATAGTCGTGCAACTGGGTCTTGCGATGCCAGTGGAACAGCTCGTCGATATCCTTCTTGACCCAGCCTTTTTGATCGGCGTTGAAGTCGACGTAAGCGTCCAGCCACCAGTACAGCAGCGTATCGCCGTGATTGTAGGCCAGGCGCAGCGAACTGCATCCGGCCAGCACCGCTAGTACGACAATCAGGAAAACGCGGCGCAGTGCGCGGTTGTGGATATCTGGCATGTTAAACTTTCGCTTTGATTAACTCTTCGATTTGGCACCTATGAACGTAGTTATCCTCGCAGCCGGCATGGGCAAACGCATGCAATCCGCGTTGCCTAAAGTGTTGCATCCATTGGCGGGCAAGCCGCTGTTGTCGCATGTGCTGGATACGGCCCGCAGCCTGTCTGCCAGCCAATTATGCGTGATTTACGGACATGGGGGCGCTGCGGTGCTGGAGATGCTGGCCGCGCAGCCGGAAAAGGTCGCCACCGCACTGCAGGAGCCGCAGCTGGGCACCGGCCACGCCGTCATGCAGGCCTTGCCTGAACTGGACGACAGCGCCGCCACCCTGATCCTGTACGGCGACGTGCCGCTGACCACTTCCGCTTCGCTGCAAGCGCTGGTGGACGTGGCCGGCAACGACAAGCTGGGCATCCTGACCGTGGTGCAGGACGATCCGACCGGGCTCGGTCGCATCGTCCGTGAAAACGGCGAAATTGTGCGCATCGTCGAGCAAAAAGATGCGAACGAGGCCGAACGTGCCATCAAGGAGATCAACAGCGGCATCCTGGTGGTGCCGACCGCGCGCCTGAAGCAATGGCTGGGCGCGCTGAAGAACAACAACGCCCAGGGCGAGTATTACCTGACCGACATCGTCGCCATGGCGGTGGCGGACGGCGTGCCTGTCGTCTCGGCGCAGCCGTCGGCGCAGTGGGAAGTGGCCGGCGTGAACAGCAAGGTGCAACTGGCCGAGCTGGAACGCATCCATCAAGGCAATATCGCCTTGAAATTGCTGGAACAGGGCGTGACGCTGATGGACCCTGCCCGCATCGATGTGCGCGGCGAGCTGATCTGCGGCCGCGACGTCACCATCGACGTCGGCTGCGTGTTTGAAGGCAAGGTCGAGCTGGCCGACGGCGTGCGCGTCGGACCGCACAGCGTGATCATCAACTCCCGCATCCTGGCCGGCGCCCACATCAAGCCATTCTGCCATATCGAACAGGCGGTGGTCGGCGAGGTTTCCGTCATCGGTCCGTATGCGCGCCTGCGTCCCGGCACCGTGCTGGCCGAGGATGTGCATGTGGGTAACTTCGTCGAAATCAAGAATGGCCAGGTCGCCGCGCACAGCAAGGCCAATCACCTGGCTTATATCGGCGATGCGACGATCGGCTCGCGCGTCAACATCGGCGCCGGCACCATCACCTGCAACTACGACGGCGTCAACAAGTTCCGCACCGTGATCGAAGACGACGCCTTTATCGGCAGCGACAGCCAGCTGGTCGCGCCGGTCACCGTCGGCAAGGGCGCCACGCTGGGCGCTGGCACCACGCTGACCAAGGATGCGCCGGCCGGCAAGCTGACGATTTCCCGCGCACGCCAGATCACGGTGGAAGGCTGGAGCCGTCCAGTCAAAAAGCCTAAGTAACAGCCTCGCACTCCACACCAAGACCGGGATACGTCCCGGTTTTTTATTGTGGATAACAATGTGGAGAAGCCTACGGATAAGCCCTGGAGAAGCGGCGTATAAGCCAGGGAAAAGTGTTGGACAACTCGGCTTGCATCAAAAAAGCGAGCCCTCGCCACGGCCTGCAGCCGCGATTCCGCTTGAGCTGTGGATAAGCCTGTGGGAAATCATGTGAGTAAATCAGGATAACTTTTTAATGTGGATAAGCTTGGGTATAAGCCAGTGCAAAGCCCCGGGAAAAGCCGTGGAAAACGCGGGAAAACATTTCCCGCGTTTTGGCCGGTGTGGATAAACCTGTGCAAAAGCAGCTGAATAAGGCAGGGATAAGTGGCTAAACCGCGATCCGCGTCTGGAATTTGCTGCGGAAGGTGGAAAAGTAGGCTTTGACATTGCGCACATTGGTCTGCGTGGCGAACAGGCGGTGCGCCAGCGCGTGATAGGCCGGCATGTCCGTCACCTGGACCACCAGCACGAAGTCCGGCCCCGGCGCCACCCGGTAGCACTGCAATACGGCATCGTCGGCCGCCACGTGGGCCTCGAACTCGGCCATGCGCTCGGCGGCCTGGACATCCAGCGAGATTTCCACGATCGCCGTCAGGCTGGGCCCGACCTTCTCCGGCGCCACGATGGCCACCTGGCGCTGGATCACCCCGCTCTCGGTCAGATGCTTGACCCGACGCAAACAAGTCGGCGCGGAAACATGGACCGCCAGCGCCAGCTCGCTGTTTGTTTGTGATGAATCAACTTGCAGCGCATTCAAAATGCGACGATCTACTTCATCCATAAAAATAATCCTAGAAAATGAAATAATATTTCACGCCATCAGCGTGATGAAAGAATATTCCAAAATATACAGGATTTAGAAAGCTTATTTCAAGAGTACTGCTCTAGCATGGCTACACCTATTTTTAGCGAGGTTTTCTATGTGTGGCATCGTCGGCGCGGTAGCGCAACGCAACATCACTCCCATCCTGATCGAAGGCCTGAAGCGCCTGGAATACCGTGGTTACGACTCCTGCGGCGTCGCCCTGCACGTGGATGGCCAGTTGCAGCGTTCGCGCAGCACCTCGCGCGTGGCTGACCTGGAAAAGCAGATCGCCGAAGTCGGCTTGCAAGGCTTCACCGGCATCGCCCACACCCGCTGGGCCACGCACGGCGCGCCTGCCTCGCACAATGCCCACCCACACTTCTCGCCGACCACCGAACAGGCGCGCATCGCGCTGGTTCACAACGGCATCATTGAAAACCACGACGAACTGCGCGCCGAACTGACCGCGCTCGGCTACGTTTTCCAAAGCCAGACCGACACCGAAGTGATCGCCCACCTGGTCGACCATATGTATAACGGCGACCTGTTCGACACCGTCCAGCAAGCCGTCAAGCGTCTGACCGGCGCGTATGCGATCGCCGTGTTCTCGCGCGAAGAACCGCACCGCGTGGTCGCCGCGCGCCAGGGCTCGCCGCTGATCGTCGGCCTGGGCCAGGGTGAAAACTTCGTCGCCTCGGACGCGATGGCGCTGGCCGGCACCACCGACCAGATCATCTACCTGGAAGAAGGCGACGTGGTCGACCTGCAACTGGGCCGCACCTGGATCGTCGACGTCGACGGCAAGCCGGTCACGCGCGAAGTCAAGACCGTGCAGGCGCACACCGGCGCGGCCGAGCTGGGCCCATACCGCCACTACATGCAGAAAGAAATCTTCGAGCAGCCGCGCGTCATCGGCGACACGCTCGAAGGCGTCACCGGCATCATGCCGGAACTGTTCGGCGACGGCGCCTACAACGTCTTCAAGCAGATCGACCGCGTGCTGATCCTGGCCTGCGGCACCAGCTACTACTCCGGCCTGACCGCCAAGTACTGGATCGAATCGGTGGCCAAGATCCCGGTCAACGTCGAGATCGCCAGCGAATACCGCTACCGCGACAGCGTGCCGCACCCGAACACGCTGGTGGTGACGATTTCGCAAAGCGGCGAAACCGCCGACACGCTGGCCGCGCTGAAGCACGCGCGCAGCCTGGGCATGGAACACACTCTGACGATCTGCAACGTTTCCACCAGCGCCATGGTGCGCGAATGCAAACTGGCCTACATCACCCGCGCCGGCGTGGAAGTGGGCGTGGCCTCGACCAAGGCCTTCACCACGCAGCTGGCCGCCTTGTTCCTGCTGACCTTGTCGCTGGCGCAAGTCAACGGCCGCCTGTCCGAAGAGGAAGAAGAGCAGCACCTGAAAGCCATGCGCCACCTGCCGGTAGCGATCTCCGCCGTGCTGGCGCTGGAGCCGCAGATCATCGCCTGGTCGGAAGATTTCGCCCGCAAGGAAAACGCGCTGTTCCTGGGCCGCGGCATGCACTACCCGATCGCGCTGGAAGGCGCGCTGAAGCTGAAGGAGATTTCGTACATCCACGCTGAAGCGTATCCAGCGGGCGAACTGAAGCACGGCCCGCTGGCGCTGGTGACGGAAGAAATGCCGGTCGTCACCATCGCCCCGAACGATGCGCTGATCGAAAAGCTGAAGTCCAACATGCAGGAAGTGCGCGCGCGCGGCGGCCAGCTGTACGTGTTTGCCGACGTCGACTCGCGCATCACCTCGGGCGAAGGCGTGCATGTGATCCGTCTGCCGGAACACTATGGTTTGCTGTCGCCGATCCTGCACGTGGTGTCGTTGCAGCTGCTGGCCTACCACTCGGCGCTGGCACGCGGTACCGATGTGGACAAGCCGCGTAACCTGGCCAAGTCGGTCACGGTCGAGTAAGTCAGCAACAACAGGTGTGACTAGTGATCGTATAAATAAAGTCTGTATCGTACAAATGAACTCTGTATCGCTCTATCAACGGACGAGCATCATCTAAGACCCGCGCAAGTCAATGAAGTGATCTGTAAGGTAAGGATCGTCCGACGCGAGGTTTGAAAATCCTTGTGTCGGTGGTTCGATTCCGCCCCGGGCTACCAAGAATGCTTTAGAGAGAACGCCAACCCATGCAGGTTGGCGTTTTTGTTTGTGCGGCGCGAACTCCTTGCGTCGGTCTATTTCCGGTACGGTCCACAACTTCGACAGTTTATAAATAAACATGGTGTCGCTGGCCAGATTCGCCTTGGCGTTATCGAGCCGCATGCGTTCCGGCTTTGGCGCGCAAGGTGTCTGCCCAATCCACCCAAGTTAAGCCATTTCAGCAATTTTTCTGACTCATGGCCTTGTGCGGTTTTCGGCCTGGGTTTCGTGGTTTTGAGAGATTTTACGATGGCGATAGGTCCGGCCGGCAATCAAGTCGAGCATTCCCCGCAGTAGCTTGCCGACCTTTCTGCCAATCCGTCCGCCAAGCAGAAGGATGGGCATTAACGGCTTGAGCGCGGTGTGGGCATAGGCGTGGTTGACGCGTTGGCTGTCAGGCAGATCGGCATCGGCATGGGCGGTCAGGGCGACGAGGGCCCGAAGGTTGTCGCAGACGATTTTAGCGGCGACGTCCTGGGCCACTGCGTGCTGGCTTAATCCAGTGACGTGCTCCAGATTGAGCCGATGCTTGAGCCGTTTGAACGCCTCCTCGATGCCCCAGCGTTTGTGGTAAAGCTCAGCGAAACAGTCGGCTGGGTAGAGCTTGTCGTCGAACAGGTTGGTCATTAGAACGCGCTGCTCGCCGCTGGGCGAGACGTTGCGAACCAAGCGCACGCGCTGCGGCTTGCGCGGACACTCGTAATCAAGCGCGTCCCGCTTGTTCGGCGCGGGCAACATGACGACTTGCTCAAGCGCGTCCGAGCGCATGAACATGCGCACACAGGTGAATCCGCTGGTATTGTCGACGCGCATGCAGAACTTGATGGCGCGGTCGTTCAGCACGGCGACCAGCCAGCGGCAGGGATAGCCACGGTCGAGCAGCAGCAGGTCGTCCGGGGAAAGCCGGTCCAGGTGTTCGAACAGGAACTGGCGCTCGCCACATTCGTGGACGTTGTGCAGGGAGGTGGCGAGCATCAGGTCAGGCCCCGGCAAGAACAGGCCGAACAGGATTTGATCGGCCAGAGCGGCGCGCTTAACATGGCTGGCCCGCAGACCGCAACGCACCGTCGAGGCGTCGGCGGCGACCAAGCGTAGTCCGCGCCAGCGCGGCACAAACTTGTCCTTTTCCGCGCGCGCGATGAGCCAGTCGTTGAGGCCGGGAATGGCGGCCGAAGACAGCTTGGCACGCGCCTGGGCGAACGCTTGCTCGGACACCTCGTGGACCAGCTGGGCTTGTTGGCGAAGATGGACGAAGAAGGTGTCCAGCTCGGCCTGGATGCTCATCCGCATGCCCGTCCGCATGATGGCAACCAGCGTCGCGAGCGGCAGCTTGCGACAGCGCGAGAATGCCGTCGGATGATCGGTGTGGCGGGCGTCGAGGAGAAATTCTGGCGAGCATAGTCGGGCGGCGAAATCTTGAAACAACGTGGTCAGAACGGACATGGCAGCCAGTGGAAATAAAAATCCTCACTGCCCGCCGCGCATTTAATTCGATGTAAAGTGTATTTATATAAATATTGAAAATAAATTACTTAAACGCACACTAATTTCTTAACTTGGGTGGATTGGGTGTCTGCCTGCTCAAGTAAGTTGTTCCACGTACTACGGAATTTTCTACGTTGTTGTAAATAATGCTTTTTTTTACAAAGTGACAATCCGAGAGATTTAACAACATTTACCGTGATAAATTCGCCATGGGAAACGTTTCCATCATAACCAATAGGAGGTGCAGCCGTGTTAAAACGAATTTGCATACTGGTACTGATGCTCGTAAGCGGGCATGGGGCTGCACAAACACTTTGCGGCGTGGTGGGTATGGGACGGGCATTGTCAGACCAACCGCAATTTAATTTTTCCTTTGACGGGAAGAAAGACGTAAGCGTTTCATCGCTGCACGAGAAAGGCAAGACCGATTACGACCTGAAGGCGGGTCTTTTGAGTAGCAATGGAAAACGACTAACGTCGATTCAGGCCGCGTTGGGAACCAACTTCTATGTGGCTCAAGGGACTGACCAAGCATGCGTTATCCGTCTCGAAGAGCGAGACGGGGTACTCGGTTTATATATCGAAGAGCACATTAGCACTCCAGGAAAACCACCGCGGCTTCGTACTGAATTTGTCGAAGTTCGTTGAGCATTTTGCGAATCTTGAGCCAAGGAGCTGATAATGAACTTTAAACGCGTGTGCACCGCCATGTTGGTTTTAATCGGAACGCTATCCACAGCTATTGTGTGGGCTGATGACGATACACCACCACCGCCACCAACTATGCCATCGGTAACAATTACTGCACCACGTCCGACAGATTCCGTCCTATCGCCAACAACACCAGGGGTCAACTTCGACAATTATCAAACTTTCCCGGGGGCGTACAACATCGGACCGAATCGGTCTCCTGATTCGAGGTGGGTCAGCGGGATCACCAACTCTGTTCCCCATGATTGCATGGACAACAAGCAGTCGCCCGTAACCTCCCACCCAGTCATTATTGCAACTGGTGAGAAGTATGTGGAGGAGAACGACTTTTCCGATAGCTCTATTGTGAATCTATCGATGGGGAGAACCTATCGTTCAACGCGGACATCGCGTGCTGCGCATTATTTCGGCCAGCGCTGGTTCTCCACGTTTGACTACCCTAATATTGAGCCCTCAACGCAGACGATTTACGACGGTCGTTATCCCAGTCTTGGCAATCAACCTGCATCTCTCACTGTCAGCCTTCCCGACGGCAGAACCTACAAATATGTCTACGCCGGCTTTCCGTACTACTATCCACTCTCTGGCGGTGGCGCCAGCTCTGCTGGGTACCTCAAAATGAACTGGGCCGCTGGAACTTACCAAGGTACCGCAAACCCCTACATCAATGTGGTCATCGGGTCCCGTACATATATTTATGATCCAGCTGGAAAAAATATCGTCCGCATCGACGATAACGGTGCGCCGCTCTACACCTACGCGGCAAGCAGCTCGGGCGTTACAATTACCGCGCGCAACGGTAAGTCGATTACGATGAACTGGACAGCGGGTTCCAAATATCTGGTTACCAGTGTGACGGACCCTGGGGGCGCCGTCTGGACTTATGGCTACGATTCAATCAGTAACCTCGTTAAAGTCACGCCGCCGTCCGGTACCGTAGGTGGCGTGCGCGAATATCTTTATGAGGACGCCTCTGATCCTGCCCTGTTAACCGGAATTAAACTTGATGGCGTGCGTATGACGACGTATAGCTACGATGCCAATCATCGGGTTACTCATAGTGGCTTTACTAACGGCGAAGAATTCGAGAACTTTGTCTATAGTACTTCGCCGATGTACACGGAAGTAACGGATCACCGTGGCCAAACCATACGCTATAACTATGTTACGTCCAGCGGCATCGCACAGCTTACGGGCACCAGTCGCTCTTCCAGTATCAGCTGTGTTGCCACCTCGTCGAGCCAAACTTATAGCTACGGATATCTCGATTCGACGACAGACTGGAACGGTAACCTCTCGACCTACACATACTCCTATGGTGGGCTGCTCGATACAGAAGTAACTGCAGCCAACACCTCATCGGCACTCACTCGCAAGACCACCTGGAACGGCGTCTATGAGGCAACCTCGACACTGTACAACGCACAAAGCCAAGCATTCTTTAAAAGCGAATATGAGTACAACGGCACGGGTCTCTCCACCGGGTTGGTGACCGCAGTGGTCGAGACCGATTTACTTACGAACGAAGTTCGTCGCACCAATTTTGGCTATACTTACGGTAGCAACAATGTATTGGCTTCGTACACCGAAACCCGCGTCCTTCCTGGTGGTAATGCCAGCACCGTCTATAACTATAACTCCCTCGGGTTTCTCACCTCCGTCGTCAACGCGCTAGGGCATACAACAACCTATTCCAACCATAACAACCGTGGTCAACCACAGACAGTTGTGGATGCAAACGGTTTGACGACTACGATAACCTACGATCCCGCGGGTAATTTATTGACGTCCACACAGACGGGTGGTCGTAAAACGACGTACACATATGATGGAAATCGCAAGGTAACATCTATTACATACCCGAGTGGCCAAGTGGCTCGCTTTCATTATAACTCCGCTGGTAGGTTGGATCAGGTGGGGAATGCCGCTTCTGAATATATTACATATCCAAAATCAGCTGCCGAGATCATCAACAACACCAGTACGTCGCATTCCACGCGTAATGCTCCCTCATTAAGTGGAACGACGCCAGTTGCAGGTTTTGCCGGCGAGTTTATTTCAAGTGAGACGAGTGACAGTCTGGGCCGTACCTGGGCCATTACTGGCAATAATAGTCAAGGTGTTGGTTATGCCTATGATGGCAACGGAAATATAAAGACCAGAAACGACAACCTCGGCCACGTCACCAGCTATGAGTATGATGCCCAGAATCGCCTGCATAAAGTAACTTCGCCGGACCTTGGTGTAACCACATACGATTATGACGGGGATGGGCATTTAGCAACGGTTACTGACCCACGTAATGTCGTTACGACGTTCACTTACAATGCATTTGGTCAAGTGAAGACCCGCACTAGTCCGGATACAGGGAAAACGACCTACACCTACGATACTGGTGGACGGATGCTCACCGAATGGACTGCAGAAAAGTTCTTCACTTATACTTGGGATGCGCTAGACAGACCCAAGACGCGAACAACAAGTGCCACGACGGAAACTTTCAGTTATGATAGTAGCACCTATGGAAAAGGGCGCCTGACAGGACTGAGCGATATAAGCGGAACGTCGACCTATACCTATGATATTTATGGATTCTTGACCACTCAAGTCAATGTCATTGGAGGTTCTAGCAATACCACCCAGTGGTCATACGACGCTGTAACCGGGCGTAAATCAACAATGACGTACCCAGGCGGAGTACTGCTGACATATGCATACGACACTTATGGTCGTTTATCGGGGATCTCAAGCAATGTTGCGAGTGCCACTGTACTCACCAATTCGTTCTTGCGTCAGCCGGCAACCAACAATCTTTATGCTTGGCGCTATGGAAATGGCTTGTCCCGTTTAATTACGTCTGATGCTGACCGCCGGGTTACCAAGCTAGATGGCGGCACCGTTCATAAGCTCACTTATGGATATACAACGAACGGAGATACAATTCAATCGATCACAGATGGGATATATCCGGTCCAGAGCGAAACAATCTTATATGATGCCAATAGTCGGCTGTCCTCTATTACCCGAAGTGGTGATAATCAATCTATTACTTGGGACGCCGCAGATAATCCGCTAACGATGAGTCGTGCCGGCGTTTCTAGTACGGTGTCCGTATCGCCAACGAGTAATCGCCTTATTTCTGTAAGTGGTGGAGTTTCTCGAACCTATGGTTATGACAACGTGGGCAACGTCACTTCGGATGGTGTGCACACCATCAGGTACGACGATTTCAATCGCACCCAGTACATGACGATGTCAGGTGTTACAACCGTCTACAATAGCAATTTGCTAAATCAGCGGGTTTTGAAGGGTGCTGTGCGCTACGTTTACGATGCCGGCGGACGGTTGATCTACGAAACCGGCGCACCAGCCACCAGTTATATATGGCAAGAGGACGATCTCATCGGAATTGTGCGGAACGGCGCATTTTATGCACTGCATGCAGATCACCTTGGACGACCGGAAGTGCTTACAAACACATCGGGTGTCGTCGTTTGGCGTGCGAACAACACTGCATTTGATCGAACCGTAGTCGTTGACACTGTTGGTGGATTAAACATTGGCTTCCCTGGTCAATATTTTGATGTGGAGTCTGGGTTATGGTACAACTGGAATCGTTATTATGATCCTTCAACGAAACGTTATACCCAAAGTGATCCGATCGGGTTAGCTGGTGGAGTGAATACCTACGCATATGTGCTTGGTAACCCCGTTTCTTACATTGATTCGAGTGGACTAGATACATATTTGGTTAACAGGGACTTGCAAGTTTTTGGGAGTTCCGCACGGAGCATGTCAAATCCGATCACTCATACCTTTGTCGCTACCACTGACAGCGCTGGGGTTATCGACGGTACGTACAGCTGGGGAAATGATGCAAACTTGCGCGGATGGAATCTAAATCAACCACTCGATTTGAAGACCGCTCAGCAGGCATTGAAAGATAACCTAGCGAAGAAGGTTGGTGATTCCACATTGGACCCATTTGTTCGGTTGGCATTCGACACTATGAGCAATGCGGCTAATAAACATTCAAATGGAATCGTGAACAACAACTGCAAAACCGAGGCGGCGAAGCTATTGGATATGGCAAATCGTCTTCGTGTGAAAATCCCGGGTAAGTAGAAAGGAGTCGGTCATGAGTGAGCTTGGTATGATGTTCGGCGCTGTTAGTTTTACTCGTATCCTCGTTGCATCCGCCCTTATACTTTGTGCGTTGATTGGAGGATACCTCTGGGTTTTGCCGATGCTTGGAAAAAATAATGGAACCTACTTACCTTTGATAGTTGGATTGTTTTTTTTGTTTTCATATAACGGTTGGGTTTTTTATTCTGGATTTAAAGGAACAGCGCTGATAGGGATTATCCTCTCAATGGCTGTTGGTACCGCCACCGCAGGTGCGACTCTGCTTGTTTTTCTGGGATTTGTGCTGAATATACGTGGCTCGTGACGCGCCTAGCAGGTTGCTGATTTACCGCCTCGACAAGGCTGCCGATGAGTATGTTCACTCAACCTGATGGGTTTTGGCCCGATGTTGATCACGTAGCGTGCTGGACGGCTGGGTGACCCCCGCAAGGAACTTGAACAAACGCTCCTTTTGGGGGAGTCTTGGGTTTCTCACAACTTCAGACTGCCCGCAGTGTGCCATGCCATCCTTAACGACATCAAGTTTTTTCAGCAGTTGCTCCTGATCGACCAGGATCTGGCCGACCAGACTCGTCTTCTTGGTTGTCCCTGTGGCGGACCACTTCATCAAGCCCACTATCCACGCAAACCACGCAGCTGCCCAAGCGCTGTACGGTGTTGCGCGCCTCGCTCCCGTCGCACACTTTGCCACTCGCGGCATCGTAGCTTTTTGAGAGAAGATGGCCTTGATTCCCGCTTTGCCGTCGTAGTTTTTTCGACCCGAGCCACGCTGTCATCGTAGCGCCGGCCGAATTTGCGTTATAGCGGCGGCGGAAAAATGGGAGGCATATAGCCTCCCATCGTTGGTGCAATCAGTCCGACGAGTCGATCAGAACGGCGGATCGGCGCCGGTGCCTGCGGTGTTGGCCGCGCACACGGTCGCCGCCCGCAGCAAGGCGGCGATGTCGTCGCCATAGGCCTGGACCAGCAGGTCGCGCAGTTGGTCGAGCAGTTCGAGCAGGGTGAGCGCCTGCTCTGGCGGCAGGTGCAAGGCCAGAGGCAGGATGAGCATGTTCATGGCGCACTTCGTCGGACCGCCTGCTGCTTGACCAGTGCATCGTGCGAGCGCCAGTGCGGCTGCACCAGGGCGGCGTTGACGTGGCTGACGGAGCAGCTGCGCTGGCCGTCCATGCAGGCGGCCACCAGGCTGGCTTAGCACAGGTTCTGGCACAGGCGCAGGTTGCCTTGCACGGCGCGGGCAATGACCTGCAAGGCGCCTTCGTCGAAGGTGTGCGCGCCCAGTCCGACGGCGGCCAGTTCGGCGGTGATGAAGGCGGCCAGGTCGATATCGTTCAGGGGCAGCAATTGCTGGGAGTAGCTGATGCGGCTCTTGATGTCCTCGTTGCACAGCAAGGTCAGGCGCTGCATCAGCTCGGGATGGCCCAGGAGCACCAGGTGTTGACGCTGGTCGAAAATTGACCGGTGGGTCAGTTTTCAATCAGCGCCAACACTAAAGCTACTCTTGTTAAATCAAGTACTTCGCTCCAAGCGGCCCGAGCAACTTTATTTACTCTCGTCAGGTCCGATTGCTGGCGCGCTGTATTCAGCGCGCCAGCACCTCCAGGCGCTTGGCCGCGTTGCGGTTTTCCGGGTTTAACGCGAGCGAGCGCTGGTAGTGCCGGATGGCCGCCGCCGTATCCCGATCCGCCTCGTACGCCTCGGCCAGGCTGTCGTGCGCGTTGGCATTGTCGGGATAGCGTTGCGCCGCCAGGGCCAGCACGGCGACGGCCGCCTTGTTTTGCTGCTTGGCCAGTAAACGATAGCCCCAGCTGTTCAGATCGTTCTGCGACGGCTGCGCAACGCCATCGCGAGCCATCACTTGCGCCAGCTCCCGCGTGATGTCGCCATAGCCGGATACCTCCAGGCGCTGGCGCAAGCGATAGGCGGCATAGCCGCCGCCGCCAACCTGCCGTAGCGCCGCCACGTAAAATCCCGCCACGGTGTCGATCAGCTGCTCCGGCTGCGAGCCGGCCAGGTTGGTCAGGATGATGATCGCCAGGTCGTCGTCGGGATAGATATAAAACGCCGAGCGTCCGCCGCCGATGCCGGCGACCGCCCGATGTTCCGCGCGCCGGATGGTGGGCCAGCCCATTGCCCATGGCGCCGGCCGTCCATCCGACAAGGAGGTCGGCAACCAAAGCTGCTTCAGGCTGGCGGGCTTGATCAGGCGACCCTGTTGCAAGGCCGCGATCCACAGGCGCAGGTCCTGGACGTTGGTGTTGATCCCCGCCCCTGCCCGCGTGTACTGCGGGAAGTCTTCGATCACGTTCTTCAGTGTCTGGCCGTCGCCCGCCAGGCGGTAGGAGCTGGCCTTGTTGCGGATCACATCCAGGCTATCGCCGAAGCTGCTGTTGGGCATGCCCGCTACATCGAACTGCCGGTGTTGAATGAAGGCCGTGAACGGCTCGCCGCCCAACAGCTCGATGATCTTCGCCAGCAGCACGTAGTTGGTCTGGTTGTAGCTGAAGCGCTGGCCCGGTGCCGATTCCATCGGTAGCGCTTGCACAGCTTTCCAGGCCGCGTCGGCGCCGCCCGGCAGCAGGTTCGACGTCTGTGGATCGATGATGTCGGGCAGGCCGGACGTGTGGTTCAGCAATTGCGCCACCGTGATGCCTTGCCACGCGGCCGGCAAGTCCTGCAGATAGCGTGCGGCGGGCGCCTGCAAATCGATTTTCCCCTGTTCCACCAATTGCATGATGGCGACGCCGGTAAAGGACTTGGTGGCCGAATTGATGGAGAACACGCTGCGCTCGGTCACCGGCAGGCCGTACTGCAGGTTGGCGGTGCCAAACACCTTCGACAGCACCGTCTTGCCGTTCTTAATCACCATGATTTGCAGCCCCGGGATCTGCCGCTCTTTCATTTCGCTTTGAATGAAGGTGATCACGCCGTCGTTGGCCGGTGCGGCGGCGCCGGCAAGCGTAGTCGTCAATATCGCGAAGCAGAATCCCAGTGCGCGTAATGTCATCGTCTCTCTCTGTCGTTGGCGATCGCGGAGTGCGAGCTGGGGCAAGCGTAGCTCAACTAGAACAAATAGTCTAGAAATATTCTTCTACTTCCTTGCCCCACCGCGTTTCCGCCGCCGCTATTGCGGCGCTCGGTAACCGCTGTCGGCCAGCAGGCGCTCGAAGTCCTTGGCGTTGAGGATGTCGACGATCGCTTGCTTTTTGTCCTTGGCGTTCTGGTAGTAGGCCTGGCAGATGCGGAAACCCATGAAGTAGCCGAGGTCGGCCGGACGTCCGCTCGCCTCGTTGGCGCCGCCGTACAGCCATTTGCTCAGGTCGCTGCCCCGCATGGCGGCGAAGAATTCCTGCTTCAGTTCCGCCTCGTGCGCGTAGCCGTAGGTATAGAGCTTTTCGTTGAAGTTGCCTTGGACGACCAGCGAGGCCACGAAGTCGGCGCCGCCTTCCTTGATGGCGTGGCCCAGCAGATTGTGCGGCGACATCTTTTGCTGGAAGTGCATCAGCTCGTGGGTAACCAGCGACGGCATCAGCGCAAAGGAATTGATGCCGTTCTTGTGCCACGGCGTCAGTTCGTCGGTCGGCACGCCCGGCGCCATGGTGAACATTTCAGTGCCGATCAGCAGGCCGTCCTGCGAGGCGGTGCCGCCGGAATTCATGGTGCCGATCAGGAAGTACACATCGGGAAAGGTCGCCTTGTCGTACATGCCCTTGAACTTGCGCATCGCCGCGCGCACCGCAGGTTCCGACTGGCTCACTTGCAGCGTCAGCGGACGGATCGCCGCGTAGTATTTGGGCCGCTTGTTGATGGTGGCGTACAGGTTGGCGCCGCTGACGATGCGGTGCGCGATAAAGCCCTGCAGGCCGACGCTGCCGGCGTCCAGGTACTGCTGGTCGAGCAACTGCGCCGGCGCGCTGGAGGCCGGCAGTAGCTCGTAGACTTTCCAGAAGCGGTCGATATCGCTGGTGATGAATTTGAATTGGCCGGGATCCGCGTGCGCGGCCCGGTAGGCCTCTTCGTTGGCGACGGCGCGCTTGACGATGGCCGGCCAGCGCGGATTGCCGCGCAAGGGCTCAAGGTCGGGGTCTTCTTCGAGCAGGTCGGCCAGGCGCATGCCTTCGGCCACGCCGCGTTCCAGCGCGGCCAGCGCCTCCGCGTGGTTGCCGGCTTTGAGGTAGGCCTCGGCCAGCGAGTACATCAGCGTGGCGTCGCGATAACCGCCGTCGCGCGCGGCGCGATAGCCGCCGATCGCCGCCGCGTAGTCCTTCTTTTCCAGCGCGGTGCCGGCGGCGTTGGCCAGCTGGCGCGGCGATTGCTGCGCCAGCGCCGCGCTCATGGCGGTGGACAGGCACAGGGTCGCGCCCAGCAAGGTGCTTAGTTTCATCAGGTGTCTCCTTGGATTTGGAGGCGCCATGATAATTGGTTAAACCACAAGATAGAAGCCGCGACGACACACTGCAATTTGGCGGGAACAGAATGCCGAAAAGCCGGCACGAGCGTTACTTTTTCTCCAGGCTCGCTTCCGGATACTCGCGCTCGATCTCCTTGATGATCTCGGTGCCCAGCGCCGCGTAGGCGCGGTAGCGGTCGTACAGTTGCGGATAGGCGATCTGGTTGCGCAGCAGGCGCTTGCCCTTGGGGGCAACCACCAGCCGGTAGCGTTCCGCGAGCGTGTCGTCGCCGACCATCGCGTCTTCCAGGTAAGCGCGGTATTTTTCCTGGCTGCTCGCCCAGCCGCGTTCGGAGGACTTGATGCCTACCGTGGCGGATTCATACAGGCTTAGTATTTTTTCCAGCAAAGCCTCATTTTCAATATGGGTCAGCTTGCCGGAGGACTTGAAGCCCTGATAGCGGCTGAGCACCGGATTGAAGAAGATATTGTTGTTGGCGAGGCTGTAGCTTGCCTCGAACTTTTCCGCGACGGGCGCGCTGCGCGGGTCGAGCTTGCTGAGGTAGTCGAAGTTGGCGTCGAAGCTGCGGTAGGCGGCGCTGAGCTCGGTGGTGGCCTGGATGTCGTTGGCGATGTCGTGCCGCAGTCCCAGCAGGAAGGTCCGCACTTGCTGCTGCTCGTGGCGGTGCTCGCTCAGGCTGTGCAGCCAGATGCTGAGGCTGACGGCGAACACGATGGTAATGATTTCCAGCGCCATCTCGCCCAGCTTGTGGCCCCAGCCATGTTCGTTCTTGTCAAACAGTCGTACCACTTTCTTGGTGTGCTTCGCTATTTCCTGTTCCGCCATGATGTTCCGTAGTTGAAAAATTGAGTAGCTGAAACTATAACGCATGGCAGCGCGGCGGCGTAAAAAAACCCGCCGGCACTGAGCGCGATCTTGAGCGCGTTCAGGCCGGCGGGTTGCTTGCTGCGAGGGCGGTGTTACTGTCCGCCGCAGGCCACGGACGAACCGTCGCGCGAAGCCTGGCAGAACGGTGCCGCGCCGCCGCAGGCGACCTGGTGGCCGTCGGCCGAGTGCTCGCAGAACGGCGCCTTGCCGCCGCAAGCGACGTTCTGGCCATCGGCCGATTTCTCGCAAAACGGCGCGGCGCCGCCGCAGGCCACCATGCTGCCGTCCTTCGATTTGGCGCAGAACGGCGCCGCGCCGCCGCAGGCGACTTGCTTGCCGTCGGACGAGGTCTCGCAGAAACCGGCCTTGCCGCCGCAGGCGACCGCGCTGCCATCGGACGATTTCTGGCAGAACACGGCGGCGCTGCCGCAGGCCACCGACTTGCCGTCCGGCGAAGCCTGGCAAAACGGCGGGCCGCCGCCGTTGCCGCTGCCGCTGGACGGCGCCGGCCCGGACTGCGGCACGATGGCGACGCAGCCGGCGAATAGCAAGGTGGCAATCAAGGTCAAGCTGGTGCGTACTGCCTGCGAAATGCGCATGGCGATCCTCGGAGTGGTTGTTGATCTTTTGCTATTGTACGCGCCGGCGCATTACGCCGGCAGCGTACATACCGCGGTGGTGGCGCCCAGATGCAGGCGCACCGGCACCACGATTTCGCGCAGCGGTCCGCCGTCGATCAGCTGTTCGGCCAGGGTGATGGCTTCCACGGCGATGCGTTCGATGTCCTGCACCACCGTGGTCAACTCGTACGGCATGCCCGGCAAGCCGTCGAAGCCGATCACCGACACCTGCTGCGGCATCTGCAGACCCAGGTCTTCGAGCGCGCCGATGGCGCCTATCGCCATTTCGTCGCTGGCGCAGAACAAGGCGGTGAAGCGCAATCCGCCCTCCCATGCGCGCCGTACGGCGCGATAACCGCCCAACACCGAAAATTGCCCGTCCAGCTCCAGCTCCGGGCGCAGCGCGATGCCGGCCGCCGTCAGCGCCGTGCGGTAGCCGTGGCGGCGGTCGACGTCGGATTGCTGCGCGGTCGGCATGCCGACAAAGCCTATGGTCCGGTGCCCCAGTTCCAGCAGGCAGCGGGTGGCGGCCGCGCCGCCGCCGGCGTCGTCCGGCACGACAAAGGCGGCGTTCGGTTGATGTCCCAGCACCACCGCCGGCACCTTGCGTTGGGCCAACAGCGCCAGGCGTTCCTGCACCGCTTCGGTGTTATGCAGCAGCACCGCGTCCGGCAGGCGGGCATAGGTTTCCAGCGGCTCGCTCATCTCGACGAAGCGGGTGCCCCGTTCGCCGGCCACCTGCACCAGGGCGCGCCAGAACAAGGTGAAGTAGGGGCCGAAGCCGCCCTTGCTGAGGGAGATGCCGACGCTGTGGCGCGAACGCCGGCTCAATTCGCGCGCCGTCGGATCGGGCGAATAGCCGGAGGCGTCCATCGCGGCCAGGATGCGTTGACGGGTTTCTTCGGCCATGCGGCCCTTGCCGTTGAGGGCGCGGCTGACCGTGCCCTTGGACAAGCCGAGATTCAATGCAAGTTGGTCCAACGTCATCTTCACTACGCTTCCCCCGGCCCTGGCATGGCATCCAAAAGCGGCATGATACCGCCATTTGCCGGTTTCGCCGCATGTGTTGCTAATTGCATCGTTGAAGCGGAATAAATTGCAAATAAGTTTGGAACGCTGCATAATTATTTCGTTGCGCAACCGGTTGCGCACATCAGAAGCACCGGTTGCTCAATCGATAATTTCGGAAAATGCCACAATCCGTCAGTGCCGATCACCAGCCATACCGCAGCGACCGCTTATACAGTTATAGTTAAAAAGATAATAGACGGAGACAAAAATGAAGAATCACAAGCGTTTTTTGCTGTCCACCATCACGCTGGCCGTTTGGGCGTTGACGCATCAAGTACAGGCGCAGGAAGGCGCCGCCGCCCCTGCCGCTGACAACGCCAGCGGCGCCGACCAGGGCCGGGCCGACGACAAGTTGAACCAGGTGGTGGTCACCGGCAGCACCTCGCTCAAGCGCACCGTGCGCGAAAGCTCGGTGGCCGTCACCAGCGCCGACCGCGCCGACCTCGACCGCAAGGCGCCGCGCAGCACCGCCAGCGCGCTGGAATTGATCCCCGGCATGATGGTCGAGGACTCCGGCGGCGAAGTGTCCAACAACTACACGGTGCGCGGCCTGGCCGGCGGCGGCCAGAACTTCGTCCAGCTGTCCGAGGACGGCTTGCCGGTGTTCTACCATCCGGGCCTGGCCGACACCGTCCTCAAGCAGGAATTGTCGATCGACCGCATGGAAGCGGTGCGCGGCGGCACCTCCGGCATCCTGACGGTCAACGGCGCCGGCGCCACCGTCAACTTCATCACGGCGCGCGCCAAGGATGCGCCGGAGGGCGCGATCCGCCTGACCGGCTCCGACTACGGCACCCGGCGCATCGACCTGCGCTACGGCGGCGCGCTCGGCAACGGCTGGTATGCCGGCTTCGGCGGCTTCTACCGCAACGCCGACTCGGTGCGCGACATCGGCTTCACCGCCGACCACGGCGGCCTGCTGCGCGCCTATGTGGGGCGCAAATGGGGCGACGGCGAATTCAGCGTCAACCTCAAGCTGGTCAACGACCACAACACCTTCCTGCTGCCGACCCCGTTCCAGAACCCGTCCAATCCGCAACCGGTGCCCGGCTTCAACGGCAACTACGGCACCTTGCTGAGCGCCGACAACGGCGTCCAGGCCGGCCGCAATTCCAACGGCGTCCAGACCAACGACCTGACCGACGGCGTCGCCACCAAGTCGACCTCGATCGGCTACAACTTCGAACAGCGCCTGAACGACGCCTTCACGGTGCGCTCCAAAGGCCGCTACACCGACTTCAAGAACGACTTCAACGCGGTGTTCACCTTCGACAACAACAGCATGCGCTCGGCCGCCAACCGCCTGAACCCGGCCACCAACAGCGACATCAAGGCCATGCTGGCGCGCTTCCCCGGCACCACGGCGGCCATCCGCGGCGTGGCCAGCGGCACCGTGTATGCCGGCGCCAATCTCGCCAACGTCAGCGGCAACGGCCTGCTGACGGACAATATCTCGGCCAAGAACCGCGCCTACCGCCAGAACTTCGTCAACGACCTGAGCGTCACCTGGAGCGCGGCCGGCAACAGCCTGACCGCCGGCCTGCTGACCATCGACCAGGATGAGCAGGGCGGCAACGACGGCAACACCCGCTTCCTGGGCGAGGTGAGGAACAACCCGGCCCGCCTCGACATCGTCGCCATCGACGGCGCCGGCAAGGTGGTCGGCCAGCTGACCGACAAGGGCGTGTTGGAATACAACCCGTGGGGCGTGGGCTTGAGCCGCTCCTCGCTGTCGTCGCAGAACCTGTACCTGAACGACGAGTACCAGTTCAACGAGCGCCTGCGGGTGGACGCCGGCATGCGCCTGGAGCACTTCCGCTATCGCGCCTGGCGTCCGCAGGGCTCGACCGTGGCGATCCCGGGATCGAGCAAGCCGGACGGCAGCGACGCCGACAACATCATGGTCAACAACACCATGCCGGCCTTTAACGGCCAGTACGACTACGTCGACAAGGGCGCCGCCAACCACAGCTCGGCCACGGCCGGCGCCAACTACCTGATCAACGACAATCTGGCGGCCTACGCGCGCTATTCGAAAAGCTACCAGGCCAACAACGAGAATCCGGTGACCCGCATCAGCTTCGGCGAACTCGGTGCTCGTTACCAGCGGCGCGGCTTCTCCGCCTCGCTGACGGCGTTCCGCACCAACTTCAAGAACTACCAGTTCAGCCGCCTGCTCGAGGGCGACAGCCTGGAAACCAAGATTGGCGGCGACATCATCGTCAACGGCCTGGAGTACGAGCTGCAATGGAAGCCCTTGCGCTACGCCCGGGTCAACCTGACCGGCGTGGTGCAGAAGTCGTCGATGAACATCAAGAGCGTCAGCGGGCCGTCGGCCTCGACCATCAACACCGCCAACCTGGGCTCGCATCCCGAGCGCTCGCCGGACCAGAACTACACCATTACGCCGGCCCTGCTGCTGCCGGATAACAAGGGCGAGGTCTATCTGTCGTACCACCAGGTCGGCAAGCGCTACGCCGACGCCGCCAACTCCTTCGTGCTGCCGGCCTACCATACGGTGGACCTGGGCGCGAGCTACCAGTTGACGCCGACGCTGGCGCTGAATGTGAGCGTGCAGAACCTGACCAACACCATCGGCCTGACCGAGGGCAATCCGCGCGCCGGATTCACCGAAGTCGCGGGCGGCAATTATTTCTTTGCCCGCGCCATCCTGGGCCGCAATATGCAGTTTAGCCTGACGGCATCGTTCTAAATGTGCGTCCTTGGCCGGCTGGCGTCCGCGTCAGCCGGTTTTTTTTCCAGGCGGAAGAATCCATCCATGATCAAATACCTCAGCATTGCAGCGTTGTTGCTCGGTTCGGCGGTTCAGGCCGGCGCACAGGACGATTGGACCATTGTCGCGTCCGCCATCGATCCGGCCCGCTACCACGGCGTGACGCTGGCCAATGGCGTGCTCGGCCTGGTGTCCTCGGCCGAACCGATGCAGATCGGCGAAGTGGTCCTCAACGGCGCCTTCGACACCTATGGCCGCGGCCGGGTCGACAACATCCTGAAGGGCTTCAACTTCATCAACGTCAAGCTCGACGTCGACGGCCAGCGCGCCGACGCCGCCCACGTGTCGGGCCTGCGGCAAACGTTGGACATGAAGCGGGCGCTGCTGGTTACCGAGTTCGACCTCAAGGACCAGGTCCACGTCAGGCACAGCATCGCCGCCCTGCGCCAGCTGCCCTACACCGCGCTGGCCACGGTGGAGATCACGGCGCGGCGCGATACCACGGTCACGCCGTCGGCGCTGATCGCGGCGCCCGACATCCTGCGCGACGTCAAGAACCTGTACGCCCAGATCGACCGGCCGCACGCGCGCATTCCGCTCATGAGCTCGGTGGGCAAGAGCCCGTCGGGCCGGCACACCGTCGCCGCCGCCGTCAGCTTCATCTTCGAGCCCGGCGTCCAGCCGGAGCTGGTGCACGAGGACGGCGACTACAACAGCCATGCGACCAAATTCAGCCGTAAGCTCAAGGCCGGCGAGACGCTGCGTTTCTCGGTGGTCGGATCGATGCTGAGCTCGGCCCACCTGGCCGACCCGCACAACGAGGCCGAGCGCCTGACCGTGTACGCCGCGCTGCAGGGGCGCGAGCGGCTGATGGCGGCCCACCTGCGGGCCTGGGAACAGCTATGGCGCAGCGACATCGTCATCGACGGCGATCCGCAAACCCAGCGCGACATGCGCCTGGCGCTGTACCACCTGTACTCGTTCGCGCGCGAAGGCACGGCCTTCAGCCTGTCGCCGATGGGCTTGTCCGGGCTGGGTTACAACGGCCATGTGTTCTGGGACGCCGAGCTGTGGATGTTGCCGCCGCTGCTGGCGCTCCAGCCCGAGCTGGCCAAGTCGATGCTCGAATACCGATTCCAGCGCCTCGGCGCGGCGCGCGAGAATGCGCGCAACCACGGCTACCGGGGCGCCATGTTCCCCTGGGAGTCGGCCAGCGAAGGCCATGAAGTCACGCCGGTGCCGGCGCTGACCGGACCGTTCCAGCAGCACATCACCGGCTGCGTCGGCTGGGCCTTCTGGAAGTACTATCAGGTCACCCACGACAAGCAGTGGCTGCGGGAGCGCGGCTATCCGATGCTGAAGGAAGTGGCCGACTTCTGGGCCAGCCGGGTCGAACGCCAGGGGCCGGGCCGTTACGAGATCAACAACGTGATCGGCGCCAACGAATGGCAGGAGAACATCGACAACAACGCCTTCACCAACGGCATGGCGATCACCGTGTTGCGCTATGCCGGCCAGGCCGCGCGCGAACTGGGCATCGCGCCCGATCCCGACTGGGAGCTGGTGGCCGCCAACATCCCCATCCTGCGTTTCGCCGACGGCACCACCCGCGAGAACGCCAGCTACGACGGCGTGCCGATCAAGCAAGCCGACGTCAACCTGCTGGCCTATCCGCTGGCGATCGTCAGCGACCCGGCCCGCATCGCCCAGGACCTGGCCTACTATGCGCCACGGCTGGCGCCGGAAGGTCCGGCCATGGGGCTGTCCATCGTCGCCACGCTGCACGCGCGCGCCGGCCAGACCGAGCAGGCGTACCAGGCCTTCCAGCGCAGCTACCAGGGCCTGCGCCTGGCGCCGTTCGGCGTGCTGGAAGAATACCCCGGCGGCGGCAACCCGTATTTCGCGACCGGCGCCGGCGGCACCCTGCAAGCCCTGCTGTTTGGCCTGGGCGGCTTGCACATCGACGACCAGGGCATAGGCCAGCGCAAGACCGCGCTGCCCAAGCGCTGGACCAAGCTGGAAATACGCGGTGTCGGCATCGACCGCGCGACCTTTACCCTGCCCTAGGCCCGGCATTTATTTTTCCGGCCGGCGTGCGCGCCGGCCGATTTTCCCCACCCGTTTTTGGAACCCCCCGATGGAACAGATCCACCCGCTGCCCGACCCCGCCGAACCCGCCCTGCGCTTCTCGCTGCCGGAGGGCTTGGTCGCCAATGAATTCCTGCGCCAGGGAGCGGTCGCCGCCCACCTGCTGCTGAGCTCCGGCATGGAGCCGCGCCTGTTGGCCGCCTTCCCGGCCGGCAACAGCGCCACCGGCCTGTGGTTCAAGCCGGACGGCGCGCCGCTGCAATGGAGCGGCGCCGCGCAGATACAGGCGGTGCAGGGCGGCGACGACCAGGGCCGCCCGCTGTACGGCATCGCCACCGAGATCGCGGTCGACCGCGCCATGCTGACCGTCGACGGCGCCGTGCTCAGTTCGGCGCGCGTGCTGCGCGACTACCAGCACGACCGGCGCCTGCCGCTGGGCCTGCACAACGCCATCGACTTCACGGCCGACAGCGTGCGCTGGTCGCGCGACCGCCTGGACGGCGCCGCCGGCTACGCCATCGGGCTGGACGTGCTGAACGGCCGGGTCGACACCGACGCCCACGGCCGCATCACCCTGAGCGCGGCGGCCGGCCAGAGCCTGCGTTTGCGGCTGACCACGCTGTCCGGCGAGACCGCGCTGCAGCCGCTGCCGCCCGCCCAGCTGTTGCGCGACCCGGCGGCCGGCACCCTGCGCGCGCGCCAGAGCCTGGCCTTCCTCAGCTACCGCGACAAGCTGCTGGCCGGCTCGTGGCGCTTCAACACCTATTTCGGGCGCGACACGCTGATGTCGCTGCTGCTGCTGATGCCGGCGCTGACGCCGCAGGCCGTCGAAGCCGGGCTGGGGTCGGTGCTGGACCGGCTCGACCCGCACGGCGCCGTCGCCCACGAGGAAGACATCGGCGAGTGCGCGCTGCTGCACGGCGGCGGCGGCGCCCCGCTGTACGACTACAAGATGGTCGACGACGATTTCATGCTGGCGCCGGTGGCCATGGCCTATCTGCTGGAGCCGGCCGGCGGCGCGGCGCGCGCGGCGCAGTGGCTGGCCGGAGCCGGCGCCGACGGCCAGCCGCGCGGCGTCGCGCTGAGCCGCAATTTCCGCCTGGTGCAGCAGCTGGCCGGCGCCTATGCGCGGCGGCCGGGCATCGCCACGCTGATCCACCTGAAACCCGGCCATCCCACCGGCGACTGGCGCGACAGCGCGGACGGCCTGGGCGGCGGCGTCGTCTCGTACAACGTCAACGCCATCCTGGTGCCGGCCGCGCTGCGCGCCATCGCCGCGCTGCACGCCAGCGGCCTGCTGGCGCCCTACCTGGACGACGACGCCACGGCGGCCGCGCTGGCGCAGCTGTGGGAAGATCAGGTGCCCGGCTACTTCACGGTGCGCCGTGGCGCCGAGGCGGCGCGCGCCAGCGTGCGCGCCTGCGCCGCCGAACTGGGTGTCGACGCCGCGCCGGCGCTGGCCAGCCTGGCCGACGGCGAGCTGGCGTTCAACGCCATCGCGCTCGACGCCCAGGGCGCTCCGGTGCCGGTGCTGCATTCCGACCTGGGCTTCGCGCTGATGTTGCAACAGCCGCCGGCCGCACTGATCGAGCGCGAACTGGCGGCCGTCATGCGGCCCTTCCCGGCCGGACTGATGACCGGGGTCGGCATGCTGGTGGCCAACGGCGCCTATACCGACGCCGCGCTGCGGCCGCTGTTCGGACCGGACCGCTACCACGGCGCCGTGGTGTGGTCGTGGCAACAGGCGCTGCTGGCGGCCGGCCTGGCGCGACAACTGGCGCGCGGCGACTTGCCGGAGCGCACCCGCGCCTTGCTGGCCGAGGCGCAGCAGGCGCTGTGGGCGGTCATCCTGCCGACCCAGGCGCAGAGCAATTCCGAGCTGTGGTCGTGGACCTGGGCGGACGGCGGCTACCGCCTGCAGCCTTTCGGTCCGGGCGCCGCCACCGCCGACGAATCGAACGCGGTGCAGTTGTGGAGCACGGTCTACCTGGCGGTCCGGCCGCCGCTGGCCGCCAGTACAATGTCCGCGTAGCAGTGCGTCGCATGCCGCCCCCCACCATGCGCCGATCACGGCCACCGCAGTACCAGGAGACAATGCAATGAACGATATACCAGGCCGCCTGCGCGCGGCCGCGCTGTGCGCCGCGCTGGCGATGGCGGCGCCGGGACGGGCCGCCGAGGCGGTCACGGTGGCCGTCTGGGGCTCGTCGCCCGCCGAGGTGGCGGCCTTCGACCTGGCCGCCGCCGCCTTCACCGACAGCACCGGCATCGCCGTGCGCAAGCAGGTGATCGAGGACAAGTACCAGGACGTGCTGAAGTCGCGCTTCGCCGCCAACAACCCGCCCGACGTGTTCTACCTGGACGCGTCCGAGGCGCCGGTGCTGATCGAAAGCGGCGTGCTGGAGCCGCTGGAGCTGGACGCGGCCGACCAGGCCGATTTCTACCCGCAGTTTCTGCAAGCCTTCCGCGGCCGCGACGGCAAGCTGTACGGCCTGCCCAAGGATTATTCGACGCTGGCGCTATACCTGAATCCGCAGCTGTTGAAGCAGGCCGGCTATCGTCCGGACGACGTGCCGCGCGACTTCAACGGCCTGATGCGCTTTGCCCAGGCATTGCAGGCGCGCCTGCCGCGCGGCGTGGCGGCGATGATCATCGAGAAGGACCTGGCGCGCCATCTGGCGGCGCTGGAAACCTCGGGCCAGCCGCTGATCGGCGCCGACGGCCACGCCCACTTCACCGGCAACGCGGTCGCCTACGCCTATCTGAACCAGCTGGTCACCGGCCATGTGCTGAAGTACCTGTACTCGCCCAAGGACGACCTCGGCGCCGACTGGCCGGGCGCCGCCTTCGGCACGCGGCGCGCCGCGCTGATGATGGAGGGCAACTGGGTGCAGCCGGCGCTCCGGCACGACTATGGCGACGTGCCCTTCATCACGCGCGAAATGCCGACCGTGAACCAGCGCAAGCAGACCATGGCCTTCGTGGTCGGCTATGCGGTGCCGCGCGGCGCGAAGAACAAGGCGGCCGGCCTGCGCTTCGCGCGCTACATGACCGGCGCCGGCATGCGGCTGTGGGCCGCCGCCTCGGGCACGCTGCCGACCCGGCGCAGCGTGGAGGCGGCCATGCAGGTGCGCAGCGCGCCGGTGCTGGCGGCGCACGTGGCCGGCGCGGCCTATGCGACGGTGTGGTCGCGCGGCATCGAACTGCCGGTGCTCAACACCAATTTCGGCAACCAGTTCCTGGCCGCCTTCAACGGCAGCAAGTCCTTGCAGCAGGCGCTGGAGAAGGCCGAAACCGTCTCCAACCGTGAAATCGAGCGCCAGCGATGATGCCTTCCCTGCCCAAAATCCCGCGCGGCGCCAGCATCGGCGCCTATGCCTTCCTGCTGCCGGCGCTGCTGGTGATCAGCCTGTTCACGCTGGCGCCGATCGCCTATGCGCTGTTTGTCTCGGTGCAGAAGATGGACCTGGTGTCGGGGCGCCACAGCTTCGTCGGCCTGCGCAACCTGGCGTATCTGGTCGAGGACGACAAGTTCTGGGCCGCCTGCCGCAACACCATGACGTACGTGGCGGTGGTGGTGCCGTTGCAGACGGTGATCGCGATGGCGCTGGCCTGCGCCCTCAACGGCAAGATCCGCTTCAAGCGCAGCTTCGTCACGCTGCTGTTCCTGCCGACGCTGACCTCGTCGGCGGCGATGACCATGATCTTCATGTGGCTGTTCAATAACAACGGCCTGGTGGTGCAGTTCCTCCAGCAGCACTTCGGCCACAGCATCAATTTCCTGGGCGATCCCAAATGGGCGCTGGGCATCATCATGCTGATGAACGTGTTCTCCACCATCCCCGGCTACATGGTGGTGTTCCTGGCCGGCCTGCAGGAGATCCCGGCCGCGCTGTACGAGGCCGCGCTGCTGGACGGCGCCGGTCCGGTCAGCCGCCACTGGGAGATCAGCGTGCCGCAACTGATGCCGATCACCTGCTATGTGCTGACGATGGGGCTGATCGGCTGCTTCCAGGTGTTCGACCAGGCCTTCATCCTGTCCGGCGGCGAGGGCGGGCCGGAGAACGCCACGCTGACCTTCACGCTGCTGATCTACCATTTCGCCTTCAAGAACTACAACACCATGGGCCTGGCGTGCGCGCTGGCGGTGGTGCTGACCGCGATCATCTTCTGCGCCACGCTGATCCTGAACCGCTTTGTGCAACCGAATGGAGCCAACCGATGAGCCGCCCGTCCCACTCTGCCGGCGCGCGCCTGCGGCAGGGCGCGCTGTACGCGGTGCTGGTTGGCTACAGCCTGCTGACCTTGGCGCCGTTCGCCTGGGCCGTGCTGACCTCGCTCAAGACCACCCGCGAAATCGCCGGCGCCGAGCAGGTCTGGCCGCAGGCGCCGACCTTGGCGGCCTACGAGATGATCCTGCACGGCCCGTTCTACCAGTGGCTGTGGAATTCGTTCACGGTGGCGCTGGCCGTCACCGTGCTCAACGTCCTGTTCAACACCATGGCCGGCTACGCGCTGGCGCGTTTCCGCTTCCGCGGCCGCGGCCTGCTGTTCCAGAGCATGATGCTGCTGGTGATGGTGCCGAGCCAGGTGACCATGATCCCGGCCTATATGATCGTCGCGCGCATGGGCCTGGTGGACACCCATTTGTCGGTGATCCTGACCTCGGCCGTGTCGATCGCCTACATCTTCATGATGCGCCAGTTCTTCATCAACTTCCCGGTTGAAATCGAAGAGGCGGCCACCTTGGACGGCTCGGGGCCGTTCCACCGCTTCTTCCGCATCGTGCTGCCGATGGCCAAGCCGGCGCTGGCGACCCAGGCCATTTTCGTCTTCATGGGCATCTGGAACGAGTTCATGAAACCGCTGCTGTTCATCTCCAGCGTCGACCAGTATCTGCTGACCCAGGGCTTGAACGCGGTGGCCAAGCAGTACGCCAAGGCGTCGTCCTGGAACCTGATCATGGCCGGCTCGGTGATCTCCATCCTGCCGATCCTGATCCTGTACATCGGGCTCAACCGGCACTTCCTGAACGTCAACGACCAGTCCAGCGGCATCAAGTAAAACGAGAATCCCATGACGCAAGTTAGCCTCAACCACATCGCGCTGGCCTACAACGGCCAGCACGTCCTGAACGACATCAACCTGGACATCGCGCCGGGCGAGTTCTGCGTATTCATCGGCCCTTCGGGCTGCGGCAAATCGAGCCTGCTGCGGCTGATCGCCGGACTGGAGCCGGTCAGCGCCGGCACCGTGACCATCGACGGCCGCACCATCAACGACGTGCCGCCGGCGCAGCGCCAGATCGCCATGGTGTTCCAGAGCTACGCGCTGTACCCGCACATGACGGTGTACGACAACATGGCGTTCGGCCTGACCCGGCAACGGCTGGACAAGGCCGAGATCGAGCGCCGCGTGAGGGAGGCGTCGCGGATACTGCAACTGGACGAGCTGCTGGCGCGCAAGCCCGGCGCGCTGTCCGGCGGCCAGCGCCAGCGGGTGGCGATCGGCCGCGCCATCGTCAAGAAGCCCAAGGTGTTCCTGTTCGACGAGCCGCTGTCCAATCTGGACGCCTCGCTGCGGGCCCAGACCCGGCTGGAGATCGCGCGCCTGCATCGCGAGCTGCATACGGCCAGCATGATCTACGTGACCCACGACCAGGTGGAGGCGATGACGCTGGCCGACAAGATCGTGCTGCTGCGTCCGGCCGCCGAAGCGCCGGGCCAGTCCAATGTGGCGCAGATCGGCACGCCGCTGGAGCTGTACCATCATCCGGCCAATCTGTTCGCGGCGCGTTTCATCGGCACGCCGGCGATGAATTTCCTGGGTGCCAGCCTGGCCGCCGTGACGCCGCAGGGCATCGTCGCCACCCTGCGCGGCCGCGCCTGCGAGGCCGCGGTCGATGGCGCCGACCTGGAGCCGGGAGCCGCGCTGACGCTGGGCATCCGTCCCGAGCACCTGGTGCTGGGAGCGGGCGAGTGGCAGGCGCAGATCGTCCACGTCGAGGCGCTGGGCGAACACAGCTATGTGCACCTGCGCTGGGCGGACGAGCAAGCCCTGCTGGTCGCCAAGACCCAGGACGACAGCCTGCGGGCGGGCGCGACGGTGGCGTTCTCGCTGCCGGCGGCCGCGCTGCATGCCTTCCGCGACGATGGCCTGGCGCTGCGCAGGCTGACGGGCAAATAAGCGCTACGGCGCACCGCTGACGAGCCCTCCATGCTAAGCTTTTCGGCATCGCGGCCAGACCGGGCCGTATTCGGAAAGGATAGAGCATGCCTAGCATGGAGTCTGACACCCGCGCCGCCGAGGCGGCGCTGACCGACTGGCACCGCGCGCTGGAGCGCCATGACTGGGGCGCGGTCGAGGCCGGGCTGACGGCGGCATTCCTCATGATCGAGCAGGACCGCATCCTGGACAAGGCCGCCGTCATGGCGCTGCTGAAGTCGAGCGCCGCGCTGGGCCGGCAACGGGCCGGCCTGCACGGCTTCCGCACCCAGGCGCACGGCGATGTGGCCTGGACCACGGTCAGCAACGATGCGGTCTGGATCGCCAGCGATGGCGCGGAAACCCCCTACGGCTTTCTGGAAACGGCGGTCTTCAAACGCGACGGCGACGCCTGGCGGATCGAGCGCTACCACGCCACCCGCCTGGCCAAGCGCTAACAGTTGCAATTTCCGTATATCGCGGCAAAAATGGCTGCTGTTCGATTAACAACAGGACCAGTGATGACAGATTTTAGCCACGACGGCCAGCCGCAGCTGAGCAAACACCGTATCGAAGCCCTGGTGGACGGCATCTTCGCCGTCGCCATGACCTTGCTGGTGATCGAGTTGCGCCTGCCCGAACACGCCCACCTGACCAGCGAAGCGGCGCTGCAAGGCGCGCTGGTGGGCCTGATCCCCAACCTGATCTCGTGGCTGATCAGCTTTTTCGTGCTGGCGATTTTCTGGATCGTCAACCACCGCCTGTTCAGCTACGTGCGGCATGCCGACCAGGGCCTGCTGTGGTTGACCATCCTCAGCCTGTCCGGCGCCTCGCTGCTGCCGTTCGCCTCGGCGGTCAACGGCCAGATGGCGTCGACCACGGGACAGATGGTGTATTCCGGCGTGATGATCTGGATGAGCGTGTCCACCTTGCTGGTGGCGCGGCATATCCACCGCCATCCCGGCCTGTGCGTGCATCCGATGAGCGTCGGCGTCTACCGCGCGACGCTGGTGCGCAGCTTCGGCGTGATGCTGATCGCGACGCTGGCGCTGCTGCTCGGCTATGTCGCGCCGGGCAAGGCCAACATGGTGTTTGTGCTGATGTTCACGCTGCGTCCGCTGGGTGCGCGCGTCGAGCGCCGTTACGCGCGCGCCGCCGCCACCGCTTGAATCCGGCCTAGACCTCGCTCCACTGCCGCAGCAGGTTGTGGTAGTGGCCGGTCAGGCCGACCAGTTCCGGGCAGTCGCCCAGGCGCGCGCGCAGGCTCTGGATGTTCTGGTCCAGCTCCAGCAGCAGGCTGCGCCGCATATCGTCGCGCACCATGCTCTGGGTCCAGAAGAAGGAACAGACCCGCGCCCCGCGCGTGACCGGCTCGACCCGGTGCACGCTTGTCGACGGATACACGATCAGATCGCCGGCCGGCAGCTTGACTTCATGCTCGCCATACGCGTCGGTGACGATCAGCTCGCCGCCGTCGTAGTCCTCGGGGTCGCTGAGGAACAGGGTCGACGACACATCGGTGCGCAGCCATTGCCCGGTGGCCGCCACCCGCCGCAGCGCGCCGTCGACATGGGCGCCGTAGTGTTCGCCGCCGGCGTAGCTGTTGAACAGCGGCGGACAGGTGCGCAGCGGCAGCGCCGCCGCAAAGAACAGCGGGCTGGCCGCCAGCGCCGCCAGCACCTCCGCCCCCAGTTGCTGCGCCAGCGCCGAGCCCTCGGCCAGCTGGCGGTTCTGCTTGACCAGCGCGCCCTGGGCGCCGACCGTGCCGCGGCCGTCGACCCAGTCGGTCTGGTCCAGCCGGCGCCGCATGGCGGCCACTTGTTCGCGGCTCAGTACGGCGGGGATGTGCAGCATCATGGAAAACTCTCCTTGAAAAAAAAAGACCCCGCCGGAATGGGCGGGGCCTGCAGTGAGTAGCTGAAAATCAGAACTTGAAGTTGGCGGTCAGGCTGGCCGAGCGCGGCGCGCCCGGGGTGTAGCGGTAGCCCGACTTGTTGATCGCCTGGACATAGTCCTTGTCGGCCAGGTTGTAGACGTTCAGGCGCAGGTCGACGTGCTTGTTGACCGGATACGAAGCCATGGCGTCCAGCACCCAGTACGCATCGGCGTAGGCCGGGGTGCCGACCGCGCCGTCGGTGCCGCGCATCAGCTTGTCGCTGAAGCGGGCGCCGCCGCCGATTTGCAGGCCCATCGGCAGCGTGTACGAGGTCCACAGCGTGAACGCCTGTTTCGGCGTGTAGCTCAGCAGGTTCTCGCCGGCGGCGGTGACCACCTTGCCGGACACCACCTTGGTCGACATGCGGGTATAGCCCGCGCTGATCAGCCAGTTGCGCATGAGCTCGCCGGTCACGCCCAGTTCGATGCCCTGCACGCGCTTCTTGCCGTTCTGGTAGAAGATGGCGGCGTTGGTCGGGTCGACTTCGATCTCGTTGCGCACGTCGGTGCGGTAGGCCGCGGCCGACAGCGACAGCTTCTGCTTGAGCAGATCCCACTTGGTGCCGAACTCGTAGTTGGTGGTGATCTGCGGATCGTAGTTCGGGTTGGACGAGCTGCTGGCGGCCGAGCTCAGCGTGAAGTTGGCGCCGCCCGGCGGCGCTTTCGAGGTCGCCACCAGCGCGTAGACGCTGCTGTCGGCGGTCGGCTTGTACAGCGCCGACACTTTGCCGTTGAGCAGGTTGTCCGAGGCCGTCAGCGAGTTGGCCAGCAGCGTGCCGACCGGGATCTTTTGCGGCGTGGCCACGCCCTGCACCGTCACGCCGTTGTAGGTGGTGTTGTAGTGGTCCAGGCGCACGCCGGCGTTGAAGATCCACTGGTCGCCCAGCTTGGCGGTGTCGAACAGGTACACGCTCTCGGTGTTGGTGCTGCCGTCGCCGCGGGCGCCGTTGCGCACCAGGCTGACCTGGGCCGGCGTCACCGCCTGGCTGGAGTCAGGATGGTAGATGTAGACCAGCGGCAGGCCGGTCGCGCCCGGCGCGTTGACGTTGGTGTAGTTGGTCTGCTTCTCGTTGACCAGTTCCAGGCCGGCCACCACGGTGTGCTTGAGCGCGCCGCCGTCGAAGTCGGCGGTGACGGTGGTCTGGTTGGTGATGATTTCGTTCAGCTGGTCTTTGTAGGTCAGGTTGGTGCGCGCCATCATCCAGTTGTCCGGATTGGAACCGGCGACGACGTTGCGCAGGTTGGCGCCGGTCGACATGAACGAGGTCAGCAGGTAGTCCTGCTTGGTGCGGCCGTAGCGGGTGGTGCTTTGCAGCTTGGCGCCGCCGGCGAAGTCATGCTCGATGCGGGCGGTGAACATGTCGGCCTTGACCTTGTCGAAGTCCAGCACCGAACCGTAGAAGTTCTTCGGATCGACCGCCTTGGCGCCGGCCATGAAGTCGAAGCTCGGTCCCAGCACGGGCGGCTTGCCACCTGTGGCCGGCGTCAGGACGACCGGCGCCGGCGGGGTCCAGCCCGGCAGGCCGATGGTCAGCACGCCGCCGTCGGGAATGTTGTTCTGGTCGACGTGCAGGTAGTTCAGGTAGACACGGGTCGGTCCGTTCAGGCCGAAGGCCACCGACGGCGCGATCGCCCAGCGCTTGTTCTTGACCACGTCGCGCGCCGGATTGCCGCTGTCCTGGTCGAGCAGGTTCAGGCGGAAGGCGGTGCCGGTGTCGGCGTTGATGACCTTGTTCAGGTCGGCGCTGGCGCGCTTCTGGCTGCCGCTGCCGACCGTGACCGAACCCAGGTAGGCGTCTTCCAGCAGGGGCTTCTTGCTGACCAGGTTGATGGCGCCGGTCGGCGAGCTGCGGCCGTTGTCGGTGCCGGCCGGGCCCTTGAGCACGTCGATTTGTTCGATGTTGAAGGTGTCGCGCGAGATCGAGCCGACGTCGCGCACGCCGTCCACGTAGATGCTGCCGGAGGCGTCGAAGCCGCGCATATAGATGCCGTCGCCGGTGGTGGTGCTGCCGTTTTCGCCCAGGAAGAAGGCGCCCACGCCCGGGGTGTTGCGCAGCGCTTCGGTCAGCGTCACGGCGCCCTGCTGTTCGATCAGCTCTTTCTTGATCACGGTCAGCGACTGGGCGGTGTCGATCAGTTTCTCGGTGTACTTGGCGGAGCTAGCCTTGTCGGCCTTGAAGTCGTTGATGGCGTCGCCGCGAACCCGGACTTCCTGCAAGGTCTGGTTGTTGCCGGTCACAAGCACCGGGTCGGTGCCGGCGTCGGCCGCGTGGGCGGCGACCGGCAGCAGCATCACGGCCAATGCCGCGCCCATCTGTTGATTGAAGCGCGATTGCGCGTGTTTGCGACTCTTAATCATTTGCATCTTTCTTCCGAGAATGTAGGCGGCTGGCTGCGCTGGGCTACTGCTTTCTTGCGTCTGGCTGCCGGATCATGGCGATTTCATGCGGAGGATTGTAACAATGAAGCGAGTGGATGTAAATGCGAATTGTTATCAATAGCGTTTCGCTATGCGAAAAACCACAGCGTCCCGGGCCGGGACGCGAAATGTGACGGCCGTGCAGCGGCGGCAGCTCAGGATGGTTCGGTGTCGAGCCAGGCGCGGGCGCGCGCCAGCGTTTGTTCCAGCTCGGCGCGGACGGTCTGGTAGCGCTGTTCGAGCTCGTCGTCGCGCTGTTCGTTGATGGCGTTTTCCGCCTCGACGGTGGCCTGGATCAGGCGCTTGGCGCCCAGCACGCCGACCGCGCCGCGCAGGCTGTGGAACAGGCGGGCGGCGTCGCGCAGCCGCCCTTCCCGCAGCGCCTGGCCGGCCAGGTCGGCCGGTTCCATGCCGGCGGCGACGACGCCGCGCACCATCTTCAGCATCACGGCGCGGCCCTTGGCGTCCTTGCCCATCACCCGCATCAGGCTGTCCATATTGAAGACGGCGGCCTCGCCGGCCGGCATCGCGGCGGCCGGGACCGGCGTCGGCGGCGCCTGGGGCGGCGCGGGCATCGACACGGCCGGCGCCGGCGCGGGTGCGGCGGCGGCCATGGCGGCCAGCAAATCGTCGGTGCTGGGCGCGGCCGGCGCCAGCTGCGGCAGGTGGCGCTGCAGCACCGCCAGCATTTCCTCGACCTCGATCGGCTTGGGGATGAAATCGGTGATGCCGGCCTCCTCGCTGCGGTGGCGCTCGGAACCCAGCACGCCGGCCGTCATGGCGATGATGGGCAAGGTCAGGCCCAGCTGCTGGCGCAGGATGCGGGTGGCGGTAAAGCCGTCCATCACCGGCATCTGCATGTCCATCAGCACCAGGTCGTAGCGGCTGGCGCTGGTGCGCAGCAGCTCGACCGCCTGGCGGCCGTCGCCCACCACGTCCAGCGTGGCGCCGGCGTGTTCGAGGATGCCGCGCGCCACAACTTGATTTAGCGCATTATCTTCCACCAGCAGGAAATGGCGCTCGGCCAGGCTGCCGGCGATTCCGGCCTCGGCCACCGCCTGCGGCAGGCCGTCGCCCTTGGCCGCCAGCGCCTGGTGCAGCGCGTCGAACAGGTTGGAGCTGGTGATCGGCTTGACCAGCACCACGTCGGCCTCCGGCGCGTTGGAGATTTCCTCCGCATGGTCGCGGGCGAAGGCGTTGACCATCACCACGATCGGCTGCCGGCCGCCGCCGGCCGCCTCGCGGATGCCCTTGGCCGTGGCCAGCCCGTCCATGCCGGGCATGTGCCAGTCGGCCAGCACCACGTCGTAGGTCTGCTTGGCCTGCTGGCTCTGGCGGTAGCGGTGCAGCGCGGCCGCGCCGGAATCGACCTCGTCGGCCTGCCAGCCCCAGGCGCGGATCAGCTTGGCGATCACTTCGCGGCTGGTGCGGTTGTCGTCGGCCACCAGCAGGCGCAGATGGCCCAGGGCCGGCTTGCGGCGCTGGTCCGGCAGCTCGGGCAGCACCTCGAACGGCAGGCTGAACCAGAACCGGGTGCCCTGGCCCTGCTCGCTGTGGACGGCGATCTGCCCGCCCATCAGCTCGATCAGGCGCTTGGTGATGGCCAGCCCCAGGCCGGTGCCGCCGAAGCGCCGCGTGATGCTCTGGTCGCCCTGCGAGAAGGCCTGGAACAGCTGCGCCAGCTGGGACTCGGTCATGCCCATGCCGGTGTCGCGCACCTCGAAGCGCAGCAGCGCGTGGTCGGCGTCGCGCGCGCTGAGCTCGATGCTGACCACCACCTCGCCGTGCTCGGTGAACTTGATCGCGTTGCCGGCCAGGTTGACCAGGATTTGCTGCAGGCGCATGGCGTCGCCGCGCAGCTGGCGCGGCACCGCCGGATCGACGCTGATCGCCAGCTCCAGCTCCTTGTCGCCGGCGTTCATGGTCATCAGGGTGGCCAGCGAGTTCATGGTGTCGTCCAGCGCAAACTCCACCGGCGACAACTCCATGTGGCGCGCCTCGATCTTGGAAAAATCCAGCACGTCGTTGAGGATGCCCAGCAGCGACTGGCCCGACACCCGCACCATGCTCAGGTATTTGCGCTGCTGCGGCGTCAGCGCCGTATTGCCGAGCAGGTAGACCATGCCCAGCACCGCGTTCATCGGCGTGCGGATCTCGTGGCTCATATTGGCCACGAACTCGCTCTTGGCGCGGTTGGCGGCCTCGGCGCGGTCGCGCTCGCGCTCCAGCTCGGCGGCGCGCGCCTCCACCTCCAGCCCCAGCCGGTGGCGCTCGGTGATGTCGGAAATCACCGCCAGCACCTTGGTGCCCTGGTCGGTGCGCACCGCGCTCAGGTTGATCTCGATCGGGAACTCGCTGCCGTCCCGGCGCAGGCCGTACAGCACCGTGCCGTCGCCCATGCGCACCGGCTCGGCGCTGAGGCGGTCGGCGAAGAACTTGACGCGGTGGGCCGCATGCTGGCCGCGCAGGCGTTCCGGCACCAGCATCTCCAGCGGCTGGCCCAGCACCGCCGCGCGCTGGTAGCCGAAGCAGCGCTCGCCCTCGCGGTTGAAGGTTTCGATGCGGCCGTCGACGCCGACCACCACGATGGCGTTGGGCGCGAACTCCACCAGGCTTTGCAGGCGGGCGTCGGCCGCCAGCCGTTCGCGCATCAGGTCGTTGAAGGCGCTGGTCAGCTGGCCGACCTCGTCCTGCGCGTGGACGGGCAGCGGCGTGAAGCGGCTGGGGTTGTCGCGCAGGGCGACGATGGCGTCGCGCAGCTTGATCAGCGGCGCCAGCAGGCGCAGGGTGACCCCGCCGACCAGCGCGGCCGCCAGCAGCGAGGCCAGGCCGCTCCACAGCAGCAGGCGGTACAGCACGCCGTTGAAGGGCTCGAACGCTTCCTCGGCCGGCAGCGACGCCGCCAGCACCCAGTCCACCGACTTGAGCGCCTTGTAGCTGTTCAGGGTGCGCTTGCCGGCGCCGTTGACGCTGTCGACCGTGCCTTCGAAATCGTGCTCCAGCGCGCGCGTGGTGGCGGCGTTGGCATTGGGCTGGCGCGGCTGCAGCATGCGGCTCAGGTCGGGATGCAGCACATACACCGGCGTCGCCGTGCGGGTCAGCGCGAAGTAGTAGCCGGTGCGGCCGACCTTGGCGTTGCGCAGGTGGCCCAGCAGATTGTCCTTGTACAGGCGCAGCACGCCGACCAGCACGCACACCACCTCGCCATGGGCGTCCAGCACCGGCGCCACCATCTGCACGATGGGCTGCTTGCCGGCGCGGCCGATCAGCGGTTCGGTGATCATCGGCTTGCGGGTGCGCATCACCGTCTTGAAGTAGTCGCGGTCGGCGGCTTCGATGCCGACCCGGGCCGGCACCTCCGGCAGGTCGGCGATGATGGTGCCTTGCGGGCTGAGCACCAGCAGGTCGTCGAACAGCGCCAGCACCGCGCGGTCCCGGTAGTAGGCGCGCAGCTGATTGGGCGAGCGGGCGATGGCGGGCGGCTGGTTGCGCGCCGAGACGGTGATGATATCGAGCAACAACAGCAGCTTGTCGTCCAGCTCCTCGGCGGTGCGGTTGATCAGCGCCGTCTGTTGCGTGAACAGCACCTTGGTGAAGTCGTCCTGCATGCGGTGGGTCTGCACCACGGTCACCAGAGCGATCATCAGGACCGAGGTGATGCTGGTGGCCAGCGCAACTTTGGCCTTGATGCCGGGTGACTTCATTTCATCCTTGGAGGCGAGGTCGGGCGGAGTAACGGAGAAATGCCAGATAGACAGCAAATTCTCCTATCAAAGCCCGGCCTTGGCAACAGGATTAACGCCGGGCGGCGGCAATGATCACTTGCGCCACCCTGGCCGGCTGCGACAGCATCGGCACGTGGCTGGCGTTCAGCGTGACGGTGGTGGCGTTGAGCTTCCTGGCGAACGCCTGTTGCAGCGCCGGCGCGATCATGCGGTCGTGGGCGGCGGCGATGTAGTAGTTGGGCTTGGTTTTCCATGCGGCCACGGTGGTGACGTCGCCGAAGGCCTTGGAATTGATCGGGCCCTGGGTGGCGGCGATCAGCGCGGCGGCGGCCGGGGAAAGGTCCTGGGCGAAGTTCCTGGCCACCGAGTCGGTCGGCAGCCACAGGTAGCCGGCGGCGTCGGCCTGCAGCGTGGCGATGCCCGGCGGCACCGCGTAATCCCGGCCCAGGTCGGCCGAGGCTTCGCCCTCGGACGGCGCGAACGCGGCCACGTAGACCAGCGCTTTGATCTTGTCGCTGGTGCCGGCCTGGGTGATGACGGTGCCGCCCCACGAATGGCCCACCAGCACCACTTTGCCGGTCTGCGCATCGACCACGCGCTGGGTCGCGGCGACGTCGTCGGCCAGCGAGGTCAGCGGGTTCTGCACGGCCACCACCTTCAGGCCCTTGGCCTGCAGCAGCGGGATGATCTTGTTCCAGCTGGAACCATCGGCGAAGGCGCCGTGTACCAGCACGACGGTGGTGTCGGTGGCCGGGGCGGCGGCGTGGGCGCCCAGTGTGGAGGCCAGCAGAGCGGTAGCGATCAGAGTGCGTTTCATGATGTGGTCCTTGTGGTTTGTTAGTTAGCGATCAAGTAGTGCGCTACCTGATGGGTTGAACTATAGCGTGCAATTAAATAGTGTGCAAGTTAAATAGTTTAAATAATTTGTGATAATTCAGAATCCAAACGGCCGCCGCCCGCCTCTTAGCTGCCGAGGGACTTCCTCTGCGAAAAATTGGAGTGCACGATGTTTTATGTTAAAAACGTACCGAACTGGGAACGCGCGCTGCGCGTGGTGGCCGGCGTGATCGCGGCCTGGGCCGGCATCGCCCTGCTGGGCGGCCTGTGGGGACTGGTGCTGGCGGCGTCGGCGGCGGGCATCGTCGCTTCCGGCCTGTTCGGCTTCTGCCCGATGTGCGCGCTGGTCGGCCGCCGCCTCGACCGGGCGGCCAAACAAACTGGGGGACTATGAGCCTGGCAGTACAACACTTGGCGGTGCTGGACGCCGCCCATCGCGGCGATCCGGCGGCGCTGGCGCAGCTGCTGCGGCTGTGCCAGCCCGACATCCGCCGCTACGCCCAGCGCAACTGCCTGGTCGGCGACGTCGACGACGCCGTGCAGGAAGCCTTGCTGGTGCTGTCGCGGCGGCTGTCGTCGGTGCGCCTGCTGGCGGCGTTTTCCGGCTGGCTGTTCCAGGTGGTCAAGCGCGCCTGCCACCGCCTGGGGCGCGCCGCGCTCGGCCACGACCCGTGGGACGACGAGCGCGCCGAACAATGGCTGGCCAGCCAGGACACGGCCGGCCTGCGGCTGGAACTGGTCAACGCGCTGGAGTCCTTGCCGGCCGATTACCTGCAGGTGGTGCTGTTGCGCGATTTCGCCGAAATGTCGATCGCCGAGATCGCCGCCGACGTCGGCCAGAGCAGCGCCGCCGTCAAGAGCCGGCTGCACCGGGCGCGCAAAATGGCGCGCGAATACCTGATCGGCTAACTGCGGCATCGGCCAATAATGACGACCAAAGGTCTACAATGGCGTCATGATACGAGAACTTCCTTCGCTGGTCTTGCCCAGCGCCAGCATCGAGAACCTCAAGGCCAGTTGCGCGACGTGCAGCATGCACCAGTTGTGCCTGCCGATGGGGCTGGACAACAACGATATGAACCGGCTGGACCAGATCATCGGCCGCCGGCGCAAGGTGGCGCGCGGCGCGCCGCTGTTTCGTATCGGCGACACTTTCCAGAGCCTGTATGCGATACGGCTGGGCCATTTCAAGACCTACCAGGTCAACCGCGACGGCGTCGAGCAGATCACCGGCTTCCAGATGGCCGGCGAATTGCTGGGCATGGACGCCATCAGCGCCGACCTGCACCATTGCACCGCGCTGGCGCTGGAAGACAGCGAAGTGTGCGAGATCCCCTTCGACAGCCTGCAGCAGTTGCTGGCCGATATGCCAACCTTGCTGCGCCACTTCCACCGCATGATGAGCCAGGAAATCACGCGCGAGCAAAGCGTGATGCTGTTGTTGGGGAATATGCAGGCGACCCAGCGCTTTGCCGCCTTCCTGGTCAACCTGTCGTCGCGCTACGAGACGCGCGGCTATTCGCCGCACGCCTTCCAGCTGCGCATGTCGCGCGAGGAGATCGGCAACTACCTGGGGCTGACGATCGAGAGCATCAGCCGCCTGCTGTCCAAGTTCAAGAAGGAAGGCTTGCTGCGCGTGAGCAACCGCGAGATCGAGCTGCTGCAACCGGCGACGCTGAAGGCCATCACCGCCGGCACCCAGACCTGCGCTTAGTTGCCGGCTAGTTGCCGGCGACCTGGGGCAAGTCCGCCTGCAGCGTCACCTGGCGTTGCGCCGGCCAGCTCCACGTGCCGGCCAGGCGCCAGTCGCGCTGCTCGCCTTCGATCAGCACCACCCAGCGGCTGCGTTCCAGCATCGGCAGGTTGATCTGGAATGCGCCGAACTCATCCGGCTGCACCACCAGCTGGATATCCTTCTCCGGCAGCGTCGCATGCGACAGGTGCACGAACAGCCGTTCGGTCTGGCCCTGGTCGCTGGCGGTGCGGCGCAGCTGGCCGTTCAGCGTGCCCTGGGTGGCGTCGTAGCCGATCACCGCCGACAAGCCCAGCGACGACGCCAGGCGGTCGCGCCGCAAGTCCTGGTTGATGGCCTTGCCCTGCTTGTAGTAGTCGCCCACCACCAGCGCGTCCGGGCGCGAGTAGGCCAGCCAGCCGGTGTAGCTGCCGGCCACCACCACCACGGCCGGGCCCAGCATCAACAGCCACGGCCAGCGCTGCTTCCACCACGGCGTTTGCGTCATGATCGATACATTCATCTGCGTCCCCTTAGCGCGGCACGAAAAACACCGCATGTTCCTCTACGTGCAGCGACGGCTGGTCGACTGCGGTCAGTTCGATCTCGATCTTGTTCGAGCCCGGATTGCCGGCGCCGTGCGCGCTGCGCAGGCGGATCGGATAGGCCTTGGTCTCGGTGCCTTCCAGCCGCACCAGGTCCGGCGTCACTTGCGCCAAGCCGGGTATGCCGCTGACGCGGATGCGGTAGGTGTGGGCCTGCTCGGTGGTGTTCATGATCTGCAAGCGGTAGACGTTTTCGATCATGCCCTCTTCCACCTCGCGCCCCATGGCGCCGCGGTCGCGGATCACGTCCAGCTTGAGCGGCGTGCGCAGCCACAGCGCCGTGCCGACCGCGACCACGATCAGCGCCAGGATGGCGGCGTAGATCTGCACCCGCGGGCGCAGCGTGCGCTGGCGGATCTCGGTCGGCGTGTAGTGCATCAGCATCGCGCGCTCGGTGCTGTAGCGGATCAGGCCGCGCGGCTGGTCGATCTTGTCCATCACGCCGTTGCAGGCGTCGACGCAGGCGGCGCAGCCGATGCACTCGTACTGCAAGCCCTTGCGGATGTCGATGCCGGTCGGGCAGACCTGCACGCACAGGCTGCAGTCGATGCAGGAGCCGCCGTTGAGCTCCTCCCGTTTCGACAGCGGCGCGCGCGGTTCGCCGCGCTCGGTGTCGTAGGTGATGATCAGCGTGTCGCGGTCGAACATCGAGCTCTGGAAGCGGGCGTACGGGCACATGTACTTGCACACCTGCTCGCGCAGCCAGCCGGCGTTGCCGTAGGTGGCCAGGCTGTAGAACAGCACCCAGAACCATTCCCACGGGCCGAAGCTCAACGTCAGCACCTCGTTGCCGAGCAATTTGATCGGCGTGAAGTAGCCCACAAAAGTAAAGCCGGTCCACAAGGCCACCGCGCCCCAGGCCAGGTGCTTGCCACCCTTTTTGGCGAACTTGGCGGCCGACGGCGGCTGCCGGTCCAGCGCCATGCGGGCGCTGCGTTTGCCTTCGATCTGGCGTTCTATCCACAGGAAGATTTCGGTATACACCGTTTGCGGACAGGCGAAGCCGCACCACACCCGCCCGGCCACCGCGGTGGCCAGGAACAGCAGATAGGCGCAGATGATCAGCAACGCCGCCAGGTAGATGAAGTCCTGCGGCCACAAGACCAGGCCGAAGATGTAGAACTTGCGGGCCGCCAGGTCGAACAGCAGGGCCTGGCGGCCGTTCCACTGCATCCACGGGGTGCAGTAGAACGCCAGCTGCGTCAGCCAGACACACAGCCAGCGCAGGCGGGCGTAGCGGCCCGAGGTTTCGCGCGGGTAGATTTCCTCGCGCGCCGCATACATCTTGATCACTTGTGGCGCAGGATCGTTCATTTTGCTGCCGTGGCGGTTTCTGTCGCCGCCGCGACTGGTAAGCTGGCAACGTGGCTGACGTCGTTCGACAAGCTCCATACGTAGGCGGCCAGCACATGCACCTTGGCGTCGCCGAGGAAGTCGTCGAAGGCCGGCATGGTGGTGCTGCGGCCCTTGCGGATGGTTTCCATGATGGTCTCGGCGCTGCCGCCGAACAGCCAGATCTTGTCGCTCAGGTTGGGCGCGCCGATGGCCTGGTTGCCGGTGCCGCCGGCGCTGTGGCACGCCATGCAGGCGCCGAACTTGTCCTTGCCGAACACCGCCTTGATCGGATCGGCGGTCGAGCCGGACAGGCTCAGCACGTAGTGGGCGACGTTCTCCACTTCCTTGTCCGAGCCCAGCGCGGCGCCCATCGCCGGCATCACGCCGGTGCGGCCGTGCAGGATGGTTTCCTTGATGGTCTCAGGGGCGCCGCCGAACAGCCAGTCCTTGTCGGCCAGGTTGGGGAAGCCCTTGTTGCCGCGCGCATCCGAACCGTGGCACTGCGCGCAGTAGGTCAGGAACAGGCGTTCGCCGATGGCGTGCGCCTTGGGATCGGCCGCTACCGCCTTCAGGTCCTGCTTCTGGTATTGCGCGAACAGCGGACCGTATTCGGCGTCGGCTTGCTTGAGCTCGGCCTGGTACTGGCCCGAGGATTTCCAGCCCAGCTTGCCGGCGTAGCTGCCCAGGCCCGGATACAGCACCAGGTAGACCAGCGCGAACACGATGGTGATGTAGAACAGCCACATCCACCAGCGCGGCATCGGCGTGTTCAGTTCGCTCAAGTCCTCGTCCCACACGTGGCCGGTGGTTTCGCCGCTCTTGCCCTTGATCTGCGATTGCGAGTACAGCAGGATGCCGCAGCCGGCGATGCCGAGCAGCGTCAGCACCACGATGTACATGTCCCAGAAGCCGTTGGTGAAATCAGCCATGACGGTTCTCCTCGTCGTCGAACGGCAGCTGTGCCGCCTCGGCGAAATCGGCTTCCTTGTTGCGGATGAAGGCCCACCACAGGATGCCGATGAAAGTGATGAAGGAAATCACCGTCATCACGCTGCTGGCGCGGTCAAACAGGTTGTCGATAGCCATGCTAGTTCCTCGTCTTGATTAATGTGCCCAGGCCTTGCAGGTAGGCGATCAGGGCGTCTTCTTCGGTCTTGTCTTTCAGCTCGGCCGGGGCGGCGGCGATCTCGGCGTCGGTGTAGGGATCGCCCAGCCGCTTCAAGGCCTTCATCTTCGGCACGATGCCTTCCGGCGCCAGCGCGGTCTGCGCCAGCCACGGATAGTTCGGCATATTCGATTCCGGCACCACGTCGCGCGGATTGGCCAGGTGGGTGCGGTGCCATTCATCGCTGTAGCGGCCGCCCACGCGCGCCAGGTCGGGCCCGGTGCGCTTGGAACCCCACTGGAACGGCCGGTCGTAGACGAACTCGCCGGCGACCGAGTAGTGGCCGTAGCGTTCGGTCTCGGCGCGGAACGGGCGCACCATCTGCGAGTGGCAGTTGTAGCAGCCTTCGCGCACATAGATGTCGCGGCCGGCCAGGCGCAGCGGCGAGTACGGTTTCAGGCCGGCCACCGGCTCGGTGGTGGACTTCTGGAAGAACAGCGGCACGATCTCGACGGCGCCGCCGACGCTGACCACCAAGGTCACCAGCGCGATCAGCAGCCAGGGGTTTCTCTCGATCCAATCATGTGAAAATTTCATGCTTCGCTCCGATATCAGGCGTGGCCGGCGGCAAGCGCGGGAATGCGCGCCACGGCGGTTTCGCGGTTACGCAAGGTCATCCAGGTGTTGTAGCCCATCACGCACATGCCGCTCAGGTACAGCAGACCGCCGAGGAAGCGCACCACGTAGTACGGGTAGGTGGCTTTGACGCCTTCGACGAAGGTGTAGGTCAGGGTGCCGTCGGGATTGACCGCGCGCCACATCAGGCCCTGCATCACGCCGGCGATCCACATCGCGGCGATGTACAGCACGATGCCGATGGTGGCGACCCAGAAGTGCAGGTCGATCAACTTGGTGCTATACATTTTTTGCTGGCCGGCCAGGCGCGGCAGCAGGTAGTAGATCGAGCCCATGGTGATGAAGCCGACCCAGCCCAGCGCGCCGCCGTGGACGTGGGCGATGCCCCAGTCGGTGTAGTGCGACAGCGCGTTGACGGTCTTGATCGACATCATCGGACCTTCGAAGGTGGCCATGCCGTAGAACGACAGCGAGACGATCATGAACTTCAGGATAGGATCGGTGCGCAGCTTGTGCCAGGCGCCCGACAAGGTCATGATGCCGTTGATCATGCCGCCCCAGCTTGGCGCCAGCAGGATCAGCGAGAACACCATGCCGATCGATTGCGTCCAGTCCGGCAGCGCGGTGTAGTGCAGGTGGTGCGGGCCGGCCCACATATAGGTGAAGATCAGCGCCCAGAAGTGCACGATCGACAAGCGATACGAGTACACCGGACGTTCGGCCTGCTTGGGTATGAAGTAGTAGACCATGCCCAGGTAGCCGGCGGTCAGGATGAAGCCGACCGCGTTGTGGCCGTACCACCACTGGATCATGGCGTCCTGCACCCCCGAGTAGGCGGAGTACGATTTGAACAGCGTGGCCGGCATGCTGGCGGCGTTGACCACGTGCAGCAGGGTGACGGCGATGATGTAGCCGGCGAAGAACCAGTTGGCGACGTAGACGTGCTTGACCTTACGCGTCAGCAGCGTGCCGAAGAACACCACCGCGTAGGCGATCCACACCACCGCGATCAGCAGCGCGATCGGCCATTCCAGCTCGGCGTATTCCTTGCCGCGCGTGAGGCCCAGCGGCAGCGTGACGACGGCGCTGAGGATCACCGCCTGCCAGCCCCAGAAGGTGAAGGCGGCCAGCTTGTCCGAGAACAGCCGCACCTGGCAGGTGCGCTGGACCACGTAGTACGAGGTGGCGAAAAGTCCGCTGATGCCGAACGCAAAGATGACGGCATTGGTATGTAAAGGCCGAAGGCGGCCGTAGGTCAACCATGGAATGTCCAGGTTCAGCGCCGGCCATGCCAGCTGGGCGGCGATGATGACGCCTACCAGCATGCCGACGATACCCCAGACCACGGTGGCGATTGCGAATTGCTTCACAATCTTGTAGTTGTAGTTCTGTGCAAGGTCCACTTGAAGTTCTCCCAAGAACGCTTTGATGATGTGTATCAAAGATTACGTTTGCGAGACTCAAAAATCCTTGATGTGAATCAAAATTTCCCGGATCAAGTCAATCCGGTGGCGGCTTGTCGTCGTCTTGCAGCACGCGCAGCGCCGGGCCGACCAGGTCGTCGAACTGGCCGCCGTCCGAGGCGGAAAAGAAGATCCACAGCGCGGCGAACACCAGCAGCACGCTGAGCGGGATGAGCAGGTACAGCGCTTCCATCATGGACCCCTTCTGAGGCGCAGCGCGTTGGCCACCACCACGGCCGAGCTGAGCGCCATGCCGACCCCGGACAGCCACGGGTTGAGCCAGCCCAGCGCCGCCGCCGGGATCGCCACCGCGTTGTAGACGCTGGCCCAGCCCAGGTTCTGGCGGATCACGCGCATGGTGCGGTCGGCCACGCGGGCGCTGGCGGCCACCGCGTCCAGGCGGCCGCACAGCAGCACCGCGTCCGCATGGGCTTGCGCCAGCGCGGCGCCGGCGCCCATCGCGAACGAGACGTCGGCCGCGCTGAGCACGGCGGCGTCGTTGATGCCGTCGCCCACCATCGCCACCACCGCGCCCTTTTGCTGCAGGCGCTGGACGAAGGCCAGTTTTTCATCGGGCAGGTAGCCGCCGACGGTGGTGTGGATGCCGAGCTGGTCGCCGACCTGGCGCGTCAGCCGTTCGTGGTCGCCGCTGAGCAGCACCACGGTCTTGCCGGCCTGGCGGAAATAATCGACCGTGGCCTGGGCGTCCGGCCGCAGGGCGTCGTGCAGGTGGAAACAGGCCAGCCACTGGCCGTCGACGCCGAGGTAGACCGGGGTCACGCCGCCGCCGGTGTCGTGCGGCGGCGCCGCGCCGCTGAGCTCGGCGACGAAGCTGGCGCTGCCGAGCCGGTACAGGCGGTTGTGCAGCACGCCTTCGACGCCGCGGCCGGGGGCTTCGACCGCCACCACCGGCTGCCAGTCGGCGCGCGCGCCGCCCTGGGCCGCCGCCGCCGCGTTGACGATGGCGCGCGCCAGCGGGTGGGCGCTGCCGGCGTCCAGCGCGGCCGCCACCTGCAGGCAGAAGTCGGGTTGCATCAGAGCCAGCTGCTGGATTTCCTGCAGCATCGGTTTGCCGTAGGTCAGCGTGCCGGTCTTGTCGAACACCACGTGGGTGGCGCGGTGCAGCGTTTCCAGCGTTTGCGGGCCGGTGATCAATACGCCTTGCCGCAGCAGGCGGTCGGTGGCGGCGGCCAGCGCGGTCGGCGTGGCCAGCGACAGCGCGCACGGGCAGGACACCACCAGCACCGCGATCGCGATCGGCCAGGCGCGGGTGGCGCTGTCGCCGTCCAGCCAGAACCAGAAGCCGAAGGTCAGCAGCGCGAACAGCAGCAGCGCCAGCACGAACCAGCCGGCCACCTGGTCGGCCCATTGCGCGATGCGCGGCTTGTCGCGGCCGGCGCGGTCGATCAGCTTGACCAGCTGGGACATGGTGCTGTCGAGCGCCAGCCGGGTCACGCGCGCGCGGATCACGGCGCCGGCGTTGATGGCGCCGCCCGGCAGCGCGTCGCCGACGTCCTTGGCCACCGGCGCGCTTTCGCCGCTCAGCAGCGACAGGTCGAGCACGGTGCGGCCGTCGAGGATGACGCAGTCGGCCGCCACCGCCTCGCCCGGCTTGATCATGATGACGTCGTCCACCGCCAGCGCGGCGGCCTTGACCAGGGTGGCCGCGTGGCTGTCCGGGTAGTCGGCCAGCAGCGTGGCCGAGGCCGGCAACGCGTGCTGCAGGCGCTCCAGCGCGGCGCCGGCCTTGCGGCGCGCGCGCAACTCCAGGTAGCGGCTGCACAACAGCAGGAAGATGAACATCGTCACCGAATCGAAATACACTTCGCCCTGGCCGCGCACGGTGGCCGCCACGCTGCCGCCGAACGCGGCGGCGATGCCCAGCGCCACCGGCACGTCCATGCCCGGCGCGCGCGCGCGCAGGCTGGCCCAGGCGCCGCGCCAGAACGGCTGCGCCGAATAGCAGATCGCCGGCAAGGTCAGCAGCAGGCTGGCCCAGCGCATCAGCGCGGCCATGCTGTCGTCCAGCGTGCCGGACTCGGCCAGGTAGGCCGGCGCCACGTACATCATCACCTGCATCATCGACAGGCCGGCCACGAACAGCTGGCGGCCCAGGGTCTTGGCGGCCTTGCGCTGCTGCTCGCCGTGGCGCAGGGCGTCGTAGGGATAGGCGGCGTAGCCGATCGCGTGCAGCGCGGCCAGGATGTCGCCGGGCTGGCAGGCGTCCTGGCGCCAGCGCACGTACAGGCGCTCGGTGGCGACGTTGAGCTGGGCGCTGTCGATGCCGGGCAGCTTGGCCAGCCGTTGCTCGATCAGCCACACGCAGGCGGCGCAGCGGATGCCTTCGACCGCCAGCGTGGTTTCGCGGCTGTCTTCGTCGAGGGCGAAGCGCGGGTCGGCGTTGTCGTACAGGCGCAGCTCCGGCGGCAGCATGTCGGCGCCCTCGGCGCTGGCGGCGAAGGCGGAGCGTTCGCGGTAGTAGGATTGCTGGCCCAGGTCGACGATGGTTTGCGCCACCGCCGCGCAGCCGGGGCAGCACATGGTGTGCGCGGCGCCCTCGATGCGCACGGTCCAGGCCGGATTGACGGCGGCCGGCAGCGGCAGCCCGCAGTGGTAGCAGATGCCGGCGTCGGCACGGGCGCTTCCGTTCGCGCCTGGCGGCGCGACGCTGCCTATTGATGTGGTGTCAGGCATAGGGTATCCATCCAGTCGGGAGCGATGCCGCCGGCCGCGCGCGCCAGGCCCAGCACGCCGAAGGCCAGCACCAGCAAGCCGCAGGCGACGCGCACGCGGCGTTGTTGCAGCGCGCGTTGCAGGCGCGCGCCTATCAGGCCGAGGCCGGTCAGCATCGGCAGCGTGCCCAGGCCGAAGGCCAGCATGACGGCGGCGCCGTCGCCGGCCGAGCCGCTCAGCATCGCGGTCAGCAGTACGCTGTAGACCATGCCGCACGGCAGCCAGCCCCACAGCAGGCCGAGCGCGAAAGCCTGGTGCGGGCGGGTGGCCGGCATCAGCGCTGTCATCATCGGCGCGATCACCGGCTGCGCGCGCCGCCACAGCACGCGCCCGCCCTGCTCCAGCACGGCCAGGCCGCGCCAGGCGTCCATCAGGTACAGGCCCAGCGCCACCAGCATCAGGTTGGCCAGCCAGTAGAAGCCCAGCTGCAGCCCGGCCAGCGAGGCGATGCTGCGCGCGCCGCCGGCCAGGCCGCCCGCCAGCGCGCCGGCCGCCATGTAGCTGGCGATGCGGCCGGCGTTGTACGCCAGCACGCGCGGCAAGGCGCTGGTGCTGGCGATGACGGCGATCGGTATCACGTTGCGCGGCAGCGGCGCGGTGCTCACCGACAGCGCGCCGACGATGCCGCCGCACATGCCGATGCAGTGGACGCTGCCCGCCAGCCCCACCACCATCACCGGCAATAGCTGCAGGGCGTTCATATCGTCTTCGAGTAGCGCAGCGGCTGTGGGCCGTCGGCGCGCGGCAGGTTCAGGTAGCGGTCGAACACCATGCAGAGATTGCGTATCAGCAGGCGCCCTTTCGGCGTCACGGTGATCCATTCCGGATCGACCTCCAGCAGGCCGTCGTCCTCGAAGGCGCGCAGCTTTTCCAGCTCGGTCGCGAAGTACTGCTGGAAGCGGATCGGATAGGCCTGCTCGATGGAGGCGATCGACAATTCGAAATTGCACATCAGCTTTTGGATCACGATGCGGCGCAGCAGGTCGTCGGTGTCGAGCTTGATGCCGCGCGTGACCGGCAGCCTGCCTTCGTCCAGCTTTTCGTAGTAGGCCTCCAGCGTTTTCTCGTTCTGGCTGTAGGTGGCGCCGACCGCGCTGATGGCCGACACGCCGCAGGAAATCAGCTCGGCCTCGGCGCGCGTCGAATAGCCCTGGAAGTTGCGCTGCAAACGGCCCTGGCGCTGCGCCACCGCCAGCTCGTCTTCCGGCTTGGCGAAATGGTCCATGCCGATGTAGACGTAGCCGGCCGCGCACAAGCGGCGGATGCACAGCGCCAGCAAGTCCAGCTTGACGGCCGGCGTCGGCAGGTCGGCGTCGGCGATGCGGCGCTGCGGCTTGAACAGGTGCGGCATGTGCGCGTAGTTGTACAGCGCGATGCGGTCGGGGTTGGCGGCGATCACCTTGTCCAGCGTCTGCTCCATGCTGGCCATGCTCTGCTTCGGCAGGCCGTAGATCAGGTCGATGCTGATGGAGCGGAAACCGGCGTCGCGCGCGGCGTCCATCACGGCGCGGGTTTCCGCCTCCGGCTGGATGCGGTTGACCGCCTTCTGCACCTCGGGATCGAAATCCTGCACGCCCAGGCTGATGCGGTTGAAGCCTTGCGCGCGCAGCGAGCGCACGCGGTCGACGCTGACGGTGCGCGGGTCGATCTCGATCGAATACTCGCCCTGGGCGTCCGGCGCGAACTGGAAGTTGGCGTGCAGGTGGGCCATCAGGTCGCCCATCTGGCGGTCGCTCAGGTAGGTCGGCGTGCCGCCGCCGAAGTGCAGCTGCTCGATCTGGCCCATGCCGGCGAACAGGCGGCCCTGCATGTCGATCTCCTGCTTCAGGTAGCCGAGGTAGGTGGCGGCCTTGCTGTGGTCCTTGGTGACGATCTTGTTGCAGCCGCAGTAGTAGCAGACGGTGTCGCAGAACGGGATGTGGATGTACAAGGACAGCGGCCGCTGGCTGCGGCGCATGCGCAGGCCGGCCACCGCCTCCAGGAACTGGCCGTAGCCGAAGTCCGGCTGGAAGCGGTCGGCGGTGGGATACGAGGTGTAGCGCGGGCCCGATTGGCTCAGCTTGCCGATGATGGCGGCGTCGAATTCGACGTTGGGGAAGGCGCCGCCGGCGTGGTTCTCAATGGTGTTCATGTTCAGGCCGCGAGTCGTTTCATGGTTTGTGGTTGGCGAACTGGCGCGCGCAGCGGGCGCACCTTGCGGCTGCCGCCGAATTTGAACAGGCTGACCGCCTGCGTCAGGCCGCCCGCCTCCAGCGCCAGGCTGGCGGTGGCGGCGGCCGCCTCTTCGACCAGGGCGGCGTTCTGCTGCGTGACCTGGTCCAGGTGGGCGATGGCGGCGTTGACCTGGTCGACGCCGATGCTCTGCTCGTGCGAGGCCACCGAGATGTCGTGCATGATGGACGTCACCTGCTGCACCGAGGTCACCACTTCCTTCATGGTGGCGCCGGCGCGGTCGACCTGCAGCATGCCGGCGCTGACCTTGCCGACCGAGATGTTGATCAGGTGCTTGATGTCCTTGGCGGCGGTGGCGCTGCGCTGGGCCAGGTTGCGCACCTCGCCGGCGACGACCGCGAAACCGCGTCCCTGTTCGCCGGCGCGGGCCGCTTCGACCGCCGCGTTCAGCGCCAGGATGTTGGTCTGGAAGGCGATCCCCTCGATCAGGCCGATGATGTCGACGATCTTGCGCGAGGAGGTGTTGATCTCGTCCATGGTGGCGATGACGTCGGCGACGATTTCGCCGCCCTGCAGCGCGACGTTGGAAGCGTTCAGCGCCAGCTGGTTGGCTTGCGCCGAGTTGTCGGCGTTCTGCTTGACGGTGGCCGAGAACTGCTCGACGCTGGAGGCGGTCTCCTCCAGGCTGGCGGCCTGCGCCTCGGTGCGGCCGGACAGGTCGGCGTTGCCGGCGGCGATCTGGCGGGTGGCCACGGCCATCGTCTCGACGTTGGTGCGGACGTCGCGGATGGTGGCGATCAGGTTGCTGTTCATTTGCTGCAAGGCGCGCAGCAGCTGGCCCACTTCGTCGGTGGACTCGGTGTCGAACGAGCAGGACAGGTCGCCGGCGGCGATCGAGCGGGCGCCGTGCAGTGCGCGCTCCAGCGGTTTCAGCACCGAGGAGCGGATGGTGTACCACAGGAAGACGTTGATCAACAGGCCGACGAAGGTGGTGCCGAAGATGGCGTAGCTGTTGCCGCCGCCGCCCATCAGCGCGGCCGCGCAGACGATCACCTGCAGCACGTTGACCACGCTGGTGGCCAGCCAGATGCGCATCGCCAGCGACACATGGCTCAGGCGCGACAGCAGCGTGCCGGCGCCGGAACGGATCACCTGGCCGTTCTTGATGCGGATGCCGTGCTTGCCGCCTTCGCGGATGGCGCGGTAGGCTAGTTCGGCGTTGTCGATCTGTTCGCGCGTGGGCTTGACCCGCACCGACATGTAGCCGGTGGTCTGGCCGCTTTCGCGGATCGGTGTGATGTTGGCGCGCACCCAGTAAAAGTCGCCGTTCTTGCAACGGTTCTTGACGATGCCGGTCCACGGCATGCCGCCCTTGATGGAGTCCCACAGGTCGGCGAAGGCTTCGGCCGGCATGTCCGGATGGCGCACGATGTTTTGCGGCGCGCCCAGCAGCTCCGCCTCGCTGAATCCGCTAACTTGTGTGAAATAGGGATTTACATAGACAATGTTGCCACTTAAGTCAGTTTTTGAGACGATGGCCTGGTCGTCCAAGACTTCTATTTCACGGTTGCTAACGGGCTGGTTGTTGCGCATGTTGGGGCTCCGATCGAATAATTGCTCTATCGCAATTGATCCGATCAGTTTACGTAGTCCGACGCGCAATTTTATTGATGTGGATCAAAATTCCCCGGATTGGGATAGCCAGGGAAATCATGGAACTGCGGCGCCCTATAGGAATTTTTGATGCCGGCATCGGCAGCTACGCCATCGTCGAACGCGTGCGGGCGGCCGCAGGACATCGTGTATTTCGCCGAGCGCGCCAGTTTTCCCCACGGCGCGCAGACGCCGCCGCGGTTGCTGAACGCGGTGGTAAGTGCTACCGAATATTTGCGGGCCCATGCCGACGCCCATCGCGGCGAGGCCGGGCTGGCCGCCTAGGCGGTCAAGGGGCGCAGCGTGCCGACCGCGTAGCCCTGGGCGTAGTCCAGGCCCAGCTCGCGCACCACGGCCAGGGTCGGCTCGTCCTCGACGTATTCGGCCACGGTGCAGATGCCCATCACGTGGCCGACCTCGTTGATGGCCTTGACCATGGCGCGGTTGATGGCGTTGTTGGCGATGTCGCGGATGAACACGCCGTCGATCTTGAGGTAGTCCACCGGCAGCGCCTTCAGGTAGGCGAACGAGGACAGGCCGCTGCCGAAGTCGTCCAGCGAAAAGCGGCAGCCCAGCGCCTTCAGCCCGGCCATGAAATCCTGCGCCTTGATCAGGTTGGCGATCACGGCGGTCTCGGTGATCTCAAAGCAGATCTGCTCGGGCGCGATGCCGTGTTCGGCGAACTGGTCGATGATGTAGTCGTGCAGCCCCTCGTCGCTCAGCGAGCTGCCCGACAGGTTGACCGAGTACTGGGCCGGCTCCGGCGGCCGGTCCCCCTGCTCAGCGCGGGTGCGCTGCACGTAGCGGCAGACGGCGCGTATCACCCAGCGGTCGATCGCCGTCATCATGTCGTAGCGCTCGGCGGCGGGGATGAAGGCGCCCGGCAGTATCAGCTCGCCCCTGGCCGGCTGGATGCGGATCAGCACTTCGTCGTGCTTTTCCTGGTGCAGGCCGAGGCCGACGATGGGCTGGGCGTACAGCCGGAAGTACTGGTGCTCGAAGGCTTCGTTCAGGCGCGACACCCATTGCATCTCGCCCTGGCGGCGCGCCAGCCGCAAGTCCGAATCCTGGTACAGGTGCACGCGGTTGCGGCCGCGCTCCTTGGCCAGGTAGCAGGCCTGGTCGGCGGCGATCAGCAGCTCGGTCATGGACTTGCTGTGGTGGTTGATCTCGACCAGGCCGATGCTCACGCCCAGCTCGAAGGTGTGGTGGTCCCACACGAAGCGGAAATTCTTGATCGATTGGCGCAGCTGGTCGGCGATCAGCAGCGCCTGGTCGGGCGGGCAGTGCGGCAGCAGCACGCCCAGCTCGTCGCCGCCGAGGCGGGCCAGGATGTCGCTGTCGCGCATCTGGGTCTGCAGCATCTTGGCCAGCAGTTGCAGCAGCAGGTCGCCGGCGGTGTGGCCGCAGGTGTCGTTGACGATCTTGAACTGGTCCAGGTCCATGTACAGCAGCGCGTGCACATGGTTTTCTTCCTTGGCCGTGTGCAGCGCGGCGGCGGTCTGCACTTCGAATTCGCGCCGGTTGATCAGGCCGGTGAGCGTGTCGTGGCTGGCGTTCCACGACAGCTGCTTGCTGAGCTTGCGCTCGTGGCTGACGTCGCGGAACACCACCACCGCGCCCAGCAGTTCGCCGGTGTCGGACCAGATCGGCGCGGCCGATTCCTCGACCGCGATGTGGCGGCCCTCGCGCGTGACCAGCTGGTTTTGCGACGACATGCCGATCGCCTGCCGCAGCCGCAGGCATTGCAGCGCCGCGTGTTCCGGGATGGGCGAACCGGCGTCGTCGATCAGCTTGAGCGTGGCGGAGATGTGCAGGCCGCGCGCCTGCTCCAAGGTCCAGCCGGTCAGCTGTTCGGCGATGTAGTTCAGGTAGTCGGTTTTGCCGTCGGCGTTGGTGGTGATCACGCCCTCGCCGATCGAGCGCAGCGTGACGGCGGCCAGCTCGCGCTGGCGCGCCGTGGCCTGTTCGTTGTCCTTGCGCTCGGTGATGTCCCAGACGATGCCCAGCGTGCCGACCGGCGCCTGCAGTTCGTCGCAGAACACGTGGGCCTTGGCGGCCAGCCAGTGGCGGCTGCCGTCCGGCCACCGCACCCGGTACTCGACTTCATAGCCGGTGCAGCGGTCGACCGCGCTCTGCATGGTTTCCAGCAGTTGGTCGCGGTCTTCGGGATCGACGGAGAGTAAAAAAATGGAGAACGGCTGCGTCAGGTCGCCGGCCGGCAAGCCCAGCAGGCTGGTGCCGGCGCCCATCCACTTGACGGTGCTGTCGATGACCTTGCCTCCCGACAGCTCGGAATCCCAGATCATCATCCGCGCCGCGTCCAGCGCCATGCGCAGATGTCGCTGCAGTTTCTCCATACGCTATCTCCTTTGCCATTTGAGCGCAAAGGCGGCAGGGAGTTCCGTGGTTGGTGAAGTTTTTTTGCGGCGCGCCTGGACTATTTTTTCTGTTTAAATAGTTTTAATAGTTTTCCACCCAGCGTCACCAGCGCCAGGGCCAGCGCGCCGGCGACCACGCCGGCCAGCGCGTCCAAGGTGACTGGCGTGGCCCAGGCCAGCAGCGGCCCCACCGTCGGCACCGTGGCGACCGCTTCGGCGGCGTGGTGGATCAGGTCGTGGGCGCCGGGCAGGCCGTGGGTCAGGATGCCGCCGCCGACCATGAACATGGCCGCCGTGCCCACCACCGACAACAGCTTCATCAGCTTGGGCGCCGCCGCCAGCAGCAACCGGCCCAGCGCGCGCACCGCGCTGCCGCCGCGCTGGCTCAGGTAGAGGCCGGCGTCGTCCATCTTGACGATGCCGGCCACGATGCCGTACACGCCCACCGTCATCACCAGCGCGATGCCGACCACCACCGTCACCTGCTGCAGGAAGCTGGCCCCGGCCACCGTGCCCAGCGCGATGACGATGATCTCGGCCGAGAGGATGAAGTCGGTGCGGATCGCGCCCTGGATCTTGTCCTTTTCCAGCGCCACCAGGTCGACGTCCGGATCGCTGACGGCGTCGGCCAGTTCGCCCAGGTGCTGGTCGACCTCGTCCTTGTGCAGCACGTTGTGGGCGATTTTCTCGAAGCCTTCGTAGCACAGGTACAGGCCGCCGATCATCAGCAGCGGCGTGATGCCCCACGGCGCGAACGCGCTGATCGCCAGCGCGGCCGGCACCAGGATGGCCTTGTTCTTCAGCGAACCGACCGCCACCGCCCATACCACCGGCAGTTCGCGGTCGGCGCGCACGCCGGCCACCTGCTGAGCGTTCAGCGCCAGGTCGTCGCCGAGCACGCCGGCGGTTTTCTTGGCCGCCATCTTGCTCATCAGGGCGACGTCGTCGAGGATGGTGGCGATGTCGTCGATCAGCGCCAGCAGGCTGGTGCCGGCCATTAGCGGTGCTCCGGTGGAGGTTGTGTCATATCGGTTCCTTGGTTGATCAGCAATATTAACCGATGACGGGCCAGGCGGCGAGCCGCCAACGCCGCTACAATGTACTTTGCCCCGCAGCACGGTGCTGCGGCTGACCGCACGGGACTATCATGAGCTTCGCCACCTGGATCACCTTTTTCATCGCCGCCTGCATCATCGCCGTCTCGCCCGGCTCGGGCGCGGTGTTGTCGATGTCGCACGGCCTGTCGTTCGGCGTGCGCCGCACCACCGCCACCATCCTCGGCCTGCAGAGCGGTTTGATGATGATTTTCTTCATCGCCGGCGCCGGCGTCGGCTCGCTGCTGCTGGCCTCGGAAGTGGCGTTCAGCGTGGTCAAGACGGTCGGCGCGCTGTACCTGATCTACCTGGGCCTGAGCCAGTGGCGCGCCAAGGTCAGCGTCAGCAGCCGGCAGGAACGCGCCGAGGTGATGGTGCCGAGCGCGCAAAAACGCTTCCTGACCGGTTTCCTGACCAACGCCACCAATCCCAAGGGCATTATCTTCATGGTGGCGGTGTTGCCGCAGTTTATAACCCAGGGTTCGCCGCTGCTGCCGCAACTGCTGATTTTGGCCGCCACCATGTGCTGCATCGACCTGGTGGTGATGCACAGCTACGCTTTCCTGGCCTCGTCCATGCAGCGCTATTTCCGCGACGCCGGCGCCGTCAAGCAGCAGAACCGGGTGTTCGGCGGCTTGCTGATGGCGGTCGGCGCGGCCTTGTTCTTCGTCAAACGGGGCGGCGCAAGTACCTGATTTGCTTGCGATGTGTAACGCGGTGTAAGCCCTGTAGTCGAATCGCTCGCTGCGGCGTTAAATGATAAATATACAAGGAGACGCCGCCATGAGCCGCAAGTTGATTCAAATCGCCGTGCTGGCCGCCCTGGCCGGCTTCGGTTCGTTCGCGCTGGCGGACCCGCCCGCCATGGTCGGCCGTATTTCCGCGGTGCAGGGCCAGGTCACCTTGGTCGGCGACGACGAGCCCATGGCCGCATCGCTGAACTGGCCGGTGACCGGCGCCAGCCACCTGACCACCGCCGGCGGCGCCCGCACCGAATTCCGCGTCGGCTCGACGGCGGTGCGTCTGGATGGCGATTCCGACCTGGAAATCATCGACCTGGACGACGACCTGCTGCGGCTGCGCCTGAATTACGGCAGCGTCAGCATCCGGGTGCGCAACCCGGAGCTGCTGCGCGATTTCGAACTGAGCACGCCGCAAGCGCGCGTCACCCTGCTCGAACCCGGCCTGGTGCGGATCGACGCCGAGCGCGTCGCCGACACCAGCCAGATCGGCGTGCTGGCCGGCAGCGCGCGGGTGGACGGCGCCGGTTCGTCGGTGACGGTCAGCCCCGGCCGCCTTGTCGAGGTCAGCAGCGTGGATCTCCGCACCAGCGCGGCGCGACGCGACGGCTTCGATGTCTGGTCCGACGAGCGCGACCGCGCCGCCGAGGCCTCGGTGAGCAGCCGTTTTGTCTCCACCGGCATGACCGGCTACGAGGAACTGGACCGCAACGGCAGCTGGACCGAGAGCGTCGAGTACGGCGCGCTGTGGACCCCGCGCAATGTGGCGATCGACTGGGCGCCCTACCGCGACGGCCGCTGGATCTGGCTGGCGCCGTGGGGCTGGACCTGGGTCGACAACGCGCCGTGGGGCTACGCGCCCTCGCATTACGGCCGCTGGGTGATGGTCAACCGCCGCTGGTGCTGGGCGCCGGGACGCTCCGCCGGGCGTCCGGTGTGGGCGCCGGCGCTGGTGGGCTGGGTCGGCGGCGAGCATTTCGCGCGCGACCATCGTCCCGGCCTGGGCTGGTTCCCGCTGTCGCCGCGCGAGCGCTACGTGCCGAATTACCGGGTGTCGTCCGATCACGAGCGGCGCCTGAGCTGGTCCCACAACGGCAAGTCTTTCGAGCCGCGCACGAGCGTGCCCGGCCACGTGGACCGGCGCGACGGCCTGACCGTGCTGCCGCGCGATCAGTTTGAAGGGCGCCATCGCAGCGTGCAGGTGCCGCGCGGCCAGCAGGCGATACCGGCGGCCAACCTGGCGGCGAGCGCCGCGCCGGTGGCGCCGCCGCAGCCGTCCGTCGCGCGCACGCTGGACACCAACCGCCGCGGCTGGCAAGACCGCGACCATGACGGCCGCCCGGATCGTCCGTCGCGGGTGTTGACCGCGCCGTCGGTGCCGCAACCGGCCTCCGTGCAGCCGGGCCGGACGCAGACCACGACCTTGGCGCCAGGCCAGTTCGGCCATCCGGACGCGCCGCCGCAAACCATCCAGCCGGGCGATGTGCGCATCGATGTGCGGACGCACGGCCGGCCGGGCCAGGCGCCGGGCACGCCGCATATCCAGCAAGCCAATCCGGTGCTGGCGCCGGCACCGACCATCCAGCAGGCCAATCCGCCGATCGCGGTGACGCCGAATCTCCAGAAAGCCAATCCGCCGATCACGGCGGCGCCGGTGGCGGCGCCCACCGTGCCGACGCCGTTCCCGGCCAACCGCGAACGCTACGAACGCGACAGGGATAGGGATGAGAATCGCCGTCCGTACCGGCAGCAGGAAGAACGGCGCCCGGTGCCGCAGCCTCAGCAGCAGACGCAGCCGCAAGCCCAGCCGCCGCAGGCGCAGCAGCCGCCGATGCAGCCGCCGCGCCAGCAGCCGCAAGCGCAGCCACAGGCTCAGCCGCAAGCCCAGCCGCAACAACGGGAAAACCGCGACAACGGCCGCGACAAGCAGCAGGAGCGCCGCAAGGAGGACCGCGGCGACAGCCGGCATCAGAACCGCGAGTAACCGCCTGATCCGGGAAATAGGTCGTTCAGGGAGCCAAAACAGCAGTTCATCACATTCGGATGGACTTTGTCTGTTGCAATGTATAACGTTGCAATATTGATAAACCCGGTGGGAAGCGTGAGAACAAGGATGGCAGCATCCGCCACGCAGGATCGTCGAGACTGTCCCCCTTTGCCCCAACTATTTTCCGGATTTTTCCCAATTTCCGATCAGAGAATAGTTTTTGCCAGCCCTCGGGCTGGCTTTTTTTTGGGCGCGACTTTTTATCGTTGCTCCGCCTTCAGGCGCAACCGCGCCCGCCATTCGCCCAGCGCCGACAGCGCGCCCTGGAATTCGCGTTCGATCAGGTCGGCCTCGGCCGCCGTGACCTTGCCGTCCATCAGCGCGGTCGACACCGCCTCCGCCACCGCCCCCACCTGGCTCATCACCTTGCACACGGTCTGCGACAGGTCGTCGTCGCCGATGTTGGCCGGGGTCGGCACGACGAAGGCCGCCATGCCGTGCCGCACCAGCAGCGCGTGCAGCGGCAGGTGGGCGTCGGCCACGCCGGCGCGGTGGCACAGGTCCACCACCGCCGAGACTTCCTCGAACGAGGGGTAGTGCGAGGCGATGGTCGGCGCCAGCTTGTTGCGCAGCACGTTGACCGAGATGCCCATCGCCTGCGCCAGCGCGTCGATGCCGCCGGGGTAGCTGCGCGCCACTTTGTAGAGCGCGTCGTGTTGATTCATGTCCAGATATTTGCGTGTCATGGTGAAGCTAGCCTTTTATTACCGATGCAGTCGCCGGCGCGCGGCGCTATGCTGATTTTCATTCAACTTCTTTGCGAAAAGACATCATGAAGTCCTTCCATACTGCGCTGTTACTGACGTTATGCCTTGCGCTGGGCACCAATGTGCTGGCGGAGCCGCGTACGTCTTCACATTCTGGCACATCGTCGTCGTATAAAAGTGGATTTTCTTCACAAAAGAGCAACTCATCCCGGAGCTCGCCAAGCGCGCCGCCGGCCAACCGCCAGAGCGGTCCGGGCGCATTCGGCAAGGCGCCCGGCTCGCCGGCCTCGGCCACGCCGCGCAACACCTCGGCCGCCTCGCGCGACCTGGACCAGAGCGCCGCCCGAGCCAACGCGCTGAGAACGCTGGACAGCCGCCGGGCCGCCGCCGCGCCGACCACGCCGCCGCCGCTAAACGATACGGTTTCGCGGCAGCAGCCGTCGCCGGTGTATCAGGCGCCGCCGGTGTACCAGCAGGCGCCGGTCATCGTGCAGCAGCCGAGTAACGGCCTGATGCACGGCGTGCTGGGTTTCATGCTGGGGCGGGCGATGAGCCAGAGCCATCAGCCGGTGTCGTACCCGACCGCGACCACGCCCGCTGTCGGCAACCCGGCCCCGGCGGACACTGGCGCCGCCCAGGCCGGCATGGTCAACGGTATGCCGGGACTGGGTGATCCGGTCCCGGCCGCCCAAGCGCCGGCGCCAGCGCCGTCCTTCCTGGCCACGGTGGCGCGCTGGTTGGTCTGGCTGGGCGTGCTGAGCGTGATGGTGTGGGCGGTGGTGTATTCGGTGCGCAAGCTGCGCCGTCTGCGGGCCGGCAACGCGACAAATTATTCATTTGAAAGGAACTGAGATGGGCTGGTCGGATGCATATAACTACCTGCGCAATGGCGCTGCCAAGCTGGCCGGGACCGAGGCGCCGCGCACGGACCAGGGCTTGCCGCTGGGGGCGCGCATCGGCAGCGTGATCCAGTTGCAGCAGTCGCCGCTGCTGCGCGCCGCCGGCGACGGTTCGCTGATCGCGCTGCCGGACGAAGGCGACACCCGCATCGTCGCGGTGTCGCAGATCCGGCTCAAGCAGAACGGCGGCCTGTACCGCTACTACCTGGACACCGGCGAGCGGGACTCGAAAGAGAAGTTCCTGCAGGTGTACCAGGACGCCCAGGGCCAGGTGGCCGAGGTGATGTACTGCACCCAGCTGGCCCGCGTGATCCCGGAAACGGTGGAAGACCAGGAGGCCTACATGGGCCTGGCCGGCGCCGGCCTGGGCGACCGCAGCTACACGCTGTGGCGCGAGCAGCTGGGCGACGTCGGGTTGGACCAGGCCGATCTGGACCTGGTGTTCGGCCAGCGCGACGGCGTCGACTACTGGCGCGACGCCGGCGATCCGAACGCCGAGTTCGTCACGCCGTTTTCCGGCACCGAGACCCGGCTGGACGACACCAGCGGCCGCACCGGCCTGCGCCAGGAAATGTACTTCATGCCGTATGTGCGCGAGCTGCGCAGCGGCGGCAACGAATATTTGCTGATCACGACTGAAATCATCAGCAGCGTGAACGGCGATGCATCAAAACGCGGGATCCATGTCGACTTCGTCATCGGTATCCCGGTTGAGCAGCAACGCGTCGTTATTCAATGACGCGCAACTTTTTAAGGACGACTGACATGAGCAACTTGAATGGCTGGGGTTTGACCGCGCGCTTGATCAACAAACATTTTGGTGCGCTGGGCGACCGTGTTTCCGAAGCGATCGCCAATTTTGATCCGGAAACGGCCACCGAGGCCGACCGCGACCGGCTGGCCGACAGCCTGCGCCAGACCGCGCAAAAACTGGCCGCCGCCCGCAGCGCCTTCGACAAGGAAGCGGCCGACGTGGTCAAGCTGCGCCAGCTGATCGCCACCGACGAGCAGGCCGCCGGCACCTTGGCCGACCGCCTGGCCGCCGGCAAGATTTCGGAAGCGACCATCACCCTGTTCTGCGACGAGCTGGAAGGCAACAAGGCGCGCATGCCGCAGGAATTGCAGGAGGAAGCCGACGCCCGCCAGTACATGGACGAACTGCAAACCATCGTCGATGCGCTGTCCAAGCAGCTGGCCGAGTTCGATTCGGCGGCGAAGAAGGCGATGCAGGCGCTGGCCTCGGCCCGCGCCCAGCAGGATTTGCAGAACCTGCGCGCCGAGCGCCAGAGTCAGCTGGCCGGGCTGTCCGGCATGCGCGGCAACTCCAGCGCGCTGAACGCGCTGACCCGCCGCGCCCAAGCCATCAGCAACGAGGCGGCCGGCATGAAGATCGTCACCGACATCGGCCAGCGTCCGTACGAGCAGGCCGCCGAGCTGGAGGCGATCCGCAAGTCGGTCAGCCAGCCGGGCGTCGCCAACGAATCGGCGCTGGCGCGCTTGCAGCGGCTGTCCGGCCAGCAGCCGGCGCAGCTGGCCGCGCCGCAGGAAACCGCCACCCTGGCGCTGGGCAAAGCGTAAGCCTGCGCTGAATTGGCTACAATAGAGGCCGGTGGCGTCGCGTTGACGCCGCCGGTTTTCTTTTTTGATTGGAATGAATATGCAAGCGATCCCGCCGTCTGAGTCCCTCATCGAGTACCCGAGCGACTTCCCGATCAAGGTGATGGGCCCGACTCATATCGATTTCGCCGCGACCATCGTGCTGGTGGTGCAAAAGCACGACAAGGATTTCCATGAAGGCAAAATGGAAGTGCGTCCTTCGCCCAAGGGCAATTACACCGGCCTGACCGTGACCATCCGCGCCATCAGCCGCGAGCAGCTCGACGCCCTGTACACCGAACTGTCGGCACACCCGATGGTCAAGATTGTGATGTAAATCAGGCTTGCTGGCGCTGGAAGACGGCAATCTCCTCCAGCAGCCAGTCGCGAAACGCCTGTACCTGCGGCCGTCCGGCCGCGCCGGGCGGTGACACGAAAAAGTACTCGTCCGGGCACGGCGTGGCGGTATCGAACAGCCGCAACAGTTGCCCGGAGGCGATCTCCTGCATCGCCACCACATGGCGCACCAGCGCCACCCCGTTGCCGTCGGCGGCGGAGCGTATCAGCATCGACAAATCCTCGAACATCAAGCCGCCGGCCGGCTCGGCCATGTCGACCCCGGCCGCGCGCAGCCATGGCGACCACGGCTCCACCGAGCGCAGCAGCGTGTGCAGACGCAGCTCGTGCGGCGTGGCCGGTTGCTGTCCACCGCGATAGTGGGGACTCACTACAGGATAATAGACATCGCCCATCAGCCGCTGCACCACCAGCCCCGGATAGTTGCCGCGCCCGAAGCGGATGCCGACATCGATGCCGTCGCGCGCCAGGTCCTGCAACTGGCCGCTCGATTGCAGCACCACCTCGATATCCGGGTACAGGTCGATAAACCGGCCCAGCCGGGGCGCCAGCCAGCGCGCGGCGAACGATGGAATCGATGAAATCGTCAACCGCTGGTTGACGCTGGAAGCCCGCATGGCGTCGGCCGCGGCGGTGATGTCGGCAAAGGATTTGCCTAAAAACTGGGCAAATTTCAGCGCGTCGCTAGTTATTTTCACCTGCCGGCCATGCCGCACGAACAGCGGCCGCCCCAATTCCTCCTCCAGGGCGCGTACCTGATGGCTGATCGCGCCATGCGTCAGATGCAACTCCTCCGCCGCCCGCGAGAAGTTCTCGTGGCGTGCCGCCGCCTCGAAGGCGCGCAGTGCGGAAAAATTGGGCAGGCGGCGGCTGGCGCTCATCAGGTCGGCATGCTGTGGATAACTATGTGAATAAAATTAGCTAGAATCACGAAAATATAACGTTATACAGGCGCTACGGCAAGGCTTACCATGTGAATAAATCTACTCTAGCGGGAGCCGCCATGCCTTTTGAACTGTACGTCGACAGCCTTTTCACCAGTCCTTACGCCTTGTCGGCCTTTGTCGCGCTGACCGAAAAAGGCTTGCCGTTCACCGTCAAGACCGTGGACCTGGAAGCCGGCCAGCAGAAACACAGCGCTTACACGGCGCGCGCGCTGACCGCCCGGGTGCCGGCGCTGGTCGAGGGCGATTTTGTGTTGACCGAGTCGACCGCGATCACCGAATACCTGGAAGAGAGCTTTCCGGCGCCGGAATACCTCGCGCTGTACCCGAAAGACCGGCGCCAGCGCGCCCAGGCGCGGCAGATCCAGGCCTGGCTGCGCAGCGACCTGCTGCCGCTGCGCGCCGAGCGGGATACGGAAACTGTATTTTTTGGCAAGGCTTGCCAGCCGCTGACGGCGGCCGGCCAGGCCGCGGCCGATAAACTGATCCACGCCGCCAGCCAGCTGGTGCAGGAGGGCCGCCCCAACCTGTTCGACAGCTGGTCGCTGGCCGACGTCGACCTGGCGCTGATGCTCAACCGCCTGATCCTGAACGGCGACGCCGTGCCGCAAAAGCTCAAGGACTACGCCGCCGGCCAGTGGCAGCGGCCGTCCATCCAGCAGTGGCTGGAGCGTCACCAGCCGGGCTGATTTATAATGTCGGCATGACGTCTCCTACCCCAACCGAGCCGGCGCTGATACGCCACCTCGGCCTCGCCGACTACGACAGCACGTTCGCCGCGATGCGCGCCTTCACCGACGCGCGCACGCCGGACACCCGCGACGAACTGTGGATCGTCGAACACCCGCCCGTGTTCACGCTGGGCCTGGGCGCCGACCGCGGCCACCTGCTGGCGGGCGCGGATGCGATCCCGGTGGTGCAGACCGACCGCGGCGGCGAAGTCACCTTCCACGGCCCCGGCCAGGTGGTGATCTACCTGCTGATGGACCTGCGCCGCAACAAGCCCGGCGGCAAGCTGTACGCTCGGCAATTCGTTAATAAAATCGAGCAGGCGATCATCAACGTCTTAGGCGCGTATAATCTCGTCGGTGAGCGCGTTGACGGCGCGCCGGGCATCTACATGGCCGGCGGACCGAAACAAGGCGCCAAAATCGCCGCGCTCGGCTTGAAAGTGCGCGGCAACGGTTGCACCTATCATGGGCTGTCGCTGAATGTGGCGATGGATCTGGCCCCGTTTTCCTGGATTAATCCTTGCGGCTATGCCGGGCTGGAAACAGTCGATATGCGCACCGTCGGCGCGACCGCTGTGTTGTCCGACGTGCAACAACAGCTGGCCGATGAGCTGATCAGTGTTCTGGCGCATGTGGCCGAACCCGCAGTACACGAATAACCAAACTTTGCCCGCGAGGGCACGCAGCCAAATGACTTCTGAAACCACCACCAGCGTTGCCCCGGCTTACAACCCAAGCGAAAAGCAAAAAGGCGCCAGCAAGACCGCGCGCATTCCGATCAAGATCGTGCCGATCGAGCAGGTCGAGCGCCTGAAAAAACCGGACTGGATCCGCGTCAAGGCCGCCTCGGCGTCGACCCGTTTCTACGAGATCAAGGACATCCTGCGCGAGAACAAGCTGGTGACCGTGTGCGAAGAAGCGAGCTGCCCGAACATCGGCGAATGCTTCGGCAAGGGTACCGCGACCTTCATGATCATGGGCGACAAGTGCACCCGCCGCTGCCCGTTCTGCGACGTCGGCCACGGCCGTCCGGATCCGCTGGACAAGGAAGAGCCGTTCAACCTGTCGAAGACCATCGCCGAGCTGCGTTTGAGCTACGTGGTGATCACCTCGGTCGACCGCGACGATTTGCGTGACGGCGGCGCCGGCCACTTCGTCGAGTGCATCCAGCACACCCGCGCGCTGTCGCCGAAGACCCAGATCGAAGTACTGGTGCCGGACTTCCGCGGCCGCCTGCAAAAGGCGCTGGACATCTTCAAGGACGGCCTGCCGGACGTGATGAACCACAACCTGGAAACCGTGCCGCGCCTGTACAAGGAAGCGCGTCCGGGCTCGGACTACATGCACTCCTTGCAGCTGCTGAAGGAATTCAAGGACATGTACCCTGCGGTCAAGACCAAGTCCGGCATCATGGTCGGCCTGGGCGAGACCGACGAAGAGATCCTGCAAGTGATGCGCGACATGCGCGAGCACAACATCGACATGCTGACCATCGGCCAGTACCTGGCGCCGTCGAACAGCCACCTGCCGGTGCGCCGCTACGTGCACCCGGACGTGTTCAAAATGTTCGAAGCAGAAGCCTACAAGATGGGCTTCAAGCACGCCGCCGTCGGCGCCATGGTGCGCAGCTCGTACCACGCGGACGAGCAGGCGCATAACGTGCTGGCTGCTGGGTAAAAATTCAGCAACGTCGCAAAGAGCAAGCCCTCGCAAGACGGCTTGCTTTTTTTTTTCGTTGATCGATATCAGAGGGTGGACTCCTACGTGCCTTGCTATCAGCTTTGCGCAAGCTAGACTGGAATTAGTTTGCTCGGAGATGAACATGGCGATATTCGATATTGATGAAGCGAAAATCAGGCTATCAACGCTGATTGAAGATGCGTCCAATGGCCAGGAAGTCATCATTGCCGCAGGTGGCAAGCCTGTTGTCCGGCTGGTAGCGGTGCACGCTCATACAGCCTTGCGAAAGCCCGGCTCAATGAAGGGAAAGATCTGGATCGCTGATGACTTTGATGGACCGCTCCCCGACGACATACAGGCCGCCTTCGAAGGAAAATGACCGCCGACCGCGTTGTGGCGGGATATTCCGAACTGGTTTGACTCCTTAGATAAACCAGCTGCTGATCGAGAAAAGCAAGGCTACGTAGACAGCTATTTGAGTACAATATCTTGTACAATAAATTGCGAAACCATTTAGCCTAGGGGGCATTATGAACATCCTTACTTTTAGCGAGGCACGAGCCAGCTTGAAAAGCGTGATGGATGATGTTTGCAATGATCACACCCCAACCGTGATCACCCGCGTTAGCGGTGAGCACGTCGTCATGCTGTCGTTGGCCGATTTCAACAGCATGCAGGAAACCATGTACCTCTTGGGATCAGCCAAGAATGCCAGCCGCCTGATGGAATCCGTTGCGCAGATTAAAGCCGGTAAGGCCCAGGTTCGAGAACTGATTCGCGATGAAAAACAAAAAAGCCGAAAACAAGCAGCAGGCTAAAAAACCTGCCTTGTCATGGTCTGATCATGCATGGGAAGACTATCTCCATTGGCAGCATGGCGATCCTAAAATCGCTGAACGGATTAATGATCTCATCGATGAATGTCTTAAGGATCCATTTCACGGTACCGGCAAGCCGGAGCCATTGAGGGGAGAGTTAAGTGGTTTTTGGTCCAGAAGAATAGACCGCCAGCATAGGCTGGTCTACCTTCCCGACGAAGGTTGCATTTACGTGGCCGCTTGCCGCCATCACTATGACGACAAATAGCATGCAGGGGATCAGACGCTAATCAGCTTCAGGTCGAACGCGCGTTCGGCCAGCCACACTACGGCCACCAGCGCGATCACCGCCGAGCCGCTGGTCAGCAGGCGGCGGTAGAACCAGGTGCCGCGCAGCGCGAACGCCAGCGGCAGGAAGGCGGCGACGATGCACAGCTGGCCGATCTCTACGCCCAGGTTGAAGCCGAACAGACTGGTCAGCAAGGCACCCTGCGGCAGGCCCAGGTCGATCAGCACGCTGGCGAAGCCGAAGCCGTGGATCAGCCCAAATCCGAACGCCGCCACCGGCCGCCGGCCTCGGAACAGCGGATAGATGTTGTTCAGCGCCGCCAGCACCACCGAGGCCGCAATCGCCGATTCCACCCAGCGCGAAGGCAGCGAGATCAGCGACAGGCTGGCCAGCGTCAAGGTCAGCGAGTGCGCCAGCGTGAAGGCCGTCACCACTTTCAGCACGTCGATGAAGGACTCGCGCAGGCTGGCCGACGGCGTGCCGCGCGCGCCCAGCATCACCGCCGGCAGCAGCAGCGACAGCAGGAACAGGATGTGGTCGTAGCCTATCCAGATATGCCACACGCCATCCTTCACGTAGGCGCCGAACTGCCGCCAGCGGTCCGGCGATGTCAGCGACATGGTCTGGCGCGCATGCGCAGGATCGAAAATCGCGGTGGATGTCGCACCGTCGCGCGTCAAACGCAGCAAGCCCTTATGCTGCGGATCGAGATCGGCGAACAGCCGGTAGTTGATGGTCAGCGCCGTTACAGGGCTGGGGCAGGCGGCGTGAAAACGCAGCACGTTGTAGGCGCCGTCGGTGTGATTGTCGATCAGCTGCTGGTCGGCGTCGATGCGGCAGGCGCCCTTGTCGGTGGCGATGCCGAGACGCTCCAGCGCATACGCCGCGATCGCCGCATGCCGCGCGCGGATCTCGTCCCACGTCAGCTTGCCGTCGCCATCCTGGTCAAGGCCGATGGCGAAATCCAGGTCGCGCAGCGCGATGTCCCACTGGCCGGCAATGCGCTCACCTTGCACTTCCAGCGACAGATAGCTGTCGCTGGGTTTGTGCGCAAAGGCCGGCAGCACCACGCCGCACAGCAGCGCGAAAAATAGCATCAGCCGTTTCATCATGTCCCCGTTTCCAGTTGTCGGATCAGGCGCGATGCGGCCACGTCCTCGGTGTGATTCAAGGCGATCCAGTCCAGCACTGGCCTGGCGGCGTTGGCGTCGCGCACTTGCACTGCCGATTCCAGATAGATGCGAATGTCGGCCGCCTCTTTTTGCACCGCCCAGTTCTTGCGCGCCAGCGTCAACGCGGTGGCCGGATCGTGCCGCAGCATCAGCTCGAAGCGCGCCTGCTCGCGCTGGTGTACGGTGTCGCCGCGCTGGGCTGCGGCGTCGAAGCGGGCCGCCAGTTCCTTCACATCCGCGGCCAACGCTACGCGCGCGTTGCCTAGCTGCTGCAACGCCAGCGCGCGACGCAGCAGCAGCGCGTCGATACGGGTCTGGTCCTTCAGCAGCGTGGCGACTTCGTTTGCGCGCCGCTGCTCCAGCAGGAAATCGGCATAGGCGCCCAGCAGGTAGCTGTCGCGCGGGCTCAGTGCCAGCGCGCGTTTGTAGCGCGCCTCGGCGATGTCGGCCGCGCCGCGCCGTTGCGCCATTTCCGCCAGCAGCGTCAGCGCCCATACCTGTAGCTCGGCCGGCGCGTTGCTGCTGCGTTCCAGCGTCAGGTCCAGCAGCTGTTCGCTTTTTAACGAGCGCCCCGTCGCCGCGCCGACGTTGGCGATGCAGGCGATGGTGACCAGTTCTATCGACATCGCGGACAGGTGGGCGCAGCTGGCGGTGGCGCCGGCGTAGTCGCCTTGCACGGTTTGCACGGTGGCCTGCGTCAGCCAGGCCTGCGCATTGTGCGGATCGGCGGCCAGCACGGCCTTCAGATCGTCCAGCGCCGGCTTGAACTGGTGGGTACTTTGCAGCAGCGTGGCGCGCAGCAGGCGCACCGGCGCCGGTGGCGCATCCAGCCACCACCAGCGCGCCAGCGCCGCCTGCGCATAGCCCAGATAGCGCGGATCGGTTTCGCTACGGGCCAGTGTGATGTAGCGCGTGGCAAGGCTGGTGGCCAACGCCAGGTCGTCGGGGTGCGCGTTCAACTCGCTGCGCATGCGGCGTAGTTCCTGCTGCACCGGGTCGCCACGGCGCGGCAGCGTCTCGATAGTCTGCCGCCCGGTGGCCGGTATGTATGGCGCCGCCTGCGCCGCAGCGGCGAAGCATGACAACAGCAGCGCAAATAATGGTTTCTTCATGATGACCTCTGAACGGCGGAAAGGGCGGACGCATATTGCGTCCGCCCTTGTGCTGCATGGCTTACTTGTATGCGACCGGTTCCGTGTCCTCCGGCGCGGTGGCGACTACGCTATCCGTCGCCATCGGCTCGGTGGAGGTTTCGCTGCCATCGCCGACGATGGCCAGTAGCGCAGTGTAGAACGCGTCGAGCGTCACCACCGGCGGCGGTGGCGGCGGCGTGACCGGCGTGTGGTCTTCATAACTGGTGCTGCCCCCGCATGCGCTGAGCACCAGCAGCGCAATCAGGCCGAGGTACTTCATGGTTTGCTCCGTGCGGACGTGATGCCCGAGGTTTGCGGCGAACCGGCGATCGGCGTCTTCAGGTACGGGAAGGCGGCGCTGAAGTAGCTGTCGTCCAGGTAGGCGCCGTCGGTGAAGTGCAGGCCGCCGGCCGCTGCGTCGGCCGGCGCGCAGCCCAGGTTCAGCGTGCACAGTTTGCCCATCACCACGCGCAGCGCGATGTCGACCACATCGTCGCCGGGACGGCGGCCGTTGGGGAAGCCGGCATTGTCGCCGCCGATCACGCCCAGGCGGTTCTGCGCGCCCATCGCGACGGCCGGCGTCGAGGTGTTCAGGCGCAGCATTTCGGAAGCGGTCACGGTGGCCGGCTGGTTCAGGCCTTTGACGCCGGTGAGGAAGGCCGCCACCAGGTCGTTGCGCGGGAAGTTGGTCGGCGCCTTGGCGCCGGCGCTGCCGTACAGGATCTCGATCAACACCGGCAGCGTTGGATGGGTGACGTAGGTCGCGAACTGCGCGTCGCCGGCAGGCTTGCTGCTGTTGAAGGTGTCCTTGTCCTTCAGGCCGATGACGACCTCATTCACCAGCGGCATGCCGAGCCGCGAGACCTGGACCCAGGCGCCGCCTTCTTTCGACGGCGAGCTGGAATTCGGCGTCGGGTTCAGCAGGCGCGCCTGGCGCACGCTGGCCGTGGTCCAGCCGCCGATCACGGGATCGCTGCCGCCGGCCGCGGTCAGGCATGAGGCGGCCACTTCCAGTTCGATCGAGGTGACGTTCTTGTCGTCCAGGTCGTCCCTGGCGGCGCGCTCGGCGTTGGCGTTGAATTCGGTGGCCGGGGCCTTGATGTTCACCAGGTCGAAGAGCTCGCCGAGGTTGACGGCGAACGGGTCCTTGCGTTGGCCGACGAACATGCGCGCCGGCGTGGCGCAGCCGGGGATGTTGACGTTGTACAGGTGGGCGGCGGCATAGGCCGCGTAGTTCGGGATCGACTTGTTGCCGATGTTATCGAGCGGCTTGTCGAAGGTGGTGCCGCCGTCGGCCGCGTTGCTCACGGCGGCCTTGGCGCCGGTGCGGCGGTCGCCGCGCACCACGTTGACGCTGTAGGTCTCGCGCACATTGGCGCCGGCCGCGTTGGGGCCGGCGATGGCGCCGCCGTTGATCACCAGCGGTATCGATACCTGCTTGCCGCCGACGGTGAACTTGCTGTCCCGGTTGGCGTTGTTGAAGCGGAACTGGAAGGTCAGGTCTTCCTTGGCGTCGCCGTTGTTGTCGATGTGGATCTCGTACAACGCCTTCGGGTCCATGGCGAAGTAGTTCGGCGCGCCATAGGCATCCTGTAGCGGGATGTAGTTGGCGATCAGCGTGATGAAGCCGGCGCGGCCGCTTTCATAGCTGCGGAACATGTAGAAGTCGGTGCCGTCGACTTTGGGACTCTGCGTGACGAACGGCGCTTCGCGGTGGCTGGATGCCATGGCCGCTGGTGCGAATGCGCTTGCCACGGCGCCGATGACGGCCGCGCGCATCGCGTGTTTGACGATAGTTTGCATTGCGTTTTCTCCCCAATAGGTTGATCTGCCAGGTACTGCGTGTTGATATACGGTGCTGGATGCGCGCCGGATTCAAATCAGATAAGATTTATCGCTTAAAAATTCCTGCTCAGCGTCAGCCGCAGCGTGCGCGGTTCGACCGGATGGAAGTGCACGCCGCTGACGCCCTCCACCGGCTCGCCCGGCAAGCGCGACGCGTAGTAGTAGTCGATGTCGCTGGCGCGGCGGTTGAACAGGTTGAAGCCGTCCAGCGTCAGCCTGGTCTTGCGGTCCGGCTGATAGCTGATGCGGCCGTAGGCCAGCGTGGTGGCGGCGGAGCGCACGCTGTTGTCCTCGCTCAGCGGACGCGAACCGAAGTGGCGCAGCTCGAAGCCGCCGGACCAGCGGCCGATGTCCTTGACTGTCACGCCGAACGAGGCCACCTTGTCCAGCGCCCCCGGCACGTAGTTGCTGGCCGGGTCGCTGCGGCGATAGCGCGCGCGCGAGGCCGACAGGTCGAGATCGAACAGCAGCCACGGCGCGGCGATGTAGTGGTTGCTCCACTCGATGCCGCGGCGGCGGCTGGGGCGGCTGGCCTCGGTGTCGCCGCTGTCGCCGGCGAACACCAGTTCGGAATCGATATCGAGTGTCCACAGCGACATCGAACTTTGCAGGCCGGGCAGCCATTCGCTGCGCACGCCCAGTTCGGCGCCGCGCGTGCCCACCAGCGGCGTGGCCGGATCGGCGGCCTTGAGCACGCCGCGCGCGTCGTTGCTGTGGAAGCCGGCGCCGTAGTTGACGAAGTACTCGGTCCGCTTCCACGGGCCGAAGATCAGCGACAGCTTGGGCGACGCCTTGTGCGCGTCGGTGCTGGCGCCGTTGACGTTGAAACGGTAAGCGTCATAGCGCAGCCCGGCGATGCTGCGCAAGGCCGGCGACCAGTAGCTGGTGTTCTCCCAATACAGGCCGGCGCTGGCCTGGTTGACGCGGTCTTCGCTGACGGTGGCGATGCGCCGGCGCGCGACCGTGTGGTACAGGCCGAGCGGCGCGATGCGGTCGTAGCGCGTCTGCACGCCGAACTTGTTGCGCATGTCCACACCGGCTAGCTGGCCGACCCACGTTTGACTCGCATTGATGCCGGCCATCGTGCGGCGCTCGTTTTGCTGGAACTGGTCGCCGTTGAGCGGGTCGTTGAGCAGGTAGGTGAAGTCGCTGTACAGGTCCAGGCTGGAGCGCGCCACATAGGCCGACGCTTCGGTGATGCCGCCCTCGCGGCGCTTATGCATAGCCCATGCGAGGCTGGTGCGCGCGGTGTCGCCGCCGTCGCTCGGATTGGTGCTGCCGTAGCGGTCTATGCGGCCGTCGTCCACCGCGCGCTGCGGCAGCTGGTCGGTGGCGGTCCAGCGGTTGCGGTAGGCCATGGCGGTGATGCTGTAGCCGTCCTGCGCATTGCCGCGCGTGTAGCGCAGCGTGGCGCTGGCTTTGCGCACCTGTTCCGGCGTCTGCCACGGGCCGTTGTTGCGGCTCAGTTCCAGGCCGTACAGCAGCGTGCCGCCGGCCGCCGCGAACGAGTCGGCCAGCACGCCGCGCCGGTAGCCGTGGCTGCCCAGGGTCAGGCTGGCGGCGCCTTGCGGCAGCCGGTCCGCGAGCCGGACGTGGGCCGCGCCGGCCGATGAGAAATCGCCCTCGTCGGCGAAATAGCCGCCCTTCTTGTAGTCGATGCGCTGCACCAGTTCCGGGATCAGGAAGTTCAGGTCCGAGTAGCCCTGGCCGTGGGCGTGGCTGCGCATATTGACCGGCATGGCGTCGACATAGGTGGCGAAGTCGGTGCCGTGGTCGAGGTTGAAGCCGCGCAGGAAGTACTGGTTGGCCTTGCCGTCGCCGCTGTGCTGGGTGACGATCATGCCGGGCACGAATTCCAGCAGCTCGCCGGTGCGCAGCGCCGGCCGGCTGGCGATCAGGCTGGACGTGACCGTGCCCTGGCTGGCCGCGTCCGAAGTGCCGACCGCGTTGTCGTAATGCGCCAACACGACGACGCGCGCGGTCGCCGCATCATCACCGCCCGCTTCGGTGGCGAAGGCGCCGGCCGCGACGGCGGCGGCGGCCAGTCCGGCGATACTGCTCTTGATCATCACCCTGCTCCCGCTTTGAATTTTCGATGACCCATGTACGCAGCGGAGCCGCGATCGGATTCAAAATAAATTGATGTTCGCGCCCGCGCGGGTATGGTATTTTTCTCACGCTTGCTACTTTTTCCCTACTTCCCGAAGGCCCGCAGTGTCAGACGCGAATACTCTCGATCCCCAGCAGCTGCGCCTCTGGCTGCAAGGTGCGGCGCAACGCGACGCGGTCGCATTTCGTTCGCTCTACGACGCGACATCGGCGAAACTGTTCGGCTTCGCGCTGCGTATATTGATCAAGCGCGAACTGGCCGAAGAGGTGCTGCAGGAAAGTTTCGTCGCGATCTGGAACAACGCCGGCACCTATCAAAGCCACTTGGCCGCCCCCATGACCTGGATGACGACCATCGTCCGCAACAAGGCTTTCGATCTGCTGCGCCGCAGCGATGTGACCACCGAAATCGACGGCGATCAGTTTGACAGCGAGGTGATCAATGCACTGCAGGATCCCGCAGCCACGCCCATCGAGGCGCTGCAAATGAGCCGCGACGCCAAGGCCTTGGCCTATTGCATGTTGGCGCTGGAAGGGCTGCACCGGCAGGTGCTGGGCCTGGCGTTTTTCCATGACCTGTCGCACAGCGAGGTGGCGCAGCAGATGGCGCTGCCGATCGGCACCGTCAAGACCTGGATACGCCGCAGCCTCGACAAGCTGAGGACTTGCCTGGCCAAAGGGGAGCGCGCATGAACCTCCGCGACAACGCGCCGCTGCGCGACAAGCTGGCGGCGGAATACGTGCTGGGCACGCTCAAGGGTGGCGCGCGCCGCCGCTTCGAAGGCCATCTGCATAACGATGCCGCGCTGCGCCGCGTCGTCGCCGAATGGCAGGACCGGCTGGCGCCGCTGGCCGAGTTCTCGACCGCGCAGCAGCCGCGCAAGCAGGTGTGGCTAGACGTCGAGCGCCGCCTGAACCTGCCGCGCGCGCATGCGGCTTGGCAGTTCTGGCGCAACGAGTCGGTGACGTTCTGGCGTTCGCTGGGCATGGTGTCGACCGCCGTCGCGGCCTTGCTGGTGGTGACGATAGGCGTGCGCACCATGCAGGCGCCGCAGCTCGACTACGTCGCCACGCTGACCGACGACAAGGCGCAGACCGCGCTGTTGCTGACCGGCGACAGCCGCCACCAGTCGATGACGGTGCGCGTGGTGGGCGCGGCGGCGGTGCCGGGCGATAAATCGCTGGAGCTGTGGGCGGTGCCGAAGTCGGGCCATCCGCGTTCGCTCGGCCTGCTGAGCGAGCGTGGCGAGCTCAAGCTGGCGATGACCAGCAAGGCGGTCGGCGCCGACGTGGCGCTGCTGGCGGTCACGCTGGAGCCCAAGGGCGGCTCGCCGGATCCGAACGGGCCGACCGGACCGATCCTGTACAAGGGCAGCTGGGTCCGGGTGATGTAGGGGGAAAGTTGCTATCATCCAGTGTCGGGCCCAGGGCCCCCATTCGCCAAGGACAGCTATGGACGCCAGCAAGTTCAACCCGGAATATTTCAACAACTTCGGCAAGGGTACGCTGCCGGACCTGCTGGGCATCGTCGTCACCGGCGTGCGCGAAGGCGAGATCGTGGCCGAGTTCGCGGTCACGCCGCAGCACCTGGCGCCGAACGGCTACCTGCACGCGGGCAGCGTGGTGACGCTGGCCGACACCGCCTGCGGCTACGCCTGCTTCTCGCACCTGCCCGAGGGCGGACAGAGTTTCACCACCATCGAGCTGAAATCGAATCACCTGGGCACGGCGCGCGACGGCGTGGTGGTTGCGACCGCGAAGGCGGTGCACCTGGGGCGCACCACGCAGGTCTGGGATGCGATTGTCAGCAACAAGGCGACCGGCAAGACCATCGCCCTGTTCCGCTGCACGCAGATGATTTTGTTCCCGAAATAGGAGGGATGGCATGCCGCATTTTTCCAGGATGGCCGGGCTCGGCATGTTGTTGGCGTCGTCGCTGGCGATGGCGCAAACGCCCTACACCGATGACGCCACCTACGTCGGCCTGGGCGGCAAGGAGGGCATCCGCAAGATCGTCGACACCTTTATCCCGCTGGTGCTGGCCGACCCGCGCATCAAGGACACCTTTGCCGACTTCGACATGGTGCAGGTTGGCGCGCGCCTGCAGGAGCAGTTTTGCGAGTTCGCCGGCGGCCCGTGCAAGTACACCGGCAAATACCGCGACAGGACGATGGATGGCGTCGGCACCGTGCGCGACATGGCCAGCGTGCACCAGGACATGCAGATCACCAATGCGATGTTCAACGCGCTGACCGAGGACTTGCAGATCGCGATGGAGCAGAACCATGTGCCCAGCAGCGTATCGAACAAGCTGATTGCGAAACTGGCGCCGATGCAGCGCGCCATCGTGACCAAATGATGGCGCCAGGAGCAGCACGATGAAAAACCTCGTATCGGCGCTGACCGTCCTGACCGCCGTGCTGGCCTGCGGCGGCGCGGCCGCGCAGGCCAAGCCTGACATGGGCAAGTTCCTCGCCACCGGCGGCGTCAGCCAGGTCGAAGGCGCGGGCGGCGGCGGCATCACGCCGTGGGCGTTGATCGGCGGCTACGGCACGCGCGACAGCTGGGGCGGCAACGCGCACTACACGCGCCTGGCCACCCAGGACTACAAGCTCGACAGCTACGGCATGGCGGTCGGCATCGCCGACCGGCTGGAGCTGTCGCTGGCCACGCAGGCATTCAAGGGCAGCCTGGCGCCGCTGAACCTGCTCGACATCAAGCAGGACATCCTGGGCGTGAAGCTGAGGCTGGCGGGCGACGCCGTCTACCAGCAGGATAGCTGGATGCCGCAGGTGGCGCTCGGCATCCTGTACAAGCGCAACAAGGGTGTGGGTGGTCTGGGCGCGCTGGGCGTGAGCAATGTGAAGCAACTCGGCGCCAAGGACGACCATGGCTACGACTACTACGTGGCGGCCACCAAGATCCTGTTCGAGCAGAGTCTGCTATTGAACGGCACGCTGCGCGCGACCCGCGCCAATCAGATGGGTTTGCTGGGCTTTGGCGGCGACAAGGGGGACAGCATGCGTTTGATGCCGGAGGTGTCGATTGCCTACCTGCTCAACCGCAAGCTGGCGGTGGGCGCCGAGTACCGCCGCAAGCCGCACAATCTGGGCGTGGACAACGAGAAGGCATATTACGACGCGTTTGTCGCCTGGTTCCCGAGCAAAAATTTTTCGCTGACGGCAGCGTATGCCGAGCTGGGCGACATCACCATCTTCAACCCGAAGCGACAGCACGGCCTGTACCTGTCAGCGCAGGCCGGTTTCTAAAACGCGGGGGTCAAGTCTGACATTCGGACACGAGCTCTGCCGTAACGCCAGTTACGGCAGAGCTCGTGTCCGAATGTCAGACTTGACCCCCGAGGGTTTTAGCCTTGCAGTGATTCTTCCAGCAGCTTGTGCAGGGCGGCGAAATCGGGCTCGCCCAGGTAGCGCTTGAGGATCTTGCCATCCTTGCCGATGACGAAGGTGGTCGGCGTCATCGCGACGTTGCCGTAGGCTTTGGCGGCCGAGCCGTCGGTGTCGAGCGCCACCTTGAATGGCAGCTGGCGGGTTTCGGCGTAGTTCAGCACGTAGTTCGGCGGGTCGTAACTCATCGCCACGGCGACGAACTCCAGGCCCTGGCCCTTGAACTTGTTGTAGGTCTCGACCATCTTCGGCATCTCGGCCACGCAGGTGGTGCACGAGGTGGCCCAGAAATTGACCATCACTACCTTGCCGCGCAAGCTCTCCGGCGCGATCTTCTCGCCCTTGATGCTGAGGAAGGTGACTTCCGGCGCGCTCTGCCGCTTGTTCAGCGACAGGTAGCCGCCAAAGCCGATGGCGCCGATCAGCACGGCGGCCAGTACTGGCTTGATCCAGCCGGGCGATTGCGTCTTTTGCATGATGAATCCAGGCGACTAAGGAGAGGAGGCCATTATAGACCTCCCCCGGATTACGAGTTGGACGCCGACTTGTTCGGCTGCAAGCTCTTCCACTCGTCCTCGGTGATGTATTCGAACGCCTTGACCACCTTGTTCACGCCGCTGACGCCGCGCGCCACGTCGGCGCCGATCTGGCCTTCGCGCTGGGTCACGCGACCCATCAGGAACACCACGCCGCGCTCGGTCACCACCTGGTAGGAGTTGGCCGAGATATCCTTCATGTCGACCAGGCTGGCCTTGACCTTGGTGGTGATCAGCGCGTCGTTGGAGCGCGAGGTGTAGCTCGACGGACCGGCGATTTCCAGCTCGTTGATCACCATGACCACGCCTTCGATGCCGCGCAGCTCGCGCTCGGCGGCGGCCTTCATGGCCTCGTCGCGCACTTCGCCGGTCAGCAGCGCCCGGCGGTTGAAACTGTTGATGTTGGTATGACCCGCATCGCCGACGACGTTGTTGAGCTTGAGGCTGCCCTTGACTTCGATCGCCCGGTCTTCCGTCTGCGCACCCAGGGTGCGGCGGTCGGTTGCGGCCAGCGTCCCGGAAATGGCGCCGCCCGCGACCAGCGCGACGCAGCCCGACAACGACGCCAGCATAGCGCCGCACAGCACGCTCATGGCCAGCGGCCGTTGTACTTTTTTCCAGATTGCGCCGGGATTAGTCATTCGCATCTCCTCCGAATAGCGCGACGTCGATGCCGTCGCAAATGCAGTGTATGGTTACCAGATGGACTTCCTGGATACGGGCAGTACGGTCGGCCGGCACGCAGATGTGCACGTCGGCGTCGGTCAACATTTTGCCGATGGCGCCGCCGCCCTTGCCGGTCATGGCCACCACGCGCATTTCGCGCTCCAGCGCCGCTTCGATCGCCGCCATCACGTTGGCCGAGTTGCCCGAGGTGGAGAACGCCAGCAGGATGTCGCCGGCCTGGCCGAACGCCTGCACCTGCTTGGAAAAGATCTCGCGGTAGCTGTAGTCGTTGGCCACCGCCGTCAGGATCGAGGTGTCGGTGGTCAGCGCCATGGCCGGCAGCGGGAAGCGTTCGCGTTCGAAGCGCCCCACCAGCTCGGCCGCGAAGTGCTGGGCGTCGGCGGCCGAACCGCCGTTGCCGCACACCAGAATCTTATTGCCGTTGGACAACGCCGAGAACATCAGCTCGATCGCTTGCGCGATATGCGGAGCGAGGACGGTGGCGGATTGGATTTTGAGTTCGGCACTTTCGTGGAAGTGCGAGAGTATGCGTTGATTATTCATAGTGTGCTGATTATAGTGCAGCCGCACAGCGGTCCGGACAAGCGCTGTTAAAAATGCTTACATTTCCAGCGCATTTTGTATCCATGACAACTTTTCGCCGTCGATGGCGACCAGGTCGAAGCGGCACGGCGGCGCTTGGCGGTAGCGCAGCAGGTAGAACTGGGCGGCGTGGATCAGGCGCCGCTGCTTGGCCGGGGTGACGCTGGCGGCCGCCCCGCCGAAGCGGCCGAGGGCGCGCCGGCGCACTTCGACAAACACCAGGTGGGCGCCGTGCTGCATGATCAGGTCGATCTCGCCGGCCTTGCACAGGAAATTGCGCTCGACCAACACCAGTCCGGCGGCGCTCAGGTGGGCCAGCGCCCGGTCTTCGCCGAGCCGGCCCAGCCGTTGTTGCGCGGTCTGCGGCATGGCGGCCTCACGGCGTGACCGGCAGCGGCACGCCGTTTTTATACACGGCCGGCTGCTCGATGCGCTCGAAACTGGCCGCGCCCTGGCCGAAGTCGACGGTCAGCCGGCCGGTCACGCCGTCCAGGTGGAAGCGGCCGGCGCGGTGACGGCCGATCTCGCGCGCCACCCGGTAGGCGTCGATGCCCAGCGCGTACAGGCGCTCGATGTCGGCGCTGTTCGATTGCAGCGGATGCGGATAGACCATCACCGCCGGATGGTCGCGCTGGATTTGCCACGGCAGGTCCAGCAGGCGCACGCCGTCCAGCTCCTGGGTCGGGCTGCTGTTGCCGCCGCCGGGGTTCAGCGCCGAGGTGCCGTAGATCGGCAGCGCCCGCAATTGCGGCGCCGGCGCGGGAACGGGCGGCGGCGGCAGCGCGTCGGCGGTGCTGAAGGTGGGGTTGCTCGGCTCGCTGTTGGAGGCGTCGCCCAGGGCGCCGCGCAGCTGGCGGGTCTGGTCGGCGCTCATGGCGGAAAACAGCAGGCCGGGCGTATCGTCGCGCAGGCGGGCGCGCAGCTGCATCAGTTCCGGATCGCTGAGGTAGCCGTCCGGCGCGCTCAGCTCCACCATTCTGACCGGCAGGCCGTGGCGCTGCCACTGGGCGGCGAAGGCGGCCGCCACGCGGCGCTGCCAGGGCGTGCTGGTGCTCAAAATAACGGCGGTGCTGCCGGGCAGGTCGGCGGCGGCCCACTGGGCGGCCTGGCGCGCTTCCTCTTCGATCGACAGGCCCATGGCCAGCATCAGCGGCGGCAGCGGCGCGGCGCCGGCCATGCCGTAGCCTTCCGGATAGTTCAGCGCGATGGTCGGCTTTTGCAGCAGGGGGCTGGCGGCGATGGCCGCCACGGCGGAGCGCGCCAGCGGGCCGATGATGATATCGTCCTGCTGCTGGGCGCGGGCATAGCTGGCCAGCACGTCCTGCGGCACGTCGCCGGTTTCCACCACGGTGACGGTGATGTTGTCGCGGTCGCGCTCCCAGGCCGCCAGGAAGCCGGCCCGCACCGACGACGCGGCCAGGCCCAGCGTTTCGGAGCGCAGCGGCAGCAGCAAGGTCATGCGGATGGGCGCGTTGGACGGTTGCGCCGCCTCGTCGGCGGCGCGCGCCGGGGCGGGCGCCGGCGTGACGGTCAGGCCGGCGCCGGTCGCGGCGGAAGGGGCGGAAGGGGCGGTTCTGGCCGGTGGGGCCACGCCCGGCAGCGTGACGGCGAAGGTTTCGGCGGGCGGCGGCGGCGGTTCCGGCGGCGGTTTGGGCAGCGGCGCCGGCTGCGCAGCCGGCGGCAGCGGGCCCGCCGCACTTGTATTTGATGAGCCGGGCGCGCACAATCCTCCGGGCGCGTTGCAGAACGGCGTGCTGCACGCACTGACCAGGGCCGCAACCGTACACAGCAGCGACAACCTCACACTCTTCATCCTACCCCCAATGACCGCACAAGAATCCAGCTCCATCGCCACCCTGCCCGTGATGGGCGAAATGGCGCACCAGACCTATCCTAGCGCAACCTTGTACGTCGTGGCGACCCCGATCGGCAATGTGACGGATATAACCCTGCGGGCGCTGCACGTCTTGAGCCTGGTCAACGCCGTGGCCTGCGAGGACACCCGCAACACCGCCCAACTGATGACCCGTTTCGGCCTGCACAAGCCGCTGATCGCCGCCCACCAGCACAACGAGCGCGAAGTGGCGGAAACGCTGATCGCCCGCCTGCAGGCCGGCGAGCGCATCGCGCTGGTGTCGGACGCCGGCACGCCGGCCGTGTCCGATCCGGGCGCGCGCATCGTCGACGCGGTGCGGGCGGCGGGCTTGCGCGTGCTGCCGCTGCCGGGCGCCTCGGCGGCGGTGACGGCCTTGTCGGCCAGCGGCCTGGTGAACGACCAGTTTTATTTCGTCGGCTTTTTGCCGGCCAAGGCCAAGCAGCGCGAGAACTTCCTCGGCACCTTGCGCGCGGTGACCGCCACCATGGTGTTCTACGAGGCGCCGCACCGCATCCTCGATTGCGCCACGGCGCTGGCGGCGGTGTTCGAGCCGGAGCGCCAGGTGGTGTTCGCGCGCGAGCTGACCAAGATGTTCGAGGAAATCCACCGTTGCCCGCTGTCCGAGGCGGAGGCGTGGATCAAGGCCGACGCGCATCGCGAAAAAGGCGAGTTCGTGGTGCTGCTGGCCGGCGCGCCGGCGGCCGAGGATGAACAGGATGTGGAAGCCGAGCGCATCCTCAAGATTCTGCTGACCGAATGCTCGGTCAAGCAGGCGGCCAACCTGGCGGCGCTGATCACCGGCCGCAAGAAGAACGCGCTGTACGACCGCGCCTTGCAGCTCAAGGGCGACGACTAATCAGAACTTGCAGCCGCTGTCCTTCTTGTCCAGCATCCAGATGAGCGGAGCCAGCAGGCCACCGCCGCCCTTCCTGCAGTCGGGACGGGCAGCGCCCTGGATGTCGCGCGCCAGCTTGCTTTCCCGCTCGGGATACAGCGGATGGTCGTCCAGCTGCGCCACCGGCAGGCCGGCGCGGGCCGGGTCCTTGGCGTTGGCTTCCTTGCGGGCGGTTTTCAGCGCCGCGTTCATGTCGAATTTCTTTGGTTCCAATTCCGGGTGCAGCGGATCGGGCGCGCTGCTGGCCGGCGCCGGCAGCGTGATCGCCTGCGCGGTAACCGGGGCTGGCTCGGAGGCTGGCGCAGGCCGGCTGGCGCGGTCGGCCAGCTGCGGTCGTTCGCGCTTGCGCGCCTGGACCGGCTCCGATTTCGGCTTGGGCGGCGGCTCCACCTTGGCCACGATGGCTTTGGCCGGCTCGGGTGTCCGCAGCCAGACCGTCATGGTCTTGGCCGGCCGCTGTGCGTCAGGCGTGGTTGGCGCCGCCAGCCGGTAGCCGAAGATCAGCGCCGCATGCAGCACCAGCGAGACGGCGACGCCCGCGACGATGCCCGGCCGCCGCATCGGCGCGGGCTGGAATTGGGTGAGAGTCGCGCTCATGGCTTTTTCGATAATTTGTGCACACCGCCATAATCTCACATTGAAAAAAAATCGCCATGGTCCATACTGATTTCATAGAGGCACTTGACGGATACTGGAGCAGCTTGTATTATGTTGCTTCTTCGGAGTGTGGCGCAGTCCGGTAGCGCACCTGGTTTGGGACCAGGGGGTCCAAGGTTCGAATCCTTGTACTCCGACCAAGATTCAAGAAAAAAGACTCAAGAGCTTCGGCTCTTGGGTCTTTTTTTTATGCTCCGCGCGTTCGCGCAGCCAGCGAGCTATACGAATAGTTCATAGATCCGGTTGAATATGCAATTGGTTGGCAAACAAGCACATGCGTAATATGAAATGAGCGCGTGGTAAAACGCGCATTAAAAAATTACGGAGAGACCATGCAACCGACAACGCTCAACTGGCCCATCGCCTGCTAGCTCGCCGCATCCGGCGAGCGCCTGTTTCCAATTATTAGAGCTTCGCGCCGTGTCAGGCAGGCATTCGCACATTCATTCATTCCTAAAAATAAAACACTGGAGACACAATGAAATTGAATACATCGAAAACAATCATCGCCGCTGTCGTGGCTGAAATGCTGATGATGATGGGCGCGTCCGCGCAAACCTCCGGCGAGGCCAAGCCGCTCGATGCCGGGTCGATCGTCGTCGTCAGCGGCATTCGCGCCTCGCTGTCGTCGTCGCTGACGACCAAGCGCATCCAGGACGGCGTGGTCGACGCGGTGTCGGCCGAGGATGCCGGCAAATTCCCGGACACGAATATCGCCGAATCCCTGCAGCGCGTTACCGGCGTGCAGATCCAGCGCAACAACGGCGAAGGCCGTTACATCTCTGTGCGCGGCCTGGGCCCCGAGTTCAACAACGTGCTGGTCAACGGCCGCACCATGACCAGCGACACCGGCGGCCGCGAGTTCTCCTTCGACTTGCTGTCCTCCGACCTGATCTCGAAAGCGCTGGTCTACAAAACGTCGCAAGCCTTCCTGCCGGAGGGCGGCATCGGCTCGACGGTGGATATCCAGACCGCGCGTCCGCTGTCGGGCAAGCTGGGCCACACCTCGGTGGTCAATGTGTCGGATTCCTACGATACGAACTCCAAAAAGAACACGCCCAATATCAGCGGCATGTATTCCTTCGCCAATGAGAACCGCACCCTGGGCGTGACTGGTTCGCTCTCCTACACCGACCGCGCCTCCAAGCAGAACAAGGCCGTCAACGACGCCTGGAACTACCGCGACGTCTCCATGATCAACGGCGACCTCAACTCCAAAGGGTTGACGATGGCCGACGTGACCACCAAAAAGCTCTACATGCCGCAGAGCTATGGCTTCCAGCAGGAGAACGAAAGCCGCAAGCGCCTGGTCGGCAATCTGACGGTGCAATACAACCCGTCGCCGACCTGGAAACTGACGGCGGACGCCCTGTACTCGCGCCTCGACCAGAAGAACGCCGTGATCGCGTTCAGCGACTGGAACAATCCCCAGCAGCTCGGCGTCAAGACCGACGCCAACAACCAGGTCACCAGCTTCCTGCGTCCGGGCTCGATCTTCTACGCCAACAACCCGGCGCTGGCCGGCAGCGGCAAGCTGCTGGGCGAAGCCAATTCGAACGACATGATCGTCAAGGGCGGCGACCGCCTGTCCACCACGCAGGCGTTTGGCCTGAACTCGAAATGGGCGCTGGCGCCGGAGTTGAAACTGGAAGGCGATATCTCCAATTCGCGCACCACCTCCAAGTCGCCGAATATGTGGATCGTGGCCGGCATGGTGCCCAAGAATGGCGACACGCTGACCTTCGGCGCCACGCCCGGCCTGGTGTTCGGCGACGGCATCGCCGATCCGACCGCGGTGCGCGCCCACGCCGTCTCGTACGGCGACATCCGCAATCTCGACGATTTGCAGGAAGGACGTTTTAGCCTGGCCTGGAATCACGAGATGGGCTATTTCAAGGGCATCGATACCGGCATGGCCCACTCGCAGCGCAACGTCGAGCGCACCCAGTGGAACAACGACGCCTGGAATGCCTTCAGCGGCTATCACGTTGGCCTGCCGTCGTCGCTGTTCACGGTGACGCCGATGGATAATTTCCTGGGCAATGGCGCACAGATTCCGGGCGCCTATCTCAGCTTCGATCCGTACCAGTACATGAACTATCTGAACCAGCCGTCGCTGCTGGCGCAATCCAACGATCCGGCGCTGTATCTGGACAAGAGCAAGTATCCGAGCGGCCCGATGGCGATCGACTACACCAAGCCGGACATGTGGGGCGTGAAGGAGAAAGTATCGAGCTTCTACCTGGACACCAAATGGGAAGGCGCCGGCTGGTCGGCCAATGCCGGCATGCGCGTGGTGCACGTGAACTCGGCGTCGACCGGCATCAGCCGCGTCCTGCTGTCGGCAACCAAGAGCCCCAACGACACCACCTACATCCTGAACTGGGGCCCGACCGCCGTCAACACCGTCAGCAACAGCTACAACAGCTTCCTGCCGTCCGCCAATCTGAAGTTCGACCTGACCTCCGACATGCTGCTGCGCTTGGCCGCATCGAAGACCGAGACCCGTCCTACCCTGAACCAGATGGGTGTGAGTAATTCCTACGGCGGTCGTTACGGCGACGTGCAAACCGGCGGCGGCAATCCTTACCTGAAGCCGATGCAGTCGAAGAACTACGACCTGTCGTATGAATGGTATCTGTCGAAGACCAACTACGTCAGCCTCGCCGTCTTCCGCAAGGACGTCTCCAACTTCCTGGAGACCAAGATGGTGGAGATGAAAATCCCGCAGTACACGGAAGTGGTGCATGACACCCGCGTGCGCAACGGACAGGAAGGCAAGATCAAGGGCGTGGAACTGGCCGGCCAGTACGCCTTCGACAACAACATCTCCTGGCTGAAGGGCTTCGGCGTCGCCGCCAACTACACCTACGTGGACGCCAGCGCGACCCGCGAGACCGATAGCAGCACGCCGGCTTGCGGCTATCCTGGCCTGTCGCCGCAGTCATACAACGGCTCGGTGTTCTACGAGAACGACAAGTTCATGGCGCGGGTCAGCTACAACTGGCGTAACCACTTCTCCGTCGATTGCGGCGGCGGCAGCACCCTGCCGCGCAACCGCGCAGCCTACGGTCAGACCGACGCCAGCCTGCGCTACAATCTGACGCCGAGGATGGCGCTCTACGCCGACTTCATCAACCTGGCCAACTCGCGGATGCACGAATATGCAAACAACGAATCGCAGTTCCTCACCCTGGAAGATGTCGGCCGCCGCGCCAACGTTGGCCTGCGAGTGGCGTTCTAAATGATGCGAGCGAACCTGCCTCGCCGCCGCCTGCTGCAAGGCGCCGCTGCCGTCGCCGGCGGCGTCCTGTTGCCGATCCACGCCGACGCGCAAGCCGCGCCGCGCTTCACGGTCGGCGCCAGCGATTTTCTCATCGACGGCAAACCGTTCCAGATCCGCTGCGGCGAAATGCATTTTGCCCGCGTGCCGCGCGAATACTGGACGCACCGCCTGAAGGCCATCAAGGCGATGGGCCTGAACACGGTGTGCGCTTATCTGTTCTGGAACTACCACGAGTGGCGCGAAGGGAAGTTCGACTGGAGCGGCCAGCGCGATGCGGTGGAGTTTTGCCGGCTCGCGCAGCAGGAAGGGCTGTGGGTGATCCTGCGTCCCGGTCCCTATGCCTGCGCCGAGTGGGAGATGGGCGGCCTGCCGTGGTGGCTGTTGAAGAAGAATCCGGGCGACGCCTTCCTGCGCACCCGCGACCCGGCCTTTATCGATCCGGCGCGGCGCTACCTGAATGAAGTCGGCCGCGTGCTCGGGCCGATGCAGGTAACGCAGGGCGGGCCGATCTTGATGGTCCAGGTGGAGAACGAGTACGGTTTCTTCGGCGAAGACCTGGACTACATGCGCGTGCTGCGCCAGGCGCTGCTCGACGCCAGGTTCGACGTGCCGCTGTTCCAGTGCAATCCGACCAACGCGGTCGCCAAGACGCACATTGCCGGCATGCTTTCGGTGGCCAATTTCGGCAGCGATCCGGCCAGTGGCTTCAAGGCGCTGGCAGCGGTGCAGCAGGCGCCGTTGATGTGCGGCGAATACTACTCCGGCTGGTTCGACACCTGGGGCAATCCGCACCGCCGTGGCGACAACACCAGCGCCGTCATCGACATCCAGGCCATGCTGAAGGCGAACGGTTCGTTCAGCCTGTACATGGCGCACGGCGGCACCACCTTCGGCCTGTGGGGCGGCTGCGACCGTCCCTTCCGGCCGGACACCACCAGCTACGACTACGACGCGCCGATCAGCGAAGCGGGATGGATGGGCGCCAAGTTCAACGCCTACCGCGAAGGCATGCGGCCGTTCCTGGCGGCGGGCGAAGTGCTGCCCGAGCCGCCGGCGCGCAATCCCGTCATGCGTATCGACGCGTTTGCATTGAGCGAGTCGGCGCCGGTGCTGGCCAATCTGCCGGCGCGCACGATCAAGGCCGTGTCGCCGGAACCGATCGAACAATACGACATCAGCCGCGGCCTGGTCGCCTATCGCGTGCAGCTGCCGGCCGGTCCGGCGGGCTTGCTGGCCGCCGCCAAGGTGCGCGACCTGGCCTGGGTCTACATCGACGGCAAGCAGGTGGGAACGCTGGATACGCGCCATCGCCGTTTCTCGGTCGCCGTGCCGGCGCGCAGCAAGGCCGTGACGGTGGAGATCCTGCTGTACACCATCGCGCGGGTGAACTTCGGGCTGGAGGTCCATGACCGCAAAGGCCTGCACGGTCCGGTGACGTTCACCACCAAGGACGGCGCGGCGCAGACGCTGGAGAACTGGGAAATCCGCGCCATCGATTTCGATGCCGACGGCGTGCTGCCGCCGTTGTCGTTCAAACGCGGACGCGCCAAAGGCCCGGCCTTCTGGCGCGGCGGCTTCGAGGCCGGCAGGCAGGCCGATACCTTCCTCGACATGTCCAGCTGGGGACAGGGCATCGTGTGGATCAACGGCCGCTGCCTGGGCCGCTACTGGAGCATCGGACCGACGCAGACCATGTACCTGCCCGGCCCGTGGATCAGGAAGGGCCGCAACGAGATCGTGGTGCTCGACCTGACCGGCCCGCGCAGTGCTCGTATCGCGGGCCTGACGGAGCCGATACTCGACCAGCTCAATCCTGAGCTGGACCTGGCGCGGCCAGCCAGCACGGTCAGGCCGGCGCTGGAGGGCGTCACGCCAGCGCAGGCGGGCGAGTTTGCCGCCGGTGGCGCGACCCAGGATGTGTTGTTCGCCGCACCGGTCAAAGGCCGCCAGTTCTGTCTTGAATCGCTGAATGCCTTCGACGGCAAGCAGTACGCGGCGGTGGCCGAGATTTCTCTGCTGGGCAAGGATGGCAAGACCATCAACCAGCAATCGTGGACGATCGCCTACGCCAGCAGCGAGGAGTTGAAGAAGGAGGATGGCTCGGCGCTCAACGCCATCAACGGCCAGGCGTCGGATCACTGGCACACGGCGTTCTCCGGCGGGACCGGCCACCCGCACCAGCTGATCATCGATCTGGGTCAGCAGGTGGAGGTGGCGGGTGTGCGCTACATGCCGCGCCAGGGGCCCGACACCGTCACCGGGCGTATCAGGCAGTACCGCATGTACGTCGCGGACAAACTGGTCCGCGAGTGATGCTTATCCAGCGCGCTTGGCGGCGATGGCGTTGCCGGCGCGGCTGGCGCCTTTGCGGCCCAGGAACTGCGAGATGAACTGGCCGGCATCGACCACGATATCGAGGTCGATGCCGGTTTCAATTCCCAGCCCCTGCATCATGTACAGCACGTCCTCGGTGGCCACGTTGCCGGTGGCGCCCTTGGCGTATGGGCAGCCGCCTAGGCCCGATACCGACGAGTGATAAATCGTGATGCCCAGCTCCAGGCTGGCGTAGATATTGGCCAGCGCCTGTCCATATGTGTCGTGGAAGTGGCCGGACAAACCGTCCAGGCGGAAGGCGCGGATCGCCGTCTCCATCACCGCCTGCGTCTTGCGCGGCGTGGCGACGCCGATGGTGTCGGCGATGTCGATCTCGTCGCAGCCCAGGTCGCGCATGCGGCCCACCACGTCGGCCACCGCGTCCAGCGGCACCTCGCCCTGATACGGGCAACCGAACGAGCAGCTGATGCTGCCACGCAGGCGCAGGCCGCTATCCTTGGCCGCTTTCGCCACGCCTTCAAAGCGCGCGATCGATTCGGCGATCGAGCAGTTGATGTTCTTTTGCGAGAACGCTTCCGAGGCCGAACCGAAGATCACCACCTCGTCCGCCTTGGCCGCCAGCGCCGCTTCGAAGCCCTGCATGTTCGGCGTCAGCGCGGAATAGATCACGCCCGGCTTGCGCGTGATCGCGGCCATCACCTCTTTGCTGGTGGCCATCTGCGGCACCCACTTCGGCGACACGAACGACGCCGCTTCGATGTTCTGGAAACCGGCGTTGGTCAGGCGGTTCACCAGCTCGATCTTCACCTCGGCGGGCACGCTTTCTTTTTCATTCTGCAGGCCGTCACGCGGGCCGACTTCGACGATCTTTACCTGCTTCGGCAAACTGTTCATATCAATATCCTCTTTTGCGGTCGACCATGCCGGCGACTGTTTCGCCCTTCGCGGTCTTGCGGATTTTTTCGGCGATCTGCTGCACACTCTCGCGACGCAAGGTCAGCGCCGAGATGTGCGGCGTGATCGTGATGCGCGGCTCCTGCCAGAACGGGTGCTGGGTTGGCAGCGGCTCGTTGCGGAACACGTCCAGCGTGGCGGCGGCGATGTGGTTGGACTTGATCAGCGCGAGCAGGTCCGGCTCGGCCACATGCGCGCCGCGCGCCACGTTGATCAGGTACGAACCTTGCGGCAGCTTGCCCATGTTGGTGCGGTTGAGCAGGTTGTTGGTGTCCGGCGTCAGCGGCAGCATGCAGACCAGCACGCGGCTGCCGCGCAGGAAGGTGTCCAGGCCATCGGCGCCGTGGAAGCACTGCACGCCCGCCATGCTCTTCTCGGTGCGGCTCCAGCCGCGCAGCGGGAAGCCGAACGGCGCCAGCGCCTCAAGCACGCGCGTGCCGAGCACGCCCATGCCCAATACGCCGACCGCGAAGTCTTCTTTCGGATGCTGCGGCAGCGGCAGCCACTGGCCGGCGCGCGCCTGGGTTTCGTACTCGTCGAAGCGGCGGAAATAGCGCAGCACCGAGTAGGTCACATACTCCGCCATTTGCAACGCCATGCCGGCATCCTCCAGGCGGATGATGGGAATGTGCGGCGGCAGCGCGTCGCTGAACTTCAGCAGCGCGTCGACGCCGGCGCCGGTGACGAAGATCGCCTTCACCTGCGCCAGGTCCGGCAGCATCGCTTCCGGCGGCGACCAGACGACCGCGTAGTCGCAGGCCTGGCACCTTTCGCCGGCATGCCAGATTTCGACTTCTGCTTCCGGCAGGTACTTGGCAAAGTCCTTGATCCAAGGCTCGGTCTTGCCGTCCGCCCGATGTAAAAGAATACGCATGATGTCCTCCTTTACGCCGTCTTGAATGCCAGCAGCGGCGCACCGTCGGCCACCTGGTCGCCCACGCTGTACAGGATTTCATCGACCACGCCATCGTGCGGCGCGGCGATGGTGTGTTCCATTTTCATGGCTTCCATGATGACCAGGGCGTCGCCCTTCTTCACTTCCTGCCCTTTGGCGGCCAGCACCGCGACTACCTTGCCGGGCATGGGCGCGGTCAGGCGGCCGCCTTCGGCCTCGGTCTCGCCGGCGTGCGCCATCGGATCGTTGTAGGCCAGCGGATAGTGCGCGCCGTTGGTGAACACGTGCAGCATGTCGCCGTCGCGGCGCACGGTGCCGTGCACGGCGCGCTCGCCCAACTTGATGCTGAAGTCATTTCCATCCTGCGACATCAGGCTCAGTACCTGCGGCTGCGCCGTGCCGACGCTGAACAGCCAGTCGGCGGCGCGGTAGCTGACGTTGACGCCGTACGGCTTGGCCGCCGCGAACTCGTCGCCGAAGGACAGCGCGCGCACATAAGGATGGTTCATGCGCCAGCCCAGCGCCTGGCCCCATGGGTCGGCGGCGTTGGCGCCGGATTGCGCGGCGGAGCGGTCCTTCTCGGATTCGATCAGCGACACGGCGGCCAGCGCCAGTGCTGCATCCGGCGCGGCTTGCGCTGCCGGGAACAGCGCGTCGTGATTGCGTTCGATCAGGCCCGTATCCAGGTCGGCCGTCGAGAAGGCCTGGCCTTCGACCAGGCGTTTCAGGAAGGCGATGTTGGTGGCCAGGCCGACGATCTGGTACTGCGACAGCGCTTGCGCCATGCGGGCCAAGGCCTGCTTGCGGTCCGCTCCCCAGACGATCAGTTTGGCGATCATCGGATCGTAGAACGGCGAGATCGCGTCGCCGGCGCGCACGCCGGAATCGATGCGCACGCCGGCCGGCAGGTTGACGGCGCCGCCCAGCTCAAAGGCGACCGCACCCGGCGTTTCCATGTGGCGCAGCGTGCCGATCGACGGCAGAAAGCCCTTCTCCGGATTCTCCGCGTAGATACGCGCTTCGATCGAGTGGCCGTTGATGGCCAGTTCGTGCTGCTGCTTCGGCAGCGGCTCGCCGGCGGCCACGCGCAGCTGCCATTCCACCAGGTCGGTCCCGGTGATCATTTCGGTGACCGGGTGTTCAACCTGCAGGCGGGTGTTCATCTCCATGAAGTAGAACGAGCCGTCCTGGTTGGCGATGAATTCCACCGTGCCGGCGCCGACGTAGCCGACGGCCTTGGCGGCGGCGACCGCCGCCTCGCCCATCGCCGCGCGGCGTTCTGCCGGCATGTTTGGCGCAGGCGCTTCTTCCAGCACTTTCTGGTGGCGGCGCTGCACCGAGCAATCGCGCTCGAACAGGTAGATGCAGTTGCCGAGGGTATCGGCAAACACCTGGATTTCAATGTGGCGCGGACGCTGGAGGTATTTCTCCGCCAGCACCTTGTCGTCGCCGAAGGAACTGATCGCCTCGCGCTTGCACGATGCCAGCGCGTCCTTGAACTGCGTCGAGTTCTCGATCACGCGCATGCCCTTGCCGCCGCCGCCGGCCGAAGCCTTCAGCAGCACCGGGTAGCCGATCTTGTCGGCCTGCGCGTGCAGGAAGTCGGCGTCCTGCTGCTCGCCGTGGTAGCCGGGCACCAGCGGCACATTGGCCTTCTCCATCAGCTGCTTGGCGGCGGACTTGGAGCCCATCGCGCGCATCGCCGATGCCGGCGGGCCAATGAACACCAGGCCCGCTTCGGCGCAGGCGTCGGCGAATTCGGCGTTCTCGGACAGGAAGCCATAGCCGGGATGGATCGCTTGCGCGCCGGTGGCCTTGGCGACGGCGATGATCTTCTCGCCGCGCAGATAGCTTTCCTTGGCGGCCGCGGGGCCGATCAGCACCGCTTCGTCGCATACCGCGACGTGCTTGGCATTGGCGTCCGCTTCCGAGTACACGGCGACGGTCTTGATGCCCATGCGGCGCGCGGTGGCGGCTACACGGCAGGCGATTTCACCACGGTTGGCGATCAGTATTTTTGTAAACATGGTCTCTCTCTTTGCAGCTTGTGGCTGGAAGTTTTTTTATCGTGTGGTGGTACCGCAGGCTGGATCAGCAGCCGCACTTCTCCTTCGGTGCCGAGTCCAGCACGGCGCCGCGGGTTTTCAGGCCCAGTTTGTTCAGCAGCGCGCGGTCGTCTTCCGCTTCCGGGTTGTCGGTGGTCAGCAGCTTGTCGCCGTAGAAGATCGAATTGGCGCCGGCCAGGAAGCACATGGCTTGCACCGCTTCGCCCATCTGGCGGCGGCCTGCCGACAGACGCACGCGCGCCTTCGGCATCGTGATGCGGGCCACGGCGATGGTGCGCACGAATTCGAACGGGTCCAGCGGGTCCATGCCGTACAGCGGCGTGCCTTCCACCTGCACCAGGTGGTTGACCGGCACCGATTCAGGATACGGATTCAGGTTGGCCAGCTGCGCGATCAAGCCGGCGCGCTGCAGGCGCGACTCGCCCATGCCGACGATGCCGCCGCAGCAGACCTTCAGGCCCGCTTCGCGGATGCGGCCCAGCGTATCCAGGCGGTCCTGGTATTCGCGGGTGGAGATCACGTTGTCGTAGAACTCAGGCGCGGTGTCCAGGTTGTGGTTGTAGTAATCGAGGCCGGCGGCCTTCAGGCGTTCGGCCTGTTTTTCTTCCAGCATGCCCAGCGTGGCGCAAGTCTCCAGGCCCAGCGCCTTCACTTCGCGCACCATCTCTTCGACCTTGTCCATGTCGCGGTCCTTAGGGCTGCGCCATGCGGCGCCCATGCAGAAGCGGGTGGCGCCGTTGTCCTTGGCCTGGCGGGCCGCATCGAGCACGGTGTCGATGTCGAGGATCTTCTTGGCTTCGACGCCGGTGTCGTAGCGCGCCGCCTGCGGGCAGTAGCCGCAGTCTTCCTCGCAGCCGCCGGTCTTGATCGACAGCAGCGTGGCCAATTCGACGTCGCCCTCAGGGAAGTTGGTGCGGTGGGTTTGCTGGGCGCGGAACATCAGGTCATTGAACGGCAGGTCGAACAATGCCATCACGTCTTCCAGCGGCCACGTTGCGGCAGGCGGCAAGGTGATGGCGGCCGTCGGACGGTGCAGCGCTACGATTTTCGGTTCTTGGAGGGTGTTCTGGGACATCGTGATTCCTTCTTCGTTCAAAGTTTGTTTTGAGCTGGCCAATTCGGCAGCTGCGTAAAATCGATATGGGCGGCGGCGGCCTGCGCGCCGGGTTCGGCCAGGCGCGGCACGCGGCCCAGCAGCGGTGCGCTGATGCGTTGTTCCAGCGCGGCGACGTTTTCGTCGGCGAAGGCCATGTCGTCCTGCGTTTCGTTGGCGACCCAGCCGGCCAGGCGCAGGCCGCGCGCTTCGATCGCTTCCACCGTCAGCAGCGCGTGGCTGATGCAGCCCAGCCGCAGGCCGACCACCAGCACCACCGGCAGGTCGAGCTGCTCGGCCAGGTCGGCGGTGTCGAAATCGTCGTTCAGCGGCACGCGGAAGCCGCCCACGCCTTCCACCACCGTGGCGTCGGAGGCGGCGTTGATTTCGACGTAGGCCGCCAGGATGGGCACCGGCGAAATCGTCACGCCTTCCAGCGCGGCGGCGATGTGCGGCGCGGCCGGTTCCTTCAGCAGGAACGGCGTGGTGATCGATTGCGGCAGGTGGACATTGCCGGCGGCGGCCAGCTGGTCGCAGTCGTCGTTGCGCCAGGCGCCGTCGCGCAGTTCGGTGCCGGCGGCCACCGGCTTCATGCCGCAGGCGCGCACGCCGGCCTGCACCAGCGCATGCAGCATCGCCGATGAGACCAGCGTCTTGCCGATTTCGGTGTCGGTGCCGGTGACAAAACAGCTGAAACGCGGCGGCATGCCGGTGGCGGCGGGCGCCGGTTGCACCTGCGTGCGCGGTGTGTCCACAGTTATGACGGGATCGTCGAGACTCATATCAAGTCCTTTCCAATGCATTGATCGCGGCTATCAGTTTCGCGACTTCCATGCTGCTATGCCCTGCGGACAGTGTCACGCGCAGGCGCGAGGTGCCCGGCGCCACGGTCGGCGGACGGATGGTGCCGACCCACAGGCCCTGCTCGTACAGGGCCGCGCCGGCGCGCATGGTCTCGGCATTATCGCCGATCAGGATGGGCTGGATCGCAGTCATCGAGGGCAGGCGCTGCCAGCGCTTCAGGCGCAGGCCATCGTCCAATTGTGCCACCAAAGCTTGCAGCTGTGCGCGGCGGTTGCGGCCTTCGTCGCCTTCCAGCAGCTCAAGGCTGGTCAGCAGCGCGTGCGCCAGCGCCGGCGGCGTGGCGGTGGTGAAGATGTAGGGGCGGGCCTTCTGGATCAGCGTTTCGATCACCGTCTCGTGCGCGGCGACGAAAGCGCCGCTGACGCCGGCCGCCTTGCCCAGCGTGCCCATATAGACCAGGTTGGGCGAGCGCAGCTTGAAGTGCTCCAACGCGCCGTGGCCGTTGTCGCCCAAGGTGCCGAAGCCGTGAGCGTCGTCCACCACCAGCCAGGCGCCGTGTTGCTCGCACAAGGCCAGCAGCTGCGGCAGCGGCGCCAGGTCGCCATCCATGCTGAAGACGCTGTCCGTCACTACCAGCTTGGTAGCGGCCTTGGACGCTGCCAGCAGCCGGGCCAGCGCTTCCAGGTCGGCATGCGGGTAGACCTGGACGTTGGCGCGCGACAGGCGGGCGCCGTCGATCAGCGAGGCATGGTTCAGCGATTCGGAGAAGATGTCGGCGTCGCGGTCGGCGGCGGTCAGGCCGGTGACGATGGCCAGGTTGGCCATGTAGCCGGTGCAGAAGGTGAGCGCGCGCGGCGACACCAGATGGTCGCCGACGAATTCCACCAGCCGCTCTTCCAGCATGGCGTGGGCGCGACCGTGGCCGCTGATCAGGTGCGAGGCGCCGCTGCCGACGCCGTACATCGCCGCGCCTTCCTGCAGCGCCAGTTTGATGCTGCGGTGGTTGGCCAGGCCCAGGTAGTCGTTGGTGCAGAAGGCCAGCAGCTCGCGGCCACCGACCGACACGCGCGGACCGCAGGGCGTGTCGACCGTGCGGCGGGTGCGGATCAGGTCCTGTTCTTCCAGCGCTTGCAGCTGCTGCTTGAGTTGGTTCAGCATTTCCATGGTCAGCCCGCCATCACTTTGTCGAACACGGCCAGCGTGTTGGCGGCGAGGCCGTCGATTTCCTCGTCGTTGAGGATATACGGCGGCATCATGTAGACGGTGGAGCCGATGGGGCGCATCAGCAGCTCGTGCTCCACCGCCGTGGCGAAGAAGCGGCGCGAGAAGTCCGGCGCGGCGTCGATGGCGTCGAAGGCCCAGATCATGCCGCGCTGGCGGAAGTTGCGCACCTGCTGGTGCTGCGCCAGCGGTTGCAGCGCGGCGGTCAGGCGCGCGGCCTTCACGCGGTTGGCCGCCAGCACATCGTCTTCCTCGAAGATCTGCAGCGTCGCCAGCGCGGCGCGGCAGGCCAGCGGATTGCCGGTGTAGGAGTGCGAGTGCAGGAAGCCGCGCGTGACGTCGTTGCTGTAGAAGGACTGGTAGATCTCGTCGCGCGTCATCACCAGCGACAGCGGCAGGTAGCCGCCGCTGATGCCCTTGGACAGGCACAGGAAGTCCGGCCATATGCCGGCTTGCTCGCAGGCGAAGAAGCTGCCGGTGCGGCCGCAGCCGACGGCGATTTCGTCGAGGATCAGGTGTACCGAGTGGCGGTCGCACAGTTCGCGCACCAGCTTCAGGTACAGCGGGTCGTGCATCGCCATGCCGGTGGCGCATTGCACCAGCGGTTCGATGATGATGGCGGCGATCTGGTCGGCGCGTTCGATGAACAGGCGCTCGACGTCGGCGGCGGCTTTGCGGGCCACGTCTTCGGCGGTTTCGCCATCCCCGGCTTTACGGGCGTCCGGCGACATCACCGTTTGCGAGGCGCGCAGCAGCGGGCCGTAGGCGTCCTTGAACAGGGCGACGTCGGTCACGGCCAGGGCGCCGATGGTCTCGCCGTGGTAGCTGCCTTTGAGGCAGACGAATTCCTGCTTGCCGCTCTTGCCGTTGTTGCGCCAGGAGTGGAAGCTCATTTTCAGCGCGATTTCCACCGCAGATGCGCCGTCGCTGGCGTAGAAGCTGTGGCCGAGCACATGGCCGGTCAGCGCCGACAGTTTTTCCGACAGCTCGATCACCGGTTCGTGCGTGAAGCCGGCCAGCATCGCGTGTTCCAGCGTGTCCAGCTGGTCCTTCAGCGCGGCGTTGATGCGCGGGTTGGCGTGGCCGAACAGGTTCACCCACCAGGAGCTGATCGCGTCCAGGTAGCGGCGGCCTTCATGGTCGTACAGCCACGCACCCTTGCCGCTCTTGACCGGGATCAGGGGGATGGTTTCATGGTGCTGCATCTGGGTGCACGGATGCCATACGCTGCGCAGGCTGCGCGCGACCCAGTCGCTTTGTTTATTCAATTCCAAAACTGCTCCAGACTCAATTCAACCATGACGGTTTGCGCTTCTCCAGGAACGAGGCCACGCCTTCGCGGCCCTGTTCCGAGGCGCGGATATGGGCGATGCGCTCGGCGGTATCGGCCAGCAGCGCATCGTTGACGGTTTGCCCAACCACGTCGCGCACCAGCACCTTGGCTTGCTGCACGGCGTTCGGGCTGTTGTTGACCAGCGCCTTGACGATCTCCGCCACCTTGGCGTCGAGCGCGTCGGCGGCCACCACTTCGTGCGCGAAGCCGATGCGCAGCGCTTCCTGCGCGCCGAATCGCTCGGCGGTCAGGAAGTAGCGGCGCGAAGCGTTCTCGCCCATGGCCTTGATCACATACGGCGAAATGGTGGCGGGGATCAGTCCCAGCTTCACTTCGCTCAGGCAGAAATTGGCCTGGTCGACCGCGACGATGATGTCGCACGCGGAGACCAGGCCCATGCCGCCGGCGTAGCAATCGCCCTGCACCTTGGCCACCACGGGCTTGGGACACAGATAGATCGTGCGCAGCATCTCCGCCAGTTGCAGAGCGTCGGCATGGTTTTCGGCGTGCGTGTAGCCCGCCATTTTTTTCATCCAGTTCAAGTCGGCGCCGGCGCAGAAGGCCGGGCCGTTCGCCGCCAGCACAATCGCGCGCAGGTCTTCCTCCGCACCGAGCTCGCCGAAGGCTTGCGTGATCTCGGCGATGGTGGTTTCGTTGAAGGCGTTGCGTACGTCCGGGCGGTTCAGCGTGACGGTGGCGACCTTGCCTTCGCGGCTGATGGTCAGCGTGGTAAAGCTCATCTCTAGTCCTTGATCGTGTATTTGATTTCGGTCGGCATGCCGACGCTTTGCAGGAAGCGCGTGGTCTCCGGCAGCCAGATGGCGACGCCGTCCGGGCTGGAGCTCATGCCGTGCGCGTCGCGCTTGAACGGTCCGTAGGCCACCAGCTGCGCCTTGCCGCCGCCGGCCGTGTAGGCCGCATGCATATCGGCCGCCAGCGCGGGGCCGAAGTGCCGGTCGTTGGCGCCGTAGAACCAGATGCTCGGCGTGGTGCTGACCGCGCCGTAGGCCTTGAAGGCGTCGACCAGCGCGGCCTTCCAGTCGCAGTGCGAGCGGCTGTTGACGCCACCGGCGAAGTTGATGACGCCCTGCACGCCGCTGATGTTATGGCTGCCGGCGGCGATCGCCGTCAGGCCGCCGTGCGACTGGCCGGCCAGGATCACGTGCTGCTGGTCCGCCCACGGTTGCTTCATCACGTAGGCCATCGCGGAGTACAGCGACGAGGCCTGGTCCTCGCCGTTTTCCCTGGCGCGGCAGTGCGAGTTGACGTAGGTGCCGCCCGAGCCGGCAAAACCCAGCCGCATCGGGATCACCACCGCGTAGCCGCGCTTGACGAACTCGCGGCTGATGACCGGGTAGCGCGCCCGTTGCTGCTGGTGCGCGTCGCCGGCGGCTTTGCCGTGGTTCATGAACAGTACCGGAAACGGTCCGTCGCCCGGCGGTTTGTAGATGGTGGTTTGCAGGCCGATGTCGGCGCCGGCTATCCTGGCGGAGATGGCGATGACCTGCTCGCCCATGCTCGCCTCGACCACCGGCAACGGGCCGGCCTGCGCCGAGGCGCAAGGCGCCGCCAGCAGCAGCGCTGCCAGTCCGTGACGGTATCGGGTCTGCATGGTCATCGTCCGCTTACATTCTGAAGACGCCGAACTTGGTGTCCGGGATTTCCGCATTGAGCGCGGCCGATAGGCCCAGGCCCAGCACCATGCGGGTGTCGGCCGGGTCGATCACGCCGTCGTCCCACAGGCGCGCGGTGGCGTAGTAAGGGTGGCCCTGGTGTTCGTACTGGTCCTTGATCGGCTGCTTGAACGCGGCTTCTTCTTCCGCCGTCCACGAACCGCCCTTGCCCTCGATGCCGTCGCGCTTGACCGTGGCCAGCACCGACGCCGCCTGGTCGCCGCCCATGACGGAAATGCGGGCGTTAGGCCACATCCACATGAAGCGCGGCGAGAACGCGCGGCCGCACATGCCGTAGTTGCCGGCGCCGAAGCTGCCGCCGATGATGACGGTGAACTTGGGCACGGCGGCGGTGGCGACAGCCGTCACCATCTTGGCGCCGTTGCGGGCGATGCCTTCGTTTTCGTACTTGCGGCCGACCATGAAGCCGGTGATATTTTGCAGGAACACCAGCGGGATCTTGCGCTGCGCGCACAGCTCGATGAAGTGCGCGCCCTTCAGTGCGGACTCGGAGAACAGGATGCCGTTGTTGGCGATGATGCCGACCTTCATGCCGAAGATGTGGGCGAAGCCGCAGATCAGCGTGGTGCCGTAGCGCGCCTTGAATTCATCGAACTCGCTGCCGTCGACGATGCGGGCGATCACTTCGCGCACATCGAACGGCTTGCGGGTGTCGACCGGGATCACGCCGTACAGTTCCTCGGTGGCGTACTTCGGTTCCGCCGCTTCGCGCAACGCGCCCTGCTGCGGCTTGGTGCGGTTCAGATTGGAGACGATGGTGCGCGCCAGCGACAGCGCGTGCAGATCGTTCTGCGCCAGGTGGTCGGCCACGCCGGACAAACGGGTGTGGACGTCGCCGCCCCCCAGGTCTTCAGCGGTGACCACTTCGCCGGTGGCGGCCTTCACCAGCGGCGGGCCGCCGAGGAAGATGGTGCCCTGTTCCTTGACGATGATCGATTCGTCGCTCATCGCCGGCACGTAGGCGCCGCCGGCGGTGCAGGAGCCCATCACCACGGCGATCTGCGGGATGCCCTTGGCCGACAGGTTGGCCTGGTTGTAGAAGATGCGGCCGAAGTGGTCGCGGTCCGGGAAGACGTCGTCCTGGTTCGGCAGGTTGGCGCCGCCCGAGTCGACCAGGTAGATGCACGGCAGGTTGTTCTGGTCGGCGATCTCCTGCGCGCGCAGGTGCTTCTTGACCGTGATCGGATAGTAGGTGCCGCCCTTGACGGTAGCGTCGTTACAGACGATCACGCACTCCTGGCCGGCCACGCGGCCGATGCCGGTGATGATGCCGGCCGCCGGCGCGGCGTCGGCGCCGTTGGCGTCCTGGTACATGCCGTAGGCGGCCATCTGCGACAGTTCGAGGAAAGGCGTGCCGGGATCGAGCAGCATCTGCACGCGGTCGCGCGGCAGCAGTTTGCCGCGGGCGACGTGCTTGGCCGATGCCGCTTCGCCGCCGCCGAGGGCGATCTTGGCGACCTTGTCGCGCAGGTCGTCGACGACGGCCTGCATGGCGGCCACGTTGGCTTTGAAATCCTCGCTGCGGGGATTGAGTTTGCTTTCGATCTGCGGCATTGCTTTTCCTTTTTCTGCGCGGTGTCTCCGCCGCGTCCTGATGATTTATTCTGGAAAACTACCGTCAACGTAAAACCAGCGCAGCCCGCCTTCGGCCGGCTCGCGGACAAAATTACTGATCTCGTGCAGACGCTGCGCCCTGCCATTGGTCTTGAACCGGGCGACAAACTCCACCGTATCCGTGGTCAGATCGGCATCATCCGTAGTAACTTCGACTTTACGTTGACGTAAACGTAAAGCAGATTTTACCTCAAGTCCCAGCCACTGCAATTTTTCTTCGTTGCTCATAATCGGCTCGGCCGGACGGGTGCTGGCGTGCCAGGTGGCCATCAGGTAGGGCTCGTTGCGCTGCACATAGGCGGTATAGCGCGAACGCATCAGCGTTTCTGCGCTCGGCGGGATGGCCGCGCCGTCGATATACGGGCCGCAGCAGCTTGCCAGGGAGGGGCCGCCGCAGGGGCAGGCCACGGGTGCGGTGGACTTCTTGGACATGAATTCAGGTGGTCGGGCTGGTGTGGCGATCCAGCATTATCCGCCAAATAGCCGCATTCCGCCGGGCTTGCCGTTATGCTATGTGTACAAATATTGTTATTTTCAACGTCCTGATGCGTACATGTTTTCTGTAACGCTATTACACTAGAGGCGTGAGGAGATTTGAATGAGCCAGACCAGTTTTGAATTCAAGGCGGATGCCAATGACAGTACGCCGCTGTACATGCAAATTGCCCGCAAATTAAGCGATGATGTGCATAACGGCCGCTACCAGGTGGACCAGGCGTTGCCGTCCGAACGGACCTTGTCGGAGTTGCTGAACGTGTCGCGGGTGACCGCGCGCAAGGCGATCGACCAGCTGGTGGACCAGGGATTGGTGGTGCGCCGTCGCGGATCGGGCAATTATATTGCGCCGCGCATCGAGCAGCCGCTGTCCAACCTGACCAGTTTTTCCGAACAATTGCAGCAGCGCGGCCACATCCCCGGTTCGCGCTGGCTCAAGCGCGCGGTGGTGACGCCGACGCCGGAAGAACAGCTGAGCCTGGGCCTGTCGCCGTATTCCAAGGTGGCGCGGCTGGAGCGTCTGCGCCTGGCCGACGATGTGGTGATGGCGTATGAAGTGTCGGTGCTGCCGCAGACCGTGCTCAACGACCCGAACGCGGTCGGCGCCTCGCTCTACCAGTACCTGGAAAGCATAGGCCAGGCGCCGGCGCGCGCCTTGCAGCACATCCGCGCGATGAACGCGTCGGCCGAGCTGGCCAAGCAATTGGGTGTACCCGAGGGGCAGGCGGTGTTGTACATTACCCGTATTGCCTATCTGGAATCGGGCGAGGCGATGGAGCTGACGCATTCGTATTGCCACAGCGATCACTATGATTTCGTCGCGGAGATGCGTCGCGCAACGTAACACAACTACTTATGCTAAAAACCGAAACGCCGAGTACGCAGCACGCGCAGCTGGATCAATATTCGGTTGAGGCATTGGTGGCGGCGCTGGTCGAGGACCAGACCCACGCGCTGCGGGCGGTGCAAGCCGCCGAGCCCAGCATCACAGCCGCCGTGCAGGCGATGGCGCCGCGCATCGCCGCCGGCGGACGGCTGGTGTATGTCGGCGCCGGCACGTCGGGACGGCTGGGCATACTCGACAGCGTGGAGCTGTTCCCCACCTTCTCCTGGCCGCATGAGCGCGCCGTTGCCCTGCTGGCCGGCGGCCTCGGCGCCATGTTCGAGGCGGTGGAAGGGGCCGAGGACGATCGCGCCAAGGGCGCTTCCGACCTGCGGCTGCTCTATCCGGTCTACAACGACGTGGTGTTGCTGGTGGCCGCATCGGGCACCACGCCGTATGTGCTGGGCGCCATGCAGGCGGCGCGCACGGTGGGCGCTTTGACGGTAGGCATCGCCAACAACGTCGGCACGCCGCTGACGGCGGGCGCCGACATCGGCATTACCATCGACACCGGACCGGAAGTGATCTCCGGCAGCACGCGGCTGAAGGCGGGCACGGCGCAGAAGATCGTGCTGAACACCTTGTCGAGCGCCTTGATGGTGAGGTTGAACAAAGTCTACGGCAACCTGATGGTGGACATGCACGCCACCAATGTCAAGCTGGTCGAGCGCGCGGTACGGCTGACCATGCACGCCACCGGCGTCGAAGCCGACATCGCGCGCGGCGTGCTGGAGCGCTGCCACTTCCACGTCAAAGTCGCCATCGTCGCGCTGCTGAAAAACACCTCCATCGAAGACGCACAAAACCTGCTCGACGCCTCGGACGGCAACGTCCGCCGCGCCTTGAAGCCGTGATTATGCTTAACTGCGGGGCGCCGTCATCGCTGCGGCTAGATTCGACAGCGTGATCATCAGCGTCATAGCGTCCAGCGGCGAAACAGCGAAGCCGACTCGCTCGTAAAACGATTTGGCCGCCGGTGTCAGCGCGTGGGTAATGACGCCGCGGATGCCGATCGCTTCGGCGGCTTGAAGAACGCGATGGCTGGCATCGCGAGCCAATGCCCGGCCCAGCATTTTTCCTTGAAGGCGCCGGTCGATGGCGAGGCGTCCGAGCAACACGACTGGAATGGGATCAGGCATGTTGCGACGAAAAGATCCTGCGGCTGCGCTGGCGTTGATGGCGCTTGCCGCTAGCGCGTAATATGCGACCACGCTTTTCCCCTGGCAGATGACAAAGGTACGTGATGCACCGCTAACCTGGTTTGGCATGGCGCGACGGTTAAGCCACACATCCAGGCTATCGACTCCGCACGAAAAGCGATTGGCAGCATGCTGGCTGGTCATCGGCTCCGGTGGCCGTATGATCATTTTTTGTCCCAAGGCGCCTTGGTTTGCATGGTTTTAAGCAAGTGCGCGTTGGGCGCAGGGGGCATGTCCAGCCTTGCCAGGAACTCCGCGTAGGCTTCCGGCGTTGCGATAATATTGACTTGGTCCAGCAACGCGTCGTCTGCTGCACGCCGCAAGGCATCCAGGATGAAATCGTTGCGATCTTTGCCAGAGGCTTTGGCGGCGCGCTCGATGAGGTTGCGTTCTTCCGAACCCATGCGTATGGTGAGCGTTTCTGGCTTGCTTTGGGTATCGGCTGGCGTGGACATGTCTCGATCTCCGATGGCTGTCTGTATTGTAGTCCGAATTTTGCCGAACAAAATCGAAGGATGTATGGATCGAGCGCAACAACGCAGTGCCTGGGCCTGGGTGCCTAGTATTTCATTTAGCCAGGCTGTGCCTTACGTCGCGGTGATGATGTTGTCGACCGTGATGTACAAGAATCTCGGCGTGTCCAATACCGATCTGGCATTTTATACCGCGTGGCTGTATTTGCCGTGGGTGATCAAGCCGCTGTGGTCGCCCATCGTGGAGTTGTTCGGCACCAAGCGGCGCTGGATCGTTTTGCTGCAATTGCTGACCGGCGCGGCGCTGGCCTCGGTGGCGCTGACTTTGCACCTGCCCGACTTCTTCCGCATGAGCCTGGCCTTGCTGTGGCTGATGGCGTTCAGCTCGGCCACCCACGATATCGCCTCCGACGGCTACTACATGCTCGGCCTGCCGACCCAGCACCAGCAGGCCGCGTTCGTCGGCGTGCGCAGCGCGTTCTACAAGCTGGCGATGATCGCCGGACAAGGCGGCCTGGTCTACCTGGCCGGCAAGCTGGCCAGGTCCAGCGGCGATCCCGCCTGGGCCTGGTCGGTGGTGTTCTGCTTGATGGCGGCCTTGATGCTGGCCTTGAGCGGCTATCACCAGTTCATCCTGCCCCGCCCCGATTCCGACCGCAGCCATGCCGGCGGCGACGCGCTGTGGAAGGATTTCCTGCGCACTTTCCACAGCTACTTCCAGAAGCCGGGCATCAAGGCCACGCTGGGCTTTCTGCTGCTGTACCGCCTCGGCGAGGCGCAGTTGCTGAAGATGGCCGCGCCCTTCCTGCTCGATCCGCGCGCGCAAGGCGGACTCGGCCTGAGCACCGAGACCTTCGGCGTGGTCTACGGCACCGTCGGCGTGTGCGCGCTGGTGCTGGGCGGGCTGGCCGGCGGCGTGGTGATTTCCCGCTTCGGCCTCAAGCGCAGCCTGTGGCCGATGGTGTTCATCATGCACGTGCCGGACCTGGTGTTCGTCTACCTGGCCACCGCGCTGCCGACCAGCACCGTGCTGATCTCCGCCTGCCTGGCGGTGGAACAGTTCGGCTACGGCTTCGGCTTCGCCGCCTTCATGCTGTACATGGTGCTGGTGGCGGACGGCGAGCACAAGACCGCCCATTACGCGATCTGCACCGGCTTCATGGCGCTCGGCATGATGTTGCCTGGCATGGTCAGCGGCTGGATACAGCAGCACCTGGGTTATCAATATTTCTTCATCTGGGCCTGCATTTCCACCCTGCCGGCGTTCGCGATGACGGCGCTGGTACGGATCGATTCAGAGTTCGGCAAAAAATAATCGCCCAGCGCATTACAATACGGTGCTCAACAGATTCGGGGAATGGTTTTGGTTTTTAACGTAAAGAAGCGGCTGACGCTGTCCGCCGGCATGGCCGGCGCCCTGGCCGCGCTGCTGGACGGTTGTTCCAGCACACCGATCGCGCCTGTCCCGCCCACCGCCGCCGCGCCGCGTCCGCCGGCGGCCGGGGCGACCGCGCCTGTGGCCCCGGCGGCGCCTTTCGATATGAACATGCCGCCGCCGGCGCCGCGCGAGTTCCGCGCAGCGTGGGTGTCGACCGTGGCCAACATCGATTGGCCCAGCCGCAGCAACCTGAGCATGGCCAAGCAGCAGGCCGAAGCGCTCGCCATCCTCGACCGCGCGCAGGCGCTGAACTTGAACGCCATCGTGCTGCAGGTGCGGCCGAGCGCGGATGCGATCTACCCGTCCGAGCTGGAGCCGTGGTCCGAGTTCCTGACCGGCCAGCAGGGCCGCGCCCCCGCCACCGCCTGGGATCCGTTGCAATACTGGATCGAGCAGGCCCATGCGCGCGGACTGCAGCTGCATGCCTGGTTCAATCCCTACCGCGCCCGCCACGCCACGGCCAAGTCGCCGCTGGCGCGCAACCACATCGGCAGCACCAATCCCGAGGTGGTCAAGTCCTACGGCCGCTACCTGTGGATGGATCCGGGCGAAGCGGTCGCCTCGCGGCACACGCTGGACGTGGTGCTGGACGTGGTGCGCCGCTACGATATCGACGGCGTCCACATCGACGATTATTTCTATCCCTACCCGATCGACACGGCCGCCGGCACGGCCGGCCCGGAAGGCGTGGCGCTGGACGCCGGCGTCGGCCAGAAGCAGGAGCTGGAGTTCCCGGACCAGCCGTCATGGCAGCACTATCTGCTGGGCGGCGGCACGCTGGACCGCGCCGGCTGGCGCCGCCAGAACGTCAATGCGCTGATCGAGGCGATGTACCTCGGCATCCACAAGGAAAAGAGCTGGGTGCGCTTCGGCATCAGCCCGTTCGGCATCGGCCGCCCGGACCGGCGCCCGGCCGGCATCGTCGGCTTCAGCCAGTACGACAAGCTGTACGCGGACGCCGAACTGTGGCTGGCCAACGGCTGGCTCGACTACCTGGCGCCGCAGTTGTACTGGCCGGTGGCGCAGGCGCCGCAAGCGTTCGACGTGCTGCTCGACTACTGGCTGGCGCAGAACACCCGCGCGCGCCACGTCTGGCCGGGCCTGAACACCAGCCGCATCGACAACAGCGCCAAGGCGATCGCGCCGGAAGAGATCGTCAAGCAGATAGGCGTCACGCGCAGCCGCGCCGGCGTGCAGGGCCACCTGCATTTCAGCATCGCCGCGCTGATGGACAACCGCAAGGGCATCGCCGATCAGCTCAAGGCGCAGTCGTACCAAACGGCCGCGCTGTCCCCGGCCAGTCCGTGGCTGGGTTCGGACCTGCCGCTGGCGCCGGGCGTGGCAGTGCGGCGCGAAGGCAATGGCGTGGGGCTGAGGCTGTCGGCCGGCGCCGGCAAGCCGGTCGCGCATTATGCGATCTGGTCGCGCTACGGTTCGGAATGGCGCTTCGCGGTGGCGCCCGCCTCGCGTGCGGTGTTGCTGTTGCCGGACGATGCGACGGCCGGCGCGGCGCAGGCGGTGGTGGTCAGCGCCATCGACCGCCTGGGCAATGAAAGCGAACGTATCAGCGTCATGCGCTGACCGTCATTGACCATTACGGAGCGAAACATGGGCGAGCTGGGACTGGGCATCGACGCGGGCGGCACGCAAACCCGCTGGGCATTGGCCGACGCGGCAGGTGCGATCGTGGCCGAAGGCGCGGTGGCCGGCATGTCCGCCACGCAGATGGGCAACACCGCCGGCCGCGATGCGGTGCGCGGCATCTTCTCGATGCTGGCGACGCAGGTGCTGGCGGTGGGCAAGCCGTACGGCGTGTGCGCCGGCCTGACCGGCTTTGACGGCATGGCCACGCTGCCCGCGCAATGGCTGGCGGAACTGCTGCAAGTCGCGCCGCCGGCGGTCATGCTGCGCAACGACGTGGAGATCGCCTACCTCGACAGCTTCGCGCCCGGCGAAGGCTACCTGGTCTACGCCGGCACCGGCTCCATCGCCGCCTGGATCGCCGAGGACGGCGAGTTCCACCGCGCCGGCGGACGCGGCGTCACGTTGGACGACGGCGGCGGCGGCTTCTGGATCGCGCGCGAAGCGATGCGCCACATCTGGCGGCTGGAGGACGAGCAACCCGACGCGTGGCGGCGATCGCCGATGGCGCGCGCGGTGTTCGAGCAGGTCGGCGGCAGCGACTGGGCCTTGTCGCGCCAGTTCATCTACGGCCAGGACCGGGGCGCCATCGGCCGCCTGGCCTTGGCCGTGGCCGCCAGCGCCGATGCCGATCCGGTGGCGCGCGCCATTCTCGAACGGGCCGGCCAGGAGTTGGCGCGCATCGCGCTGGCGCTGGTGGGCCGCTACGGTCCGCGGCCGCTGGTGCTGAGCGGCCGGGCCGCCATGCTGCATCCGCTGATCGCGCAGGCGATGCGCGCGGCGCTGCCGCCGGAACTGTCGCTGCGGCAAAAAGAAGCGCAGTCGCACCACGCTGCGGCCCGCATTGCTCTACACTCACGGAATTGAACCGCTGCCGAGAACGCCAATGATGAAGATCCTTCCGCTTGCCGCCCTGTCCACCGCCGTCGCCCTGCTGGCCGGTTGCGCCACCGCACCGCCCGCCGGACCGCGCCTCGATACCACGCTGAGCGCGCGCAGCCAGAGCGACCGCGTCAAGTACATCATCATCCACTACACGGTCAGCGACCTGCCGCGTTCGATCAAGATCCTGACCCAGCAGGAAGTCAGCGCGCACTACCTGCTGACCGATACGGAGCAGCCCTTCTTCTACACGCTGGTGGACGAGTCGCGCCAGGCCAACCACGCCGGCCTGAGCAGCTGGAAGATCTACAACCAGCTCAACTCGGCGTCGATCGGCATCGAGATCGTCAATCCGGGCTTTGTCGAAACGCCGCAGGGCCGCGTGTACGCGCCGTTCCCGCAGGCGCAGATCGACCAGCTGATTTTGCTGTTGAAGCAGATCGTCGCGCGCCACGACATCAAGCCGGAAAACATCCTCGGCCACAACGATATCGCGCCGCAGCGCAAGCAGGATCCCGGTCCGATGTTCCCGTGGAAGCAGCTGGCCGACGCCGGCCTGGTCGCGTGGCCGGAAGCGAGCCGCGTGGCGGCGCGCCTGCCGGGCTTCCAGCAGCAGTTGCCGGATATCGCATGGTTCCAGCGCAAGCTGGCCCAGCACGGCTACGCGGTGCCGCAGACGGGCGAGCTGGACCTGGCCACCAGCAATGTGCTGGTGGTGTTCCAGTCCAAGTATCGCCAGTCGCTGTATGACGGCGTGCCGGATGCGGAATCGGCCGCCATCCTCGATGTGCTGACCAGCCCGCTGCCGGTCATGCAGATGGCGATCCCGCCGACCGTGATGCCGCCGCCGCAACCGGCGCCAGGCACGGTGCCGACCGAATAATCCGTTGGGAGCGCCGCATGGCTTTCACCATCACCTGTGAAGAAATTGCCGGCCATCCCGATTTCCGGCGCCTCGACAGCCTGGATGGCATCGCCGTCGAGCTGCGCTACGCCACGCCGGACAATTTTGTCGGCCGCGATTTGTACTCGCCGCTCGATTGCGCCTGGCTGCACAACAACGCGGCGGCGGCGCTGGAGAAGGTGGTCGCATGGCTGGCCGAACGGCGGCCAGATTGCAAGGTGCTGGTGTTGGACGCGCTGCGTCCGCAGCGCGTGCAGGAGCAGCTGTGGCTGGCGCTGCAAGGCACGGAGCTGCTGGGCTACATCGCCGATCCCGCGCGCGGCTCGATCCATTCCTTCGGCATGGCGCTGGACCTGACCTTGCTCGACGCGCAAGGCCGCGAGCTGGACATGGGCACCGGCTTCGATGACTTGTCCGAACGCTCGCACCCCGCGCTGGAGGCCAAGCTGCTGGCGCGCGGCGAGTTGACCGCGCAACAGATCGCCAACCGCCAGCTGCTGCGCGACGCCATGTTCCAGGCCGGCTGGGTCGGCATCAACAGCGAATGGTGGCACTTCGATTGCGGCGACCGCGTGCAGGTGCGCCGCGACTATATCCGCGTACTTTGACAGCTACGGGCCTGTATCATCAACCAATATGGCTGATTGACTCAATTATTTGTGCGTAAAGCCGCGCCGTATTGTTTTGTATGGCGGAAGATCTTGCATCAGGGAAGCGGTACACGGCAGCCGACGGCGTAGCAGGAAGTTCCTTAGTGGCAAACGCGTGCGCGACTGTTGCTTTATCAACAACTGACTGTGTCGCTGGTTCCAGATCAAGACTCAGTTGTTCCTGGGAGCGGTGATAGTCCGTCATGTTGTGGTCCCCTTTCAGCGAGGAGGTTTTTTTCGAGCAGGGATTTTACGACAAGTCCCTCTAGAGCGGGGAGTGCCTCCATGCTTTTTTCAAGACGCGGAGTCGACTCCTTCAAAGCCATTGTAATCAGTTTTCCATCTTTTTTGCGCGAATTTGGCGGAACGCGGAACAGCGCCAAATACTGGGAGGGCGCCACGCCGTCGTACGCCAGTATCCGTACTTTGTCCTTGTCAACTTCCTGCTCGGAGATCGCGTCTCCATGCAGCTTGATCGCCAGGCTTTTACGATATGGTTCGATGTAGTAGACCTCGCTGATCCCTGCGGCGACGATGTGACGCGCACAAGAATGGCAAGGATAAGTAGTGACGAATAATTTACCTCCTTCGATTCTCATGCCCGAGGTTTTCCCGGCATTCAAAATGGCGTGCATTTCTGCGTGGATTGCCCGAGAAAATTCAATCAGGCCCTTTAATTTGCTGGCCCCTCTGAGTATGGTCTTGGCGCGGTCAAGATGTTCGGGCGCGATCACTTCAGCGAGGGCATCGACCATCTCCTGCGCCAGCTTGTCCTTTTCCGCATCGTTGAAGCACTTGCCGCCGGAAATATTCCAGCAGCGGTGATCGTGATCGCTTCGGCCGTAGAGCCCCCCGCCGGTGGCAGGCACGTCGTTCCATCCAATGCTGAGAATGTCGCCGTCGTGATCGGTAACGGACGCGCCGACTTGTCTGGACAGGCACGCTGAATTGGCGCTCGCCATTGCGGCAGAGTACATGGCGGTTTCTGCAAAGGTCGGTGTGATGACTTTTGTGCCCAGCACCAAGTGAAGAAACCTTTCTACTCTGGCCTTCAGTTCGGAATCCGTGCCGTCACCGGTGCGCAGGAAGAAATCGCAATTCGGGAAGGTATCGCTCACGGTCTGCCCCGCCTCCGACTCCTCGCCAGAGTCGCGGTCTACCAAGGTGTAAATCTGCGCAGTACCGAGGCCAAACTCCTTCAAGTTTGCTTCACGGGTTTGTAGTGGAGCGAAGACTCCTACTACGTACAGCATGTCGCGATAAACCAGGCGTAGAAGTGCCAGCTCTTCCTTGTTCTTGATGGAGTCAATTATATGAACTACCCTTCTGGGCGCGTACTTAGTGCTCTCGGTGGCGGTTTTCTGCTGCTCGCGATCGAGTCGAATTTTATGAATTGCCAGCTCGGCGAGGATACCGTTTCCGTACTTTTCTCTCAGTTTATTGCCAGCCTCTATGAGAGCATTGATTCGCTGAAATCCATGAGGGGAGGGTATCGCGAGGCTTACCCCCGCAGCGTGATCGACGATGAAGTCGCTCAGTTTCAAGTAGGTGCACTCGGTGTAGCCGAACGAATCTAACAGCATGGTTCGTACGGCTTCACCCACGTCGTGCAGAGGGGATCCTATCGGGCCGCACAGGGCGATTACCAGCTCTTCGGTATGAGTCGAGGTAATCATCGCTGTGGTACTAGTGCCCGTACTGAACAAGCTACTGGTCGAAGTCGCGGGCTTTATAGTTTTTAATGCATTGGCGGCCATAGGCACCTCGTCACTTCTGTGACTGTCGGTTCGACTAGGAACTACAGGTATTAATTTTCATAATACAATCATCAATTGTTAATTGGTTAAATTTTGCTTGATATATGTCAGTGCTATAACGATTACTGTGTGCATCCGGCCCCGGATGTAACTAAATTTCAGCGATCCACCATCGCCATGCGTTCCTTGCTGTAACGCAGGCCGGACACCTGTTTCAGCGCGTTATTCAGCACCGCCATCTCGGTTTCATCCAGAGTGATCTCCGCCGCCGCCACGTTCTGCTCCAGGAAGGTACGACGGCGCGTGCCGGGGATGGTCACGATATCGTCGCCCCGGTGCATGGCCCAGGCCAGCGCGATCTGTCCCGGCGTGACCAGTCGATGATCGGCCAGCTCGCGCACGATGGCGGCCGCTTCCATGTTGCGGTCGAAGTTCTCGCCCTGCAGACGCGGATCCAGATGGCGGAAGTCGCTGGGCGGATACTCTTCCGCGCGCTTGGCGGTGCCGGCCAGGAAACCCCGTCCCAGCGGGCTGAACGCCACCAGGCCGATGCCCAGTTCGCGCAGCGCCGGCAGCACGTCGGCTTCCAGGTTGCGCTCCCACAGCGAATACTCGCTTTGCAGCACGCTGATCGGATGCACCGCATGGGCGCGGCGGATGTTGGCCACGCCCGCCTCGGACAGGCCCAGGTAGCGCACCTTGCCCTCGCGGACCAGGTCGGCCATTACGCCCACCACGTCCTCGATCGGCACCAGCGGATCGATGCGGTGCTGGTACAGCAGGTCGATGTAGTCGGTGTTCAGGCGGCGCAGCGAGCCCTCGACCCGTTCGCGGATATGGGCCGGATCGCTGGTCACGCCGACGGTCTTGCCGTCGCGGATGTCGAAGCCGAACTTGGTGGCGAGGATGACCTCGCTGCGGCGGCCGGTGAAGGCGCGGCCCAGCAGCGCCTCATTGTCGTAGGGGCCGTACTGCTCGGCCGTGTCGAAGAAGTTGACGCCCAGTTCCAGCGCCCGGTGCAGCGTGGCGACCGCCTCGGTCTGGTCGGCCGGCCCGTAGGTATTGCTCATGCCCATGCAGCCCAAACCCTGCGCCGATACCGTCAGACCCTGGCTGCCTAAAGTGCGTTGTTTCATGATGAATCCTGCGTGTTGTGGTGCTTTTAGTATCGACGCTGCACAAAAAATACACAATCCGCTTACAATGCAAAGCATTGTTGATGCAGCTGCAACGGTGGAGCGATGCGATGGAAATGTTGAAGGAAATGGCCATCTTTGCACAGGTGGTCGATAGCGGTGGTTTCTCGGCGGCGGCGCGGCAGCTGGAACTGACCACGTCGGCGGTCAGCCGCCACGTGTCGCGGCTGGAGGCGCACATGGGCGGACGGCTGTTGCATCGGACCACGCGCTCGCTGTCGCTGACCGAGCTGGGCCAGCAGGTGCACGCGGCCTGCGTGCGCATGGTGAGCACGGCGCGCGAGGTGCATGCGCTGGCTGGCAGCTATAGCGCGCGGCCGAACGGCACCATCCGCGTCAGCGCGCCCATCGTGCTGGGACAGGTGTGGCTGGCTCCCAAGCTGCCCGGCTTCCTGGCGCGCTATCCGGAGGTCAATGTCGAGCTGCAGCTGATGGACCGCAAGATCGATTTGATCGAGGAAGGCATGGACCTGGCGATCCGCATCGCGACCGAACTGGCGCCGGGACTGGCGGCGCGCACGCTGGGGCCGGTGAGCTATGTGCTGGTGGCGTCGCAGCAGTATCTGGACGCGCATGGCGAGCCGCAATCGCCGCAGGAGCTGCCGGCGCATCAGTGCAGCTACCTGGGCTACGCGCGCTTCGGCGATGCGTGGAGCTTGCGGCGCGGCAGCGAGACGGCCAGTATCAACGTGCCGTCGCGGCTGACGATCAACAACAGCGCGGCCCTGATGGCGGTGGTGGAGGCGGGCGGCGGCATCGGCCTGGTGCCGGACTTCACGGCGCGCCCGGCGCTGGCGCAGCAGCGGGTACGGCAGGTGCTGCCCGAGTGGATTTTCGACGAGCCGTATGCCGGCACGGTGCACGCGGTCTACATGCCTGGCCCGCACCTGGCGTTGAAGGTGCGGGCGTTTATCGACTATCTGGTGGAGGAAGGATTGCCGGGGACGTGATTACCGGGAGCGGGCAAACGCCAAGATCGGCGCAACGTTGTCGTGGCCAACCACGATCACGTTCTTTGCTTTCAACTCAGCGACAATCTCCCTTTGGGCGCGGCCGCGCGGCGTAGGCTCGTTGGCCTCGGGCCCTTTGACGGCAAAGAGGACTTGAGGTGGTAACAAATCGCGCTTTTTCAGCGAATCAATACGGTAGAGCCATTGGCCGCCGTGGTCGATGATTTTCGCGGCGTCAGTGTAATTGAGGTTGAGTGGCTTGATGATTTTTTCAGGATGCTCTTCCGGCCCTGCCACGAAAGGAAAATGCGCGTGATATTCCTCGTTGCCTATGCGCGCCGCATGGAACTTGTTTTGGAGCCCGGCATCACGCAGCCATCCGCTGACATCGCGTTCCAGCAGCTTTTCCTGATATTCCTTGTTCGCGAAGTTGTGCCCGACATAGTAGTCATAGAGCTCCTGCAATTTCGACGTGCAGTCCTTGGCCAAGACCAGGCGTGGTTCGCTAAAGCGTAACTGGTCTCACGGGGCTTAATCAGCTCTGTCCAAATGCGCAGCAGAGCTTCTTTGTCGTAGCTGCCAGTCTGGTTCAATATCAAATCGAGCCGTTTCATTTCTTCGTTCAGATCGCCGATCGAAGCTTTGAAAACCCTGGGGTCGAGCCCTTCAAAGAAATTGGTAACGCGAGCATATCGATTGAGCAAAAGCTTAAACCCAAAGAAGCGTATGCCAGGTGCCAGCATCACCAAGCCGACATTGGCAAACTCCCCCGTCTCGATGAACGGGGTAAAGCGAACAATGGCGTAATGACAGGCGATATTCATGTTGGTGGTAACTGCCAGAAGATAAGCACATCTTGCAATTTTCGCCGCTGCGCGATGTTCAATTCATTCTACGCGGATTTCAGCCAAGCTTATCTGGAGCGGGCCACCCAGTCGATCACGCCGTCCAGCACGGTGCGGCCGGCGCCGTTGGCGACGTGCTCGTCGTTCAGGATGGCGACCACGATGCAGGGCTGGTTGTTGGCGTCGGTGACGTAGCCGGCGATGGCGATCACGCTTTTCAGACTGCCGGTCTTGATGCGGGCGCGCAGTGCGGCCGGGCTGTCCTTGAGGCGCTTGCGCATGGTGCCGTCGGTGGCGGCGATCGGCAGGCTGGACAGGAACTCGGGCATCCACAGGCTTTTCAGGCCGGCTTGCAGCACGCCGGCCAGTTGCGCCGGCGTGGCGCGCTCGGTGCGCGACAGGCCGGAGCCGTTGTCGAAGACCAGGCCGTTGGCGTCGATGCGCTGGTTGTGCAGCCAGCCGCGGATCGCGGTTTCGGCGCGCATCGGCGTGCTGGCCTGGCTGCCGTCGGGCGCGATCGGGCGGCTGCCCAGCACGGGATCGGCTTGCAGGCTGCCCAGCATCAGGAAGACTGTGCGGGCCAGCGTGTTGTCCGAGAATTTGTTGATGTCGCGTAGCATTTCCGGCAGCGGACGGGAGACGTGTTCGGCCAGCAGGCGTGTGGCCGGGGCCGCGGTCGGCGTTGGCGCGTCGGCAGACGTGGTCTCGGACGCTGCGTCGCTCGCGGTGGCCGGGGTGGTCACGTTGGCGGTTGGCGTGGCCGCTGGCACGCCGGCCTCGCGCACCTCGCCGACGATGCTGCCGCCCAGCTTGCGCCAGGTGGCGCGCAACAGGCGCTCCAGATAGTCGTGATGGTCCAGCACATCGACGCTGGTCGACTTGATGCAATTCTTGGGGTAGCTGCCGTGCAGCACCACCTCGATCCTGTCGCCGCGGCGCGCAATGTCCGGCGAACGCCAGCCCTGCTCCCACGACGCGCACGGCGCATCGCTGAGCTTCATGTCCGAGCGGATGCTGACCTTGTCCATCTCCGGCATCATCACCAGGCCGACCTTGTTGCCGGTCGAGCGCATTTCCACTTTCAGCAGATTGGTGTTGGTCAGCAGCGCATCGGGGATCACGTTGTAGTAGGCCCACGGGAATTCGTCGAACGGCGGCTGGCCCACGTCCGGCCGCGCCGGCTGGAACAGTTGACGGTCCAGGATCACGTCGCCCTTGATCTTGCGGATGCCCTGGTTGCGCAGCGCTTGCAGCATGTGCAGCAGCACGTCCTCGTTGAGGTCGACATCGCCACCGCCACGCAGGATCAAGTCGCCTTGCAGCACGCCGTTGACCAGCTCGGCGCTGGTGCGGAACTCGGTGCGGCCACGGAAGGCCGGCCCCAACTGCTCCAGCGCCGTCATCGTGGTGAACAGCTTCATGGTGGAGGCCGGCTGCATGCTCTGCTGCGCGTTGTGCGAAACCAGCATCGTATCGCCTCGCATCACAACGATGCCGGCGCCTTCCAGCGGAATTTGCGCCGCTTGCAGCAGGGCGCTGATCGGTTCCGGCAGGTCGGCGGCGTGGGCGATGCTGGTAGCAAGCAGCGCGGCGAGGATGAGGCGACGGAACATGGCGACCTTGTTCAATGGAAGAAGATGTAGGAGACGAAGATGGCGGCGATGACGCCGGCCAGGTCGGCGATCAGGCCGCAGGAAATCGCGTAGCGCGTCTTGCGTATGCCTACCGAGCCGAAATACAGCGCGACGATGTAGAAGGTGGTGTCGGCCGAGCCGTTGAACACGCAGGCCAGGCGGCCGACAAACGAATCCACGCCGTAGGTGCGCATGGTGTCGATCATCATGGCCTTGGCGGCGCTGCCGCTGAGCGGCTTCATCAGCGCGGTCGGCAGCGACGGCACGAAATCGGTGTTGATGCCCAGGTGGCCGAACAGCCAGCTGAAGCCGTCCACCACATAGGCGAACACGCCGGCGTTGCGGATCACGCTGATCGCCACCAGCATGCCGACCAGGTAGGGAATCACGGTGATCGAGGTCTGGATGCCGCCCTTGGCGCCTTCGATAAAGGCCTCGTAGACGTTGACCTTGCGCCGCAGCGCGCCGATGATGAAGCCGCCGATCACCACCATCAGCACCAGGTTGCTGAAGACCTTGGAGAACAGTTCGATCTCGATCTTGGTCAGGTAGTGGGTGAAGTAAAAGACCATGCCGGCGATGGCGGCCGTCATGCCGCCCAGCCAGCTCAGCACCACGCCGTTGAACAGATTGATGCGCTGGCGGATGGCGACGGCGATGATGCCGGTCACGGTCGCGACGTAGGTCGCGATCATGCAGGGAATGAAGATGTCGGACGGATCGGCCGCGCCCAGGATCGAGCGCTGCGCCATGATCGCCAGCGGGATCAAGGTCAGGCCGGAGGTGTGCAGCACCAGGAACATGATCTGGGCGTCGGTCGGCTCGTCCTTGCTGGGGTTGAGGGTTTGCAGGCTTTCCATGGCCTTCAGGCCGAACGGCGTGGCGGCGTTGTCCAGGCCCAGCAGGTTGGCCGAGAAGTTCATCACCATGTGGCCGGTGGCCGGATGGTTCTTTGGCACGCCGGGAAAGATGCGCGAGAAGAACGGCGCGATCAGCCGCGCCAGCAGGTCGATGGCGCCGGCTTTTTCGCCGATGTTCATGATGCCCAGCCACAGCGTCATCACGCCGGCCAGCGGCAGCGCGATGTCCATCACGCCGGCCCTGGCGGAGTCGAAGGTGCCGTCGATGATGCGCTTGAAGATTTCGGTGTCGCCCGTCAGGAGGAACTGCGCCAGTGCGGCCGCAAAGCCGACCAGGAAGAAGCCGGACCAGATGTAATTGAGCGACATATCTAGAAATTTTCCTGAAAGCAGTGGGCGATTTGCAAAGTATAGCGGGTAAGCCTGCCAAAAAAGTTATAAGCTGCCGCTTTACGTATGCGATGTGGAATGGACCTGATGCCCAAAAGTTATGCCGCAGCCCTGCTGGCGCTGGCGTTATCCTCTGGCCTCGCCGCTGCCGAGCCGCCTGCCGCGGCAGCGCCCAAGGTCCTGCACGCCTTTCTCAGCACCGGCGAAACCGGCCTCGATCCGGCGGTGGCGTCCGATATCGCCAGCCTCAGCCTGCTGGAAAACCTGTTCGATCCGCTGCTGCGCTACGACTACCTGGCCCGCCCCGTCAAACTGCAAGCCAACACGCTGAGCGCCATGCCGACCGTCGACGACAACGGCCTGAGCTACACCTTCCATCTGCGCCAGGACATCTACTTCACGCCCGATCCGGCCTTCAAGGGCGTGCATCGCCAAGTGACCGCGCAGGACTACGTCTACAGCCTGAAGCGCCTGTACGATCCGACGCTGAAATCGCCGTGGCTGTTTCTGTTGGAAGGCAAGATCGCCGGCGACGAAGCGCTGAAGACCAGGTTCAGCTACGACAGCAACATCGCCGGCCTGCAAGCGCTGGACAAGTTCACCCTGCGCATCAAACTCAACGCGGCCGATCCCAATTTCCTGTTCTACCTGGCGACGCCGTCCACCGGCGTGGTCGCGCGCGAGGTGATGCAGGCCTACGGCGCGCAAGCCGGCAACCATCCAATCGGCACCGGCCCCTTCATGATGGGCCGCTGGAAGCACAGCGACCAGATCACGCTGCTGGCCAACCGCGACTTCCGGCCGACGATGTTCCAGGGCCGGCGCCTGCCGCTGCTGGACCAGGTCGACATCAAGATCGTCGAGGAATACCAGTCGCGCGTGCTCGGTTTCCTGAACGGCGAATTCGATTTCCTCGAACAACTGCCGGAATCGATGAAGGACATGGTGCTGACCGACGACGCCAAGCCGACCCTGAAACCGGCGCTGGCCAGGCAGGGCATGGTGCTGTCGCCCTTCCCCGTGCTGCAAACGTACTACATGTGGATGAACATGGACGATCCGCTGATCGGCGGCTACGGCAAGGAGAAGCTGGCCTTGCGGCGCGCCATCGCGCTGGGCTACAACAGCGGCGAGGATGTGGCGTTGATGAAGAAGGGCCTGGCGCTGCCGGCCGCCACGCCGCTGCCGCCGAACGTGCTGGGCTACGATCCGGCCTACCGCAGCCCGGTCGCCTACGATCCGGCGCTGGCCAACGCGCTGCTGGAACGCTACGGCTACCGCAAGGGCGCCGACGGCTTCCGCACCCGGCCCGACGGCAAGCCGCTGACCTTGGTGATGCACAGCGAATCGTCCACCGTCGGCCGCCTGCGCGACGAGCTGTGGCGCAAGAACCTGAACGCCATCGGCCTGAAGGTGACCTTCAAGAGCGACAAGAAAACCGAGATCATCAAGGCTTCGCGCCTGGGCTCGGTGATGATGTTTGAAACCAACTGGGTCGCCGACTTTCCCGACGGCGAGAACTTCTACCAGCTGCTGTACGGGCCCAACAGCGGCCGCGCCAACTATTCGCGCTTCAACCTGCCCGCCTACAACCAGCGCTACGAGCAGAGCCGCAGCATGGGCGACTCGCCGCAGCGCACCGCGCTGTACGATGAAATGGCGCAGTTGATCCACGCCTACACGCCGTGGGTGTTGCTGACGCACCCGATTTCCGCCGACCTGCAGCAGCCTTGGCTGAAGCATTACCAGCGTCATCCGGTGGAACTGACCAACTGGCGCTATCTGGACGTAGGCGCACATAACTCGCGCTGATCCATGCGTACAATGGTCGCATGAGACTATTTAACCGCAGGGCGCTGCTGCACGTCAGCGCGCACCCGATGGACTTCCTGGTGCAATGCCTGAAGGGCTTTCGCGCCAACCAAGGCTTGCTGCTGGCGGGGGCGGTCGCCTACTACTCCTTGTTGTCGATCGTGCCGCTGGTGATGCTGGTGGTGGTGGCGCTGTCGCATTTCATCGCGCAGGACGAATTGCTGGCGACATTGGGCCGCTACCTGAACTGGCTGGTGCCGGGACAAGCCAGGCCCATCGTGACCGAGGTCGGACATTTCCTCGATCACCGCGACTTGATGGGCGGCGTGCTGGTGGTCAGCATGATTTTCTTCAGCTCGCTGGCGTTCACGGTGCTGGAGAACGCCATGTGCGTCATCTTCAAGCACCGGGTCGAGATACGGCGCCGGCATTTCATGATCTCGGCGATCATGCCCTACTGCTACATCCTGTCGCTGGGCGTCGGCATGCTGCTGGTGACTCTGGTGGCGGGCAGCTTGCAGGTGATGGGCGAGGAAAGCGTGCAATTCCTCGGCTACAGCTGGTCGCTGCACGGCATTTCCGGCGTGCTGCTTTACCTGCTGGGCCTGGGCGGCGAGGTGCTGGTGCTGACGTCGATCTACCTGGTGATGCCGGTGGGCCGGCTGTCGCTGTCGCACGCGCTGATCGGCGGCGTGACGGCGGCGCTGCTGTGGGAACTGGCGCGCCACATCCTGGTTTGGTATTTTTCAACCTTGTCGCAGGTGAACGTGGTGTACGGCTCGATGACCACCGCCATCATCGTCATGTTCAGCCTGGAAATCGGCGCTACCTTGCTGCTGTTCGGCGCCCAGGTCATTTCCGAATTCGAGCGGGTCGGCCGCCACCGCACGCTGAGGGAACCGACGCCGATGACCACCCAAGCTACAGAAGTAAAATAATTTGTGCGCCGCACAAATATCTGTGTTACACTACGTTCGTGGTTGAGGTTGTAGGGGAGGAATCCCGGAGAACAGTCCCACGTCCAAGAGGAGCGCCGCAGTTCGATATGTGTAAGACCGAACCGCAGTTGACGCAAGCCCTGGAGTTGTAATTCCGAATACGATGGTCGATTTACACGTTGGGGGCACCACGCAGATAGCATGGGCGCCCGAGACTCTGGAGTCACTTTGCAGATAGCACTGGACACCGGCATACGATTAAAGCATTGGTAATACATTGGAACAAAGCCCGCTGAGATGCGGGCTTTTTTTTATAGACGATTCATTTCAATATTATTTGAAATATCGAATCGTTTACGCTAGCATGGGCGCATGGATACTAAACAAGCTCTGGCGGCCCTGTCGTCGCTGGCCCAGGATAGCCGGTTGGCCGTGTTCCGCCTGCTGGTGCAGGTGGGGCCGGAAGGCATGGCGGCCAGCAAAATCGCCGAACGGCTCGAGATTTCGCCGTCGTCGCTGTCCTTCCACTTGAAGGAGCTGAGCCATGCCGGCATGGTCGGCTCGCGCCAGGATGGCCGCTTCGTTATCTATACGGCCGATGTGGGCGCAATGAACGGCCTGATCGGATTCCTGACCGAAAACTGCTGCGGCGGCCTGCCCTGCGGCGTCAATGAGTGCTCCCCATGAATGTTCTGTTTCTCTGTACCGGTAATTCCTGCCGCTCGGTGTTGAGCGAAGGTGTCTTCAATCATCTGGCGCCCGAGGGCTGGCGCGCGCTCAGCGCCGGCAGCCAGCCGGCGGGTGCCTTGCATCCGCGCGCGGTGGCGCTGCTGACCCGCAAGGGGATTTCCACCGAGGGCTATTACAGCAAATCGTGGAATGATTTGCCGGTGACGCCGGATATCGTCATCACCGTCTGCGGCAGCGCGGCCGGCGAGACCTGCCCTGCCTATCTGGGCCAGGTGCTGCGCGCGCATTGGGGCGTGGACGATCCCAGCCATGTGGTCGGCACCGAGGAAGAAATCGAGACCGCGTTCGAACTGGCTTACCGCATCATCCGCGCCCGCATCGAAGCCTTCCTGGCATTGCCGCTGGCGCAGCTGGCGGCGGACCAGGCTGCATTCAAGCTGGAGCTGGACCGCATCGGCGGCCTGAGCGTGGCCTGATGCTGGTCGCCTTCCTGATCTTCCTGGCGACGCTGACCCTCGTCATCTGGCAGCCGCGCGGCCTGGGCATAGGCTGGAGCGCGGTGGCCGGGGCCTGCGTGGCGCTGCTGGCCGGCGTGATCCATGTCGCCGATATCCCCGTGGTGTGGCACATCGTATGGAACGCCACCGGCACCTTCGTGGCGATCATCATCATCAGCCTGTTGCTGGACAAGGCCGGCTTCTTCGAATGGGCCGCGCTGCACGTGGCGCGCTGGGGGCGCGGCAGCGGCAAGCTGCTGTTTGCGATGTTCGTGCTGCTGGGCGCTGCGGTGTCGGCGCTATTCGCCAATGACGGCGCGGCGCTGATCCTCACGCCCATCGTCATCGCCATGCTGCGCGAGCTGAAATTCTCCGGCAAGGCCATGCTGGCGTTCGTGATGGCGGCCGGCTTCGTCGCCGACACGGCCAGCTTGCCGCTGGTGGTGTCCAACCTGGTCAACATCGTGTCGGCGGATTACTTCAACGTCAGCTTCGCCCGTTATGCGGCGGTGATGGTGCCGGTGAACTTTGTCGCCGTGGCGGCCACGCTGGCGGTGCTGCTGTGGTTCTTCCGCCGCGACATTCCGGCGGACTACGATCTGGCGCAGGTCAAGCGGCCCGAAGACGCGATCCACGACCGCGCGACCTTCGTGACCGGCTGGTGGGTGCTGGGTTTGTTGTTGATCGGCTTCTTCTGGCTGGAAGATCTGGGCGTGCCGATCAGCGCCACTTCCGCCGTCGGCGCGGCCATGCTGTTGCTGGTGGCGGCGCGCGGCCATCGCATCTCGACGCGCGAGGTGATCGGCAATGCGCCGTGGCAGATCGTGGTGTTCTCGCTGGGCATGTACCTGGTGGTGTACGGCCTGCGCAACGCCGGCCTGACCGACTACCTGACGGCGGCGCTCAACGCCTGCGCGCAGCATGGTGTGTGGGGCGCGGCGCTGGGTACCGGCTTCATCACGGCGATCCTGTCGTCGATCATGAACAACCTGCCGACGGTGCTGATCGGCGCGTTGTCGATCGATGCGTCCAGTGCGCAGGGCGTGGTGCGCGAGGCCATGGTCTACGCCAATGTGATCGGCAGCGACCTGGGACCGAAGATCACGCCGATCGGCAGCCTGGCCACGCTGCTGTGGCTGCACGTGTTGGAAAACAAGGGCATCAAGATTTCGTGGGGCTACTACTTCCGCGTCGGCATCTGCCTGACCTTGCCGGTGCTGCTGGTCACGCTGGCGGCGCTGGCTGTGCGTTTGAACTGAGAGGGGAAAAATATGGATCTGCCCAACATCAATCCGGCGCTGCTGGAGACGCCGACCCTGGAGCAGCTGGCGCCGGTCGGCAACTTCGATCATCCGCCGCGCATCCTGATGCTGTATGGCTCGCTGCGCGAGCGCTCGTTCAGCCGCTTCCTGACCGAGGAGGCGGCGCGCATCCTTGAGCACTTCGGCGCCGAGGTGAAAATTTTCGATCCGACCGAGTTGCCGATGGCGGGCAGCGTTTCGGAAGACCATCCCAAGGTGCAGGAGTTGCGCGCCTTGTCGTTGTGGTCCGAAGGCCAGGTTTGGTGCAGCCCGGAGCGGCACGGCGCCATCACGGCGGTGATGAAGAACCAGATCGACTGGATACCGCTGGAGCAAGGCGCGCTGCGTCCCAGCCAGGGACGCACGCTGGCCGTGATGCAGGTATGCGGCGGATCGCAATCGTTCAACGTGGTCAACACGCTGCGACTGCTGGGGCGCTGGATGCGCATGTTCACCATCCCCAACCAGTCGTCGGTGCCGATGGCGTACAAGGAATTCGACGACGCCGGTCGCATGCGTCCTTCCGGCTACTATGAGCGGGTGGTGGACGTGATGGAGGAGCTGTACAAGATGACCTTGCTCCTGCGCGGCCGCACCGACTACCTGACCGACCGCTACAGCGAACGCAACGAGCGTTCGGTGAAGGCGATCAACCGACAACTGGGGAAGATTTAACATGGGGGTCAAGTCTGACATTCGGACACGAGCTCTGCCGTAAGCGTCGCTTACGGCAGAGCTCGTGTCCGAATGTCAGACTTGACCCCGGGCTTTTACAGCGCGCGGGCGATCAGCAGTTTCTGGATGTCGCTGGTGCCTTCGTAGATCTGGCACACGCGCACGTCGCGGTAGATGCGCTCCACCGGGAAGTCCGACACGTAGCCGTAGCCGCCGTGTACCTGGATGGCGTCGGAGCAGACTTTCTCCGCCATTTCGGACGCGAACAGCTTGGCCATCGCCGCTTCCTTCAGGCACGGCAAGCCGGCGTCCTTCATCGAGGCCGCATGGCGGATCAGCTGGCGCGCCGCTTCGATCTGCGTCGCCATGTCCGATAGCCGGAACTGCACCGCCTGGTGTTCGAAGATCGGCTTGCCGAAGCTTTCGCGCTCGCGTGCATAGGCCAGCGCCGCTTCATACGCGGCGCGCGCCATCCCCACCGCCTGCGAGGCGATGCCGATGCGGCCGCCCTCCAGGCCGGACAAGGCGATCTTGTAGCCCTGGCCTTCTTCGCCGATCAGGTTCTCCGCCGGGATGCGGCAGTTCTCGAACAGGATCTGCGCCGTGTCCGACGAGTGCTGGCCCATCTTCTGCTCCAGCCCCGCCACGATGTAGCCCTGCGCCGAGGTCGGCACCCAGAACGCGCTGATGCCCTTCTTGCCGGCCGCCTTGTCGGTGACCGCCATGACGATCGCCACGTCCGCGTACTTGCCGCTGGTGATGAACTGCTTGACGCCGTTGATCACATACTCGTCGCCATCGCGCGTGGCGGTGGTGCGCAGGGCGGCGGCGTCGCTGCCGGTGTGCGGTTCGGTCAGGCAGAAGGCGCCCAGCATCTCGCCCTGTGCCAGCGGACGCAGCCACTGTTCTTTTTGCTTGTCGTTGGCGTACATCATCGCGATGCTGCACACCGGGCAGTTGTTGACGGAGATGATGGTGGAGGTGCCGCCATCGCCCGCCGCGATCTCTTCCAATACCAGCGCGAGCGACACGTAGTCCATGCCGGCGCCGCCCAGCGCCTCCGGCACCGCGACGCCGAACGCGCCCAGCGCGGCCAGCTCCTTCAACTCCTCTTTCGGGAAGTGGTGCTCCTTGTCCCAGCGGGCGGCGTTGGGCGCCAGGCGCTCCCGCGCAAACGTGCGCAGGGCGTCGCGTATCATTTCGTGTTCTTCGCTCAGTATCATATTGTCTCGTTTATCGTTATTGAATCACCAGCCGATGCTTGTGCCATCGTAGTTGCGATACACCGCCTGCTCGGACGCGGGTAGCGCCGCCAGCGTTGCGCGTATGCCTGCCGCGCTTTGTTCCACCGGGAGATCGGCGTCGCCGCCTCCCATGTCGGTGCGCACCCAGCCCGGATGCAGGGCGACGCAGGTGGCGCCCTGCTTGCCGAAGCTGAGCGCCGTGTCGATCAGCACCGAATTGAGCGCCGCCTTGCTGGCCCGGTACAGCGAGCCGGTGGGATTGGCACGCTCGCTGAGCGAACCCATCTTCGACGACAGCACCGCCAGCTTGCCGCGCGTCGCGCACACCATCGGCGCGACGATCGGCAGCAGCCGCATCGCCGCCAGCACGTTGGTGTGCATCACCGTGTCGAAGTCCGTCTGCAGCGGGAAGCCGTCGTGGCGCGGGCCGTACACGCCGGCGTTGAGGATGGCCACGTTGAGCTCCTCGCCGTCCAGCTTCCAGCCCAGGCCCGCCACGGCTTCGACGTTGGTCACGTCCAGCCCGTGGGCCTCGGCGCCCATCGCGGCCAGCGCGTCGATGTCTTCCGCCTTGCGCGCGGTGGCGATCACGCGCCAGCCGTCGGCCAGGTACTGGCGCACCAGTTCCAGGCCGATGCCGCGCGAGGCGCCGATGATCAGTGCCGTCGCCATCCGCTTAGGCCAGTTCGATGGCCATGGCGGTCGCTTCGCCGCCGCCGATGCACAGCGCCGCCACGCCCTTCTTGCCGCCGGTGCGCTTCAACGCGCCGATCAGGGTGACGATGATGCGCGCGCCGGAGGCGCCGATCGGGTGGCCCAGCGCGCAGGCGCCGCCGTGGATGTTGACCTTGTCGTGCGGGATGTCGAGGTCGCGCATGGCGGCCATCGGCACGGCGGCGAACGCTTCGTTGATCTCGAACAGGTCGACGTCCTTGCTGCCCCAGCCGATCTTCTTGTACAGCTTTTCGACCGCGCCGATCGGCGCGGTGGTGAACAGGTTGGGCTCCTGCGCGAAGGTGGCGTGGCCGTGGATCTTGGCGATCACGGTCAGGCCCAGTTTCTTGGCGGTCGATTCGCGCATCATCACCAGCGCGGCGGCGCCGTCGTTGATCGACGACGACGAGGCGGCGGTGATGGTGCCGTCTTTCTTGAACGCGGCGCGCAGGGTCGGGATCTTGTCGATCTTGGCCTTGAGCGGGCCTTCATCCTTGTCGATGACGGTGTCGCCGGCGCGGCTGGTCACGGTGACCGGCGCGATTTCCCATTTGAACCAGCCTTCGTTAGTGGCGACCTGCGCGCGCTTGACCGATTCGATGGCGAAGTTGTCCTGCGCTTCGCGGGTGAACTCGTACTTGGCCGAGCACTCTTCGGCGAAGGTGCCCATCGAGCGGCCTTCGCCGGTTTTCTCGTTGCGCGAGTAGGCGTCTTCCAGGCCGTCGTACATCATGTGGTCGAACAGCATGCCGTGGCCGATGCGGTAGCCGCCGCGCGCCTTCGGCACCAGGTAGGGCGCGTTGGTCATCGATTCCATGCCACCGGCGATCACCACCTCGGCGCTGCCCGCGACCAGCTGGTCGTGCGCGAAGATCGCGGCCTGCATGGCCGAGCCGCACATCTTGGACAGCGTGACCGCGCCGGTCGAGGTCGGCAGGCCGGCTTTCAACAGAGCCTGGCGCGCCGGCGCCTGGCCCTGGCCCGCCATCAGGCAGTTGCCGAAGTAGACGTGCTCGACCAGCTTGCCATCGATGCCGGAGCGTTCGACGGCGGCCTGGATCGCGACGGCGCCCAGATCGTGCGCGACCTTGCCGGAGAAGTCGCCCTGGAAGGCGCCCATGGGGGTGCGGGCTGCACCGACGATTACGATAGGATCATTCATTTTCTAGAGTCTCCATAAATGGCGGCTGGATTGCCGCCGGTGGGGTGGTGTGTTGATTGCAAAAACGGATGTGCTGCGGGTACGGGAATACGTCTTCCACATGGCCTTCGAGGATGCGCTGCTTGCGCGCCTGCCACCAGGCTTGCGTCAGCAGATCGCTGTGGTGCTTCATGAAATATTTTCGGATCTTGGCGTTCCCCAGCAGGAAGCGGCCGAACTGCTCGGGGAAGACGTCGTACTTGCCGATCGGGTACCACGGCTCGGAGGCCATTTCCTCTTCCTCCGTGCGGGCTTCCGGGATCACGCGGAAATTGCAGTCGGTGATGTATTCGATTTCGTCGTAATCGTAGAACACCACGCGCTGGTGGCGGGTGACGCCGAAGTTCTTGTACAGCATGTCGCCGGGGAAGATGTTGGCGGCCACCAGCTCCTTGATGGCGTTGCCGTACTCCAGCACGCCGTGCTCGATCTGGACTTCGTCATTGTCGTTGTCGGCGTTGGTCAGCCACATATTGAGCGGCACCATGCGGCGCTCGATGTACAGGTGCTTGATGACGAGCTGGTCGCCGTCCTCTTCCAGCAGCGACGGCACGAAATGCTTGAGCTCGGCGATCAGCTCTTCGCTGAAGCGGTGGCGCGGGAAGGCGACGTTGGAATATTCCAGCGTGTCGGCCATGCGGCCGACGCGGTCGTGGTGTTTGACCAGCAGGTATTTTTCCTTGATCAGCGCGCGCGTGGTTTCCTTGGGCGCCGGGAAGAAATCCTTGATGACCTTGAACACATACGGGAACGACGGCAGCGCGAACACCAGCATCACCAGGCCGCGGATGCCGGGCGCGATGTCGAACAGGTCGGACGAATGCTTGAGGTGCTGCAGGTAGTCGCGGTAGAACAGCGTCTTGCCCTGCTTTTGCAGGCCGAGGATGGTGTAGATCTCGCTGCGCGGCTTGCGCGGCAGCAGCGTGCGCAGGAACTGCACGTAGGCCGACGGCACTTCCATGTCGACCAGGAAGTAGGCGCGCGTGAACGAGAACAGGACCGTGATCTGCTCGTGGTCGAACAGCACGGTGTCGAGTATCAGCTCGCCGTGCTTGTTGTGCAGGATGGGCACGACGAAGGGATATTCCTTGTTGCCGTTGATGCCCTTGCCGACGATGTAGGCGCCCTTGTTGCGGAAGAACAGACTCGACAGCACATGGATCTGGTGGTTGGGCTCGAGCTTGATGCCGCCGAACAGCGTGCGCAGCCGGCCTTCGATCTGCGCCACGTCGCGCGTCAGGTTGGTGAACTTGGTGGCCAGCTGGAAGTTGGTGATGATGCGCTTGAGCGTGTAGTGCAGGCCATCGGTGCCGGGATAGTAGACGCGGTAGGTCGGCGCGATTTCCTCGGTTTCGATGTACTCGGTGGAGACCACCGGGCGCACGAAGATGAATTCGTTGTGGAAGTAGCGGCGGTGCAGGATGTTGCAGCAGACCGAGTTGAAGAAGGTCTCGGCCAGCTCGGGCTGCTTGTGGTCGGACAGCATGCCGATGAAGTGCAGCTTGAGTTCGCGCCACACTTCGTCGGTCAGCTCGGCCGGGTCGTATTCGTCTTCCAGCATCTGCACGCATTCCTGCACGCGGCGGTCGTAGAAGTCGATGCGTTCGCGCGCGGCCTGCTGCGCGGTGCGCCAGGCGCCCTGCTCGAAATGCTGCTTGGCCTGCTGGCTGGTGAGCCGGAACAAGCGGTAGTGCTTGTCGAAACCGTCGCGGATGGTGCGGGCGATGTCGAACGCGATCTGCGAGCGCAGCAGTTTGGGGAAAGCAGCCTGGATCATGGGTCAGCCCTGGTGTGCGTTAGCTGGCTATCAGCGGAATACGGCCGCCGGGCCAGCGCACGCACACGCGATGCTTACTTGGTTTCCGCGAACAGTTCGCGACCGATCAGCATGCGGCGGATTTCGCTGGTGCCGGCGCCAATTTCATACAATTTGGCGTCGCGCCACAGGCGGCCGACCGGATACTCGTTGATGTAGCCGTTGCCGCCCAGCGTCTGGATCGCCTCGCCGGCCATCCAGGTCGCTTTTTCTGCGCTATACAAAATGGCTCCCGCTGCATCCTTGCGCAACTGGCGGACCGCTTCCGGGGTTTTGGCCCGGTCGCAGGCCTGACCGACGGCGTACACATATGCCTTGCACGCCATCATGGTCGAGTACATATCCGCAATCTTACCCTGCATCAGCTGGAATTCGCCGATCGGCTGGCCGAATTGCTTGCGGTCGTGGATGTACGGCACCACCGCGTCCATGCAAGCCTGCATGATGCCCAGCGGGCCGCCGGACAGCACGGTGCGCTCGAAGTCCAGGCCGGACATCAGCACGTTGACGCCCTTGCCCAGGCCGCCCAGCACGTTTTCGGCCGGCACTTCGCAGTTGTCGAACACCAGCTCGCCGGTGTGCGAGCCGCGCATGCCCAGCTTGTCGAGTTTCTGGGCCACGGAGAAGCCCTTGAAGTCTTTCTCGATCAGGAAGGCGGTCATGCCTTTCGGGCCGGCTTCCAGGTCGCTCTTGGCGTAGACCACCAGCACGTCGGCGTCGGGGCCGTTGGTGATCCACATCTTGGTGCCGTTGAGCACCCAGCGGTCGCCCTTGAAGTCGGCGCGCAGCTTCATGCTGACCACGTCGGAACCGGCGTTCGGCTCGGACATGGCCAGTGCGCCGACGTGTTCGCCGGAGATCAGCTTCGGCAGGTATTTTTGTTTTTGCTCTTCGGTGCCGTTGCGCTTGATCTGGTTGACGCACAGATTCGAGTGGGCGCCGTAGGACAGGCCGACCGAGGCCGAGGCGCGCGAGATTTCTTCCATCGCGACGATGTGGGCCAGGTAGCCCATGTTGGCGCCGCCGTATTCCTCGCCGACGGTGATGCCGAGCACGCCCAGATCGCCCATCTTGCGCCACAGGTCCATCGGGAACTGGTCGCTGCGGTCGATTTCAGCGGCGCGCGGCGCGATTTCGGCGGCGGCGAACTGTTGCACGGCTTCGCGCAGGGCGGCGATGTCTTCGCCGTGGTCAAAGGTCAGGCCTGGGAGATGGAGCATGTCGTCCTCATTCTTGTGTTTTGATGGAAGCGTCAATAATACGCCGGTGTGACGTTAACGTAAACGTAAAGCAGCGGTGGCGGTGGACCGCCACGCAATATTGTTATTTTTGTCAGATGGTGGCCGGCCGGGGTTCGCCGATGGCGGCCAGCAGGCGCTTGCATTCGTCCTCGTGGGCGGTGATTTCGGCCAGCGACATTTCGATGTCCTCGCGCTGCTGTTCCAGCGTTTCGCGGTGCTGCGCCAGCACGCCCAGGAAGCGGTTCATCTGGGCGCTGGTGTCCTTCGGCGATTCGTACATGTCGACCAGGCTCTTGATCTCCGACAGCGACAGCCCCAGGCGCTTGCCGCGCAGGGTCAGCTTGAGGCGGGTGCGGTCGCGCGGCGTGTAGACGCGGTTGCGGCCGCCCGCGCCTTCGCGGGACGGGCTCAGCAGGCCCTGGTCTTCGTAAAAGCGGATGGCGCGCGCCGTGATGTCGAACTCACGGGACAGTTCGGTGATGGTGTAAGTGTTGGGCATCTCTGGGTTTGCGGTAAAGTCGTACAATTTCCGTTTACGTCAACGTCAAGCACATTGTAGCGCGCCTGACTTCCCGAAAGTATAAAAATGAACCCGCTCGAACTGCAACTGGACTACCCGCTGGGCGACACCATCCCGGCCACCGGCGCCGTGCACCCGATCGTCCCCGGCCTGCGCTGGCTGCGCATGCCGCTGCCGTTTGCGCTGGATCATATCAATCTGTGGCTGCTGCGCGACGGCGACGGCTGGAGCGTGGTCGACTGCGGCGTCGCCGGCGACGCCACCCGCGCAGCCTGGGAAGCCATCTTCGAAAACGGCCTGGACGGCTTGCCGATCGGGCGCGTGTTCGCCACCCACTGCCATCCCGACCACATCGGCCTGGCCGACTGGCTATGCCGCCGCTGGGATGCGCCGCTGTGGACCACCACCGGCGAATATGCGTTCGCGCGCATGATGTCGGCAGCGCTGCCGGGCGTGGACGGTTCGGCGGCGCTGCCGCATTTCCAGCGCCACGGCCTGCAGCAACCGGAAATGCTGGAAAAGATGGCAAGCCGAAAAAACTACTATCCGACCCTGGTGCCGTCGGTGCCGGCCGCCTACACCCGCATCCAGGATGGACAGTTGGTTGTTATTGGCGACCATCGCTGGCGGGTGATCACCGGCTTCGGCCATGCCCCCGAGCACGCTTCGCTGTATTGCGAGACACTGAACGTGCTGATCGCCGGCGATATGGTGCTGCCGCGCATCTCCACCAATGTGTCGGTTTTTGCGGTGGAACCGGAAGCCAACTCGCTGACGCTGTATCTTGACTCATTGGGCAAGTTTGTTGACTTGCCGAACGATGTATTGGTGCTGCCTTCGCACGGCAAACCGTTCCGGGGGCTGCATACCCGCATAGCCCAGTTGCGCCAGCACCACGTCGAGCGGCTGGCCGAGGTGGTCGATGCCTGCCGCGACTGGCAATCGGCGGCCGACATCGTGCCGATGATGTTCAAACGGCCGTTAGACGCCCACCAGCTTGGCTTTGCGCTGGGCGAGGCGCTGGCGCATTTGCACAAATTGTGGCACGACGGTATCGTGCGCCGTGAAACAGGAGCGGACGGCATCATACGTTTCCGCCTTGCGTAGCGTCGAAAGGGTGGCCGTAAACTAGTAGTGGTGTTATTGTAATAACTTCACTATTTCCACTGAAAACGGCTCCGGGGCATCGGCTCGTTTGACAGCGGGAAACCGAATAAAGTTCGGCACAGGTTCTTGCCCGTGCTTGCACTTACAGAGGATAAAGTGTTAATTATAAAATCCCATCACGTCACAATCAGATCTTAAAAACAAGAGACTGACTTTCATGACGCAACGTGAAATAGTGCAATTATGAATTCTTCTAATGAACGCGAAAGCTTTAGCCAGCGCTTGCAACAGGCTCTCAAAAACGCCCACTACTCCCCCGACAGCCCGACTCGATTGGCGCGGGAATTCAATATACGCTTCGATGGTCGACCGATCACCGTCCACGCCGCCCGCAAATGGCTGGTAGGCGAGGCGATTCCGACCCAGGAAAAGCTGCGCATGATCGCCCACTGGCTGGGCGTGCCGGCCGAATGGCTGCGCTTTGGCGGCGCCGAAGCGGACGCGCCCACTGGCGAAGGCGGCAACGGCCTGTCGCGTTTCGAGTCGGCCGACGTCAAGCTGATCGCGGATTTGCAACGCCTGGACGAACATCACCGCCAGATTGCACGCGAATTTATTCGCATGCTGGTGCGGGTTAATTACCAAAAGTAGTCATTTTAAGTACTACTACGGAGTTATTTTGACCGTTTGTGGCTGAGACCGAAAGTGTTTCCGTGTGAAACTAGTTTCACGGTTTGGCCGGTTTTTGTTCGGATAGGGCGTCCCTCAGGGGGCGCCCTTTTTATTTTCGGGGGCTTTACGAATTGTCATAGTTTCGACACGGATTTGAGGCACAATAGGCAATCAGCCATCGCTGAGCCGCAGCATTTACTTCGGGAGCCAAGCTTTTGAGCCGTCTTATGAAAAGTAACTACAGCAACGTCGCGCAGTTAAAAGATTTGATGACCGTCCCCCCGATGACCGCCGCCCAGCACGCGGAAGTGATGCGCAAGCGCATTGCCCACCGCCGCATGGTCGAGGAAGCACGGGATCTGAAGAAAGCCAGCGGATCGCAGTTCGATAAACGCTAGGCTGGGGGAGCAGGTGCGGTACCGCAGGTCTTAGTTGGAATCGCTGGTCGGCTTCATGCCGTTCCAGCGCGGGGCCAGCGTGTGCTCGATGCCGAACAAATCGATGACCCGGCCGACCGTGTGGTCGACCATCTCCGCAATGCTTTGCGGGTTGTGATAAAAGCTGGGCAGCGGCGGAAAGATGATCCCGCCCATTTCCGTCACCGCCGTCATATTGCGCAAATGCGCCAGGTTGAACGGCGTTTCCCTCACCATCAGCACCAGCCGGCGGCGCTCCTTGAGCACCACGTCGGCCGCGCGCGCGATCAGGTTGTCCGACAGGCCATGCGCCACCGACGCCAGCGTCTTCATCGAGCATGGCGCGACGATCATCCCATCCGACTGGAAAGAACCGCTGGCGATCGAGGCGCCGACGTCGCGCACCTTGTGCACCGCGTGGGCCAGCGCTTCGACTTCGCGCCGCTGCAAGCCGGTTTCCTGGTGCAGCGTGAGGACCGCGGCATCCGAGACGATCAGATGCGTCTCTATGCCGGAGGTATGTTGCAACTGTTGCAGCAGACGCACGCCATACACCGCGCCGGTGGCGCCGGTGATGGCGATAATAATCCGCCGGGCCACGAGAGGCCGCGGACGATCAGGCATCCAGCAGGGCCTTCAGTTCGCCGGACTCGAACATCTCGTTCATGATGTCCGAACCGCCGATGAACTCGCCCTTGACGTAGAGCTGAGGAATGGTAGGCCAGTTCGAATAGTCCTTGATGCCCTGGCGGATTTCAGGATCTTCCAGCACGTTCACGGTTGCAATGTTCTCAACGCCGCAGGCTTTCAGGATCTGGATGGCGCGGCCGGAAAAGCCGCATTGTGGGAACTGGGCGGTGCCCTTCATGAAGAGCACCACAGGGGTGCTGGTCACGGTTTCTTTGATCCAGGTTTGTACGTCGCTCATAGCTGCCTCAGTGAAAAGATGTAAATAGATGCCGTCATTTTATAAGAAAACGCCGGCAGCGGTATTTTTACTGCCGGAAGGTCAGCCGCGCAGCTTGGCGAAGGCGGCCGCCATGCTGCCGCCGACCGGCTCGGACTTGGCGGCCTGCTTCTGGTGCTGGCCCATGCTCTTGCGGTCGTTGCGATCGCCGCGCTGCTGCGGCTGCGAGCCGGCTTGCGGCGCGCTGTCGCTCAGGCGCATGGTCAGGGCGATGCGCTTGCGCTTCTCGTCCACTTCCAGCACCTTGACCTTGACCACCTGGCCGGCCTTGACCACCGTGTGCGGATCCTTGACGAAGGTGTTCGACAAGGCCGAGATGTGCACCAGGCCGTCCTGGTGCACGCCGATGTCGACAAACGCGCCGAACGCGGCCACGTTGGTGACCACGCCTTCCAGGATCATGTCCGGGCGCAGGTCGCGGATCTCTTCCACGCCGTCCTTGAAGGTGGCGGTGGTGAACTCGGGACGCGGATCGCGGCCCGGCTTCTCCAGCTCCTTCAGGATGTCGCTGATGGTCGGCACGCCGAACTTGTCGTCGGCGTACTTGGCGGGATTGAGCGTCTTGATCAGCGCGGTCTCGCCGATGACGGCCTTGATGTCCTTCTTGATGTCGCTGAGGATTTTCTCCACCAGCGGATACGATTCCGGGTGCACCGCCGACGCGTCCAGCGGGTTCTCGCCGCCCATCACGCGCAGGAAGCCGGCCGCCTGTTCGAAGGTCTTGTCGCCCAGGCGCGGCACCGCCTTCAACCCCGCGCGCGAGGTGAACGCGCCCTTGATGTCGCGGTAGGACACGATGGCTTGCGCCACCGAAGCCGACAGGCCCGACACCCGCGCCAGCAGCGGCGCCGAGGCGGTGTTCACATCGACGCCGACCGCGTTCACGCAATCCTCGACCACCGCGTCCAGCGAGCGGGCCAGCTGGGTCTGCGAAACGTCGTGCTGGTACTGGCCGACGCCGATCGATTTCGGATCGATCTTGACCAGCTCGGCCAGCGGATCCTGCAAGCGGCGGGCGATCGACACCGCGCCGCGCAGCGACACGTCCATGTCCGGCAGTTCGCGCGAAGCGAATTCCGACGCCGAGTACACCGATGCGCCCGCCTCCGAGACGACGATCTTGGTCATTTTCTGATCGGGGAATTGCTTGATCAAATCCTGCGCCAGCTTGTCGGTTTCGCGCGAGGCGGTGCCGTTGCCGATCGAGATCAGCGACACATTGTGCTTGGCGGCCAGCTTGCCCAGGGTGTGCAGCGAGCCGTCCCAGTCGTTCTTCGGCTGGTGCGGGTAGATCACGGCGGTGTCGACCACCTTGCCGGTGGCGTCCACCACCGCCACCTTGACGCCGGTGCGCAGACCCGGGTCCAGGCCCATGGTGGCGCGCTGGCCGGCCGGCGCGGCCAGCAGCAGCGCCTTCAGGTTGGTGGCGAAGACATTGATCGCGTCCAGCTCGGAACGCTCGCGCAGCGCGCCCATCAGTTCGGTTTCCAGGTGCATGAAGCTCTTCACGCGCCAGGTCCAGCGGGCGGTGTCGCCCAGCCATTTGTCGGCCGGACGGCCCTGGTTCTTGATGCCGAAACGGGCGGCGATGCGGCCTTCGCACGGATTGTGCGGCGCGTCCCACTTCGGTTTTTCGGCTTCGGTGTCCAGCCGCAGCGCGACATCCAGGATGCCTTCGCGGCGGCCGCGCAACAGCGCCAGCGCGCGGTGCGACGGCACGGTGGCTATGGTTTCGGAATAGTCGAAGTAATCGGCGAATTTTTCGCCTTCGTCTTGCTTACCTTCAATAACCTTGGATTCGACAATGCCATGATCCAGTACGTATTCGCGCAAGGATTGCAGCAACGTTGCATCTTCGGCAAAGCGTTCCATCAGGATCTGGCGGGCGCCGTCCAGCGCGGCCTTGATGTCGGCCACGCCGGGATTGTTGCCCTCGGCGGTGGTGAAGGCGTCGCGCAGGAATTTGTTGGCTTCCATCTCCGGGTTCAGGTCCGGGTTGTCCAGCAGGCCGTCGGCCAGTGGCGCCAGGCCCGCTTCGATGGCGATTTGCGCTTTGGTGCGGCGTTTTTGCTTGTAAGGAAGGTATAAGTCTTCAAGACGGGTCTTGTCTTCCGCGTGCATGACAGCATCTAGCAGTTCCGGCGTCATCTTATTCTGCTCGGTGATCGATGCCACAATCGCGGCGCGGCGGTCCTCCAGCTCGCGCAGGTAGCGCAGGCGTTCTTCGAGCAGGCGCAGTTGAATGTCGTCCAGGCCGCCGGTGGCTTCTTTCCGGTAGCGGGCGATGAAGGGCACCGTGGCGCCTTCGTCCAGCAGGGCGATGGCGGCGGCAACCTGTACCGGTTTGCAAATCAGTTCCAGGGCAAGACGTTGTTCGATTGAAGGCAACATGTGGGCGATTCCTAAGCAGTCAAGCCCGGAATCATACGCAATCGGCGCGAATGTGCCAGTCTTGACAGTCCAAAAGGACTGTGCGCGGCTTTGGAACGCGCAAGTAATATGCAAGTAACACGCAAGTAACACGTTTACATGCGGGTTTTATGAAGAATCCGCAAACACGAACGCGTGTATGGCGGATAATATCGCCTGTTGCCGTTTTTGAACCATCTTTGACCAACAATGCGACCTATGGATTTTACCCGCGACGACGCCACCGACGATGTTCCCGCCAAGCCAGCTGCTCCGGCCGCCCCAACATCTCCTGCCCGCCCTGCGCCGCCCGCGAATCAATTGTCGTACGCCGTAGCCACCTGGCTGCAGCGTGTGGATGCGGCAGCGCATCCCAAAGCCAAACTGAACGCGCCGCCGGTCGATACCGATCCGAAGCAACAAACCCAATACAAGCTGATCTACGTGATGGCGCCCACCAGCGGCGGCCGCCATGTGGCGCTGTGCCTGTACAAGGCGCGGCTGCGCTCGAACGGCGACGTCGCCGCGGCCAGCCCGGTGAGCGAAGTGTTTTCGCTGCTGTCGGCGCCGCCGAGCTTCCTCGCGGCCGGCGACGAGGACTTGATCCGTTTCTTCGTTGCCATGCGCAGCGGACAGAATTCCCAGACCGGCTCCGCCACCGAGCCGCGCGGCAAGATCGGCGCGGCCCTGCTGAGCATGCTGGCCGAACAGGATAAATTGCTTTGGGCAAACTCCTGGGCCGATGTCGGCAATGGCCTGGTCTACCCGCTCAAGGGCGGCGTGATGCGTGAAGCCAACCTGGCCTGGCGCGAAGAAGGCAAGGGCTTGCGTCTGGGCTGGCAGGTGCAGGCGGCGCCGAACGCCAAGCATGTCGGCGCCGACCAGGTCGACTACATGCTGCCGACCGATCCGCCTTGGTATATCGACAATCTTTCCTGCGGCGTGCTGCTGCTGAACCAGGGCGGCGCGTCGATCCCGCTGGCCGATTTGCAGGCGCTGGTGGCGCAAGCCCCGCTGCTGACCAATAACGACAAGATGCGCGTCTCGCAACTGCTGCTGGCCCACGGCCTGCAGCAGCTGATGCCGCTGCCGCAGCCGCTGCCGCAGCGCGTGCGCGACGACGTCAAGCCGCGTCCGGTGCTGACGCTGGACGCCGCCATGCTGGCCGACGGCTCGCTGCAACGCTGGCACGACTTCGCCGTATTGTCCTTCGACTACGACGGCGAGCGCGTCTCCTTCGACCCGTCGCAGCGCGTGGTGCGCCAGAAGGGCGAAGTCACCGAGATCATCCAGCGCGACAGCGCCGCCGAAGAGCTGGCCCTGTCGCTGTTGAGCGAACGCCACTTCCTGCCGCCCGCGACCTTGCCGTTGAGCAGCGTCAAGGGCGGCTTGCTGCTGCCCACCCAGGCCGAATGGCTGCGCTTCGCCCGCGATGGCATCGAGGCGCTGGAGCAAGCCGGCTGGAAAGTCGAGAAAACCGTCAAGTACCGCTACGACGTCAGCGATGTCGGCGACTGGTATGCCGACGTGGTGGAAGACCCGGCCGACGGCGGCCACGCCTGGTTCGAGCTGGAACTGGGCATCATGGTCGACCAGGACCGCGTGCCGCTGCTGCCGGTGCTGGTGCAGATGATACGCAGCGCGCCGAACGACTTCAATCCGAAGACCATCGCCCTGCACGGCGACGACGACCAGATGCTGGCCACCTTGCCGGACGGCAGCCGCGTCGCCCTGCCATGGGGACGCGTCAAGCCCATCCTGACCACGCTGGGCGAGCTGTACTTCAGCGACAAGATCAAGACCTCGCTGCGCATGGCCACGCTGGACGCGGCGCGCCTGGACGACCTGGCCCGCAACGTCGAGCTGAACTGGACCGGCGGCGCCGAGCTGCGCGACATGGGCGCGCGCCTGAACCAGTTCGGCGCCGTCAAGCGTGTCGCCACCCCGGCCGGCCTGCAGGCGACGCTGCGCGACTACCAGACCGACGGCCTGTCGTGGATGCAGTTCCTGCGCGAGTACGGCTTCGCCGGCATCCTGGCCGACGATATGGGCCTGGGCAAGACCGTGCAGACCCTGGCGCACATCCTGGTCGAGAAGGAAGCCGGCCGCCTGACCGCGCCGGCGCTGGTGATCGCGCCGACCAGCCTGATGGGCAACTGGCAGGAAGAGGCGGCGCGCTTCGCCCCCGGCCTGCGCGTGTTGCTGTTGCAAGGCAAGGACCGCATGGTCCAGTTCGACCAGATCGACGAAGCCGACCTGGTGCTGACCACCTACGCGCTGCTGCCGCGCGACGAGGAAAAACTGCGCGAACATGATTTCCACCTGGTCATCCTGGACGAATCGCACTACATCAAGAACACCCGCAGCAAGGCCGCGCAAAGCGCCGGCCTGTTGCGCGCGCGCCACCGGCTGTGCCTGTCCGGCACGCCGCTGGAAAACCACCTGGGCGAGCTGTGGTCGCAATTCCACTTCCTGCTGCCGGGCCTGCTGGGCGACGAGAAGGGTTTCAACACCGTGTTCCGCCACCCGATCGAACGCCAGGACGATCCGCTGCGGCGCGCGCTGCTGAACCGCCGCATCAAGCCCTTCCTGCTGCGCCGGACCAAGGACAACGTGGCCAAGGAATTGCCGCCGAAAACAGAGATGGTGCGCAAGGTCGAACTGACCGGTGCCCAGCGCGACCTGTACGAGACGGTGCGCCTGGCCATGGACCAGAAGGTGCGCGACGAGATCGACCGCAAGGGCGTGGCGCGCAGCCAGATCGTCATCCTGGAGGCGCTGCTGAAGCTGCGCCAGGTGTGCTGCGATCCGCGCCTGGTCAAGTCGCTGCCGTCGAAGAAGCAGACGGCCGGCTCGGCCAAGCTGATCGACCTGATGCAGATGGTCGAGGATTTGCTGGAAGAGAACCGCAAGATCCTGGTGTTCTCGCAGTTCACCAGCATGCTGGAGCTGATCGAGGAAGAGCTGGAAGCGCGCGATATCCCGTATGCGCTGCTGACCGGCGAGACCAAGGACCGCAGCGCGCAAGTGGCAGCCTTCCAGCAGGGCGCGGTGCCGATCTTCCTGATCAGCCTGAAGGCGGGCGGCGTCGGCCTCAACCTGACGGCGGCCGATACCGTGATCCACTACGATCCGTGGTGGAATCCGGCGGCGGAAAACCAGGCCACCGACCGCGCCTGGCGCATCGGCCAGGACAAGCCGGTGTTCGTCTACAAGCTGATCGCCAAGGGCACGCTGGAGGAAAAAATCCAGGTGCTGCAGCAGAAGAAATCCGATCTGGCGCAATCCATCCTGGCCGAAGGCGAGTCGCAGAAAATGGCGCTCACCCAGGAAGACTTGCAGCAGATCTTCGCACCGCTGGCGGAATAAGTGGCGACCGTCGCCGAACTGCAAGCGGCGTTGCGCCAGTCGCAGCAAGAGGCTGAGCGCTATCGGCTGCTGCTCCAGCACAGCGGCGAGGTCAGCTGGATGGCGGACTGCGCCACCTTGCAACTGTCCTGGCTCAGTCCGGCCGCCGAGCGCCAGTTCGGCTACACGCTGGACTCGGCGCAGGCGCTGGCGGCCGGCCTGTTGCTGCAGCTGCCCGCCCGGCTGGAACGCCACGCCGGCGGCGACCTGAGCCGCGTGCGCCTGCTGCGTGAAACCGAACTGCCCCATGCCGACGGCCGCCTGCTGCCGGTGGAGATCGAATCGACGCTGATCGTCGACCAGCGCGGCGTCGCTGTCTCCGTGGTCGGCGTGGTGCGCGACCTGAGCGCGCGCCGCGAACTGGCCGCGCAGCAGAAAAAGTTCGCCTCCATGCTGTCGCACGAATTCCGCACGCCGCTGTCGACCATCGACGGCGCCGTGCAGCGCCTGGAAATGACCGGCGCCCACCACGACGAAGGCACCCGCAAGCGCTACCGCAGGATCCAGACCGCGGTCGACCGCATGCTGGCGATGCTGGACGAGTACCTGTCGCCCGATCGCATGGCCAGCATCGGCCGCGAGCGCCAGCCGAATGAAATCTGCCCCGCCACGCTGCTGGAAGCGGTGGCCGAGCAGGCCCGCGGCCGCCGTCCGGCCGTGAGCGTGCGGATCGAAGCGCTGCCGCAATGGATGCGCTGCGACCCCGCCGGTGTGCGTTTATGCTTGGAAATTTTGCTCGACAATGCAATTAAGTACACGACTGCCAATACTCCGATAGAATTGATAGGCAAAATGGCAAGCGAGGGCGGCGTCGAGTTCCTGGTGCGCGATCACGGCGCCGGCGTGCCGGCCGCGGAATTGGCGCATATTTTCGACAAATCCTTCCGCGGCAGCAATGCCGCAGGCGTCGCTGGGTCCGGCTTGGGCCTGTATATTGCGCGCGCGGTGGTCGATGTACACGGTGGAATGCTGACGGCAACAAATGTTTCTGAAAGCGGCACGGAATTTCGGATTTGGCTGCCCATAGCGGCCAGCGCCGGGAAAAGCCTTGCGCGGGCGGGTGGCAGCAGTGATAATTCCTTGAGCGCAAGCTGAAATAGCAAGGCAGTACTGAGCACTGTTGCTCAATAATCGATCGAATGGCGCATCAATGACGCAAATACTCATCGTGGAAGACAATCTGGACTATGCCGAAGAAATGGCAGAGTTCCTGACTGAGCTTGAACACGAAGTGCACATCACTAACAACGCCAGCGAAATGTGGTCCGCCCTGAGCCAGGGCAATGTCGGCGTGGTGGTGCTCGATCTGGGCCTGCCGGACGAAGACGGTTTCAATGTGATACCCCGGATGCGCCAGCTGTACCCGCAGATCGGTCTGCTGGTGTTGACCGGCCGGGTCGCGTTCGACAACCGCATCCTCGGTCTGCGCCTGGGCGCCGACCATTATCTGACCAAGCCGATCAAATTCCCGGAACTGGCCGCCCACATCGAGGCGCTGGACCGTCGCGTCGGTCCGCAGGAAACCATCCCGGCGCCGAGCAAGTGGACCCTCAAAGTCAGCGCCCGCCAGCTGGAGCTGCAAGGCATGGCGATCACCCTGACCGAAAAAGAATGCAATTTCCTGCATCTGCTGACGATTAACACCCGTCCCGTGCCGCGCCAGGTGATCGTGGCCGGCATCGGCGGCGACGATCCGGACGCCGGCCGCCGGGTCGACATGCTGGTGTATCGTTTACGCAAAAAAGCCCGCACCGGCCTGGGCCAGGACCTGCCGCTGCGCAGCGCCTATGGCGAAGGCTACAGCCTGTCCGCCAGCTTCAACTTGTCTTGATCAAATCCCGATAGTAATTTTGTTGTGTGGAAATGTGAGAGTTTCCTAAGCGCAGCTTTGCCGTAGCATGAATTCTCCACCTACACCTGCTGGGGAGAATGGCAATGCGTTACAGCGATTGGAAGATTGGGATACGCCTGGCCGGCGGCTTTGGCCTGGTGATGTTGTTGGTTGTCGGCATGGCCATGGCAGGGATGTGGCGCTTGCAGGCGGTCGGCGACCTGACGGAACAGATGGTCGGCAGCGCCAGCGTCAAGGAGCGCCTGACCGCCGAATGGCATAACCAGATCAGCATCAGCGGCGTCAGTGTGCTGGCCTTTGCCCGCAATACCGAAACGGCCGAATCGCCGGCGCTCACCGAAAAAGCCGCCGCCACCCGCGCGCGCGTCAACGCCATCCAGAAGCAACTCGAACCCCTGCTCGTCAGCAATGAGGAAAAAGCCTTGCTGGAGGCGGTTGCGTCGGTGCGCAAGGGGTATGCGGCCAGCCGCGACCTGTTGTTCAAGCTCAAGAAGAGCGGCGACCTCGCCGGCGCCCGCGCCCTGGCAGACAGCAAGCTGGAGCCCCAATTCAACGCCTACCTGGAGAGCGTGCAGAAAATCGGCGACTACGAGGCCGGCGTCGGCCGCGCGCTGGGCGCGGAGGTGCAGACGCAATACCATGCCGGCCAGCGCTTCCTGCTGGCGCTGACGGCCGGCGCGCTGGTGCTGGGCGCCTGGTTCGCCTACATCATCGGCGTCTCGATCACCGGCCCCATCCACAAGGCGGTGCGGGTGGCGCAGACCGTCGCCGCCGGCGACCTGAGCAGCAAGATCGACGTGCGCAGCAAGGACGAGACCGGCATGTTGCTGCAAGCGCTGAAGGACATGAACGCCAGCCTGGTGAACATCGTCGGCCAGGTCCGCAGCGGCACCGACACCATCGCCACCGCCTCAGGCCAGATCGCCAGCGGCAACCTCGATCTGTCGGCCCGCACCGAGCAGCAGGCCAGTTCGCTGCAGCAGACCGCCTCGTCGATGGAGGAATTGACCGCCACCGTCAAGCAGAACGGCAGCAACTCGCGCCAGGCGCATACGCTGGCGCTGTCGGCCTCGGAAGTGGCGGTCAAGGGCGGCAGCGTGGTCGACGAAGTGGTCGACACCATGAGCGAGATCAGCGCTTCCGCGCATAAAATCGTCGACATCATCGCGGTGATCGACGGTATCGCCTTCCAGACCAATATCCTGGCGCTGAACGCGGCGGTGGAGGCGGCCCGCGCCGGCGAGCAGGGCCGCGGCTTCGCCGTGGTGGCGACCGAAGTGCGCAACCTGGCCCAGCGCAGCGCCAGCGCCGCCCAGGAGATCAAGGCCTTGATCGGCGATTCGGTCAACAAGGTCGAAAGCGGCGCGCGCCTGGTGGCCCAGGCCGGCAGCACGATGCGGGAAATCGTCGTCAACGTGCGGCGGGTGACCGATATCATCGGCGAAATCACCGCCGCCAGCGCCGAGCAGACCAATGGCATCGAGCAGATCAACCGCGCCATCGCGCAGATGGACCAGGTGACGCAGCAGAATGCCGCGCTGGTCGAGGAAGCGGCGGCCGCCTCCGCCGCCCTGCAAGACCAGAGCGGCGCGCTGGCCCGGGTGGTCAGCGTGTTCCAGCTTTCCGGCAATTTAAGCAAAAAGAGGGACAGAGTCATGCCGGTTTTGCTGGGCGCCTGAATAATCGGGGACAGAGTGGTGTAGAATGGCCGCATTCGATACATTTTGCGCAAATTTATGGCACGTCTACCCCGCTTGATCGTCCCCGGCCAGCCGCACCACGTTATCCAGACCGGTAATAACAACCAGGCTATCTTCCAGGACACGGAAGATTATCAAACCTTCCTGGGCTGGCTGCGCACCGCCGCCAAGAACTACAAAGTGGCGGTGCACGCCTATGTGCTGATGCCGAACCACCTGCATTTGCTGGTCACGCCGGCCGATGCGGACGGCCTGGGGCAGATGATGCAGTGGATAGGCCGCTACTACGTGCCCTATTTCAACCAAAAATATGGCCGCAGCGGCACTTTGTGGAACGGACGCTACAAAACCTCGCTGATCGACGCAGAGCAATACTTCATGTCGTGCAGCCGATATATCGAGTTCAATCCGGTGCGCAACGGCATGGTGGGGCGGGCCGAGGATTATCCGTGGTCCAGCTACCCGCACCACGCCGGGCTGCGCTCGGACGGCCTGATCGTCGACCATCCGAAGTTCTGGGAGCTGGGCAACACGCCGTTCCAGCGCGAGGCGGCCTACATCGCGCTGGCCGAACCGGCGCTGAGCGAGGACGAGGTGGCCAGCATCGGCCAGGCGCTGCTCAAGGGCTGGCCGCTGGGCAGCGAGCAATTCAAGACGGCGCTGCAGCACAAGGTCAAGCGCCAGGTACTGCCGGCCAAGCGCGGCAGGCCGTTCAAGATCAAGCCAGAAGCGGCCTGAGCAGCATATCAAAACCGCGGGAATCGCCAGTTCCCGCGGTTTTTTTTAATACGGCATCACTCTGTCCCTAATTAAAATTTTCAGCAACTCACAAAAAATTAATCCGACTCCGACCCTAATTGTTATGGTTGAAGTTTACGCTGCATTGCACTACTCTAGCTTTTCGTTAGTCAAAATTGCAGTGGAGAGCCCCCATGAAAGCCCAAGGTCTGTACGATCCGTCCAATGAACACGATGCCTGCGGCGTCGGTTTCGTCGCCCATATCAAGGGCAACAAGAGCCACTCCATCGTGGAACAGGGTCTGTTGATCCTGAAAAACCTCGATCACCGGGGCGCCGTCGGCGCCGATGCGCTGATGGGCGATGGCGCCGGCATCCTGATCCAGATCCCGGACCAGTACTACCGCGACGAGATGGCCAAGCAAGGCGTGGAACTGCCGCCGCCAGGCGAATACGGCGTCGGCATGGTGTTCCTGCCGAAGGAAAACGCCTCCCGCATCGCTTGCGAACAGGAAATCGAGCGCGCCGTGCGCCTCGAAGGCCAGGTCGTGCTGGGCTGGCGCAATGTGCCGGTCGACTGCGACATGCCGATGTCCCCTACCGTGCGCGCCAAGGAACCGGTGATCCGCCAGATCTTCATCGGCCGCGGCGCCGACATCATGGTCACCGACGCGCTGGAACGCAAGCTGTACGTGATCCGCAAGTCGTCCGGCCACGCCATCCAGGCCTTGAAACTGATCCACGGCAAAGAATTCTTCGTGGCTTCGCTGTCGGCCCGCACCATCGTCTACAAGGGCCTGCTGCTGGCCGACCAGGTCGGTGTGTACTATAAGGACCTGCAAGACGCGCGCTGCATTTCCGCGCTGGCGCTGGTGCACCAGCGTTTCTCGACCAACACCTTCCCGGAATGGCCGCTGGCCCACCCGTACCGCCTGATCGCCCACAACGGCGAGATCAACACCGTCAAAGGCAACTTCAACTGGATGCGCGCCCGTGAAGGCGTGATGAAATCGGCCGTGCTGGGCGACGATCTGCAGAAACTGTTCCCGCTGATCTACGAAGGCCAGTCGGACACCGCCTGCTTCGACAACGCGCTGGAACTGCTGCTGATGGCAGGCTATCCGATCGCCCAGGCGATGATGATGATGATCCCGGAAGCCTGGGAAAATCACAGCACGATGGACGACAATCGCCGTGCGTTCTACGAATATCACGCAGCAATGATGGAACCATGGGACGGCCCGGCCGCCATGGCCTTCACCGACGGCCGCTACATCGGCGGCACCCTGGACCGTAACGGTCTGCGACCTGCGCGCTACATCGTCACCGACGACGACCTGGTGGTGATGGCGTCGGAATCGGGCGTGCTGCCGATTCCTGAATCGAAAATCATCCAGAAATGGCGTCTGCAGCCAGGCAAGATGTTCCTGATCGACCTGGAAGCGGGCCGCATCATCGACGATAAAGAGTTGAAAGACACCTACGCCAACGCCAAGCCATACAAGGCATGGATCAACGCGGTGCGCATCAAGCTCAACGAAATCAAGCTCAGCGAGAGCCAGCTGGCGCGCAACCGCGCCAAGGACGTCGCGCCGGCCCAGGGCGAAAAAGCCACGCCGTCGTTGCTGGACCGCCAGCAAGCCTTCGGCTACACCCAGGAAGATTTGAAGTTCCTGATGGCGCCGATGGCCGCCGCCGGCGAAGAAGCGACCGGCTCGATGGGCAACGACTCGCCGCTGGCCGTCATGTCCAACAAGCTCAAGCCGTTGTACAACTACTTCAAGCAGCTGTTCGCGCAAGTGACCAATCCGCCGATCGACCCGATCCGCGAAGCGATGGTGATGTCGCTGGTGTCCTTCATCGGCCCCAAGCCCAACCTGCTGGACACCAACAACGTCAATCCGCCGATGCGCCTGGAAGTATCGCAGCCGGTGCTGGGGTTCGACGACATGGCCCGCCTGCGCGGCATCAGCGCGCATACCGGCGGCAAGTTCAAGTCATATGAGCTCAACATCTGCTATCCGCTGGCATGGGGCAAGGACGGCGTGGAAGCCTGCCTGGCCTCGCTGTGCGCCGAAGCGGTCGACGCGGTCAAGTCCGGCCACAACATCCTGATCGTGTCGGACCGCTCGGTCGGCCCGGAGCGCGTGGCGATTCCCGCGCTGCTGGCGACCTCGACCGTGCACCAGCACCTGGTCAGCAAGGGCCTGCGCGCCTCCACCGGCCTGGTCGTCGAGACCGGCTCGGCCCGCGAGACCCACCACTTCGCGCTGCTGGCAGGCTACGGCGCCGAAGCGATCCACCCTTACCTGGCGATGGAAACGCTGGTCGAGATGTCGCTCGGCATGCCGGGCGACATGACCGGCGACAAGGCGGTCTACAACTACACCAAGGCCATCGGCAAGGGCTTGATGAAGGTCATGTCCAAGATGGGCATTTCGACCTACATGTCCTACTGCGGCGCGCAGATCTTCGAAGCTGTCGGCCTGAACAAGTCGCTGGTCGACAAGTACTTCAAGGGCACGGCCTCCAATGTCGAAGGCATCGGCGTGTTCGAAGTGGCGGAAGAAGCGCTGCGCCTGCACAACCTGGCCTTCGGCAACGATCCTGTGCTGGAAAACCACCTGGACGCCGGCGGCGAGTACGCCTTCCGCGTGCGCGGCGAAGACCACCTGTGGACCCCGGATGCGATCGCCAAGTTGCAGCATTCGACCCGCAGCAACAACTTCTCCAGCTATAAAGAGTACGCCCAGATCATCAACGACCAGACCAAGCGCCACCTGACCTTGCGCGGCCTGTTCGAGTTCAAGCTCGATCCGAGCAAGGCGATCCCGCTGGACGAGGTCGAGCCGGCCAAGGAAATCGTCAAGCGCTTCGCGACCGGCGCGATGTCGATGGGTTCGATCTCGACCGAAGCCCACGCCACGCTGGCGGTGGCGATGAACCGCATCGGCGGCAAGTCCAACACCGGCGAAGGCGGCGAAGATCCATCGCGCTACACGATGGAACTGAAAGGCATCAAGATCAAGCAGGGCGAGACCATGGCGTCGGTCATGGGCAAAGAGCAGATGGTGGTCGATATTGCCTTGCAGGAAGGCGATTCGCTGCGCTCGCGCATCAAGCAGGTGGCATCGGGCCGTTTCGGCGTGACCGCGGCCTACCTGAACTCGGCCGACCAGATCCAGATCAAGATGGCGCAGGGCGCCAAGCCGGGCGAAGGCGGCCAGCTGCCGGGCCACAAAGTCTCCGAATACATCGCGACGCTGCGCTTCTCGGTGCCGGGCGTGGGGCTGATCTCGCCGCCGCCGCACCACGATATTTACTCGATCGAAGATCTGGCCCAGCTGATCCACGATCTGAAGAACGCCAATCCGCGCGCCTCGATCTCGGTCAAGCTGGTGTCGGAAGTCGGCATCGGCACCGTGGCCGCCGGCGTGACCAAGGCCAAGGCCGATCACGTGGTGGTCGCCGGCCATGACGGCGGCACCGGCGCTTCGCCGCTGTCGTCGGTCAAGCACGCCGGCACGCCGTGGGAGTTGGGTCTCGCAGAGACCCAACAAACCCTGGTGCTGAACGGCCTGCGCAGCCGCATCCGCATCCAGGCCGACGGCCAGATGCGTACCGGCCGCGACGTCGTCATCGCCGCCATGCTGGGCGCCGACGAAATCGGCTTCGCCACCGCGCCGCTGGTGGTCGAGGGTTGCATCATGATGCGCAAATGCCATCTGAACACTTGCCCGGTCGGCGTCGCCACGCAGGATCCTGTGCTGCGCGCCAAGTTCTCCGGCAAGCCCGAGTACGTCGTCAACTACTTCTTCTTCGTCGCCGAGGAAGCCCGCCAGCTGATGGCGCAACTGGGCATCCGCACCTATGACGAGCTGATCGGCCGCGTCGACCTGCTGGACAAGTCCAAGGCGATCACGCACTGGAAAGCCAAGGGCCTGGACTTCAGCAACATCTTCTACTCGCCGGAAGTGCCGAGCGGCGATTCCATCTATCACACGAAGGAACAGGACCACTGTCTGGACAAGGCGCTCGATCACAAGCTGATCGCGCAAGCCAAGGCCGCGCTGGAAAAAGGCGAACGCGTGTCGTTCATCTCGCCGGTGCGCAACGTCAACCGCACCGTCGGCACCATGTTGTCGGGCGAAGTGGCCAAGCGCTACGGCCACGCCGGCCTGCCGGACGACACCATCCACATCCAGCTGCAAGGCACGGCGGGCCAGTCGGCCTGCGCCTTCCTGGCGCACGGCATCACCATCGACCTGGTCGGCGAAGGCAACGATTACGTCGGCAAGGGCTTGTCGGGCGGCCGCATCATCGTGCGTCCGAACACCGAGTTCCGCGGCTGGGCGGTGAACAACATCATCATCGGCAACACCGTGCTGTACGGCGCGATCGCCGGCGAAGCCTTCTTCAACGGCGTGGCCGGCGAGCGTTTCGCCGTGCGTAACTCGGGCGCCACCGCCATCGTCGAAGGCACCGGCGACCACGGTTGCGAATACATGACCGGCGGCACCGTGGTGGTGCTGGGCGCCACCGGCCGCAACTTCGCGGCGGGCATGTCGGGCGGCATCGCCTACGTGTACGACCCGGACGGCGACTTCGAAGCGCGCTGCAACACCTCGATGGTGACGCTGGAGCCGGTGCTGACCGCCAAGGAGCAGGAAGCCCAAAGCGAAACCTGGCACGTGCAGCACAAGGACCATGGCCGCGAAGCGGACGAAGTGATCCTGAAGCGCCTGATCGAGCGCCACTTCAAGCACACCGGCAGCACCCGTGCCCGCCTGTTGCTGGACAACTGGGCCGAAGGCCGCGGCAAATTCGTCAAGGTATTCCCGAGCGAATACAAGCGCGCCCTGGCCGAAATGGCCGAGGACCTCGCGAACGAAGCCGCATCCGCCCAGCCGATCGCAGCCTGATGCTGACCGTACAGAACAATATTTAAGGACTTATCGTGGGTAAAATCACCGGCTTCATGGAATTCAAGCGTCAGGAAGAGAGCTATCTGCCGCCTGCTACGCGTTTGAAAAACTATTCCGAATTCGTCATCACCCTGAGCAATGAACAGGCCAAGGTGCAGGGCGCGCGCTGCATGGATTGCGGCATCCCGTTCTGCAACACCGGCTGCCCGGTCAACAACATCATCCCGGACTGGAATGACCTGGTATATCGCGGCAACTACCGCGAGGCGCTGGACACCCTGCACTCGACCAATAACTTCCCGGAGTTCACCGGCCGCATCTGCCCCGCGCCGTGCGAGTCCGCCTGTACGCTGGGCATCAACAACGATCCGGTCGGCATCAAGTCGATCGAGCACAAGATTATCGACGAAGGCTGGGAACACGGCTGGGTCGTGCCGCAGCCGGCCGGGCAGCAATCCGGCAAGAAGGTCGCCGTGGTCGGTTCCGGTCCTGCCGGCCTGGCGGCGGCGCAGCAGCTGGCGCGCGCCGGCCACGCCGTCACCGTGTTCGAGAAGAGCGACCGCGTCGGCGGCCTGCTGCGCTACGGCATTCCAGACTTCAAGATGGAAAAGTCGCATATCGACCGCCGTATCAAGCAGATGGAAGCCGAAGGCGTGGTGTTCCGCACCAGCGTGCTGGTCGGCAAGGACTTCCCTGCCAACGTCAACAACTGGGCCAAGGAAACCATCTTCCCTGAAGACCTGGCCAAGGACTTCGACGCCGTGGTCCTGGCCGGCGGCGCCGAACAGCCGCGCGACCTGCCGGTGCCTGGCCGCGAGCTCAAGGGCGTGCATTTCGCCATGGACTTCCTGCCGCTGCAAAACAAGGTCAACGCCGGCGACAAGGTCAAAGACCAGCTGAAAGCCACCGGCAAGCACGTGGTGGTGATCGGCGGCGGCGATACCGGTTCCGACTGCGTCGGCACCTCGAACCGCCACGGCGCCGCCTCGGTGACCCAGTTCGAACTGATGCCTATGCCGCCGGAGCAAGAGAACAAGCCGCTGGTGTGGCCGTACTGGCCGACCAAGCTGCGCACCTCCTCGTCGCACGAGGAAGGCTGCGAGCGCGACTGGGCGGTGGCCACCAAGCGCCTGGAAGGCAAGAACGGCAAGGTCGAGAAGCTGGTCGCCTGCCGTGTCGAATGGAAAGACGGCAAGATGGCCGAAGTGCCGAACTCGGAATTCGAAATGAAGGCCGACCTGGTGCTGCTGGCGATGGGCTTCGTATCGCCGGTCGCCAACGTGCTGGACGCTTTCGGCGTCGAGAAAGATGCACGCGGCAACGCCAAGGCCAGCACGGACGGCGAAGGCTGCTACAAGACTTCCGCTGCCAAGGTATTTGCCGCCGGCGATGTGCGCCGCGGCCAGTCGCTGGTGGTGTGGGCGATCCGCGAAGGCCGCCAGTGCGCGCGCGCGGTCGATGAGTTTTTGATGGGTTCTTCGGAACTACCGCGCTAATCCCTGCGGCCGAAGCAGCCTGTCTCCGCCGGTAGTGAATGGGTGATCCCCGTTCCTGCCGGTTTTTTTTATTCTGCGGCGGTGATGCCGGCAGCGGCCCGCGCACGCGCCGCGTGCCTGGCGACCGCCGCCGGATCGATCCGCATCGCCCGCGCGCGCGCCAGGGCGGCCGGTTCCATGTCGCCGCAGCGCTCGCATGCCATGGCGAGGTCGAGCAGCGCTTCCGCTGAACGCGGACCCTGGCTGACGGCGCGACCGTAGGCGGTGGCCGCGTGCCGCCAGCGCTCCAGCATGCGCTCGGCCATCCCCAGTCCGGACCAGGCGACATGGTCGTGCCGGTCGTGCGCGATCGCGGCGCGGAAGCTGGCGGCCGCCAATTCCCACTCGCGCTGCACCAGGTGGGCCCGGCCCAGCCACATGGCGGCGTTGATAGGCGGCATGGCGGCGTCCGGGGCGCCGGCCTGAAGCTGCGCCAATGCGCCCAGGCGCGCCTGGGCCTGCGGCCAGTCGCCGCTGGCAAAGGCGACCATGCCTTCGGTCGCGTCGGCCCAGGCGCCGCCGGCCCGCACCAGCGGAAAATCGCGGGCGATGGCCAGGCAGGCGTCGAATTCGCCGGCCAGCAGCAACTGTTCGGCCAGCGCGATGCGCACGTTCAGGTTGCCGTCGAAGCGCTGCATCAATGCGCGCAGCTGCGCCAGCGCCGCGGCGTGGTTGCCGCGCAACGCCGTCATCGCTGCCAGCGCCAGGCGGGTTTCGCATTCGATTTGGCGGACAAACGCGATCTGCGGTGCGAAGTCGGGCAGCATCAAGCCCTCGCGCTCGAACATGGCCGCTTCCGCTGCCGACAGTGCCGGCGCGCCTGGGGTGACGCCGATATCGGCCGGCGTCAGCGGCGCCACTGCGGCGCTCGCCGCGTTTGCTTGCATGCGGACCGGCGCGGTGGTCAATGCCTCGTCGATCACGCGGCCGTCGAGGTCCACGCCGGCCGGCAAGTCCAGCACCGCCGCCACGGTCGGCCAGATATCGCAGGCGGCCACCGGGCTAACGGTGTGGTCGCGTGCGATGCCCGGGCCGCACAGCAGCATGAAGCCGGCGTCGCGCGCGCCGTTCGACAGGATCGCGTAACAGGCGTCGCGGCCGGCAAGGTGTTGGTAGCGGCCGCACAGCAGGTCGAGAAACTGGTGGCAGCGGGCCAGGCAGAGGCGCGCGGCCTGCCGGTCCGGCACGCTGGCCAGCGCGGCGGCCATGACGGCGATAAACGGCAGGCGCAACACCAGCACCTCGGCGCCGCGCTGTTCGATGGCGGCCGTGCCCAGCGCATGCAGGGTCGCGCATTCGGCCAGCGCCGCCGCCGCCGCGCCCGCCAGTCGGCGGCGGGCGGCCGTATCCAGCGGAGCCAGCAGGAAGTGCAGGTCTGGCGCCTGGATGTCGCCGGGCGCCAGGCGCGCCGCGTGCACCAGCTCGCGCGCCTCGGGCGGCCAGACCGCCTGCGGGTCCAGCGGCCAGGCTTGCTCGTCGTCGGCCGGCGCGGTGCTGGCGCCGGGGGCGATCACGGTGCCATGCCGCAGCCGCAGCCCGCGCGTGGCCGGCCAGCCGATCACGGCCGCATGGCGGCCGGCGGCGTCGGCGGCGTGCCAGACGGCGGCGCTGCGCAGTGCGGCCGCGCCGGGCGCATGGGCGAACAGCGAGCCGGCGATCGCCGTCAGCGGATGCAGGATGCCGTGGCGGTCCGGCTGCATGCCGGTGGCGACGCTGGTCCAGCCGCTGTCGGCGCAGGCCGGCAGCGGAAAGTCGAGCGGCGCCCAGGTGCCGGCGTCGACCAGGCTGGACAGAAAGGGCGTCAGCCCGCCCTGGTCCAGTTCCTGCAACAGCTTCCAGTCGACGCCGTCGAGGGCCAGCATGACCAACTTGGGCGCGGTCCGGGCGTCAGAGGGCGAGTGCATAGGTATGGGTGGTGTGTAGCAGCGTGGAGTCGACGCGGCGCGCCATCTGCAAGGTGGCGCTGGCGGCGTCGTTGCAGCTGAAGCGGAAGCGCGGCCCCGCCAGCTTCGCCAGTTGCCGGGCGGCCCCGTCCAGCAACATCAGGGCTGGCCAGCCGTGGCGATGGCCGGGTTGGGTGATCCACAGGTCCACTTCGGGCAAGTCCTGGTTGGGCTTGCACAGCAACAGACCGATCAGCTCGCCATCCAGTTCGACCGCCTGCGACAGCACGGCGCAGGCCGGGTCCGCCAGTGCGGCATCGAAGCGAGCGGCGGCGGTGCCATGCGGCAGTCGGGCGTAGCTGCTGTACAGCGCGATGGCCTGCGGCAGATGGCGCGGCGCCAGCGGCATGGCGGCGGCGCCGGCCGGAATGCGCCGGCCGGCGCGCAGGCGTTCGAGCATCAGGCTGGTCTGCTGGCAGGCGTTGCGGGTGTCCACCTCAAAATGCAGCAGCACGCGCTGCGGCGTGAAGCCGTTGCGCGCCAGGAAGGGCGGTGCATCGGCGCTGTCCCATTCGCCCCAGGCGTGCAGGTAATCGACGTCCCACTGCCGCAGCGCCGCACTCAGCGCCGCCAGCAGCGCGCCGCCGACTCCGCGCCGGCGCTGTGACGGCAGCACGAAGATGGCGCCGCGTAATCCGCTGCGCCGCACTTCCCACGGGATAGATGAAAACGCCGCCACGCCGATGATCGCGTGCTCGTCGGCGCGGCGTGCGACCAGCACCGATTCGGCCGCCACGCCCTGGTTGGCGACGTGGGGCAGCAAGGCGAAAGCCAGGTCCAGTTCGCCCGGCTGCGCCACGCCGACATGCACCGTCGCCATCGGCGACACTACCTCGCTTCAGGCCGGCAGCGCGGCGTCGGTGCGCCGGCCGCGGCCTTTGCGGCGGTAGGCGGCGATGCCGACCAGGCCGCTGGCCAGCATCAGCAGCGACGACGGCTCGGGTACCGGGCTGGTGAAGGCGGCCGCGCCGGCGGCCACCGCGGCGCCGGTATTGTCGTAGCCGTAACCGTTGAATTTCACGTCGTACTGGGAGGTGGCGAGCGCGTTGTTGCTCACCGAGTCATGGATGGACACGTCTATCCAGCCGTATTGCGTTTGCTGGCCACTGGAGAACTGGAACGGCACCAGCAGGTTGTTGCCGATATTATTGTTGGTGTTAGTGCTGGCCAGCACCGACAAGTGGTTGCATTGCTGGCTGCCGCCAGAACCTTTGCCGGAGCTGTTGCAGGATCCGATGACGTAGCCTATTCGCTGGTTGGTGGTCTGGTCCAGGGTCGCCGTGCGCGACATCGCCAGCGACGGCCCGATCAGCGTGCCGGCGGCTACCGCGCCCGCAGCCACGCCTTGGGCGCCGACCGTGACCGAGCGGTCCAGCACGGTGACCGAGGAGGCCGTGCTGCCGATCCCGCCAATCACGTGCCAGCTCTGGCCATAGACTGGCGCATTGTTCGCCAGCGAGAAGTCGGTCGTGCCATTGTGGTCCACATCCACGGCGACAGATACGGGGGTCCCTGGGGGAACGTACCATTGCCCCAGCGTCTGGTTGAGACCGTCGACCCGGATCACGTCGGCATGCGCCGCCAGCGAGGTCAGGGCCAGCAGCGTGGCGGTACCGGCGAGTTTTTTGTTAGGCAACATGTTGGATGGACTTGGCATGGCGGCTCTGTTTCGGAAAGGGAACAGAGATTGTCATCATTTACACATATGTTGTCAATCGACATATTGTTTCTGGCGGCAATAATGTGGCTTTTGTGTTGTGCGATGCAGCAATGTAACAATTCTTGATAGGTGTAAATTGCTGACTTTAGGTTCAGTAGTGTTGTATTATCTGCTACTTACGATGCGTCTTCCTGTCACAAAAGACAGGGGCGCCAGCAGAGATTAACCTTTCTGCACTACAATACGGCATTAAAAATAATGAGTTCAGTCGTGGCGAATCTAGTCGAAATCCGTGATTTACACTTCTCCTATGGAAAGCGGGCTATCCTGTCGGGGCTCCAGATGGACTTCCCACGGGGGAAAGTAATCGCGGTGATGGGCGGCTCGGGCAGCGGCAAGACCACGGTATTGCGCCTGATCGGCGGCCAGATCCGCCCGCAACGCGGCCACGTCAAGGTGCAGGGCCAGATCGTGCACAAACTCAACACCGCCGGCCTGTATCTGCTGCGCCGCAAGATGGGCATGCTGTTCCAGCACGGCGCGCTGTTCACCGACCTGACCGTATTTGAAAACGTCGCCTTCCCGCTGCGCGAGCATACCGACTTGCCGGAAGAGCTGATCCGCAACCTGGTGCTGATGAAGTTGCACGCCGTGGGCCTGCGCAACGCCGCCAAGCTCAAGCCGGGCGAGATCTCCGGCGGCATGGCGCGCCGCGTGGCGCTGGCGCGTTCGATCGCGCTGGACCCGGAACTGATTATGTACGACGAGCCGTTCGCCGGCCTCGACCCGATCTCGATGGGCGTCACCGCCAACCTGATCCGCAACCTGAATACCGCGCTGGGCTCGACCACCGTGCTGGTGTCGCACGACGTCAAGGAATGCTTCGCCATCGCCGACTATGTGTACTTCCTGTCGCAGGGCAAGATCGTCGCGCACGGCACGCCGGCCGACATGATGGTGTCGACCGACCCGTACGTGAAGCAGTTCGTCAACGCCGAGGCCGATGGCCCGGTGCCGTTCCACTATCCAGGCAAGTCCCTGGCCGATGACCTGGGCCTGGGAGTGCAAGTCTTATGAGCGTCAAGAACTGGTTGTCCAAGCTGGGCGCGCCGCTGCGCGACTACGTCGAAAGCATAGGCTACGGCGCCCGTACCTTCGCCACCATGCTGGGCGTGTCGCCCGGCCTGCTGCGCCGTCCGGCGCTGCTGGTCGAGCAGCTGCACTTCATCGGCAATTATTCGATGCTGATCATCACCCTGTCCGGCCTGTTCGTCGGCATGGTGCTGGGCTTGCAGGGTTACTACACGCTGAATAAATACGGCGCCGAACAGTCGCTGGGCCTGCTGGTGGCGCTGGGCCTGACCCGCGAACTGGGCCCGGTGATCACCGCGCTGCTGTTTGCCGGCCGCGCCGGCACCTCGCTGACCGCCGAAATCGGCCTGATGAAGGCCGGCGAGCAGTTGTCGGCGATGGAAATGATGGCCGTCAACCCGATCCAGCGCGTGCTGGCGCCCCGCTTCTGGGCCGGCGTGATCGCGGTGCCGCTGCTGGCGTCGGTGTTCAGCGCGGTTGGCGTGCTGGGTGGCTGGCTGGTCGGCGTGCAGCTGATCGGCGTCGACGACGGCGCGTTCTGGTCGCAGATGCAGGGCGGCGTCGACCTCTGGAAAGATATTTTCAACGGTTTCGCCAAGAGCGTGGTGTTCGGCATCGCCATCACCTTCATTGCGCTGTACCAGGGCTATGAAGCCCAGCCGACCCCGGAAGACGTGGCGCGCGCCACCACCCGCACGGTCGTGATCTCATCGCTGATGATCTGGTGGCTGGACTTCATGATGACGGCGCTGATGTTCAGCAAATAAGCGTTAAAGTACAAGATAAGAAACTAAGGAATCGCTATGCAACGTAAATCTCTGGATATCTGGGTCGGTCTGTTCATCGTCGTCGGCGTCGTCGCGCTGATGTTCCTCGCGCTGAAGGCCGGCAACATGGGTTCCATGTCCTTCGGCAAGGTGTATCCGATCACCGCCAAGTTCGACAACATCGGCAGCCTGCGCCCGCAAGCGGCGGTCAAGGCGGCCGGCGTGGTGGTGGGCCGTGTGGGAGAGATCAAGTTTGATGACAAGAGTTACCAGGCACTGGTAACCTTGAACATGGAAGAAGGTTACAAGTTCCCGAAAGACAGCTCGGCCAAGATCCTGACCGCCGGCCTGCTGGGTGAGCAATACGTGGGCATCGAAGCCGGCGGCGACACCAACAACCTGGGCGCCGGCGACAAGATCGCCCGTACCCAGTCTGCCGCCGTACTGGAAGACCTGATCAATCAATTCATCTACAGCAAAGCTGCAGAGGGAAAGGACAGTAAATGACCTACCGTACTCCGAAATCTCTCCGCCGCGCCGCGCTGGCGCTGGGCGTCACCGTGCTGCTGGCCGGCTGCGCCGGCCCGAACCCGCGCGACCCTTACGAGGGTTTCAACCGCGCCATGTTCAGCTTCAACGACACGGTCGACACTTACGCGCTCAAGCCGGCCGCGACGGCCTACCGCAACGTGCTGCCGAACTTCGTCCAGACCGGCGTCAACAACTTCTTCGGCAACCTGGCCGACGCCTGGACCGGCGTCAACAACCTGCTGCAAGGCAAGGGCGAAGCCGGCATGTCGGACGTCACCCGCTTTGCGCTGAACTCCACGCTGGGCATCGTCGGCCTGTTCGACATCGCCTCGGAAGCCGGCCTGCAAAAGCACAAGGAAGACTTCGGCCAGACGCTGGGCACCTGGGGCGTGCCGTCCGGCCCCTACCTGATGCTGCCGCTGCTGGGCCCATCGACCGTGCGCGACACCGCGGCCTTGCCGCTCGATATCAAGGGCGACATCTGGGCCTACAAGGAACCGGTCTACATCCGCAACACCGGCACCGCGCTGCGCGTGGTCGACCAGCGTGCCAACCTGCTCAACGCCACCAGCCTGCTGGAAGACGCCGCGCTGGACCGTTACGAGTTCATCCGCGACGGTTTCCTGCAGCGCCGCGAGAGCCAGATCCATCCCGACGGCGACGATGCGCCGCGCAAGTCCAGGAAGGACGATTCGGCCGAGATCGACGCCAGGCCGGGCGCCGCGCCGGTGGCCGCACAAAGTTCTGTCCCGGTGTCATCCGAATCGGCGCCAAAAGAGTTAAACTCTGGCGCACCGGCTGCGACCATCGTCAGCCCGTGACCCTGAAGAACCACACAAAGGTAACGACAACATGAAATTGATCAAACAACTTATCGCTTTAGCAACCGTCGCGCTGGCCGTCAACGTCCACGCGGCCACCGCGCCGTCCAACGAAGCACCGGACGTGCTGGTCAAGCGCATCAGCCAGGACGTGATCGAGACGGCCAAGGCCGACAAGGCCATCCAGTCCGGCGACCAGAAGAAAGTGCTCGACCTGGTCGAAAGCAAGATCCTGCCCTACGTCGATTCGCAGCGCATGACCGCGCTGGCGGCCGGACGCTTCTGGCGCGACGCCACGCCCGAACAGCAAAAATTGCTGTCGGAACAATTCCGCACGCTGCTGATCTTCACCTACTCCGGCGCGCTGTCGCAGATTAAGAACGAAACCATCGAATTCAAGCCGATGCGTTCCGACCCGACCGACAACGAAGTGGAAGTGCGTTCGCAGGTCAACGTCGCCCGCGGCGAACCGATCCCGCTGAACTACCGCGTCGCCAAGACCGCGTCCGGCTGGAAGATCTATGATATCAATGTGCTGGGCGCATGGCTGGTCGAGACCTACAAAGGCACGTTCGCCTCCGAAATCAACAAGGGCGGCATCGACGGCCTGATCAAGACCTTGACGGAAAAGAACAAGTCGCTGGCCAACAAGCCCCTGAAAACCGTCGCCAAGTAATTCATAACCAAGCCAACCCGCCATGTCCACCGCCGTTTCCGAAGCCATCGACAACTTGCAGTCGCTCACGACCCTGACCGTGCTCAACGCCTCCGCGGCGCTGGAGCGCGGCCTGGCGGCCCTCAAGGCCGGCCAGACCGTGTTCGACCTGCGCCATGTGCTGACGGTGGATTCGGTGGCGGTGTCGGTCATGCTGGCGTGGCAACGCACGGCCCAGGACTCCGGCGTCAAGCTGGAACTGAAAAACCTGCCGCCGGCGCTGCAAAGCCTGACCAAGCTGTATGGCGTGTGCTCGCTGCTGTTCCCGCCGTCCGTCGCGCTGGAGCCGGGTGCGCCTGGCGCGACCAATCCGCTGCACGAAGAATTCGCTCAGGTCAATGCGCCGCAGACCTTCTTCACCAAAAAGACCGGTCTCGCCGACGACCCGGCCTCGCACCACCATCATTGACCTTCGCCCTACCCCCTGCCGCCTGTAGTTCCCCCGGTAAATAGCCTGTCCGGCTCTGCCGATCCGAATTTCCAATATAATTGAACGTTGCCGCTGCCTAAGAGCCGCGGCGCCCGCAGCATCTTCCGCCACGTTTAGGCCACACAGCGCCGGTTCGCGCCGCCGCACCTTACAGATAAGTCAAGCATGACAGCGATCCAAATAAGTAATGTCGAGAAGCGCTACAAGTCGCTCCAGGCACTGGGCGGCGTGTCCCTTTCGATCGAAGAGGGCGAGTTTTTCGGCTTGCTGGGCCCCAACGGCGCGGGCAAGACCACTTTGATTTCCATCATCGCGGGCCTGATCCGTCCCGACGCCGGCAAGGTCACCATCCACGGCCACGACGTCACCGGCGATTTCCGCGCCGCCCGCAAGAGGCTGGGCGTGGTGCCGCAGGAACTGGTGTTCGACCCCTTCTTCACGGTGCGCGAGACGCTGCGCCTGCAATCGGGCTACTTCGGCCTGGCCAACAACGACGCCTGGATCGATGAGGTGATGCACAACCTCGACCTGACCAACAAGGCCGACGTCAATATGCGCGCCCTGTCCGGCGGCATGAAGCGCCGCGTGCTGGTGGCGCAGGCGCTGGTGCACAAGCCGCCCGTGATCGTGCTCGACGAGCCGACCGCCGGCGTCGACGTCGAACTGCGCCAGACGCTGTGGAAGTTCATCTCGCGCCTGAACCGCGAAGGCCACACCGTGGTGCTGACCACCCACTACCTGGAGGAAGCGCAAGCCATGTGCAAGCGCGTGGCCATGCTCAAGAGCGGCAAGGTGGTCGCGCTCGATACGATGGCGTCGCTGATCCGCCGCATCTCCGGCTCGCAGCTGACGGTCAACCTGGCCGCCGGCGACCTGCCGGACGACATGCGCCACCTGGTCACGCATCCCGAGACCTCGCATGTTCACTCCGGCGGCAAGAACTACAGCCTGCGCGTCAACGAATACGCTGAAGTCGAAACCCTGCTGGCGCGCCTGCGCCAGTCCGGCGCCGTGATCGACGAGATGCAATTGCAACAAGCTGACCTGGAAGACATCTTCTTGCAGATCATGGACAAGGGTACCGTATGAACTTCATCTCCACCGGCTTCCGCACCCTGGTCTACAAGGAGACGCTGCGCTTCTGGAAGGTGGCCACGCAAACCGTCGCCGCGCCGATCCTGACCGCGATGCTGTACCTGATGATCTTCGGCCACGTGCTCGAAGGCCGCGTCACCGTGTATGCGGGCGTCAGCTACACCGCCTTCCTGATCCCCGGCCTGGTGATGATGAGCGTGTTGCAGAACTCCTTCGCCAATTCGTCGTCGTCGCTGATCCAGTCCAAGATCACCGGCAATCTGGTGTTCGTGCTGCTCACGCCCCTGTCGCACTGGGAGATCTTCTCGGCCTACGTGCTGGCCGCCATGGTGCGCGGCATCGTGGTCGGTTTCGGCGTGTTCGTGGTGACGGCGTGGTTCGCCCACCTGTCGTTCACGGCGCCGCTGTGGATCGTGGTGTTCGCGCTGCTGGGCGCCGCCATCCTCGGCACCATGGGCCTGATCGCCGGCATCTGGGCCGAGAAATTCGACCAGCTGGCCGCGTTCCAGAACTTCCTGATCATGCCGCTGACCTTCCTGTCCGGCGTGTTCTACTCGATCCATTCGCTGCCGCCGTTCTGGCTGACGGTATCGCATCTGAACCCGTTCTTCTACATGATCGACGGTTTCCGCTACGGTTTCTTCGGCCAGTCGGACGTCAACCCGCTGGTCAGCGTGAGCATCGTCTCCGCCTTCCTCGTCGTGTTGGCACTGCTGGCGATTCGTTTGCTGCGCAGCGGATATCGTCTGCGTCACTAATTCCAAGGACTTATCATGACCACTACTCCAGAACTGATCCACGGCTACCTGAGCGCCGGCCTCGAATGCACCCACCTCGAGGTGGAGGGCGACGGCCAGCACTTCCAGGCCGTCATCGTCTCGCCGGCCTTCGTCGGCAAGCGTTTGATCCAGCGCCACCAGATCGTGTACGCCGCGCTGGGCGACCGCATGCGCGAAGAAATCCACGCGCTGTCGATGAAGACCCTCACCCCTGACGAATACCAAGGATAAGCAAGCATGGACAAGCTCCTGATACAAGGCGGCAACCGCCTGAACGGCGACATCAACATCTCCGGCGCGAAGAACGCGGCGCTGCCCATCCTGTGCGCCGGCTTGCTGACGTCGGGCGATGTCGAACTGTCCAACGTGCCGCACCTGCACGATGTGGCGACCATCCTCAAGCTCTTGGGCCAGACCGGCCTTAAAGTGGCGCAGGACGGCGACAGGGTCACGCTCAACGGCGGCGCCATCGACAAGCTGGAAGCCCCGTATGAGCTGGTGAAAACCATGCGCGCGTCGATCCTGGTGCTGGGCCCTCTGCTGGCGCGCTTCGGCGAAGCCAAGGTCTCGCTGCCGGGCGGCTGCGCCATCGGCTCGCGTCCGGTGGACCAGCACATCAAGGGCCTGCAGGCGCTGGGCGCGGACATCACCGTCGAAGGCGGCTACATCTACGCCAAGTGCAAAAAGCTCAAGGGCGCGCGCATCGTCACCGACATGATCACCGTGACCGGCACCGAGAACCTGCTGATGGCCGCCACCCTGGCCGAAGGCGAGACCGTGCTGGAAAACGCCGCCTGCGAACCTGAGGTGACCGACCTGGCCAACCTGCTGGTGGCGATGGGCGCGAAGATCGAAGGCATCGGCACCAACCGCCTGACGATCCAGGGCGTGGCCGAGCTGCACGGCGCCAGGCACGCCGTCATCTCCGACCGTATCGAAGCGGCGACCTTCCTGTGCGCCGTCGCGGCCACCGGCGGCGACATCACGATCCGCAACACCCGCGTCGACATCATGGACGCCGCGCTGGACAAGCTGCGCGAGATCGGCCTGCAGATGACCATCGGCGACAACTGGATCCGCGCGCAGATGGACAAGCGTCCGACGCCTGTGACCTTCCGCACCACCGAATACCCGGGATTCCCGACCGATATGCAGGCGCAGTTCATGGCGGTGAACACCATCGCCGACGGCGCCAGCCGCGTGACCGAAACGATTTTCGAAAATCGTTTCATGCACGTGCAGGAGATGAACCGCCTGGGCGCGTCGATTGAAACCGACGGCAACACCGCCTTCATCAAAGGCGTCGAGCAGCTGGTGGGCGCGCCCGTGATGGCGACCGACCTGCGCGCTTCGGCATCGCTGGTGATCGCGGCGCTGACCGCGCGCGGCGAAACGCTGATCGACCGCATCTACCACCTCGATCGCGGCTACGACCAGATGGAAGTGAAACTGTCCGCAGTGGGCGCCAACATCAAACGGATCAAATAACCATGAGCGCATTCCAGGCCAACTCGCAGCTGATCCTCGCGCTGTCGAAGGGACGTATTTTCGAGGACACCCTGCCGCTGCTGGAAGCGGCCGGCATCACCGTCACCGAGAATCCGGAGACTTCGCGCAAGCTGATCCTGTCGACCAACGATCCCGACGTGCGCGTCATCATCGTGCGCGCCACCGACGTGCCGACCTATGTGCAGCACGGCGCGGCGGACTTCGGCGTGGCCGGCAAGGACGTGCTGCTGGAGCACGGCGGCGAAGGCCTGTACCAGCCCATCGACCTGAACATCGCGGCCTGCCGCATGTCGGTCGCGGTGCGCAACGGTTTCGACTACGAGACCGCCGTGCGCCAGGGCGCGCGCCTGCGCGTGGCCACCAAGTTCGTCGAGACCGCGCGCGAGCACTTCGCCAAGAAGGGCGTGCACGTCGACCTGATCAAGCTGTACGGCTCGATGGAGCTGGCGCCGCTGGTCGGCCTGTCGGACGCCATCGTCGACGTGGTCAGCACCGGCAACACGCTGCGCGCCAACGACCTGAAAGAGGTCGAAGCGATCATGGACATCTCGTCGCGCCTGATCGTCAACCAGGCCGCCTTGAAGATCAAGCGCGCCCGCCTGCAACCGATTATCGAAGCATTCGAACGCGCCTCTAAAAAGTAAATCATCATGCCGATTCAAATTACCAAGCTCGATTCCACCCAAGCCGATTTCAAAAAGTCCCTGGATGCCCTGCTGGCATTTGAAGCGAGTACCGATGAAGCGATCGAACGCGCCGTCGGCGCCATCCTGGCCGACGTCAAGGCGCGCGGCGACGCCGCCGTGCTGGAATACACCAACCGCTTCGATCGCATTCCGAACGGCGGCGCCACCAGCATGGCCGCCTTCGATATTCCCGAAGCCGAACTGCAGGCCGCGCTGGCCGCGATTCCCGAAGCGCAGCGCAACGCGCTGCACATCGCCGCGCAACGCATCCGCGTATTCCACGAACGCCAGAAACAGGAACTGAACGGCTTCACCTACACCGAGGCCGATGGCACGGTGCTGGGCCAGAAGGTCACGCCGCTGGACCGCGTGGGCATCTACGTCCCCGGCGGCAAGGCCGCCTATCCGTCGTCGGTGCTGATGAACGCGATTCCCGCGCACGTCGCCGGCGTACAGGAAATCATCATGGTGGTGCCGACCCCGGACGGCGTGAAGAACCCAATGGTGCTGGCCGCCGCCGCGATCGCCGGCGTCACCCGCGTCATCACCATCGGCGGCGCCCAGGCTGTCGCCGCGCTGGCGCACGGCACCGAGACTATCGCGCCGGTCGACAAGATCGTCGGCCCCGGCAACGCCTACGTGGCCGCCGCCAAGCGCCGCGTGTTCGGCATCGTCGGCATCGACATGATCGCCGGCCCTTCCGAAATCCTGATCATCTGCGACGGCACCACCGATCCCGACTGGGTGGCGATGGACCTGTTCTCGCAGGCCGAGCACGACGAACTGGCGCAAGCGATCCTGCTGTGCCCCGACGCCGGCTACATCGCCCGGGTGGAGGCGAGCATAGAAAAATTACTGCCCCAGATGCCGCGCGCGGAAACGATCCGCACCTCGCTGACCGACCGCGGCGCGCTGGTGAAAGTGCGCGACATGGCCGAAGCCTGCGCCATCGCCAACAGCATCGCCGCCGAGCACCTGGAAATCTCGGCCGAGAACCCGCAGCAGTGGGCCGACCAGATCCGCCACGCCGGCGCCATGTTCCTCGGCCGTTATTCGTCCGAATCGCTGGGCGACTACTGCTGCGGACCCAACCACGTGCTGCCGACCTCGCGCACCGCGCGCTTCTCGTCGCCGCTGGGCGTGTACGATTTCCAGAAACGCTCGTCGATCATCCACGTCAGCGAAGCCGGCGCGCAAACGCTGGGCAAGGTCGCGGCCGAACTGGCCTACGGCGAGGGCCTGCAAGCCCACGCCCGCAGCGCGGAGCTGCGCCTCAAATGAACGAAGCATGGATCAATCAGGTCTTCTGTGAGGATGCGCTGACCGGCCTGCCGCGCATCCCGGACGGTTCCATCGACCTGATACTGACCGACCCGCCGTACAACCTGGGCAAGGACTACGGCAACGACTCCGATTCGCAGACGGTGGAAGAGTACCTGCGCTGGACCGAGCAATGGATCGACGCCGCGCTGCCCAAGCTCAAGCCCAACGGCAGCCTGTACATCTTCCTGACCTGGCGCTTTTCGCCGGAGATCTTCGTGCTGCTGAAAAAGCGCATGACGATGATGAACGAGATTATCTGGGACCGCCGCGTGCCGTCGATGGGCGGCAGCGTGCGCAGCTACTCGTCGGTGCACGACACCATCGGCTTCTTCGTGCGCCGCAAGGACTACTATTTCGACCTGGACTCGGTGCGCATTCCCTACGACGCCGAAACCAAGAAAGCCCGTTCGCGCTCGATCTTCATCGGCGCCAAATGGCTGGAAGTGGGCTACAACCCCAAGGATTTGTGGAGCGTGTCGCGTCTGCACCGGGAGCATCCCGAGCGCGCCGACCATCCGACGCAAAAGCCGCTGGAGATCATCGAGCGCATGCTCAAGGCTTCGTGCCCGCCGGACGGCGTGGTGCTGGACCTGTTCATGGGCAGCGGCACGACGGCGATCGCCGCCAAGCGCTGCGGCCGAAATTTCGTCGGCTTCGAACTCAATCCCGATTACTGCGCCGTCATCGCCGAACGCCTGGCGATGCCGGAAGTGCCGGCGCCGCCGGAAAAGAAGAAAAAAGCCTCACCCAAGCGAAGTTTAATTAACTCATAGGAGCTTAAGTAAGATGTCTTCCATCGACACCCTGGTCAACACCACCATCCGCTCCGACGTGCGCGCCATTCATGGCTATCATGTCGCCGACGCGAGTGGTTATATCAAACTGGATGCGATGGAGAACCCTTACCACCTGCCGCATCATCTGCGCGAGGAGCTGGCCCGCCGCCTGGTGGACGTGACGCTGAACCGCTACCCGGTGGCGTCCTACGCCTCCATCAAGCAAAGCGTGTGCGCCAAACTGGGCGTGCCGGCCGGCTACGACGTCATGCTGGGCAACGGCTCCGACGAACTGATCTCGATCCTGTGCATGGGCTGCGCGCTGCAGGAGCGCCGCGCCGTGGTGCTGGCGCCGACGCCGTCCTTCGTCATGTACCAGCGCTCGGCGCAATTCGCCGGCATGGATTACGTCGGCGTGCCGCTCAAGGCCGACCTGACGCTGGATCTGCCGGCCATGCTGGCCGCGATCAGGCAGCACAAGCCGGCGCTGGTGTTCCTGTCCTACCCCAACAACCCGACCGGCAACCTGTTCGCGGCGGACGATATCGTCGCCATCATCCAGGCGCTCGACGAGAACGGCTCGGGCCTGGCCGTGGTCGACGAAGCCTACGAACCGTTCGCGCAGCAGACCTTCATGCACCGCCTGCCGGAGTTTAACAATCTGGTGGTGATGCGCACGGTGTCGAAGCTGGGCCTGGCCGGCATCCGCCTGGGCTATATGTCGGCGGTGCCGCAATTGCTGGCGGAGTTCGACAAAGTGCGGCCTCCTTACAACATCAACGTGTTGACGCAGGCAGCGGCCGAATTCGCGCTCGACCACGTGGAGGTGCTGAACCAGCAGGCCACCGCTTTACGCGCCGCACGCGCCGATCTGACGGCTGCATTGGCCGCTATGCCCGGCGTCGAGGTATTTCCCTCGGCGGCGAATTTTATCTTGATACGGGTGCCAAATTCCGACGATGCCTACGCGAAACTGCTGTCCCGCAAGGTATTAGTCAAAAATGTAGGTAAAATGCATGATGTGCTGGCCAATTGTTTGCGTATCACGGTCAGTACCCCGGAAGAGAATTCCACCTTCCTCGATGCCTTTGCCGCATCGCTGGCATCCTGAGACCCATCGCGAGCCCTTCATGAACCGCACCGCAGAAATCATCCGCAACACCAACGAGACGCAAGTCCGCGTTTCCATCAACCTTGACGGCACCGGCCAGCAAAAGCTGAACACCGGCGTGCCCTTCCTCGACCACATGCTGGACCAGATCGCCCGACATGGCCTGTTCGACCTGGACGTGGAAGCGACCGGCGACATCCATATCGACAACCACCACACGGTGGAAGACGTCGGCATCACGCTGGGCATGGCGGTGGCCAAGGCCATCGGCGACCGCAAGGGCATCGTCCGCTACGGCCACTCGTATGTGCCGCTGGACGAGGCGCTGTCGCGCGTGGTGCTGGATTTCTCCGGCCGTCCAGGCATCGAGTACCACATTCCGTTCACGCGCGCGATGATCGGCAGCTTCGACGTCGACCTGACCTTGGAATTCTTCCGCGGCTTCGTCAACCACGCCCTGGTCACGCTGCACATCGATAACCTGCGCGGCACCAACGCCCACCACCAATGCGAAACCGTGTTCAAGGCCTTCGGCCGCGCGCTGCGCATGGCGTCCGAGCTGGACCCGCGCGCCGCCGGCACCATCCCGTCGACCAAGGGCAGTCTGTAAAACATCATGAAAAAAATCGTAGTAGTTGATTACGGCATGGGTAATCTGCGCTCGGTCGCGCAGGCCCTGCGCGCCGTCGCGCCCGAAGCCAATGTGCTCATTTCCGGCGAAGTGGCCGACATCGAATCGGCCGACCGCATCGTGCTGCCCGGCCAGGGCGCCATGCCGGACTGCATGCGCAGCCTGCGCGAATCCGGCGTGCAGGAAGCGCTGCTGGTGGCCGCCAAAACCAAGCCGCTGATGGGCGTGTGCATCGGCGAGCAGATGCTGTTCGACGTCAGCGAGGAAGGCGATGCCGCCGGCCTCGGCCTGTTGCCGGGTAAAGTGGTACGCTTCCAGCTGGACGGTCAATTGCAGGAAGACGGTTCGCGCTTCAAGGTGCCGCAGATGGGTTGGAACCAAGTCCACCAAAACGCGTCTCACCCGATGTGGCAAGACATTGCCGACAACAGTTACTTCTATTTCGTGCATAGCTATTTCGCCCAGCCAGAGCGGCCCGAGCACACCGTTGGACAAACTGTCTACGGTGCGGCGTTCAGTTGCGCCGTCGCCCGTGATAATATTTTTGCGACCCAGTTCCACCCGGAGAAAAGCGCCGCGGCCGGATTGCAGTTGTACAAAAATTTCGTTCACTGGAACCCTTGATTTCATTTACCCCTTAAATCTACTGAAACCATCATGCTGCTCATTCCTGCCATCGACCTCAAAGACGGTCACTGCGTTCGCTTGAAACAAGGCGATATGGAACTCGCCACCGTATTTTCCGAAGATCCGGCCGACATGGCCCTGCATTGGCTCAAGCAAGGCGCGCGCCGCCTGCATCTGGTCGACCTGAACGGCGCCTTCGCCGGCAAGCCGAAGAACGAAGCCGCGGTCAAGGCCATCCTGAAAGTGGTGCAGGAATACGCCGAAGAAAACGACCTGGACGAAATCCCCGTGCAGCTGGGCGGCGGCATCCGCGACCTCGACACCATCGAGCGCTACCTGGACGCCGGCATCAGCTACGTCATCATCGGCACCGCCGCGGTGAAAGAGCCGGGCTTCCTGCACGACGCCTGCGGCGCCTTCCCGGGCCACATCATCGTCGGCCTGGACGCCAAGGACGGCAAGGTCGCCACCGACGGCTGGAGCAAGATGTCCGGCCACGAAGTGATCGACCTGGCCAAGAAGTTCGAAGCCTACGGCGTCGAGTCGATCATCTACACCGACATCGGCCGCGACGGCATGATGGGCGGCGTGAACATCGAAGCCACCGTCAAGCTGGCGCAGGCGGTCAAGATCCCGGTCATCGCTTCGGGCGGGCTGCACAACCTGGCCGACGTCGAAGCGCTGTGCGCCGTCCAGGACGAAGGCATCGAGGGCGTGATCTGCGGCCGTTCGATTTACGAAGGCACCATCGACCTGGCCTCGGCCCAGTTGCGCGCGGATGAACTGAGCGGCGACCTGGAAGTCGACTCGGAAGAAAACTAAAGTGACATACCATGCTCGCTAAACGCATCATCCCCTGCCTGGACGTGACCAATGGCCGCGTCGTCAAAGGCGTCAATTTCACCGAGCTGCGCGACGCCGGCGACCCGGTGGAAATCGCCCGTCGCTACGACGAGCAGGGCGCCGACGAACTGACCTTCCTCGACATCACCGCCACCAGCGACAACCGCGGCCTGATCCTGGACATCATCGAAGCCGTCGCTTCGCAGGTGTTCATCCCGCTGACGGTGGGCGGCGGCGTGCGCGAAGTGGCCGATGTGCGTCGCCTGCTCAACGCCGGCGCCGACAAGGTCAGCATGAACTCGTCGGCGGTGTCGAATCCGCAGCTGGTGTTCGACGCCTCGCAAAAGCACGGCTCGCAGTGCATCGTGGTGGCGATCGACGCCAAGCAGATCGCGCCCGGCAAGTGGGAAGTGTTCACCCACGGCGGCCGCAAGGCCACCGGCATCGACGCCATCGAATGGGCCAGGAAAATGGAGCAGCTGGGCGCCGGCGAGATCCTGCTGACCAGCATGGACCGCGACGGCACCAAGTCCGGCTTCGACCTGGGCCTGACGCGCGGCGTGTCCGACGCGGTCGGCATCCCGGTGATCGCCTCGGGCGGTGTCGGCGGCTTGCAGGACCTGGCCGACGGCATCAAGCTGGGCAAGGCCGACGCGGTGCTGGCGGCCAGTATCTTCCACTACGGCCAGCACACCGTGCAGGAAGCCAAGCGCTTCATGGCGCAGCAGGGCATTCCGATGCGCCTGGCGTAGTTCTATAACAGTTGGGAAAGCAAGATGTCGACTACCGCAAGCGCCTTGGCCAAGGCTAAATGGCTGAAGAAAATCCAGTGGGACGAGCACGGCCTGGTGCCGGTCATCGCCCAGGAAGCGGGCAGCAACGCTGTGCTGATGTTCGCCTGGATGAACCGCGACGCGCTGGCCAAGACGGTCGAGCTGGGCGAGGCGGTCTACTGGAGCCGCTCGCGCAAGAAGCTGTGGCACAAGGGCGAGGAGTCCGGCCACGTGCAGAAGGTGCTGGAAATCCGCCTCGACTGCGACGAAGACGTGGTGCTGCTGAAGATCGAGCAGGCCGGCGGCATCGCCTGCCATACCGGCCGCCATTCCTGCTTCTTCCAGAAGTTCGAAGGCGACGCGCTGGAAGGCGACTGGCAGAACACCGAGCCGGTGCTGAAAGACCCGTCGGACATCTACACTCCCGCCAGCGTGGCGAAAACCAAAGCGAAGAAATCGACATGAGCACTATCCTGGACCGCCTGGCCGACATCATCGAGTCGCGCAAACTGGCCAATGGAGGCGATCCCGCCACGTCCTACACCTCCAAGCTGTTCGCCAAGGGCGACGACGCCATCCTGAAGAAGATCGGCGAGGAAGCCACCGAAACCGTGATGGCCGCCAAGGATGCGCGCGCCGGCGGCGACAGCGGCAAGGTACTGTACGAGGTGGCCGACTTGTGGTTCCATACGCTGGTGCTGCTGGCCCAGTTCGATCTGAAGCCGCAGCAGGTGCTCGACGAGCTGGCGCGCCGCGAAGGCGTCTCCGGCATCGAGGAAAAAGCCGCGCGCAAGGAATAATCCCCCCATTTACGGAGTCGTTGTGGAAAACTGCCTGTTTTGCAAAATAGCCGAAAAGAAAATCCCCTCAGCCATCGTCTACGAAGATGAAGACCTGCTGGCCTTCAAAGACATCAACCCGGCCGCGCCGGTGCATTTGCTGCTGATCCCGAAGAAACATTTCTCGACCTTGTCGGATTGCAGCGCCAACGAGGCACCGCTGCTGGGCAAGATGCTGGCGCTGGCCCCCCGTCTGGCAGAGGAAGCCGGCTGCGGGGTCCGCTATGATGCGGACGGCTCGCCAACCGGCGGTTACAAGACGCTGATTAATAGCGGTCCCAACGGCGGGCAGGAGGTGTACCATTTACATCTGCACGTGATCGGCGGCCCGCACCCTTGGCGCGGACAACGCTAGTCACAATGGCGTTATATCGATAGCCGCATGACATCTACATGACAGGCGGCGGTTCGCTTATACTGTTGCAGCAGTTCTCGAATCAACGGATAAATTGGGCGCGTGCGCCTTGCAAGGGGAATATGATGGGTACATTCAGTATTTGGCATTGGTTGATCGTCCTGGTGATTGTGATGCTGGTGTTCGGCACCAAAAAACTGGGCAATATGGGTTCGGACATCGGCAAGGCCGTCAAAGGCTTCAAGGACGGCGTCAAGGGCGACGAAGACAAGCCGGCCGCGCCAGCGGCTCCCGGCACCATCGACGTCGACGCTAAAGAGAAGAAGTAAGCTGGGGGAGCAATGCTCCCTTCTCGCTGAAACACCCCTATGATCGATCTCGGTCTTACCAAACTTGCTGTGATCGGCGTGGTTGCGCTGGTCGTCATCGGTCCTGAAAAGCTGCCCAAGGTAGCGCGCATGGCTGGGACCTTGTACGGCCGCGCCCAGCGCTACCTGAACGAAGTCAAAACCGAAGTCTCGCGCGAAATCGAACTGGAAGAGTTGAAAAACCTCCAGAAGGAAGTGCAGTCGGCGGCGGAAAGCGTGAAGGCGGACGTCGAGAATTCGATGTCGCAGCACGTGGCCGAGGTGGAAAACGCCTGGCACGACACGCCGACCATCCACTCGCCGACCATCAGCAACGCCACCACCGACGACCTGGCGCGCAAGGCGCGCGAGTTTCGCCGCAAGAAGCTGGTGCGCAATTCGGCCATCCCCGGCTGGTACAAGCAGCGTCACGGCGGCAAGACGCACGTGACCTCCGGCGCCGCGCGCGTGGCGCGCTTCCGTCCCGGCAGCAATTCCTCTTCTTCGTTCTATTAAATGACTACACCTGAAAAGGGCGAAGAGACCTTTATCTCTCACCTGATCGAATTGCGCGACCGTCTGGTCAAGGCATCGATCGGCATTGCCATCGTCTGCATCGCGCTGATGATCTGGCCCGGTCCATCGCAGATCTACGATTTCATCGCGCGGCCGATGATCGCCTCGCTGCCGGTCGGCTCGAAGATGATCGCCACCGGCGTGATCTCGCCGTTCCTGGTGCCGATGAAGGTGACGCTGGTCATTTCCATCATCCTGTCGCTGCCGTGGGTGCTGTACCAGCTGTGGGCCTTCGTGGCGCCCGGCCTGTACGCGCATGAGAAGCGGCTGATCGCGCCGCTGGTGATCTCGTCGTCGGTGCTGTTCATGTCCGGCGTGGCGTTCTGCTACTTCCTGGTGTTCGGGCGGGTGTTCCAGTTCATTGCCGAGTTTTCGCCGCAGTCGATCGCGGTGACGCCGGATATCGAGAACTACCTGGATTTCGTCATGTCGATGTGCCTGGCGTTTGGCGCGACCTTCGAGGTGCCGGTGGTGGTGGTGATTTTGGTGCGTATGGGCTTGGTGACTGTGGCCAAGCTGAAAGAGATACGGCCTTACGCCATCGTCGGCGCCTTCGTGATTGCCGCGATCGTCACGCCGCCCGATGCGGTCAGCATGTTCTCGCTGGCGATTCCGATGTGCCTGTTGTTCGAACTGGGCCTGCTGGTGGCGCCGTTGTTCGTGCGCATATCGACGGCGCCGGAAGAGAAGGCCTGAGTTATCGGCTTATGGCAGCCGGCTCAATATTTTAAAAAGCACGCCGAGCGTTACGCCATGTAGCGCCAAGGAGAGTCCGGTCAGCATGTAAAGTATGTTGAACCGGATATTCATGTGCGCTTTCAACTCGGCGATCTGTGCTTTCAACGCGTCGATCTGCCCTTGCATGTCACTACGCAGTTTCTCGATCTGCGCTTGTATTTCGCTGCGCAGCTTTTCGATCTGCGCGTGCACATCGCTGCGCAGCATCTCGATGCGCGCGACAACATCCGTCTTCAGCAATAGCAGATCGCCAGGCGTCACCGTGGACTCGGCTAATGCGTCGCGCAAGGCCAGCGACTGGGCCTCGGCTTGCTGCTGAGGCAACCCTGCTTCCTCGAGTTTTCTGGCGTATGAAAGTGTGTCGAATTTGATAGGCATATTCATGACCGCTCCCTGATTTAATCGTAGCAGAAACCGGGCAGAATGCGAGCCGGCTCACTATCGTATCGAATCAATGGTTGAGTCGTTTGCGCGCACTCAAGTGCGCGCAAACCATGCGCTGCTACTGCGTCATCAAGCCCTTGATCACCCGCACCGGCGCGCTGCCGTAGCTCAGGAATTGCTCGTGGAATTCCTTCAGGTTAAACCTGGCGCCCAGCTGCTGCTTGCGCTGCTCGCGCAATTCCATGATCTCGCTGTAGCCGCTGAAATAGCTGGTCAGCTGCACCGACGACACCTGCACCCGATGCCATTTCTCAACGGCTTCGCTGCGCGTCTGGAAGGCCTGGCGCGTCAGCAGGTCGATCGCCTGCTCTTCGGTCATGCCCAACACGTGCACGCTGTAATCGAGGATGGTGTTGGTGACGCTGCGCAGGTTCCACTTCGAATACATCAGCCACATTTCCGGCGCGTTGTCGCCGTAGCCGGACTCCAGCATCATGCGCTCGCCGTACACCGCCCAACCCTCCACCATCGCGCCATTGCCGAAGATGGATTTGACGATCGACGGCGACTTGTTGGCATACACCAGCTGCGCATAGTGGCCCGGTATCGCCTCGTGAATATTCAGGATCTGCAAGATCCAGTGGTTGTACTCGCGCAGGCTGCTCTCGGCCGCTTCCGGCGTCGCGCCGTCGAGCGGCGTGACGTTGTAGTAGGTGCGGTCCTGCGGACGATACGGGCCCGGCGCATCGATGCTGGCGCCCGCCACGCCGGCCTGGTAGGCAGGCGTCGCCCGCACTTCCAGCTGCTTCTTCGGATCCAGCGTCAGCAGGTTGTGGCTGATCACCCAGTCCTGCAACACCGGCACCTGGCGGCGGATCTCGGCGAAGAAATCCTCGCGCTTGACGTGGCGCTCGGACAGCTTGTCGATCACCTTGCCGATCTTGGCAAAGCGGTCGGCCGGCTTGGCGGTGGCGCCCATGGTCTTGTCCCACAGCTCGTCGGAGATGCGCTCCATATTGGCCAGCAGCTCTTCGCGCGCGGCCAGCGCCTTCTGGTAGGTCTGTTCGGCGCTGCTGCCGGACTGGATGTCGAAGGCGAACTTCTGCTCGTACAGTTCCCTACCCAGGCGGAAGGTGCGGCGGCCGTTGCTGTCCATCTGCTTGTCCATCTCGGTCAGGAAGGCGACGTAGCCGTCGACCGCGGTCAGCGCCGCATTGACGCGCTGGGTGAACAGCTGCTTCTCCACCGGCGTCAGGATCGACGCCTGCGCCGCCTTGTCCACCTCGGTCAGCAAGGTCTGCACGCCGGGCGCCTGCGCGATCGCCAGGCGCGTGTGTTCGCGCGTCGGGTTGACGATGTTGGCGCGCGCCGCCTCGTAGTAGGCCGGGATGCCGTCGATGCGCTTGAGCAGCGTGCGCAGGCGCTGCGGCTGGGCCGCGTATTCGGTGTTGAGGATCAGGTCGATCGGGCCGGCCACGTTGTAGCTGGCCGGGTTCCACTCGTATTCCTTCAAGGTGGTCAGGCGGAAGCGGTCGCTGTCGAGCTTGTTGATCAGCAGCGCCAGGTCGGTGCGCTGCTTGGCCGACAACTGGCTGGCGTTGATCGCGCCGAAGCGCTTCTTCCACTCGTCGATGAAGGCCAGTTCCTTGGCTTGCCCTGCGCTGTCGGGAATGGACAGCGTGGCGGCGGTATCGTACTTGCCGGCGTAGATCGCGCTTTCCGAATCGATGCGCCACAGCGCGTTGAGGAACTGGCTGCTCTGGCCGTCGAAGGAACGGTCCTGGCGGCGTTCCGGCGTGCCGGACGGCTTCAGCGACGGTGCGGCGACGGCGGCCACTACTGCGGCGGCGGCGACGGCTTTCGTCTTGCCGTGCTTGCCGGTGCTCTTGCTGTTGGCTTTGGTGCCGGCTTTGGCGCCCTTGCCGGACTTGCCGCTTTTCGCGTGGGCCGCGTGGCTGCCGCTCTTGCCGCTGCTCTTGGCCGAGGAATGGGTGGTCTTGTGTTGCGTGGTGGCGCCGGCTGGTGCGACGGCGAGCGTCGTCATCAATACAGCCAGTGCGATTTTTGTCTTGATCATCTTGAACAGCCTTGTCGATAAAGTGGCCCGGCGTACCGGGCCGAAGCGGAGGAGATTATCACTAATCCGCTGGTTTGAGCGCATCCGGTTTGTAACCGGACGGCTACTTTCGCATTCCTTCTTGCAGCATATTCAACATATCGGAGGCCGACATGCGGCCCGACACGTCGCTGCCTTCGAGCAGGCTGTCGGCCAGGTCGCGCTTGTGCTGGTGCAGGTCGACGATGCCTTCCTCGATCGTGTGGCGCGCCACCAGCCGGTAGATGGTGACCGGCCGCAGCTGGCCCATGCGGTGCGCGCGGTCCGAAGCCTGGTCTTCCACCGCCGGATTCCACCACGGGTCCATGTGGATCACGTAGTCGGCGGCGGTCAGGTTGATGCCGACGCCGCCCGCTTTCAGGCTGATCAGGAACACCTCGCCCTCGCCGGCCTGGAACAGGTCGACCCGCTTCTTGCGCTCGGCCATAGGCGTCGAGCCGTCCAGGTATTGATAGCTGATGTTGTTGGCGTCCAGGTGGGCGCGGATCAGCGACAGGTGGTCGACGAACTGGCTGAACACCAGCACCTTGTGGCGGTTCTCCAGCAAGCCCTCCAGCAGATGCGCGAAGGCCGCCAGCTTGCTGCTGGCCAGGCCCAGTTCCGGCGCCACCAGGTTGGGATTGCAGCAGGCGCGCCGCAGCCGCATGATCTCGGCCAGGATCTGGATCGACTTCTTCTCGGCCGGACCTTCGACCGCGGCCAGGTTTTCCAGCGCGGCGCGGCGCAGCGATTCGTACAGCGCCGTCTCGTCCGCCGACAGGTCGACCTCCATCGTGATCTCGGTGCGCGACGGCAGTTCGGTCAGCACCTGCGCCTTGGTCCGGCGCAGCATGAAGGGCTGGATCAAGCGCCGCAGGCGGTTGCGCGCGCCCACTTCGGCGCGATGGTCCTGCGGCTTTTCGATCGGCGCGGCGAAGCGCAGGTTGAACTGCTCGATGCTGCCCAGCAGGCCCGGATTGATGAAGCGGAACAGGTTCCACAGCTCGCCCAGGTGGTTCTCCAGCGGCGTGCCGGTGGCGATCATGCGGAAGTCGCCCTTGAGCGCCATCACGGCCTGCGAGCGCTTGGTGGCGCCGTTCTTGATCGCCTGCGCTTCATCGAGCACGATGGTGTTCCACTGCACGCCGGCGAACAGCGCGGACTCCAGCTGCAGCAGGCCGTAGCTGGTCACCACCAGGTCGTAGGGCTGCAGGGTGGACATGGTCTCGGCGCGGTCGCCGGGGCCGAACAGCTTGACGTTCAAGGTCGGCGCAAAGCGCGCGGCTTCGCTGATCCAGTTCATGCAGACGGAGGTCGGCGCCACCACCAGGGTCGGGCCTTGCGGCGCGCGCGACAGGATCAGCGCCAGCGCCTGCAGTGTTTTGCCCAGGCCCATATCGTCGGCCAGGCAGGCGCCCACGCCCCAGCTGGCCAGGCGCGACAGCCAGTTGAAACCTTCCAGCTGATAGTCGCGCAGATCGGCCTGCAGAGTGCTCGGCAGCTGCGGCACGAAGGCCGCCTGCGCCTCCATGCGTGCCAGGTGTTCCTTCCACAGCTTGTCCGATTTCAGGCCGCCGATATCGTCGGCCAGTTCTTCCAGCGCGAACGACGCCAGCGGATGCACGCGCACGCCGTCCTCGGTGATCTCGCCGTAGACCGACACTTCCATCAGGCGGCGGTGCAGTTCCTCGGTCAGCGCCAGGTAGCGGTTCTCGCCCAGCTCCACGAAGCGGCTCTGGCTTTTCTGCATCAGCTCCAGCAGCGTTTTCAGATCCATGACCTTGCCTTCGTCGATCTGCAATTCGCCGCTGGCCGCGAACCAGTCCTTGTTGCTCTTGATGGCCAGGCGCAGCTGCTTGGTCTCCACCTTGGCGGTGACGCGGAAGCTCTCGCCCTCCGGCCAGGCCAGCACGATGGTGTCCGGGCTCATCTCCTGAAGTTCCACCAGCAGCTGCAGGCACAGCGCCGGTTGGCCCAGCAGCCATTCGCCGTGTTCCTGCTCGGCCGATTCCAGCACCGGGCATTTGGCGATCAGTTCGCGCTCGGCGTCGCGTTCGTCGATCAGCTTGCGGCGCGCCTGCACCGGCTTGCCGTTGACGTCGGCGATCACGCTGTCGGCGCCGGCGCCGGGCGCGTAGTACGCGCCGTTGGAGAGAGGGCGCACCAGTACCTGCATCTTCAGGCCGTGCTGGTAAGGCAGCAGGTGCAGGTGCAGGCGCATGTCGGCCTCCACCTGTTCCAGGTCCGGCGCGGCGCCGCCGATCTCCGATTGCACCGTCACCAGCGAGGAGATGGAGCTGATCGCATGCAGTACCTGCTGCTCGGCGTGGGCCGGCACGTTCAAACCGTTGCCGACGATGGCGGCGATGCGGCGGTGCTCGTCGAGGATGGTGACCACGCGCAGGCGGGTCGGCGTCTCCTTGCTGACGATGACGGAGGAGCTGTCGTCCGGTATCGGCGGTTGCAGGCGCAGTTCCAGGTTGCCGGGGCTTTTCTTGATCAGCAGTTCAGGCTCGCCGGCCAGCATTTCCACCCGCGTGTCCGGCGCGTCGGCCCAGAACAGCAGCGGATGGCCGATCAGCGCCGACGCGGCGCGCTGCGGATCGATTTCGTAGGCGAGGCCGCTGGACTGGTAGCTGCGGTGCGCCACCGAGATCGCCTCGGACGCGCGGACGTCCTGCGGCGTCAGGAAGTCGAACTGCTCGGCTTCGAAGCGCAAGCGCTTCAGGCCGACGGCGCGGCCCTTGCTCCATAGGCCGCGCGCATCGCGCTTCTGCTCGACCGGCGCGACGTCGGTCAGGCCGTGGCGGTTGTCGTAGTTCAGCATCCACACCAGCCGCGTGCTGCCGGCGGCGTCGGCGGTGGCCGGTTGCTGCAGATTGATCAGCGCCGTCAGCTGCCGCTGCCAGGCTTCCTGGCGCTCGAACCACACGCTCATGTCGGGATAGCCGAGCCGCGAGCGCAGCGCGTTCGCGTGGCGCTGCTGCTCGACGTCGCCCAGGTGGCCCAGCAGACTGGCGGCCTGGCCGGCGATGAACAGGTAGCCGGCGCGCTCGGCGTTCTGCGCCAGCTCCTGCAACTGCGCCTTGCGCTCGGACAGCTGCGGCAGCGACAGCCAGAAATACAGCAGGCACTGGAACATCTGCGTTTGCAGGCTGTTGTCCCAGGCCAGCGCGGCGACGGCGTCGGTCTGCATGGTGCCGGCGCGGATCTGGCGCAGCATGTCGATCTGCTGGTGGACGGCGGAGTCGTGGTTCTGCGGCATGCGCACGGCGATTTCGAGATAGGCCTCGGCCGCCTTCAGGTGCTTGGCGTCGCCGCTGCGCAGCATCGACAGCAGGTACAGGTAGCCGGACATGCCGGCGAACAGGTGCTTGCGCTTGCCGGTGTCGCGGCGCAGCGTCTTCAACGCCGCGTCGAAGCCGACGATGGCCGCGCCGCTGGCGCCGCGCAGCAGCACCACCGCGCTGGCGAGGTACTGGCTTTGCGGTCCGGCGGTGCGTTCCAGGTAGCGCTTGGCGTCGTCCAGGCGGCCGCACAGGAGGGCGTCTTCCGCCAGCGCCATGCGGAGCTCGGGGCTGATGTCGTCCCTGGCGGCCAGGCGGCGCTGCATGTGCTGCTCGCAGAATTCGCGGATCACCGGCACCGTCAGGAATTCATGCTGGGCGTTTTGCAGCAGCACCATCAGCACATCGTCCTGCAGCAGCGGATGCACGCGCGCCAGCATACCCGGCTCGAAAGGACGGCCGAAGATGTCGACGATGGGGTGCAGCTGCGCCGCTTCATAGCTGCCCAGGCAGAACGCCAGTATCGGCTGGATCTGCTGCGGCGCCAGGCCGCGCAAAAGGCCCATGCGCAGGCGCGCCATGCCGGCGCGGTAGCTGCGCGGCTCGAAGCTGTTCCAGGTCTGGCGCATCGGCGTCAGCTCGTCGTAGGCGCTGCACAAGTCGTCCAGCGCGTGCGTGCCGATCGAGGCGCGCATCGCCGGCCAGCGCAGCTTGGGGTTGCAGACAAAACCGCGTCCCGTCACGATGCTGATGAAGGCCAGCCGCTCCAGCTTGCGCATCGATTCGTCCAGCGTGCCGACGCCGTAGGCATTGCCGTCCTTGTCCTCGATGCGGGCGTGGTTCAGGTGATCGAGGATGGCCGTGCGTCCCACCGGCTCGCCGATCAGGGCGAGCAGCGCCAGTATCATTTTTTCGTTGAATTCCAGCGCGTCAAATTCGGCGAGCAGCTTAGCGTCGGCCATGCGGGGTCAGTCTTTCAGGTTATCGATGTGTACCGGCGGCGTGGCCGCCGGATCGTGCAGGCCGAACATGCGCTGGTAGAAGTACAGTTCCGCCTCCAGCGTGCGGACGATGTTCTCGCCCTTGCGGAAGCCGTGGCCTTCGCCTGCCAAAGGCACGTAGGCCACCGGCACGCCGCGCGCCTTCAGCGCGTCGACCATCATCTCCGATTGCTGCGGCGGCACGACCTTGTCGTCCAGGCCCTGGAAGAAGATCATCGGGCGCGCCAGCTTGTCGGTGTGGTTGATCGGCGAACGGGCCTGGTACAGCGCCTCGGCCTGCGGCTGCGGCGCGATCAGGTACTCATTGTAGTGCGATTCGAACTTGTGCGAGTCCTGGTCCAGCCCTTTGAGGTCGGACACGCCGTAGTAGCTGGCGCCGACCTTGAACACATTGTGGAAGGTCAGCGCGCACAGCGTGGTCAGGCCGCCGGCGCTGCCGCCGCGGATGATCAGGCGCTCGCCGTCGGCCAGGCCGCGCTCGACCAGCGCCTGCGCGCCCGCCACGCAGTCCTCGACATCGACGATGCCCCACCGGCCCTTGAGCAGGTCGCGGTAGGCGCGGCCGAAGCCGGTGCTGCCGCCGTAGTTCACATCGAGCACGCCGAAGCCGCGGCTGGTCCAGAACTGGGTCTTCAGGTTCAGCGTGTTGACGGTCATGCCGGTCGGGCCGCCGTGGCTGATGACGATCACCGGCGCCTTGCTGCCTTCGGGCGCCTTCACGTCGCGGTTGCGCGGCGGGTAGAAGAAGGCGTGCGAGGTGCGGCCGTTGGCGCTGGCGTAGCTGATGCTGGCGGGGATGGACAGATAGCCTTCGTCCGGCAACTCCTCGATCGACTGCGCCAGTATTTCCACGCCCTCCTCGGTGAAGTCGATGCGCGCCAGTTCCATTGGAATGGCCGGGCCGCCGGCCAGCATGGCGATGTAGCCCTTGGCCACGCGCAGTTCGCGGATCTCCTCGTAGGGATTGGCGATGGCTTCCAGCTTGCCGCTGCCCGGCAGCAGGCGCGCCAGGCGGCTCACGCCCTTGTCGATGTAGGTGCAGATGATTTCTGAGGCCGAGCGGAAGCCGTACATCGAGTTCCCGAAGGTCCAATGCGGCGAGGCGAATTCCGCCTCCATCGGGCACAGGCCTTCGGTGCGATCGCGTTCGCGGCACAGGCGGTACAGGTTCCACCAGCCGCTGCGGTCGGAGACGAAGTGCAGCAGGCCGTCGGGCGACCATTCGGGCTGGCACACCGATTCCTCGGCGCCGCCGGCGATGCGCACCGGTGCGGCCAGCAGGCCGTCGGCGCCGATGTCGGCCAGCCACAGCGTGGTGCCCTGCCACGGCATGCGCGGATGGTCCCAGCTCAGCCAGGCCAGCGAGCGGCCGTCCGGCGACAGGCGCGGCGACGAGTAGAAGTCGGCGCCTGTCGCCAGCACGGTCTCGCCGCCGTCCGCGTCGATGGAACAAATCGTGTTGGTGGGCTGGGCGTGGGCATCATCGCCATGCAACTCGCGCACGCCGATCAGGCGCCCGCGCGCGCGGTCGACCACGAAGTCGGCGAAGCGCTGCTTGCCGGCCCTGGTCAGCGCCACGGGGGCCGCGCCGTCGTCGGCTACATCAAGTTTGTAGACGACGTTGTCGGCAAAATGCGAAAAATAGATGGTATCGCCGTCCACCGCATAGGCGCCGCCGCCGTATTCGTGTACCCGGCTGCGCACATTGAAGGGGGCCGGCGTCAGTTCGCCGGTGGTCACGCCGTGGTGGCGCAACAGGGTGTTGCGGCCCGCTTCGGCGGCGCGGCCGGCCAGCCAGAAGATGTCGCTGCCATCGGCGCCGCCCAGCATCAGCGTGGACAGCGGTGTGGCGCCGACGGCCACGCGCGCGGCGCTGATGGTCGATGGCCAGGCGCCGTAGGGCGCGGTGATGGTGGTGGCAGATGTCATGGCGTCTCCAAAGTCGGGTGCTACGCATGATAGAGAATGAACGGACTATCATCCAGCAAAAAAAATCCGCGCAGGATGCGATAATAGCCTTTTGACCGATTTCGATTGCCTTCCATGCCACAATTTGCCCCGCTCCAGAATGACACCTTCTTGCGCGCGTTGTTGCGCCAGCCGACCGACCACACGCCGGTATGGCTGATGCGCCAGGCGGGGCGATACCTGCCGGAGTACCGCGCCACGCGCGCCAAGGCCGGCTCCTTCATGGGCCTGGCCACCAATCCCGACTACGCCACCGAAGTCACCCTGCAGCCGCTGGACCGCTTCCCGCTGGACGCGGCCATCCTGTTCTCGGACATCCTGACGGTGCCGGACGCGATGGGCCTGGGCCTGTACTTCGTCGAGGGCGAAGGCCCGAAATTCGAGCGTCCGCTGAAAACCGAGGCCGACGTGCTGGCCCTGCGCGCGCCGGAACTGGGCTCGCTGGACTATGTGTTCAAGGCCGTGACCCAGATCCGCACCGAATTGAACGGCCGCGTGCCGCTGATCGGCTTCTCCGGCAGCCCGTGGACGCTGGCCTGCTACATGGTCGAAGGCCAGGGCTCGCGCGAGTTCCACACCATCAAGAAGATGCTGTACAACCGCCCGGACCTGATGCACCACATCCTCTCCATCAACGCCAAGGCCGTGGCCGAGTACCTGAACGCCCAGATCGACGCCGGCGCCCAGGCGGTGATGGTGTTCGACTCGTGGGGCGGCGCGCTGGCCGACGGCGCCTACCAGGAGTTTTCGCTCAAATACATGCAGCAGGTGGTTTCGCTGCTGAAACGCCGCAGGGATGGTGACCCGGACGGCGTCAACATCCCGGCCATCGTCTTCACCAAGGGCGGCGGCCAGTGGATCGAGCAGATCGCCGACATCGGCGCCGACGCGGTCGGCCTGGACTGGACCGTCAACCTGACCCAGGCGCGCAAGCTGGTCGGCCACAAGGTCGGCCTGCAGGGCAACCTGGATCCGGCCATCCTGTTCGCCAGCCCGGAGCAGATCCGCGCCGAAGTGCATAAAGTGCTCGACGCCTACGGCAAGCCGACCGACGGCAATGGCCACGTGTTCAACCTGGGCCACGGTATCTCCCAGTTCACCCCGCCGGAGAACGTGGCCGCCATGGTCGAAGCCGTTCACAGCCACAGCAAGGCCCAGCGCGCATCCTGATGTAATTTTCGAACAGAGGGCACGTTTCCCCGGAGGCGTGCCCTTTTTCATTGGTGTTCACGGCTGAGTAAAACCGACTTATGCACAATTTTTTTAACTGCGGAAATATTAGGCAACACTTTTTTTCTAGCCCGTGATGATGTTGCAAGTCATTGATTACAAAGGATATAATTTGTGGTCGAAGAGGCAATACATGGCAAGTCGTAAACCTTGACTACCGGCTGAAACTAGTTTATTTCATCATTGTCCACAAAGTTATCCACAAAAACTGTGGATAAAAAATAAAAGTACTTAGTAAACCGTGACTTAGCCATAATGTTGCTGTTTTGCCTGAGGTTTATGTTGCGTTGCACGATTTTTGAGCAAAGTTTTGGTCGTGATAACGAAGTTGCGAACGGACAAACCTTATACATAAGGTAGGTCGAATGTGGTCCACCGGAAGTAGCGTATGGTGCCCTGCAATATCGGTGGATAAGTTCTAAAAAATGCTTGATTTCGTCAAAAAAAGCATCCTAAATACTTCACTTATACACAGCGGCGGAGAAAAAACGCGAATTTTTCCTCTCCTAGGAAGCATTTTCCAAGTGATTGATTTTAAAGAGAAATAATTTTGAATTTTTGCCCGGTTTACGACGATGCCAAGCCAGAAGTCTATGCTTTCCGGGGATTAAGATTCCTTTGTCCACAAAGTTATCCACAAAAACTGTGGATACTTCAAAGCGCCCCAGACGGGGCGGTATTTGCGCCCAATTGCCGCAAGAATTTTCTACTGTGACGGGATCCATGCAGGGCCTTTTCCACCATTGCATCCTTCAGATTGCGCTTGATACGCCGCTGAACGCGATTTTCGACTACCGCTGGCATTGCGATGCGGCAGAACAGCCGCAGGTCGGCCAGCTGGCGCTGGTGCCGTTCGGCCGCCGCGAGGTGATGGGCTTGATCGTCGGCGTGGCGGCCGAGACCGATGTGCCGGCAGAAAAGCTGAAGGACGCGCTGGCCGTGCGCAACCAGCTGGGGCCGCTGTCGCCGGAATGGCTGGCGCTGGCCGGCTTCGCCGCCGACTATTACCAGCGTCCGCTGGGCGAGGTGGCGCTGCCGGGCCTGCCGAAGAACCTGCGCGTGCTGACCACGGTGGCGCTGGACCGGGCGCTGAAGAAGCTGGCCAAGCTGGACGCGCCGCACGACGGCACGCCGTTGAACATGCCGCAACTCAATTCATCGCAGCAGGAGGCGGCGGACGCCATCGGCGGTGCGGCGGGTTTCAAGCCCACCTTGCTGTACGGCGTCACCGGCAGCGGCAAGACCGAGGTCTACCTGCAATCCTGCGCGCAGGTGCTGGATCGGGAGCCGGACGCGCAGATCTTGATCCTGGTGCCGGAAATCAACCTGACGCCCCAGCTGGAAGGCAATATCCGCGCGCGCTTCCCCGGCGTGATGCTGGCGACCCTGCACAGCAGCCTGTCCGAAGGCGAGCGCATGCTGCACTGGCTGGCCGCGCACCATGGCAAGGCGCGCATCGTGCTGGGCACGCGGCTGGCGATCCTGGCCTCGCTACCCAACTTGAAGCTGATCGTCATCGACGAGGAGCACGATCCTTCGTACAAGCAGCAGGAAGGCTTGCGCTACTCGGCGCGCGACCTGGCCGTGTGGCGCGCCTGGCAGCTGGGCATCCCTATCGTGCTGGGTTCGGCCACGCCGTCGCTGGAGAGCTGGCATCACGCGCAGTCCGGCCGCTACCGCAAGCTGGAGCTGCGCGAGCGGGCCGTCAAGAACGCCGTGCTGCCGCAAGTGAAGTTGCTGGACATGGAGCGCGACAAGCCCAAGGATGGGCTGACGTCGCATTTGATCGCTGCCATCAAGCAGCGCATGGAGCGCGGCGAGCAATCGCTGCTGTTCCTGAACCGGCGTGGTTATGCGCCGGTGATCTGTTGCGAGTCCTGCGGCTGGATCAGCGAATGCACGCGCTGCACCTCGTTCATGGTGCTGCACCGTCCCGAGCACCGGCTGCGCTGCCACCATTGCAGCCTGGAGATGCGCATTCCGCGCCATTGCCCGACCTGCGGCAATGTCGACCTGCAACCGCTGGGACGCGGCACGCAGCGGGTGGAGGAAGGCTTGCAAGCCATGTTCCCGGAAGCGCGGGTGTTGCGCATCGACGCCGATTCCACCCGCAAGAAGGGCAGCGCGCAGGCCGCCTTCGATACGGTGCACCGGGGCGAGGTCGATATCCTGATCGGCACGCAGATGGTGGCCAAGGGGCACGATTTTAAAAAGCTGACCCTGGTCGGCATCCTGAATCCGGATACGGCGCTGTTTTCGCAGGACTACCGCGCCAGTGAGCGCCTGTTCGCGCAATTGATGCAGGTGGCGGGCCGCGCCGGCCGCTCGGCCCAGACCGAAGGCGGCAGCGCCAGCGAGGTGCTGATCCAGACCCGCTACCCGCAGCATCCGCTGTACGACGCGGTGGTGCGGCATGACTACGATCACTTCGCCTCGGCCCTGCTGGAGGAGCGCGAGCAGGCCGCCTTGCCGCCCTATTTGTACCAGGCGCTGCTGCGGGCCGAGGCGCCGGAGCTGGCCACGGCCATCGAATTCCTGACCATCGCCCGCGATTGCGTCGAGCATCCGGGCATCACGATCAACGATCCTATCCCGATGAGCATGACCCGGGTGCACAACGTCGACCGCGCCCAGTTGCTGGTGGAGTCGGCGTCGAGGCCGATGCTGCAAGCGTTTCTGCGGGAGTGGCTACTCACTCTGCGGGAGATGAAGAGCCGCGTGAAGTGGTCGCTGGAAGTCGATCCGCTCGATATCTAACAATGGGGTCAAGTCTGACATTCGGACACGGCCTCTACCGTAGCAGTCGCTACGGTAGAGGCCGTGTCCGAATGTCAGACTTGACCCCCGTGGTTTAAAGCAGGAAGCGCTGGGCGGTGGCGACGATCTGCTCGGTCAGCGCGCGGGTGAACGGTGTGTCGAGGTTCCAGGCGTGCCAGTTCAGCGCCACGTCGATGTGGTGGCCGGGCGCCAGGTCGACCAGGCGCTCGCTGGCCAGCGCGCCGGACACCTGGATCAGCGGCATCAGGCCGTAGGCCAGGCTGCCGTAGACGCACTCGGTGGCGGCGGCCGACTGCGGCATGGTGTGGTGCGGATACGGGCCGTTCAGCTCCAGCACCTTGTGCAGGAAGCCGGTCATCATGTCCTGGTCGCTGACCACGGCGGGCGCCAGCCGCGCCGCATCCAGCGAGAATCCATCGCCGAACCAGTGGCCGGCAAACGCCGGCGTGGCCACGCACACGTAGCGCATCTTGCCCAGCGGCGTGACGTCCGGCCCGTTGGCGTGCTGGTCGGGGTGCTCCTGGGCCACGGCGATGCTGCCGAATACGCTGCCTTCCTGCACCAGGTGCAGCGCCATCCGCTGGTCGGCCAGCTGCACCTTCAGCTGACAGCGCGGCGGCGACAGCAAGGGCTGCAAACTCATGGGGAACCAGGTCGCCAGGCTGGCCGCGTCGACCGCCAGCGCCAGCTCCGGCATGCTCACCTTGTGACCCAGATCAATGTCGAGCGACGCTTCCATCAGCCGGACGTTGCGATGGTGCGACACCAGCCGCTGTCCCAGGCCGGTCGGCACGGCCGGCTGGCCGCGCACGATCAGCAGCCGGCCGGCGGCGTCCTCCAACGCCTTGATGCGTTGGGAAACGGCGGATTGGCTGATGCCCAGCGCCAGGGCGGCCTTTTCGAAGCTGCCCTGGCTGGCAACGGCGTCCAGCACAGCCAGTGCGCGATAGTCGAGTGATCCCATAAGCTGCACTTATATAAATTGGAAACGATAAGTGATACTAATACTGTTTTGCTTTGAAGTAAAACTCGATGTCACGTAATCGTGCGCGGGAAGCTTGCCTTTTGGCCGGATATGCCGTGCGGCCAAACGGTGTAGACTCTGGAAAATGAAAACGCTACGCACTGAAGTCGCCGTCATCGGCGCCGGCACCGCCGGCATGACCGCCTACCGCGCCGCCACCACCGGCGGCAAGAAAACCCTGCTGATCGAATCCAACGTCTACGGCACCACCTGCGCCCGCGTCGGCTGTATGCCGAGCAAGCTGCTGATCGCGGCGGCCGAGGCGGCGCACGCGCTGCACGCGGCGCCTGCCTTCGGCGTGCATCCGGGCCAGGTCCGCATCGACGGCAAGGCCGTGATGGCGCGCGTGCGCAGCGAACGGGACCGGTTCGTCGGCTTCGTCGTGGAAAGTGTCGACGGCTATCCGGCCGAGGACAAGATCCGCGGCCACGCGCGCTTCCTCAGCGCGACCCAGCTGCAGATCGACGACCACACGCTGATCGAGGCGGAGCGCTTCGTCATCGCCACCGGTTCGACGCCGGTGCTGCCGGACGAATGGCGCGCGGCCGGCCCGCGCGTGATCACCAGCGACGAGGTGTTTTACTGGGACGACCTGCCGGCCTCGGTCGCCGTGGCCGGCACCGGCGTCATCGGGCTGGAGCTGGGCCAGGCGCTGGCGCGGCTGGGTGTGCGCGTGACCGTGTTCGGCCGTGGCGGCAGCGTCGCCCAGCTCAGCGACCCGGAGGTGCTGGCCGTGGCGCGCCGCGCCATGGCCGATGAGCTCGACGTCCGTTTCAACACCAAGGTGCTGCGCGTGGTGCAGCAGGGCGACGGCCTGGCCGTCACCAGCGAGGATGGCGACGGCGTGCAGCGTACCGAGCAGTTCAGCTACCTGCTGGCGGCGATCGGCCGGCGGCCGAACGTGCACAAGCTGGGCCTGGAGAACACCGGGCTGGAGCGTGACCATCACGGCATTCCGCTGTACCACCAGCAGACGATGCAGTGTGGCGCCAGCGCCATCTTCATCGCCGGCGACGCCGACAACGAACGGCCGCAACTGCCGGAAGCGGCCGACCAGGGCCGCATCGCCGGCGACAACGCGGCGCGCTATCCGGCCGTGCAACCGGGCCTGCGCCGCACGCCGCTGACCATCGCCTTCACCGAGCCGCAAATCGCGACCTTGGGCGCCAGCTACGAGGAGTTGTGCGCGTCGTCCGCCGGCCGCTTCTCGGTCGGCAAGGTGTCGTTTGAAAACCAGGGCCGCAGCCGCGTGATGTTGCAGAACAAGGGCATGCTGCGCGTGTACGCCGAACATGCCAGCGGCCGCTTCCTGGGCGCCGAGATGATCGGTCCCCGTGCCGAGCACGTCGGCCACCTGCTGTCCTGGGCCTGCCAGGCCGGGCTGACCGTCAGCGCCATGCTGGACATGCCCTTCTATCACCCGGTGGTGGAGGAAGGCGTGCGCACCGCGCTGCGCGACCTGGCGCACCAGCTGGCCAACGCCCCGGCGGTCGACTGCGGCTGCGTCGATTGCACGCCTGCGCCTTAAATACAACAATCTCACACATTGTCACTAAAACCCCGTATGCTGCTGGCTCGATAGTTTTTTATCAACGGCAATGAAGATACGTAAAGTCACGGCAGCCGATCTGACACTGGGCATGTTGATACCGTGGAATGTGTACGGCGATAACGGCGCCCTGCTGGTCCGCAAAGGGCATATGATCGCCAGCGCCAACCAGATCGATTATCTGGTGGAGCGCGGTTCGTTCGAGGACCACAGCGGGCTGCATGAACCAGTCCGCGAACCGGACTCGGCACTGCGCAAGCTCAACGCCGCCAGCCTGGAGCTGCAAGCCTTGTTGCAGGCCGTGTCGCAGCGCGCCGCGCCGCCGGACCTGCGCCGCCGTCTGGAGGAGGTGGCGCTGCTGGTCACCGACGCCGTGGCCGTCAATGTCGACGTCGCCGCCGCCACCATCCTGCACAACCAGCGCGCCGCGTCCTACGCCGTGCGCCATTGCATCGATACCGCCGTCGTCGCGCAATTGCTGGCCAAGGCCAAGCAATTGTCGCCGGAACAGACCGCGAGCCTGACGCTGGCCGCGCTGACGATGAACGTCGCCATGCTGGACCAGCACCAGCGCCTGCAGAACAGCCGCCTCGAACTGGGCGCCGCCGACCGCGCCGTGGTGCAAGCCCATCCCGAAGCCGGCGTGCAACTGCTGCGGCTGGCCGGCATCGCCGATCAGGCCTGGCTGGACTGCATCTTGCACCACCATGAAAACGAGGACGGCAGCGGCTATCCGCTGCGCAAGTCGGGCGCGCAGATCCCGCCGCTGGCGCGCTTGCTGGCGCTGGCCGACCGCTATTGCGCCCGCGTGGCCGAGCGCGCCTGGCGCAAGAGCATGACCCCGCACGCCGCCCTGCGCGACCTGCTGCTGGAATCGAACGTGACGGTGGACGGCAAGCTGGCCGCACTGTTGATACGCGAGCTGGGCATTTATCCCATCGGTACCTATGTGCGCTTGATCAACGGCGAGATCGGCGTGGTGTCGCGCCGCGGCCTGCAATCGACCACGCCGCATGTGGAATCGGTGATCGGCCCGCGCGGCGCGCCGCTGGAGGTGTTCCTGCAACGCGACACGCGCGCCGAGCTGCACGGCATCCGCGAGGTGTTGAGCCTGGCGCAGCTGGCCACGCTGCAGGCGCCGCCGCTGCGCATGGAGCAGGTGTGGGGCCGCAGCGCCGCCGTGTAGGCGAGGTCTAGTTCAGCAACGCGTCCAGCCGGCCCTGCTGCGCCAGGTCGCGCAGCACGCGGACCGTGTCGATATCCGACTCCTGGTAGGCGGAGCGGCGGAAATCGTCGTACATCGCGTTGGCGGCGTCGGTCGCCGCGTCGTGGCCGTCGTCGTACTGGAAGCGCACGTACAGCGTGTCGGCGGTCGGCGTTTCGATCGTCATCGTCAGGCTGGACTGGCTGATGTCCTGCTGCGCCGCCACTTCGTAGCGCACCTGGCGCATCGGCTCCAATACCACGCGGTCTTCGATGACCAGCTTGCCGTAGCTCAGGCGGCGGCGGAAGCCGTTCTCGACGCGCTCGTCGATGACGCACTCGTCCAGGTGCGGCACGAACAGTTTCGGCGATTCGGCGCGCAGCACCAGGCCGCTCCACAGTTGCTTGAGGGTCAGCGCATCGATCAGCGGATTCAGCGGGTCGTTAATTTCAATTAAATGTTCGAATTTCATAGGAAAACCATGTTTAGGGCAGGCGCACGCGCGCCTCATCCCCGCATGGTAACGCATCTGTCACCAAGAAGACTGCGCCCGCTCAGGCGATGCCTTGGTCCCAATAGGGTTCCGGCCCGAAGCGCCGGCTGAAGAAGTCGATGAAGGCCTGGCTCTTGGGCGGCAGGAAACGGCGGTTCAGGTAGACGGCGGAAATCACCGAATCGGTGGTCTGGTAGCCGGGCAACACCCGCACCAGGGCGCCGCTGCGCAGCTGGTCCGCCACCAGCCAGGTCGACGACAGGCTGATGCCCAGCCCGGCGACGGCGGCGTCGCGCAGCGCTTCGCCGTTGTCGCTGCGGAAGCGGCCGCCCACGCGCAGCAGCAAGTCACCGCCGTCGCGCTGGCGCAGCCGCCACGGGTTCATCGCCTGCAGCACCAGGCATTCGTGCTGCAACAGGTCGGCTGGCTGCTGCGGCGCGCCGCGCCGGCGCAGGTAGTCGGGCGAGGCGCACAGCACCAGCTTGCTCGGCGCCAGCGGCCGCGCCACCAGCGCCGAATCGCGCAGCGGACCGATGCGGATGGCGACGTCGATGCCGTCCGCCGCCAGGTCGTGGGTGCTGTCGGACAGGCGCAGGTCCAGTTGCACGCCGGGGTGCTCGTCCAGGAACCGCGCCACCTCGGGCACGATGTACAGCCGCCCGAACGTCACCGAGGCCGCCACCCGCAGCAGGCCCTGGGCCTGGGCGTGGCCGTGGCCGACCGCCGCCGAGGCCTGCTCGGCCGCGTCCAGCAGCGCCACGGCGCGTTCCAGGAACACCTCGCCGTCCTGCGTCACGGTGATCTGGCGCGTGGTCCGGTGCAGCAGGCGCGCGCCCAGCTGCTTTTCCAGCTGCGCCATGCGGGTGCTGGACGCGGCCGGCGACAGGCCGAATTCGCGCCCGGCGGCGGACAGGTTGCGGGTCGCGCATACCCGCACAAACAGCGCCACGTCGGTCAGGTCCAGAGCCATTTGATTGATTTGATGAAGAATGATTTCATCATTATGCCAATTATCAAAGTAAATGCGGCGATTCATACTGCGTCCATCAAAACTTTTATCTGGAGCAAACCATGAAAGCCATCGCCGTCACCAACACCGCCCTGCAAGATGTGGAAATCGCCGTGCCGGTCGCCACCGGCCACGATCTGCTGGTCAAGATCGAAGCCGTCTCGGTCAACCCGGTCGACACCAAGGTGCGCGCCGGCGAAGCGGCCGACGCCGCCCCGCGCGTGCTGGGCTGGGACGCCGCCGGCACCGTGACCGCCGTCGGTCCGGACGTGACCCTGTTCAAGGTGGGCGACGCGGTCTACTACGCCGGCAGCATCATCCGTCCCGGCGCCAACAGCGAATTCCACCTGGTCGACGAGCGCATCGTCGGCCGCAAGCCGGCCAGCCTGGACTTCAAGCACGCCGCCGCCTTGCCGCTGACCTCGATCACGGCCTGGGAAGCGCTGTTCGACCGCCTGGCGATCCGCCGCGACGGCGCCGACGCCGGCAAGCGCGTGCTGGTGATCGGCGGCGCCGGCGGCGTCGGCTCGATCGCGATCCAGCTGGCCAAGCAGCTGGCGGGCCTGACCGTGATCGCCACCGCCTCGCGTCCGGAATCGGCCCAGTGGGTGCGCGCGCTGGGCGCCGACCACGTGATCGACCACCACGGCGACATGGCGGCGCAACTGCTGGCGCTGGAGATCGCCAGCGTGGACTACGTGCTGTGCCTGAGCGACACCGACCCGCACTTCGACGCCATCGCCCAGGTGATCGCGCCGCAGGGCAAGGTGGTCAGCATCGTCCACAACACCGCGCCGCTGGACCTGGGCAAGCTGTTCGCCAAGAGCGTGAGCTGGGTGTGGGAAATGATGTTCACCCGCTCGATGTTCGGCACGCCGGACATGATCGAACAGCACCGCTTGCTGGACGAGGTGGCCGCGCTGATCGACGCCGGCAAGCTGAAGACCACGCTGGGCGAGGTGTACGGCAAGATCAGCGCCGCCAACCTGCGCCGCGCGCATGAGGCGCTGGAAAGCCGCCGCACCATCGGCAAGATCGTGTTGTCGGGCTTCTGAGCGGTCGGGGGCTGTACAATGACTGGCTGTTCCCCAGCCAGATCGTTGCCCGATGTCCAAAGCCCCCCAATTCGGTCTTAATGTCCCGCAAAGCGAGGCCGTCATGTACCTGGACGGCCCCTGCCTGGTGCTGGCCGGCGCCGGCTCGGGCAAGACGCGCGTGATCACCCAGAAGATCGCCCACCTGATCGAGGACCGCGGCTACGATCCGCGCACCATCGCCGCGCTGACCTTCACCAACAAGGCGGCGCTGGAGATGCAGGAGCGGATCGCCAAGCTGCTCAAGCAGCCTCGGCAGGCGAAGCAGTTGACGGTCTCGACCTTTCACTCGCTGGGCGTCAAGATCCTGCGCCAGGAAGCCAACGGCGTCGGCCTCAAGGACCGCTTCTCCATCATGGACAGCGACGATTGCGGCTCGCTGATCCAGGACATGGCGATCACCACCGACAAGCAGGTGGTGCGCCGCATCCAGACCGATATTTCGCTGTGGAAGAACGGCCTGGTCGAGCCGGCGCTCGCGCTGCACCACGCCAAGGACGAGGACGAGGCGCAATCGGCGCGCATCTACGCCAGCTACGTGGCGACGCTGTCGGCCTACCAGGCGGTCGATTTCGACGACCTGATCCGGCTGCCGGTGGAACTGTTCCGCAGCAACGAGCCGGTGCGCGACAAGTGGCAGCGCCGCCTGCGCTACCTGCTGATGGACGAATACCAGGACACCAACACCTGCCAGTACGAGCTGGTCAAGCTGCTGGTGACGGGCATCGGCAAGAAGCCGATGTTCACCGCCGTCGGCGACGACGACCAGGCGATCTACGCCTGGCGCGGGGCGTCGGTGGAAAACCTGAAGACGCTGCAAACCGACTTCCCCGACCTGCAGGTGATCAAGCTGGAACAGAACTACCGCTCCACCACCCGCATCCTGCAGGCGGCCAACGCGGTGATCGGCAACAATCCAAAATTGTTCGAGAAATCGCTGTGGTCCGAGCACGGCCTGGGCGAGCCGATCAACGTGCTGGGCATGGCCAACGACGACCAGGAAGCCGAGCAGGTGGCGATCATGATTTCGGCCGACCATTTCCAGCGCAAGAACAAATGGTCCGACTACGCCATCCTGTATCGCGGCAACCACCAGGCCCGCATCATCGAGCAGACGCTGCGCAAGGAGCGCATTCCGTACACGATCTCCGGCGGCCAGAGCTTCTTCGACAAGGCCGAGATCAAGGACATCATCAGCTACCTGCGCCTGCTGGCCAACACCGACGACGATCCGGCCTTCATCCGCGCCGTGACCACGCCGCGGCGCGGCGTCGGCCAGTCGACCCTGGAGACGCTGGGGACCTTCTCCGGCCAATGGCAGTGCTCGCTTTTCGAGGCGGTGTTCAAGGGCGGCATCGAGGGCTTGCTGAACGACCGCCAGCTGCTGCCGCTGCGCGAGTTCTGCAACTTCATCAACAACCTGGAAGCGCGCGCCAGCCGGCCCGGCCCGAGCGGCAGCGGCGACAACGCGGCCCAGGTGCTGGATGACTTGCTGGAAGCGATCAACTACGAATCCTTCCTCTACGATATGTTCGACGAGCGCGCCGCGCAGGCCCGGTGGCAGAACGTGCTGGAGTTCACCAACTGGCTCAAGGAGCGCGGCCGCGGCGGCAAGGACCGCGACAGCGAAGAGAAAAACGTGCTGGAGCTGACGCAGATGGTGGCGCTGATGTCCATGCTCGAAGGCCAGGACGAAGATCCGGACGCGGTGCGCATGTCGACCCTGCACGCGTCGAAGGGGCTGGAGTATCCGCACGTGTTCCTGGTCGGCGTCGAGGAAGGCATCCTGCCGCACAAGGGCGATCCCGATGCGCCGGCCGAGACCATCGCCGCCCGCGTGCAGGAGGAGCGGCGCCTGATGTACGTCGGCATCACGCGCGCGCAGCGCACGTTGCAGATCACCTGGTGCAAGAAGCGCAAGCGCGCGGGCGAGCAGGTGCATTGCGATCCGTCGCGCTTCATCAAGGAGATGGAGCTCGACGTCGGCAACGCCGTGCCGTTCGAGTCCGAGGTGCTGACGCCGAAGGAGCGGCTGGCACGCATGAAGGAACTATTAACCACACCGAAGACGTAATCGGGCCGGCCTTGTGCTAGCATCGGCATGTGCCAGTCTGGCGCGATTCCACCGGAGGTGAAACGTGCGTACCAAGCTTATTGCGTCTGTCGTTCTCGCCTGCGCGCTGCTGCCCGCGGCCCGCGCCGCCGAGATTGCCACCAAGCCGGAAGCGGAGGCGATGGTGCACAAAGGCCTGAAGTTTTTGAAGGGCAACGGCAAGGAAAAAACCTATGCCGAGATTAACAGGAAGGACGGTCCGTTCACCGACCGCGACCTGTACCTGACCGTGTACGGCCTGGACGGCACGGTGCGCGCGCACGGCGCCAACGCCAAGATGATCGGCAAGAACCTGCTGGAGATTAAGGACGTCGACGGCAAGGCCTTCGTCAAGGAGCGCGTCGAGCTGGCGAAGAAAAAGCAGCCGTTCTGGCAGGACTACAAGTTCACCAATCCGATCAGCGGCCAGATCGAGCCGAAGTCCATGTACTGCGTGCCGGAGGACGACATGGTGGTGTGCGGCGGGGTCTACCTCAAGTGAGGCCATAAGGCGGTAGAATGCGTGCTTTCCAGCAGGGAGCACGCCGTGAGCACCAACGAAGACCGCTTTATCGATATTGAAATCAAACTGGCGCACCAGGAGCACATCGTCGAGTCGCTGAACCAGCGCGTCTACGAGCAACAGCAGCAGATCGACAAGCTGGAGCAGATGTGCGCGGCGCTGGTGCAGCATGTGCGCGACCAGGCGCAAGGCGGCGGCGGCGGCGGCGCGCTGGCGCACGAGCCGCCCCCGCACTACTGATTACGCCAGCACGGCGCGCAGCGCTTCCACCACGATCGCATGGTCTTCCGCCTGGCGCAGGCCGGAGACGGTGGCCGTGCCGATCAGTCCGACATTCTTGACCACCACCGGGAAGGCACCGCCGTAGGGCGCGTACTCTTTCGGGTCCAGGTACTTCACTTCCTCGAACGCCACGCCGCGATTTTTATAGTCGGTGCCGATCTGGAACGAGCAGCGGCCGAAGCGCGTCACCACATTGCTCTTGCGGCGTATCCAGTCGGCCTGGTCGGGCGTCGCGCCCTGCATCGCGTGGTGGAACAGCACTTTGCCGTTGACCGTCACGTTGACGGTGACGCTCTTTTCGCGTTGCCTGGCCAGCTCGACCACCTTCAGGCCCAGCGCCAGCGCGGTGTCGCTGGTGAAGGCGGTGAATTGCAGTTCCTTTTCCTGCTGCGCCAGGGTTTCCAGCAGCTCGACATAATTTTCCATCGTTGGTCCTTTTCCGGTACAAGACGGCAGTGTAGCCTAGCGGATGTCGAATTCGCGTATCGCCGTTCGTCGTAGCTTACGGAGGGATGTCCTCTCACTCACAGGAGATATGATCATGACTACCAATACTGTACAACTGCAACGGGTGCTGAAGGCCAAGGCGGAGCGCGTCTACCGCGCCTTCCTGGATGCCGACGCGCTGGCCAAATGGCTGCCGCCGCACGGCTTCACCGGCAAGGTGCATGCGCTGGACGCCAAGGTAGGCGGCGGTTACCGCATGTCGTTCACCAACTTCACCACCGGCGGCAGCCATCACTTCGGTGGCGAGTACCGGGAGCTGGTGCCCAACCAACGGCTGGTCTACAGCGCGCAGTTCGACGATCCCAACCTGCCGGGCGTGATGCAGACCACGGTGACGCTGCGCGAAGTGTTCTGCGGCGTGGAGTTGAAGGTGGTGCAGGAAGGCATACCGGCGATGATACCCACGGAAGCGTGCTACCTGGGCTGGCAGGAGTCGCTGGTGCTGCTGGCGCAACTGGTGGAGCCTGAAATACGCGAGTAAGCCACGGAGGTGTCCCGATTTGATGGGGTGTGCGAGGTGGGTAAAGGTTGTGAGTATAATGAAATGCTTGTTTATTTTATAGTTGTTTTTATGCAATCTTAAAGCCCCACCCCACCCCACCTTTAGGAGATCCTGTGTCCAATTACAGTTTAGTGAAAAAACTCGCAGTCGTTGTTTCTGTCCTGGTTATGACCGGGTGCGCGAGCATCAACAAAGCGCCTGCAACCGTTGATGCGGATTCGAAGCTGTTCAAGCCAAATCCAGCAACATCGCAGATCTATGTTTATCGCAATGAAACCCTGGGGGCGGCGCTGTCCATGCCCGTCACGGTGGATGGCAAACTGGCCGGCAACACCGGAGCGAATTCCTTCTTCAAGTTCAATCTGCCAGCTGGCGCGCATAGAATCACTTCCCAGGGTAACGAGTCCGAGCTGACCGTTAACACTGAAGCGGGCAAGCTCTATTATGTATGGCAAGAAGTGAAAATGGGCCTGCCGTCGGCCGGCTCGAAGCTGCAACTTGTGGCTGAAGAAGTCGGTAAAAAGGCTGTTGCCGAGTGCGTGCAAATCCAATCGACGTTGCAATAAAAGTGAGGCGGGCATTGAACTAATGCCCGCCTGTGGAAATGTAGCGTGACTAGAGCAGACCGAAGACCTTGACGATCAAGCTCATCGTGCCCAGGGCCGTGGTCAGGCTGATGCTCAGTAGAATGCGGAAGTCGGTGGTGCGTATCTTCATCAGCTGCTCGTGGACGCGGACAAATTCGGCGTCCACACGAACGAAGCGGTCGTCCACGCGATCAAAGCGGGAGTCCACACGAACGAAGTGGTCATCCACACGAACGAAGCGGGCGTCCACGCGATCGAAGCCAGTGTCGGTACGAACAAAGCCGGCCCGCATTTCCTCGCGCCGCCCCGATAAGGCCTGGCTTTGATAGTCGATGGCCGTCTCAAGACGGGCAACGCGTTCGGCGATGCGGTGCTGTTCCTGCTGAGGCTGATTATTGCCGTTCATGGTGGACTCCTCGGAGGCATCCACCACTTTACGCCAGCTTGCACGCGCGGCATAGCGCGCACGATTGATGCAGATCCCTACGGTTCGGCGGCCGCGGCAGTGAAGCTTTTGGCCAAGAATACCAAGCGGAACTGTGGACCTTCGATCGAACCATGGCGAAGGCTGCCTCGCATTTCGGCCTTCGATGTCAACTTATGCGTAGTGGATAGGCGGGTCATGCGGGCCTACGCGAACAGGCTATGAGTTCGCACTTGAATTGAACTGGTAGCATCGGTATCTTGGTCTAAATTTTGAGGGAAGTGTCCACATGGGCAAAACCAGGCTGGAAGCATTCAGCGATGGCGTCATCGCCATCATCATCACCATCATGGTGCTGGAACTGAAGGTGCCGCATGGCGCGGATTGGGCGGCGTTGCAGCCTTTGTGGCCGGTGTTCCTCAGCTATGTGCTGAGCTTCATCTATGTCGGCATCTACTGGAACAACCACCATCACTTGATCCACACCGTCAGCAAAGTCACCGGCGGCGCGCTGTGGGGCAATCTGCATTTGCTGTTCTGGCTGTCGCTGGTGCCGTTCGTGACCAGCTGGGTCGGCGAGAACCATTTCGCCGCGCTGCCGCTGGCCTGCTATGGCTTCATCCTGTTCATGTCCAGCTCCGCCTACTTCATCCTGGCCAAGTGCCTGGCGGTCAACAACGAGGCGCTGCGGATTGCGCTGGGCAAGGATCGCAAGGGCAAGCTGTCTTCGCTGCTGTATTTGGTCGGTATCGGCTTGTCGCTGGTCGAGCCGATGGCCGGTTTCGCGCTCTACGTGATTGTCGCGATGATCTGGTTTATCCCGGATCGCCGTTTCGAGCATCGCTAGCTTGCTGGCTTAAGGCCTTCTGCCTGGCCTTGCTGAGCGACTCCACCGCGCGGCGGTAGGAACCGGCCACCAGCTCGGCCAGGTAGTCGGCCGGGAATTTGCCCACGTCGACGATGGTCACCCAGTGAAAGCGCCCCATGTAGCGGGCCGGCTTCACGCCCGGCACATCGGTCAGTTCCAGGAAACGGTCCGGCGTCACGCGCAGACTGAAGCGCCAGCGCTCCGGCTCGCTGGTCTTGAAATAGGCGAAGGTCTTGCCTTCGACCTTGTAGACCAGGATATTCGACGGCTCGCCGTGCAGGGTTGCCACCGCGCCGGGGTATTGCTGGCAATGTCGTTTCAGCTGTTGCGTGTTCATTTCTGCGGGGATGTTGCAAAGGAACCTCAGTGTAGCCGCAAAAATGCCAATTCGACAAAGCATTCTTCGGAAAAAGCCCCCGCTTTCCAACCAAGTGCAGTGCAGCATTTTTTGCCAGTGACTGTCGCCATATCACCCTGATATCATCTTGCGCTTCCATGCTGCGCTTCGCTGTGTCAGCATTTTTCCCCGGCGTTTAATGAAAGATTCCATCATGTCCCGTCCTCAGATGCTTGTTATTGCGGCCACCCTCGGCCTGGCGTTCTCCCAGACTGTACTCGCGGCGCCCGCCGCCGCGCTGGCCGGCAACCCGCTGGCCGCCGCCAGCACGCTGCCGTTCCGCTACCCGGCGTTTGACCAGATCAAGGACGAGCACTTCCAGCCAGCCTTCATCGAAGGCATGCGCATCCAGTTGAAGGAAATCGAAGCGATCGCCGACAACAAGCAGCCGGCCACGTTCGACAACACCATCGTCGCCATGGAAAAATCCGGCGAACTGCTGACCCGCGTGCAAACCACCTTCGGCAACCTGCAAGGCGCCAACACCAACGACAAGCTCGATGCGATCGATAGCGAGATGTCGCCGAAGATGGCCGCCCACGGCGACGCCATCTACCTGAACGCCAAGCTGTATGCGCGCGTGAAGTCGCTGTACGACAAGCGCGACAAGCTCAAGCTCGACGCCGAGTCCAAGCACCTGCTGGAACGCTATCACACCGATTTCGTCCGCGCCGGCGCCAAGCTGTCCAACGCCGACAAGGAAAAACTCAAGACCCTCAACGGCGCCATCGCCACGCTGCAGACCAGCTTCACCCAGAACGTGCTGAAGGAAACCAACGCCTCGGCGCTGGTGGTCGACACCCGCGCCGAGCTGGCCGGCATGACCGACGCCGCCATCGACGCCGCCGCGGCGGCCGCCAAGGCCAAGGGCCTGGACGGCAAGTTCCTGGTGGCGCTGGTCAACACCAGCGGCCAGCCGCCGCTGGCCGTGCTGACCAACCGCGCCGTGCGCGAGCGCCTGATGGCCGCGTCGCTGACGCGCGGCAGCCATGGCGGCGAGTTCGACAGCCGCGACGTGGTGCTGAAGATCGCCAAGGCGCGCGCCGAGAAAGCCACCCTGCTGGGCTACGCCAACTTCGCCGCCTACTCGCTGGAAGACCAGACCGCGCACGACACCAGCGCCGTCAACAAGCTGCTGGGCGAACTGGCCAAGCCGGCCGTCACCAACGCCAAGAAGGAAGCGGCCGACCTGCAAGCCGTGGTCGACGCCGACAAGGGCGGCTTCCAGATCGACGCTTCCGACTGGGCCTTCTACACCGACAAGGTGCGCGCCCAGCGCTTCGCCTTCGACGAGAACCAGTTGAAGCCGTACTTCGAGCTGAACAACGTGCTGACCAACGGCGTGTTCTACGCCGCCGGCAAGCTGTACGGCCTGTCGTTCAAGGAGCGCAAGGACTTGCCGGTGTACAACCCGGACGTGCGCGTGTTCGACGTGTTCGACGCCAACGGCAAGCAACTGGCCATCTTCCTGGCCGATATGTACGCCCGCAGCAACAAGCAGGGCGGCGCCTGGATGAACGAGTACAGCTCGCAATCGTCGCTGCTGGGCACGCACTCGGTGGTGGCCAACCACCTCAACATTCCCAAGCCGCCGGCCGGCGAGCCGACGCTGCTGACCTACGACGAAGTCAAGACCGCCTTCCACGAGTTCGGCCACGCGCTGCACGGCATGTTCTCCAACGTCAAGTACCCGCGCTTCTCCGGCACCAACGTGCCGCGCGACTTCGTCGAATATCCGTCGCAAGTGAACGAGATGTGGGCCGTGTGGCCGGAGGTGCTGGCCAACTACGCCAAGCATTACAAGACCGGCGCGGCCATGCCGAAGGAACTGCTGGACAAGGTGGTCGCCTCGAAGAAATTCAACCAGGGCTTCCTGACCACCGAGTACCTGTCGGCCTCGCTGCTGGACCAGCGCTGGCACCAGCTGGCGCCGTCGCAGATCCCGACCGACGTGCTGGGCTTTGAAGCGCAGGCGCTGAAGGACATGGGCGTCGACTTCGCGCCGGTGCCGCCGCGCTACCGCACCACCTACTTCTCGCACAGCTTCTCGGGCGGCTATTCGGCCGGCTACTACGCCTACCTGTGGTCCGAGAAACTGGATGCCGACACCGTCGAATGGTTCAAGGAAAAAGGCGGCCTGAAGCGCGAAAACGGCGACTGGTTCCGCGCCAAGCTGTTGTCGCGCGGCGGCACCGACGATGCGATGAACCTGTTCCGCAATTTCCGCGGCCGCGATCCGATCATCGAACCGCTGCTGGAGCGCCGCGGCCTGACCGGTAAATAAGCCGAAGCAGAGTAAGTCAACAGGGCCGGACTCGATTTGTGTAAGAATCGAGTCCGGCCCTTTCATTTTATGAGTAAGATAGAACTATGAGTAACGAACTGCACGGCGTGACGCTGGAAGCCATCGTAAGCCGTTTGCACGCGCATTACGGCTGGGAACAGCTGGGGCTACGGATCGACATCAATTGCTTCATCAGCGATCCGAGCATCAAGTCCAGCCTGAAATTTTTGCGCAAGACACCGTGGGCGCGCGCCAGAGTCGAAGAACTCTACGTCGCCACGACATTTACCGACTAGGGGTTTTTATGGACAGCAATCTGAAGGCATCACTGAGTTCCCTGCGCAGCCACCTGGCCAGCGCCGGTCCGATCGACGATGAATTGCAGGACTTGCTCAAGCAGCTGGACGGCGACATCAAGCAGCTGCTGGAACGCCGCGCCGCCGCCGAAGCCAACCCGGCCGAGAGCACCACCTACGGCCTGGCCGAACGCACGCAGGAAATCTCCGCCAAGTTCGCCGCCCAGCATCCGCAACTGGAGCCGGCCCTGCGCGAGTTGGGCAATATCCTGTCGAGCATGGGAATCTAAAGCAGGCGGGAGGACCCGGGGAATCCAGGTCCCCGGGCAGCCGGCGTTACGGAAACGCCAGCATCGGCGGTTCCATACCGCCAAAGCTGATGTCGGGATGACGTTTGGCGATCATCTCTTCGATTTCTTCGACGCGCCGCACCGGCACGTCCACGATCAACAGCACCTGGCCCTGCTCGATGCGCGGCATGAACTGCTTGAGCCGGGTGTTCGGCACGGCCGCCGCGTTCATGCCGGAAGCCCAGCCGCCGAAGATCGCCCCGCCCAGCGCCACCAGCAGGATGGCGGCGGTGCGCAAGGTCATGCCGTCGACCGGGAACAAGGTCAGGAACACGCCGGCCCCGAGGCCGACGATGGCGCCGATCACCACGCCCAGCTGGGCGCCGTGCACCAGGTCGGTCTTCTGCAGGAAGTTAACGTCCGGCATGTCCGACGGCAGCGCCTCCCTGGCCATGAAGCGCATGTGGCCGATCTCGATCCGCGCCAGCAGCAACTCGTCCAGCATGGCACGGGCGCTCGGCACGTCGGGCAGCATGAAATAAAGTCGGCGTCGCATGATGGTCTCCCGGTGGCAGCTGTCTAACCGTTATAGCAAAGTTGCGGACTATAGCAATGTAAATCCTGCATCATTGACACTCAAGTGATTGAATACTAAAAGAATTTTTCTTTCGGTCATGAGCGGAGCAGGGGCATTTCCGGTACAATGCTGTCCGATATGAGCTCCCCTACCAATTTATTTGCGACCGTCCCGAAACGGTCTGCCCGCGCTGCCGTTGCGCCTTTCCTGCCGATGTCCCGCGCCGAAATGGCTGCGCTCGGCTGGGACGAGTGCGACGTCATCCTCGTCACCGGCGACGCCTACATCGACCATCCGAGCTTCGGCATGGCCCTGGTCGGCCGCCTGCTGGAGGCGCAGGGCTTCCGCGTCGGCATCATCTCGCAGCCGGACTGGACCTCTGCCGAGGCCTTCCGCGCGCTGGGCAAGCCGCGCCTGTACTACGGCATCACCGCCGGCAATATGGATTCGATGGTCAACCGCTACACGGCCGACCGCAAGATCCGCTCCGACGACGCCTACACCGCCAACGGCGAGCCGAACAAGCGCCCCGACCGCGCCGTCACCGTCTACGCCCAGCGCGTGCGCGAAGCCTACCCCGGCACGCCGGTGGTGATCGGCTCGATCGAAGCGTCGCTGCGCCGCATCGCCCACTTCGACTACTGGTCGGACAAGGTGCGCCGTTCGGTGCTGACCGATTCCAAGGCCGACCTGCTGATCTTCGGCAACGCCGAGCGCGCGCTGGTCGACCTGACCCACCGCATGGCGGCCGGCGAAGACATCAAGTCCATCCGCGACCTGCGCGGCACCGCCTTCATGGTGCCGGCCGGCTGGCTGCCGGACCAGGACTGGGGCGTGCACAACAGCACCCGCGTCGACGTGCCGGGCAAGGTCGACACCCATCCCGATCCGTACATGATGGTGCAGCAGAACACGTCGTCGTGCGCCACCGAGAACGGCGGCGCCAAGGGCGACGTGGACGAAGGCATGGTCGAGCCGAAGCCGGTGGTGCCGGTCGAGGTGATCAAGCCTATCCGCATCATGAGCCGCGAAGAGCGCCAGGCCATGGCCAAGGAAAAGCACAACAAGACCGTGGTGCGGCTGCCGTCGTACGAGACCGTCAGCACCGATCCGGTGATGTACGCGCACGCCTCGCGCGTGTTCCACCTGGAATCGAATCCCGGCAACGCCCGCGCCATGGTGCAGGCGCACGGCGAGCGCGACGTCTGGCTCAACCCGCCGCCGCTGCCGCTGCGCATGGACGAGATGGACGGCGTGTACGACATGAACTACGCGCGCGCGCCGCACCCGTCCTACGGTAAGGCCCGCATTCCGGCGTGGGAAATGATACGCTTCTCGGTCAACATCATGCGCGGCTGCTTCGGCGGCTGCACCTTCTGCTCGATCACCGAGCACGAGGGCCGCATCATCCAGAGCCGTTCGGAGCCGTCGATCCTGCGCGAGATCGAGCACATCCGCGACAAGACCAAGGGCTTCACCGGCACCATCTCCGACCTCGGCGGCCCGACCGCGAATATGTACCGGCTCGCCTGCAAGGACCCGAAGATCGAGGAATCGTGCCGCCGCCTGTCGTGCGTGTACCCGTCGATCTGCGTCAACCTGGGCACCGACCACAGCAAGCTGATCTCGCTGTACCGCAAGGCGCGCGCGATTCCCGGCGTGAAGAAGATCCTGATTTCGTCGGGCCTGCGCTACGACATCGCGGTGCGTTCGCCGGAGTACGTCAAGGAACTGGTGACCCACCACGTGGGCGGCCTGCTGAAGATCGCGCCGGAGCACACGGAAGAAAACACGCTGTCGAAGATGATGAAGCCGGGCATCGGCGCCTATGACGAGTTCAAGGAAATGTTCGACCGTTTCTCGCTGGAGGCGGGCAAGAAGCAATACCTGATCCCGTATTTCATCGCCGCCCACCCCGGCACGACCGACCTCGACATGCTGAACCTGGCGCTGTGGCTGAAGAAGAACAACTTCAAGCTGGACCAGGTGCAGACCTTCATGCCGACGCCGATGGCCATGGCCACCACCATGTACCACACGCGCAAGAACCCGCTGCGCAAGGTGAGCGCGGATTCGGAAGTGGTCGAGACCGCGCGCAGCGGCAAGATCCGCCGCACCCACAAGGCCTTCCTGCGCTACCAGGATCCGGAGAACTGGCCGATCCTGCGCGAGGCGCTGGTGGCCATGGGACGCGGCGACCTGATCGGCAACGGCGACAAGCACCTGATCCCGTCGTGGTCGGCGGGCGAAGGCAATGCGCCGGATCCGAGCCGCCGCACGCCGTCCGGCCCGGCGCCCAGCGCCAAGGGCGCCCGCTCCGGCATCGTCGCCAGCGCCCAGCCGCCGGCGCGCCTGCAGGGGCAGCGCGCCAATGCGCTGACCGGTTCGCTGACGGCGCGCCAGTCGCTCGACACCAAGCCGCGCGCCTCGATTCTCGACACCATCAAGGTCAAGAAGCCGGCCGCCGCCGCGCCCGCCAAGGGCGCCAAGCCGGCCCCGCGCGGCCGCAGATAAGCTGCACACCGGCCGGCCCGGCGAGCAGCGTCACGATGGTGGCGCTGCTTTTTTTTCGCCCATTCCCTTCAGGAAATGTTGTTAAATACCCCTATCGGTGCAATTGCGTGGATAATTCAGGCTTGCTCCGACGATGCGTGGAGACCGCTTGCGGCTACACTGGTTGCAAGCTGGCCACCGGTCCGGGTGGCCCCGCACGCAGACCTCATTCTGTGAACTGGAAGAACATGAAAAACTTTACATTCTCGACCCTGCTGCTGGTACCCGTGCTGGCCATCCTGGCCGCATGCGGCGGCGGCGGCGGCAGCAGCACGCCGGCCACGCCGGCGGTGGTGACGCTCAAATCGATCGCCATCACGGCCAGCGCCACCACCATCCCGATCGGCATCGCCGTGCCGCTGACGGCCACCGGCACCTATTCGGACAACAGCACCAAGGCGCTCAGCACCAGCACCGGCCTGGTGTGGGCCTTCAAAGGCACCGGCGCGGTGGCCACCATCGTCCCGGCCGGCAATGTGACCGGCAAGGCGGTCGGCTCCGACACCGTCACCGCGACCCAGGACGGCGTGGTCGGCACCCTCGCCATCAACGTCATCGCGCAGTGGAACGGCGTCGCCGCCGGCGGCAACCAGACCATCGGCCACAAGTCCGACGGCAGCCTGTACGGCTGGGGCTCGAACATCCGCGGCCAGCTCGGCGACAGCACCAAGACCGACCGCAACACGCCGGTGCTGGTCAGCGGCGGCAGCACGCTGTGGAAGCAGATGGTGGTGGGCGAACAGTTCGTGGTGGCGTTGCGCAGCGACGGCACCCTGTGGACCTGGGGCTCCAACCAGAACGGCACGCTGGGCCTGGGCACGTCCGACACCGACCCGCATCCGGTCCCGACCAAGGTCGGCAAGGACACCGACTGGGCCTTCGTCGCGGCCGGCAAGTCGCACGCGTTCGCGATCAAGACCAGCGGCGCCATGTACGGCTGGGGCCGTAACTTCAACGGCCAGCTGGGCGACGGCACCAACATCGACCGGCTGGCGCCGGTCGTGATACCGCTGCCGACCGGCCTGAAGGCGTGGCTGTCGGTCAGCGCCGGCGACACCCACACGCTGGCCATCATCAAGGACAACCTGAACCTGTATGGCTGGGGCGGCAATTCCAGCGGCCAGGTCGGCAACGGCGGCCTGGTGGACATCGTTGCGCCGGCCAAGATCGGCGCCTTCCAATGGTCGTCGCTGGCGGCCGGCGCCAACCACTCGGTGGCGATCCGCACCGACGGCGCCATGTATGGCTGGGGCAACAACACCTTTGGCCAGGTCGGCAACAATGGCTCGACCAACATCAACGCGCCCACCCCGATCGGCGTCGGCAGCAACTGGCTGGCGGCGGCGGCGGGCTCCACCCACACTATGGCGGTGACCCGCGACGGCCAGCTGTGGGGCTGGGGCAGCAACCTCGAGAGCCAGCTCGGCACCGGCGGCCCGGACAGCCCGACGCCGGTACAGGTGGGCACCGCCAACAACTGGCTGTCGGTCACCGCGGGCGCGCTGCACAGCTTCGGCCTGCGTTCGGACAATACGCTGTGGGGCTGGGGCCGCAACGCGGAAGGCCAGTTGGGCAAGGGCGACAACGCCCAGGCGCCGGTGCCGGTCGCCATCCCCAACTAAGTAGTACTACCGGCATCGCAACGGACGGCAGGCGCACGCCTGGCCGTCCGTTGTGTTTTATGCCCGAGTATTGTCAGAAAGCGACGATTTCGGCCGCCGAAGCAGCTACACTACAGCTAGCCCGCGATTCTCTGGAAAAACACTAGTGCCTGTACGTGATACTGTCCCCACCATTTCCCCCGCCTGCCGCGCGCCGCGCCGGTGGCGCCGTGCCGGCCTGACGCTGCTGGCGCTGCTGCCCGCGCTGTGGCTGGCGCCCGCCGCAGCCCAGGACCAGGTCACGCTGCAACTCAAGCATCGCCACCAGTTCCAGTTCGCCGGCTACTACGCCGCGCTGGAGCAGGGCTATTACCGCGAGGCCGGGCTGGACGTGACCATCCTCGAAGGCTCGGACGGCAACGAGCCGGAGCGCGACGTCGCCGCCGGCAAGGCCGAGTACGGCGTTGGCGCCAGCAGCCTGCTGCTGGCGCGCCTGGCCGGCAAGCCGGTGGTGGTGCTGGGGGTGGTGTTCCAGCACTCGCCGTACGCGCTGGCGATGCGCCAGACCAGCGCCGAGCCGGACATCCGCCGCATCATCGGCAAGCGCGCGATGATCGGCTCGCTGATCGACGAGCTGGGCAGCGCCGACGAGCTGCTGGCCTATTTGATCAAGGAAGGCATCCCCGCCAGCAGTTTCCAGCGGGTCGAACCGAGCTACAACACGGCCGACCTGATCAGCGGCAAGGTGGACGCCATCTCGGTCTACACCACCAACGAGCCGGACACCTTCGACCGCCTCGGCTTCCCCTACGACATCTACAGCCCGCGCTCGGTCGGCATCGATTTCTACGGCGACAACCTGTTCACCAGCGAGCGCGAGATCGCCAACCATCCGCAGCGGGTGCGCGCCTTCCGCGCCGCCAGCATGCGCGGCTGGCAGTGGGCCATGAGCCACCAGGAGGAGATGGCCGACGTCATCCTCAGCAAGTACAGCCGCCGCAGCGACCGCGCCCACCTGCTGTACGAGGCGCGCCAGATGGTGCCGCTGGTGCAGCCGGTGCTCGTCGAGATCGGCTATCAGAATCCGGAACGCTGGCGCCACATCGCCGACGTCTACGCCGGCCTGGGCATGGTGCCGAAGAACGCCAATTTCGACGGCTTCATGTATCAGATCGACGGCGGCGGCGCCAGCCTGCTGTGGCTGTACCGCGTGCTGGGCGGCGCCGCGCTGGTGCTGGCGCTGGGCGCGGCCGTCCACTTCAGCCTGCTGGCGCGCGAACGGCGCCGCGCCAACGCCGCCATCCGCACCGGCGAGCAGCGCTTCCGCACCATGTTCGAGGCCTCGCCGCTGGGCATCGCGCTGGTCGATTCGGTGACCTACGAATACCGCGACATCAACCCGCGCTTCCAGGAAATCGTCGGCCGCTCGCAGGTCGAGCTGAGCGCCATGCGCTGGCTGGAGGCCGGTCATCCGGAGGACGTGGCGCAGCTCAAGGTGCAGATGGGGCGCTTGCTGGTGCACGAGATCGGCAGCTTCAAGATCACCAACCGGCTGTTCCGCCCGGACGGCGAGCTGGTCTGGATCGAGGTGTCGGTCACCGCCATCGAGACCGAGAAGGGCAGCCATCCGCACCACCTGTGCATGATCGAGGACGTCACCGACAAGAAGCAGAGCGAGGCGCTGATCTGGCAGCAGGCCAACTTCGACCCGCTGACCCAGCTGCCCAACCGCCGCATGTTCCACGACCGGCTGGCGCACGACATGCTCAAGAGCCAGCGCGACCGCTCGCACATCGCCATCCTGTTCATCGACCTCGACCACTTCAAGGAGGTCAACGACACGCTCGGCCACCACCAGGGCGACATCCTGCTGGTGGACGCGGCGCGCCGCATCAGCGCCTGCGTGCGCAAGTCGGACACGGTGGCGCGCCTGGGCGGCGACGAGTTCACCGTGATCCTGTCCGAGCTGGACGGCACCGAGCGGGTCGAGCAGATCGCCCAGCACATCATCGACAGCCTGCGACTGCCCTTCCCGCTGGGGCAGGAGCAGGCCTTCGTCTCGGCCAGCATCGGCATCACCTTGTACCCGGACGACGCGCTCGACATCGACGACCTGCTCAAGCACGCCGACCAGGCCATGTACGCCGCCAAGGGCGCCGGCCGCAACCGCTACAGCTATTTCACGCCGACGCTGCAGGTGGCCGCGCTGAACCGCATGCGCCTGACCAACGACTTGCGCGGCGCGCTCAAGGCCGAGCAGTTCGAGCTGTATTTCCAGCCCATCGTCCACCTGAAGAGCGGCCGCATCCACAAGGCCGAGGCGCTGATACGCTGGAACCACCCGCAGCGCGGCGTGGTCAGCCCGATGGACTTCATCCCGCTGGCCGAGGCCAGCGGCCTGATCATCGACATCGGCGAATGGGTGTTCCGCGAATCGGCGCGCTGGGTGCAGCGCTGGCGGCATGAGCACCATCCGGAATTCCAGGTCAGCGTCAACCAGTCGCCGCTGGAGTTCGCGCGCGAGGACGGCGCCTACGACACCTGGCTGAGCTATTTGCAGGCGCTGAACCTGCCGGGCCAGTCGGTGGTGGTGGAAATCACCGAGGGCTTGCTGCTCGACGCCAACACCACCGTCAGTAACAAGCTGCTGCAGTTGCGCGACGCCGGCATCCAGGTGGCGCTGGACGACTTCGGCACCGGCTACTCGTCGCTGTCCTACCTGAAGAAGTTCGACATCGACTACCTGAAGATCGACCGCTCCTTCACCCGCAACCTGGCGCCCGATTCGAGCGACATGGCGTTGTCGGACGCGATCATCGTCATGGCCCACAAGCTGGGCCTGCGGGTGATCGCCGAGGGCGTGGAAACGCCGGAACAGCGCGACCTGCTGGCCGCCGCCGGCTGCGACTACGGCCAGGGCTATCTGTTCGCCCGCCCCATGCCGGCCGAGCAGTTCGACCAGCTGCTGCGCGGCCAGTAAGGCCCGGTTCCGGTCGCCTGGTTCAGGAGCCGGCCTGCTGCACCAGCCCCGCCTGCGCCGGGCGGTTCAGCCTGGGATGCACGACCGGGATGGTCAGCATGGTGCTGGTGGCCGCCATCAACAGCAGCGCCGTGAAGGTTTCGTTGGTGATGATCTGCTTGTCGAGCAGGATGTTGGCGAAGATGATTTCAATCAGGCCCTTGGTCTGCAGCAGCCAGCCGATGATGGCCGCCTCGCCGGTTTTCCACTTCAACATCCTGCCGGCGATGTGCACGCCGGCCAGCTTGCCGCCGACCGACGCCAGCAGCAGCAAGCCGCCGACGAAGAACACCGAATAGCCGCCCAGCTCCCACTTGGTGCGCAGGCCGGTGCTGAGGAAGAACACCGGCATCAGGATCAGCAGCACGTGCTTGAACAGCGTGTCGAGCGTGCCGCGGTCGAACCACTGCGCGTCCATCACCACCCCGGCCAGGAAGGCGCCGACCATGAAGTGCAGGCCGGCCCAGTCGGAACCGAAGCTGCAGATCACCAGCCAGATCAGCGCCGCATACCAGCGGTCGTTTTCCTGCAGGCGCGCCATGACGCGGCGGAACACCAAGGTCAGCACGCCGAACGCCAGGATGAAGCCGGCCTGGCGGCCGATGCGCTGCCAGTCGAGCAGGATCAGCGCCAGCACGCCCCAGATGGCCACGTCGTCGAGGCTGGCGTAGCGCAGGATGCGCTGGCCCATCGGCTGGCGCAGGATGTCGAGTTTTTCCAGCAGCAGCACCAGCACCGGCAGCGCGGTCACGGCGCAGGCCATGCCCACGCCCAGCGTGAACTGCCAGTCCTGGCCCTTGGCGCCTTTCCAGCCCTGGTAGCCCAGCAGCAGCACGGCGGCGGCGCAGCCGAACAGCAGCGGCATGCCCAGCGCGAAGCCGGCGGTGGTCGCGCTCTCGCGGCGGTATTGCCAGACTTTTTTCAGGTCCAGCTCGATGCCGGCGATCATCACGAACAGCATCACGCCCCACCAGGCGATGCCGTTCAAGGCCTTGACCACGTCCGGCGCGAAGACGAACTGGTGATACTCGGGAAAGGCCGCGCCCAGCACGCCGGGCCCCAGCACGATGCCGCCGACGATCTGGACGATGACCAGCGGCGCGTAATAATCGGTCTTGAAGATCCGCCACACCAGATACGGTACGGTAAAGATCAGCAGCATCGCGATCAGGAAGATCTCTGTGGTGTTCATGGCTCACTGCCTTCTCGTGGTGTAATTCGAGCAATGTTATCCAATGCGGAGGACCCCGCGCAATGCCGGCTTGCGGAGTGTGGTATCGCTTCCACACAGGGCTCTGACTTCCTGCCCAGCCCGAAACAGCGATAATAGCTATTCGCTTTGCCTGTTCTATAGTTAGTGACTATTGAAACTATTGGAACAATCAATTTTGCAAATGGGGCGAAAGCCCTTAAACTGGCGTCTCAATGATTCACAACCCAACGAGGAAACCACAATGTCTCTGATCAATACCCAAGTAAAACCATTCAAGGCAACCGCATACGCCAACGGCAAATTCATCGACGTGAGCGACGAGTCCCTGAAGGGCAAGTGGTCTGTTCTGATGTTCTACCCGGCCGACTTCACCTTCGTGTGCCCGACCGAACTGGAAGACCTGGCCGATCACCAGCCTGAATTCGCCAAGCTGGGCGTGGACGTGTACGGCGTGTCGACCGACACCCACTTCGCGCACAAGGCATGGCACGACACCTCGGATGCCATCAAAAAAGTCAACTACCCGCTGATCGGCGACCCTACCGGCACCCTGTCGCGCAACTTCGAAGTGATGATCGAAGAAGAAGGCCTGGCTTACCGCGGCACCTTCGTCATCAATCCGGAAGGCTTCATCAAAGTGCTGGAAGTGCATGACAACGGCATCGGCCGCGACGCTTCGGAACTGCTGCGCAAAGTCAAGGCAGCGCTGTACGTGGCATCCCACCCAGGCGAAGTTTGCCCAGCCAAATGGACCGAAGGCGCAGCGACCCTGACCCCATCGCTGGACCTGGTCGGCAAGATCTAAGTCTGAGCACGTCTTGAAAGAGACCGCAGCACACAAGTAATACCGCGATGCCGGTCCGGGCGTCCGGCCCGGCATACGCCTAAATATTTGTAAAAAGGAAGAAAAATCATGTTAGATGCAACTCTCAAAACCCAGTTGAAAGCCTACTTGGAAAAAGTGGTGCAACCGATTGAGATCGTCGCCTCTCTCGATGACAGCGCCAAGGCCCGCGAGATGGAGGAATTGCTCCAGGAGATCGTCCTGTTGAGCGACAAGATCACGCTGGTCAAGCGCACCGACGATGCCGAACGCAAGCCGTCGTTCAGCATCAACCGCCCGGGCACCGATATCGGCGTGCGTTTCGCCGGCATCCCGATGGGCCATGAATTCACCTCGCTGGTGCTGGCCCTGCTGCAGGTCGGCGGCCACACCATCAAATTCGACGACGCCGTGATCGAGCAGATCCGCAACCTCGATGGCGATTACGAATTCGAAACCTTCATCTCGCTGAGCTGCCACAATTGCCCGGAAGTGGTGCAGGCGCTCAACGCGATGGCGGTGATCAACCCGCGCATCAAGGTGACCACCATCGACGGCGGCGTGTTCCCGAAGGAAGTCGAGGCGCGCCAGATCATGGCGGTGCCGATGATGTTCCTGAACGGCGAGCACTTCGGCCAGGGCCGCACCAACGTCGAAGAGATTTTGTCCAAGCTGGACAAGAACGCCGGCGCCCGCCAGGCCGCTGAGCTGAGCAAGAAAGAGGTGTTCGACGTGCTGATCGTCGGCGGCGGTCCGGCCGGCGCGGCGGCGGCCATCTACGCCGCCCGCAAAGGCATCAAGACCGGCGTGCTGGCCGAGCGTTTCGGCGGCCAGGTGCTCGACACGCTGGCGATCGAGAACTTCATCTCGGTCAAGGCCACCGACGGTCCGAAATTCGCCGTGGCGCTGGAGCAGCACGTCAAGGAATACGAAGTCGACATCATGAACACCCAGCGCGCCGCCAAGCTGGTGCCGGGCAAGCTGATCGAAGTGCAGACCGCCTCCGGCGCGATCTTGAAGGCCAAGTCGGTGATCCTGGCCACCGGCGCCCGCTGGCGCGAGATCAACGTGCCGGGCGAGAAGGAATACCGCAACCACGGCGTGGCCTACTGCCCGCACTGCGACGGCCCGCTGTTCAAGGGCAAGCGCGTGGCGGTGATCGGCGGCGGCAATTCCGGCGTCGAAGCGGCGATCGACCTGGCCGGCCTGGTCAAGCACGTGACCCTGATCGAGTTCGGCGCCGAACTGCGCGCCGACGCGGTGCTGCAACGCAAGCTGCGCAGCCTGGCCAACGTCACCGTGATCGTCTCGGCGCAGACCACCGAGATCCACGGCGACGGCAAGATCGTCAACGGCCTGAGCTACAACGACCGGATCTCGGGCGCGCTGCAGAAGGTTGAGCTGGAAGGCGTGTTCGTGCAGATCGGCCTGGTGCCGAACACCGAGTGGCTGAAAGGCACGGTGGCGCTGTCGCGTCACGGCGAGATCGAAGTCGACGCCCGCGGCCAGACCTCGATTCCCGGCGTGTTCGCGGCCGGCGACGTCACCACGGTGCCGTTCAAGCAGATCATCATCGCCACCGGCGACGGCGCCAAGGCGGCACTGTCGGCCTTCGATCACCTGATCCGCTCGGACGACGAGGAAGTGGTGGCCGAGTCGGCCGACCAGCAGGCGATGACCGCTTAAACGCCGGGGGTCAAGTCTGACAATCGGACACGGGCTCTGCCGTAACGATTATTACGGCAGAGCCCGTGTCCGATTGTCAGACTTGACCCCCGACTAGATCAGGTCGGCGCTGGCCTGCCTGGCGCGCAGCTCCATGGCGTTGCGGTGGCGCGCGCGCAGGCGCGGGTCGGTGATCAGCCGGCCCAGCGTTTCGCCAACCACCATCACCACGCCCAGCAAGGGCAGCACCAGCATCAGCCCCGCCACCCCGGCCACCGAGCCGCCGATGAAGATCATCAGCACCGTGATCAAGGGATGGATGTGCAGGCTGCGGCCCAAGGTCATCGGCATGAAGACGAAATCGTCCAGCAGCCGCACCGTGATGAACACGCCGATCGCCATGTAGGCCACCGCCGGATCGGCCGGCGCGTCGGTCGAGGCCACCATCACCACCAGCACGCAGCCGAGGATCGAGCCCACGTACGGCACCCACGCCAGCATCGCCGCGATCAAGCCCAGCACCAGCGGCGACGACACGCCGATCGCCCACAGCCCGAACGCCAGCACAGCCGTGTCGAGGATGGTCAGCTTGAACAGGCCCTGGAAGTAGCGGTGCGCGGTCTGGTCCACTTCGTGCAGCAGGCGCAGGGTCTTTTCAAAGAAGGCGTTGGGCACGGCGCGCGCCAGGAACTTCTTGAAGCGCAGGCCGTCGCGCAGGAAGAAGAAGGTCAGGAACGGCGCCAGCAGCAGCGACGGCAGCCACGCCGCCACCGACACCAGGATGTCGGTCAAATGCTTCTGCACGAAGGTGCCGGTGAAGGCGCTGACGCGGCTGTTGACGGTGCGCGCCAGCTTGATCTGCTTGAGGATGGGGAACTGCTGCTCCAGCGACAGCATCGTGTGGCGCACGAACTCCAGGCCGCCGCTCAGGTATTTGCCCAGCATGTCCTGCCACGAGTCGGACGGGCCGCTGTCCCAGTAGATGAACACCAGCCCGGCCATCACCAGCAACAACAGGAACACGCCGCCGACGATCAAGGTGGCGGCGTTGTGGCTCAGGCCCAGGCGGATCAGGCGCTGCATCGGCGGTTGCAGGATGTAGTACAGCACGATCCCGAGCAGGAAGGGGATGGCCAGGAACAGCATCTGCTGCAGCAGGAACAACAGCACGCAGGTGGCGGCGATGATGCCGCTCCAGACCACCGGCCCGGCCCGCTGTTGGCTCGGCAGGAAATTCATAGCGCCTCGACTTGCGGCTTGCCGGTCATCCAGTCGCGCAGGCGGCTGCCGATGTGGCGCGCCAGGGCCAGCGAGATCTTGTAGCCGATCACGGCGTCGGTCTCCATCAGGCCCATGAAGTCGGCGCGGAAGAACACCGCCAGTTCGCAGTTGTCCAGCGCGCGCGTCTGGGCGTTGCGCGGCGTGTTGTCCAGCAGCGCCAGGTCGCCGAAGAAGGAGCCGGCCGACAGCTCGGCCACCACTTCGCGCGTGGCGCCCAGCTGGCGGCTGATGATCACCCGGCCCGACATCACCAGGTACAGCGCCTGGCCTTCCTCGCCCTCGTCGAAGATGATTTCATCGGCCAGGTAGCGGCGTTCGTGCATCAGGCCGTCGACGATGTTCAGTTCGAGCGGGGTCAGCGTGGCGAACAGCGCCGATTCCTTCAGGCGCAGCAAACGCGGCGACAAAACGGGCGATTTGAGGAAACCAAAGATCAAGGGAACTCCGTGCAGGGCAAGGTGCGCGGACCGGGCCGGCCCGGCTTTATCGATCCAATGATAACTTAAAGTTGCACGGTAGCGGACAGCGGCAAGGCCGGGTCGAGGTGGCTGGTGAGCAGGATGCACTGGCGCGCCAGCCGTTCGGGCGCCGCCAGCTGTTGCCGCAGATAGGCCATGGCGTCCGCGTCGAGGCCGTTGAACGGCTCGTCGATCAGCAGCAGCCGCACCGGCAGCGCCAGCGCCAGCGACAGCTGCATCTTCTTGTGCTGGCCCAGCGACAGCGTGGTGACCGGCTGGTCCAGCGTGTGCAGCAGGTGGAAGGCCTGCAGCTCGGCGTTGAGCAGCGCCGCATCGGTGTCGGGATACAGCGACAGGTGCAGGTCGAGGATTTCGCGCACGGTCAGCCACGGCAGTTGCGGCGTGTCGCCGCCGCAGTAGTAGCACTGCAGGCGGTAGGCCAGCGGCTGCGCCTGGATGTCCAGGTCGTCCAGCGTGATGGCGCCGGCGTGCGGCGTCAGCGCGCCGCCGGCCAGCTTCAGCAGCGTGGTCTTGCCGGCGCCGTTTTCGCCGCGCAGCCAGGTGATGCCCGTACCCAGTCGCAGGTCGAAGCGGCGGAACAGCGGATGGCTGGCGAATTCGAAGGTCAGTTGTTCGATGCGCAGCACGGGTTTCAATTCCATAGTTCGCTTCCAATGGCAGTCAGGATGATGATGGCGCTGATGACCAGCCCAACGCGGCCGCGCACGCTCAGGCGGCGCAGCGAGATCACGGCGATCTGGGCGACGCCGGCCAAGCACAGCCAGACGGTGGCGACGGTGGTGCTGTAGCCGACCGTGCTGGCGCGGCCCAGATGGCCCAAGGTCAGCAGCGCGAACCAGGCCATCACGGCCAGGCCGGGCAGCAGCGCGGACACGCGCGCAAAGCGGAACAGGCGTTCGATGCGCACCGGCCACGCCGTCGCGACCGGGCGCAGCAGGGCGATCTGTTCGCTGACGGCCTTGTCGCCGCGGTCGGTCAGCAGCATCAGCAGGATCGCGGCGTTGAAGCCCCACAGCGCCGGCGGCACCACGGGCGGGTGCCATAGCCACACGGCGATGCCCAGCGCGGCGCCCAGCAGCAGCACGGTCTGCTGGATGCCGACCAGGTTCTCGGCGCGCCAGAACGGCAGCCAGAACAGCTGGCGCCAGTGGTACAGCGCGGTGCGCGCGCGCTGGGCCGGGGCGCCGGCGTTGGCGGGCATGCGCGGCGCATAGGGGGCGGGCGCGGGACGGTCCGGATCGAGCCTGGCGGCGGCCGGCATGCGGCAGCGCCGGGCCAGCACCAAGGTCGAGATGATCCAGCCCAGCAGCAACGAGCCTATGGTCAGCAGCAGCGCCTGCGGCGCGACCGGTCGCAGCCAGTCCGGCCATTGATACAGCCATATCGTGGTGGAAATTGCGTAGGCCATGCTCAATGGAACGATGATCATCCCGGCCACGGCGATATTGGCGCGCCATTGCTGGCTTGCCGGGATCGGCAGCGGACGGCACCACAGCAGCGCCTGCGCCGGCAACAGCCGTTTGCGCAGCAGCCAGACCGGCGCGCAGGCGATCAGCGTCTGGCCGGCGAACAAGCCCAGCGCCTGCGGCCACGGCCGCGTCGCCGCGAACAAGCCGGGCAGGGCCAGGCAGGCGACCAGCCCCACCAGCACCTGGCCGAAACCGAGCAGTATGTATTCCAGCGACGTCGTGAAGCTGGCCACGAACTGCACCATCGCCTGGTGCGCCATGCGGATGCGGAAACGCAGATATGGGTGTTGAAAAGGCGCCGAAATACTCATGCCGGAAGGATAACACCCGTCCAATTAGGCGAGACTTAATTGGTTGTAAATGGGTGTATTATCGGTTGCATGCTGCGTACCGATACACTGCACATCACCCCTGAGATACTCAATCTTATCGCCGGGATCGATGAATTCAAGGGGGCTTGGCGAGCCTTGGGCCGGCTCGCACCGGATCGCTTGTCCGCCCTACGCCGCGTCGCTACCATTGAAAGCATAGGTTCCTCCACGCGCATCGAAGGCGCCAGCCTGTCAGATCGCCAGGTAGCTCAGTTGCTTTCCAATCTCAAGATCAAGTCCTTTGCCACGCGCGACGAGCAGGAGGTGGCAGGCTATGCGGAATTAATGGATGTGGTATTCCACTCCTGGCCAGACATTCTCCTGACGGAGAACCATATCAAGCAACTACACCAGATGCTGCTGGGCCATAGCGACAAGGACGAGCGGCATCGTGGCAAGTACAAGACCAGCGTCAACAGCGCTCAGGCGTACGCAAGCGACGATCCGCAGCGATGCGCCGGACTGGCAACCCTGGCTGCTGTTTTTCCTGCGTTCGCTGGCCGAGCTGATACGTCGGCTGGAGAAAAAAATCGAGTTGGAACGTGTGGTCCTGGCTGCGTTGCCGGAATTGTCGTTGCGGATTGTCCAGTTTGCGCGCGAGCATGGCCGCGTCACGATGGCCGATGCATTGCTGATTACCGCCCGCAACCGCAATACCTTGAAACCGCACTTTCGCAACCTGGTTGAACAAGGGCAGCTGAGGCGGCACGGCAGCGGGCGCGGAGTCTGGTACGAGTTGGGCTAAAAAGCAGCGCAGAAATGATTAAGGGCCCGACGAATCGGGCCCTTAAAGGAATTTGGCGGAGCGGACGGGACTCGAACCCGCGACCCCCGGCGTGACAGGCCGGTATTCTAACCAACTGAACTACCGCTCCAAATTTCGTTGTTTCTGTTTTCTTGGTGGGTGCTGAGAGGGTCGAACTCCCGACCTACGCCTTGTAAGGGCGCCGCTCTACCAACTGAGCTAAGCACCCAGAAAACATATCAGCTTTGCTTCACTACTTTGTCACAACTGCTGAACGAGGCCGTATTCTACAAGCTGGTTTATCCGTTCCGCAAGGGTTTTTGAAAATAATTTAGAAAATTTGTTGGCGGCCCGCTTTCCGGTGTCACTATGGCCGCGCGCCCAACACCCCGAATAAGGACCGCCACCATGCCCCGCCACGATCAACAGCTCGATCCCCTGTACCGCCGCGTCAGCTGGCGGCTGATGCCTTTCCTGTTCCTGTGCTACGTGGCCGCCTACCTGGACCGTGTCAACGTCGGCTTCGCCAAATTGCAGATGCTGGCCGACCTGCGCTTTTCCGACACCGTGTACGGCATCGGCGCCGGCATCTTCTTCATCGGCTACTTCCTGTTCGAGGTGCCGTCCAACCTGCTGATGACGCGCACCGGCGCCCGCATCTGGATCGCCCGCATCATGATCAGCTGGGGCCTGATCTCGTCGGCGCTGATGCTGGCCAACAGCGTGGCGACGTTTTATCTGCTGCGCTTCCTGCTCGGCGCGGCGGAGGCCGGCTTCTTCCCCGGCATCATCCTGTATCTGACTTACTGGTATCCGGCCCATCGCCGCGCGCGCATGGTGGCGCTGTTCATGAGCGGGGTGGCGGTGGCCGGCGTGGTCGGCGGGCCGCTGTCGGGCTGGATCATGAAAACCTTCGCCGGCCTATATGGCCTCAGCGGCTGGCAATGGCTGTTCCTGCTGGAAGGCTTGCCGTCAGTGCTGCTCGGCGTCTGGACCCTGTTCTACCTGGACGACGGCATCCGCGGCGCCAACTGGCTCAGCGAGGACGACAAGCGGCAGCTGGAGCGCGCCATCGTCGAAGATGGCCGGCATCAGCAGCACCTGCCGCTGGCGCAGGTGTTCGGCAATGGCCAGGTATGGCTGCTGGCGCTGGTGTACTTCCTGTTCGTGATGGGGCTGTACGGCGTCAGCTTCTGGCTGCCGCAGTTGATCAAGAACAGCGGCGTCAAGGACGTGTTCGACATTGGCCTGCTGACGGCGATCCCGTACTCGGTGGCGGCGCTGGTGATGGTGCTGGCCGCGCGCCATTCGGACCGCAGCGGCGAACGGCGCTGGCACGCCGCCACCGCCGCTGTGGCCGGCGCGCTGGGCCTGGTGGTCGCCACCGTCTACAGCGACAACACCGTCATCGCCATGGCCGCGCTGAGCGTGGCCACGGCCGGCATCCTGACCACCTTCCCGATTTTCTGGAGTTTGCCGACCGCGATGCTGGGCGGCGCGGCGGCGGCGGCCGGCATCGCCCTGGTCAACTCGGTCGGCAACCTGGCCGGCTTCGCCAGTCCCTACCTGGTGGGCGCCATCAAGGACGCCACCGGCAGCACCGCCAACGGCATCTATCTGCTGGCGGCCAGCCTGGTGGCCGGCGCCGTGCTGGTGGTGGCGCGGCGATTACCTGGGACGTAATCGCCGCCGCACGCTGATTTCCGGAGAATGGTTGCTGTCGCTACGACACCACCCACTCAAGGAGATCGACATGAGCACCGCAGCCCACATCGCTACACAATACCTGGCCGTCTGGAACGAACGCGACGCCGCCGCGCGCCGCGCGCTGGTGGCGCACGCCTTCGCGCTGGACGCCAGCTACCTCGACCCGATGATGCGCGGCGCCGGCCACGACGGCATCGACGCCATGATCGCCGGCGCGCAAAGCCAGTTCCCCGGCTTCCGCTTCGAACTGGACGGCACGCCGGACGGCCACCACCACGTGGTGCGCTTCTCGTGGACGTTGGCCGTGCCCGGCAGCGCGCCGGTGGCGCACGGCACCGATGTCGCCGAGCTCGGCGCCGACGGCCGCCTGACCCGCGTCACCGGCTTCCTGAATGCCGCCTGACGACAGTCGAGCTATCATGAGGGTTCAAGGAGATCATCATGGCCGCACCGAACGTACCGGGTTTCATCCCTGCTGACATGGTGGCGCCGGCATGAACGGCGCGGCCGACTATTTCAGCGACTTCGCCAGCGCGCTGAAGTACTGGCGCGGCAAGCGCGGCTACAGCCAGCTGCGCCTGTCGACCGAGAGCGAGATTTCGCAGCGCCACATCAGCTTCCTGGAAAGCGGCCGCTCGCAGCCCAGCAAGGACTTGATACTCAGGCTGGGCATGGTGTTGGAAATCCCGCTGCGGCAGCGCAACGTCATGCTGCTGGCGGCCGGCTACGCGCCGGCCTACCAGGAGCGCAAGCTGTCCGACCCCGAGCTGGGCGCGGTGCGCCAGGCGCTCGATTTCATGTTGGCGCAGCAGGCGCCGTATCCGGCGCTGGTGGTGGACCGCCTGTGGAACCTGGCGCTGGCCAACGCCCCGGCGGCCGGCATGATGCGCTGGCTGCTGGGCTTGCCGGACGACGCGGCCATTCCCACCGACGGCTCGGTCAATGTGCTCAAGCTGATGCTGGACCCGCACGGCGTGCGCCAATATTTGCACAACTGGGAAGAGGTCGGCGCCGACCTGCTGCACTGGATACAGCGCGAAGCCATGAGCGACGGCCCCGGCAGCGAAGCGACCTTGCTGCTGGGCGAATTGCTGGCGCTGCCCGGCATCGCCGGCATGTCCGGGGTGAGCCATCCGGCGCCGAATCTGGACCGGCGCGCCTTGCCCTTCCTGCCGCTGACGCTGCGCAAGGACGGCGTCGAACTGAACCTGTTCACCACCATCGCCACCCTGGGCACGCCGCACGACGTCACCGTGCACGAGCTGCGGATCGAATCGTTCTTCCCGGCCGACGAGGCCAGCGCGGCCTGGTTCCGCGCGCGGTAAAAGCAGGGCTCTTGCGGCGCGAATGATTTCCGTGGATACTGTATGTATTCACAGTAATTTTATCCGCACCATGGCTGAAGACCAGCGCCGCATTGCCCACCTCGACATGGACGCGTTTTATGCGTCCGTCGAGCTGTTGCGCTATCCCGAGTTGCGCGGCCTGCCGGTGGTCATCGGCGGCGGCCGCGACGCCCAGCCGGTGGCGCGGGCGGACGGCAGCCACACCTTCGCCCGTCTGCGCGACTACGTGGGACGCGGCGTGATCACCACCGCCACCTACGAGGCGCGCGCGCTCGGGGTCGGCTCGGCCATGGGCATGATGAAGGCGGCCAAGCTGGCGCCGGACGCGATCCTGTTGCCGGTCAACTTCGACGCCTACCGCCATTGTTCGCGGCTGTTCAAGAACGCCGTGGCCGCCATCGCGCCGGATTTCGAAGACCGCGGCATCGATGAAATCTATATCGACCTGACCCATGTGGAAGGCGAAACGCGCGAACTGGCGCAGCGCATCAAGCAGGCCGTGCGCGACGCCACCGGGCTGTCGTGCTCGATCGGCGTGACGCCCAACAAACTGCTGTCGAAGATCTGTTCGGACCTGGAAAAGCCCGACGGCCTGACCATCCTCGGCTACGACGACATTCCGGCCCGCATCTGGCCGCTGGGCGTGCGCAAGATCAACGGCATCGGCCCCAAGGCCACCGAGAAGCTGGCGGCGCTGGGCATAGCGACCATCGGCCAGCTGGCGGCGGCCGACGCCGGGCTGCTGCAAGACCATTTCGGCGCCCACTACGCGGCCTGGCTGGCCGAGGCCGCGCACGGCGTCGACCATCGCGAAATCTCCACCAGCACCGAGAGCAAGTCGATCAGCCGCGAAACCACCTTCGAGCGCGACCTGCACGCGCGCCAGGACCGCGACACCTTGTCCGGCATCCTGACCCAGCTGTGCGCGCGGCTGGCGGACGACCTCAAGCGCAAGGGCTACGTCAGCCGCACCATCAGCATCAAGCTGCGCTTCGACGATTTCCAGATCGTCAGCCGCAACGTCACCCTGCCGCAGCCGGTGGCCGACACCACCGGCATCCTGCACGCGGCGCGCGAGTGCCTGAAGCGGGTGCCGCTGCAACGCCGGCTGCGCCTGCTGGGGGTGCGCGCCAGCACGCTGGAGCCGCCCGGCGCCGGCGGGCAGGCCGCTTTGCCCCGCCAAGGCGAATTGTTCGCCTAGAAGTTGTTTCAAAAAGACCGCAGCGTCGTTGTGGCGCCTCGCCGTGCATTCGCACTGTCTTCGGCCCCACGCCTAGCTGCGCTCATTTTGAAACAACTTCTTGGTCACGCAACACAATCGGTCCGGCGCCGCCATCACCGTGTAAAATGGCGCTCCCCTGGCATTACTGAAACAAGGCTCAACACATGTGGTTCAAGAATCTACAGATTTACCGTCTGCCGGCCCCTTGGGCCTATACCCCCGAACAACTGGAAGCAGCATTGGCGCCCCACTCCTTCGTCCCAGCCAGCAGCAATGAGCTGCTGCGCCAGGGTTGGGACACGCCGCGTCCGAACGGCGGCCTGGTGCACGTGGTCAACAAACAGATGCTGATCCTGCTGGGCACCGAGAAGAAGCTGCTGCCGAACACCGTCATCAACCAGGTCGCCAAGGCGCGCGCCGCCGAAATGGAAGAGGCCCAGGGCTTCGCTCCAGGCAAGAAGGCGATGAAGGAACTGAAAGAGCGCGTGGCCGACGAACTGCTGCCGCGCGCCTTCTCGATCCGCAGCAACGTCTGGACCTGGATCGATCCGGTCAACGGCTGGCTGGTGGTCGACGCGGCCAGCCCGGCCAAGGCCGACGAAGTGATCAAGCTGCTGCTGAAGGCGGTCGACAAGCTGCCGCTGGAAAGCCTGCGCGTGCAGCGCTCGCCGGTGGGCGTGATGACCGAATGGCTGCAGGCGGACGATGCGCCGGCCGGCTTCACGGTCGACATGGACACCGAACTGCGCGCCACCGGCGAGAGCAAGGCGGCGGTGCGCTATGTGCGCCACACGCTGGAAGCGGACGAAGTGCGGCGCCATATCGCGGCCGGCAAGCAGTGCACCCGCCTGGCCATGACCTGGGACAGCAAGATCTCCTTCGTGCTGACCGAATCGCTGGCGATCAAGGGCATCAAGCCGCTGGACGTGATCGCCGAAAAGGAATCGAGCACCAAGAACGACGACGAACGCTTCGACGGCGATTTCATGCTGATGTCCGGCGAACTGGCCAAGCTGATGGCCGACGTGGTCGAGGCTTTGGGCGGCGAAGCCAAGGCTTGATCGCACTGCAACAAAAGCCCTGCCTGTTGGTTAAGAATGCCGCAAAGTCTTTGATTTTGCGGCATTTTTCATGTAATTTTTGATAAAAAACCGGGAAAATAATTTCGTTGCTCTGTAGAAATTAGCGCGATTTCTGCTATAGTGAAAGATGTTATCAAATTAGGAACTCGTGATGAGCACCTTCGTTCCCATCCTCAGCACGTCCCAAATCGCCAACGACCTGACCACCCTGGACGTGTTGTCGTGGACGAGCGAGGATATCGCGGCGTTGAGTACGCTCCAGGTGCCGGCCCTGCGCACCGATCACCTGTTCGTCATGACCAGCGCCCAGCTGGCCTACCTGGCCAGCGCCAATGTCGCGGTGCTGACCACGCAGGACCTGGCCGCCATCAAGGCCGCCACCCTGAACGCCGTGGGCGCCTTGCCGTCCGGCTTCATGGGCGCGCTGGGCAGCGCCCAGATCGCCGCCTTGACCACCGCCCAGGCGGCGGCGCTGGGCAGCCAGGCTTTCATCAGACTGAGCAGCCAGGCGATCGCCGCGTTTGAGACGGCCGACCTGGCCGCCTTGAGCACCGCCAATATCGCCAGCCTGTCGTCCGACCAGGTGGCCCTGATGAGCAGCGGCCAATTGGCCGCGCTGAGCACGCGCCAGCTGGCCACCTTCTCGGCCGATGACATCCTGGCCATCGGCACGCGCGGCATCGCCGCGCTGGGCACGCAGGCCACCGCCGGCTTGAGCACGGCGCAAGTGCGCGCCTTGAGCACGCAGCAGGCCGTGGCGCTGAGCACCGCGCAAGCCGCCGCGCTCAACGGCGCGCAGCTGAACGCCCTGTCCAGCGACGCCGTCGGCGCGCTGGAAACGGCCGACGTCGCCGCGCTGAAAACCGCCGCCGTCGCCGCCATGGCCACCCGCCAGCTGGCGCTGCTGACCAGCACCCAGTTGGGCGCGATGACCACCGCTGAATTCGCCGCACTGAACAGCGCCCAGATCGGCGCACTGTCCACCAACGCCCTGGCCGGTTTGCCGGGCGCCGACCTGGCGGCCCTGAATCCGTCCGTCGTGCCGCAACTGAGCACCGCCTTGCTGGCCGCGCTGAGCACGGCGCAAATCAATGCCTTCGGCAGCCGCCAGATCGCCGTGCTGAGCAGTGCGCAGATCGCGGCGCTGAGCAGCACCCAGATCCAGGCCCTCAGTTCGGCGCAGATCGGCGCGCTGGGCTCGCGCCAGGTGGCCGGCCTGTCGACCGACGACGTGGCCGCCATCGGCAGCGCCGGCATCAAGGCCTTGAGCGTGGCGGCGGTGGGCGCGCTCAATTCCGCCCAGTTGGCCCAGCTGGGCGCGGCCGGCAACCAGATCGACTTGCTGGGTACGGCCCAGTTGGCCGCGCTGCGGCCGGCGGTGCTGGCCGGCCTGAGCACAGCCCAGGTGGCGGCGCTGTCGACCACCCAGGCCGCCATCCTCAGCAGCGCGCAGCTGAACGGCCTGTCGCTGGCGCAGCTGGCCGCGCTGGAAACGGCCGACCTGGCGGCGCTGAAGACGACCGCCATTACCGGCCTGAGCACGCAGCAGATGGCGGCGCTGAGCAGCGCCCAGCTGGGCGCGTTCACCACCGCCGAATTCGCCGCGCTGAGCAGCAAGCAGCTGGCCGCCCTGTCCAGCGCCTCGATCGCCGGCCTGCCGGGCGCCGACCTGGCCGCGCTCAATCCCGGCGCGGTGGCCCTGCTGACGCCGTTGCTGCTGGCTTCGTTGAACAGCGCGCAACTGGGCGCGCTCGGCTCGCGCCACTACGCGGCGATGGGCAGCGACCAGATCGCCGCGCTGAGCAGCACGCAAATACAATCGCTGTCGACCCTGCAGATCGGCGCGCTGGGTTCGCGCCAGGCGCTGGGCTTGACGCCGGCCGACCTGGCCGCGCTGGGCAGCGCCGCGCTGCGGGCGCTGAGCACCGCCGCGCTGGCCGCGCTGAATTCGGCGCAGCTGGCGGAACTGGGCGACGCCGCCGGCGGCAACCTGTTCGGTCAGCTGACCACCGCCCAGATCGCCACGCTGCGCACCGCCGCGCTGGCCGGCCTGGGCACCGCACAAGTGGCGGCGCTCAGCACGACGCAAGCCGCCGTGCTGAGCAGCGCGCAATTCGCCGCGCTGTCGCTGGTGCAGCTGGCGGCGCTGGAAACGGCGGACCTGGCCGCGTTGCGCAGCAATGTGATCGCGGCGCTGAGCACGCTGCAGGCCGGGGCGCTGAGCAGCGCGCAAGTGACGGCCCTGACCACGACCCAGATCAGCGCGTTGGGCAGCAAGCAGCTCAATGCGCTGAGCACGACCGGCATGGCCGGACTGGAAGGCGACGACTTCGCCGCGCTGGGCACCAATGCTATCGCCGGCCTGGCTTCCGCCAGCGTCGGTGCCCTGAGCACGACGCAACTGGCAGGCCTCGGCACGCGCCAGGTGGCGGCGCTGGGCAGCGCCCAGCTGGCCGCGTTGAGCACCGCCCAGGTGCACAGCCTGAACTCCGCGCAGGTAGGCGCGCTGAGCTCGCTGCAAGTGGGCAGCTTGTCGACCGCCGACATCGCGGCGCTCGGCACGGCCACGCTGGCCTCGCTGCGCACGGCCGCGATCGCCGCACTCAATGGCGACCAGCTGGCCGCGCTGGGACAGGTGCAGTTGCTGACCACGGCCCAGATCGTCGCGCTGCGCAGCGCCGCGCTGGCCGGCCTGACCACCGCCGAAATGGCGGCGCTGACGGCCACCCAGGTCGCCGCGTTGAGCAGCAGCCAGCTGCGCGCGCTGAGCACGCAAGCGATCGCCGCCATGGAGCCGCTCGACCTGGCCGCGCTGCGCACCGCCGCCATTCCCGGCCTGAGCTCGGCCCAGGTGGCGGCGCTGACCAGCAGCCAGCTGGCCGCGCTGACCATGGCGCAATTCCTGACCCTGAACGCGTCGCAGTTGTCGGCGCTGTCGTCCGCCACCATCGCCGGCTTCGCCAGCGCCAATATGGCCGCCTTCAGCACCGCCAATATCGCGGCGCTGAGTCCGTCCGCGGTCGGCAACCTGAGTCTGCTGCAATTGTCCAGCCTGTCCTCGCTGCAGTTTGGCGTGCTGTCGAGCAGCCAGCTGGCGGCGCTGCAAACGGCGCAGATCGCCAGCCTGGGCGTGCCGCAAATCCTGGGGCTGAGCTCGCGCAACATCGCCGGCCTGTCGAGCGCCGACATGGCCGCCCTCAGCGCCGTCGCCGCCCGCACCCTGAGCACCTCGGCGCTGGCCGCGCTGAGCGCCGAGCAATTGGCCGCGCTGGCCGACGATCCGTCCGGCAGCCTGTTCGGCACCTTGGGCACGGCGCAGATCGCCGCGTTGCGCAGCACCGGCCTGGCCGGCCTGAGCACCCGCCAGGTGGTGGCGCTGAGCACCGCGCAAGCCGCCGTGCTGAGCAGCGGCCAGCTGGCCGCCTTCTCCAGCAACGACATCGCCGCGCTGGAAACGGCGGACCTGGCCGCGCTCAGGACCGCGGCGTTGACCGGCCTGAGCACCCAGCAAATGGCCGCGTTCAATAGCGACCAGGTGACCGCGCTCACCAGCGCCCAGGTCGGCGCGCTGAACAGCAGCCAGGTGATGGCGCTGTCGAGCTCGGCCCTGGCCGGCTTGCAGACCAGCGATGTCGGCGCGCTCGGCACGGCGGTGATCGCCGCCTTGCCGGTCGGCGCGCTGCTGCGCTTGAGCAGCGCCCAGGTCGCGTCGCTGAGCACGCGCCAGGTCGGCGCCCTCGGCACCGACCAGCTGGCCGGCCTGGCCAGCGCGCAACTGGCCGCGCTGACGTCGGCGCAGCTGGGCGCCTTCGGTTCCAACCAGATCGCCGCGCTGTCGACGGCCGCCATCGATGCGCTCGACGCCGCCGCCGTGGCCGGCCTGAAGGTCGCCGCGCTGGCCGCGCTGAGCTCGGCCCAGCTGGCCCAGCTGGGCAACGACGCCGGCGGCGCCAGCCATATCGACCTGCTGTCCACCTTGCAGATCGGCGCGCTGCGCAGCACCGCCATCGGCGGCCTGAGCACGCGCCAGATCGTCGCCCTGAGCACGGCCCAGGCGGCCGCGCTGAGCAGCGCCCATCTGGCCGCGCTCGGCACCAGCGCCATCGCCGCGCTGGAAACGGTGGATGTGGCGGCCTTGCGCGCGGCCGCGCTGAGCGGCCTGTCGACCGACCAGATGCGGGCGCTGACCGCGGCCCAGCTGGCCGCATTGACCACCCAGCAGATGGCCGCCTTGAGCAGCCTGCAACTGGGCGCCTTGTCCAGCAGCACCTTGGCCGGCTTGTCGACCGCCAATCTGTCGGCGCTGACCACCGCCGCCATCAGCGGCCTGACCACGCGGGTGATCTCGCAACTGGGGGCGACGCAGCTGGCGGCCTTGAAGACGCAGCAACTGATGGCGCTGGGCAGCGACCAGATCGCCGCCCTCGGCACCCAGCAAATCCTGGCCTTCAGCTCGGCGCAGCTGGGCGCGTTCGGCTCGCGCCAGATCGCCGGCCTGAGCACCATCGACCTGGCCGTGCTCGACAGCCGCACGCTGCCGGGCCTGAGCACGGCCGCGATCGCCGCGCTCAATTCGGCGCAACTGGCCGCCCTCGGCGGCGACCTCGCCAGCGCCCAGTTCGCCTCGCTGCGCAGCGCGCAGATCGCCGCGCTCAGCACCGCCGCCCTGGCGGGACTGGGCAGCGCGCAGCTGGTCGCCCTGACCACCGGCGAAGCGGCCGCCTTCGGCAGCGCCCAGATCGCCGCCTTCAGCTCGGCGCAGATCGCCGCCTTGCAAACCGATGACCTGGCCGCGCTGAAGACCGCCGCCATCGCCGCCCTCAGTTCCGGCCAGCTGGCCGTGCTGGGCACCGACACCGCCGGCGTCAGCCATTTCGACGCCTTGACGACGGCCCAGATCGTTTCATTGCGCAGCGCCGCGCTGGCCGGCCTGGACACGCGCCAGATCGTCGCGCTGAGCACGACGCAGGCGGCGGCCCTGCTGAGCCAGCAGGTGGCCGCGCTGTCGACCCGGCAGATCGCCGCGCTCGAGACGGCCGACCTGGCCGCGCTGAAAGTTTCCTCCATCGCCGGCCTGGGCAGCGCCCAGCTGGCGGCGCTGAACAGCGTCCAGCTGGGCGCGTTGACGAGCGCGCAGTTCGGCGTGCTCAGCAGTGCGCAGATCGGCGCCCTGAGCAGCCAGATGGTGGTCGGCCTGTCCACCACCAACCTGGCCGCCTTGAGCCAGCAAGCGGTGGCCGGCCTGAACCTGTCGTTGCTGGCCAATCTGTCGCTCAGCCAGCTCAACAGCTTGAGCACGCGCCAGGTGACGGCGCTGCGGAGCCAGCAGATCGCCGCCCTCGGCAGCGCCCAGGTGGCCGGGCTGACGCTGGCGCAAACCGGCGCGCTGGGCACGCTCCAGATGGCCGGCCTGTCGACCGCCAATATGGTCGTGCTCGACACCGCGCATCTGAGCGCCCTCAGCACGGCGGCGATCGCCGGCCTGCGGACCGAGCAGATGGCGGTGCTGGGCGTGGAGCCGAACGGCTCGCCGTCCTTCGTCGGCGCGCTGACCACGGCGCAGGTGGCGGCCTTCAGTACCGCCGCCATGCAGGGCTTGACGGCGGTCCAGGTGCTGGCCTTGAGCACCCGCCAGGTGGCGGTGCTGAGCAGCGCGCAGCTGGCGGCGCTGGCGCCGGCGCTGATGACGGTCTTGTCCACGCAGGAAATCGCGGCGCTGCGCACCGCCGCCGTGGCCGGCATCCGGACCGCCCAGGTCGCGGCGCTGAGCAGCTTGCAGCTGGCGGCCTTGACGACCGCCCAGGCCGGCGTACTGAACAGCGCCCAGGTGGCGGCCCTGAGCACGGCTGCATTGTCGGGCCTGGAAAGCGCCGATCTCGGCGCGTTGAGCACCAGTGCGCTGGGCGGCCTGTCGGGCGCCAGCTTCGCCAGCCTGAGCGCGGCGCAACTGGCCGGCCTGACGTCGGTCCAGGTGGGCTCGCTGCGCACGGCCCAGCTCGACGCATTGAGCACGCAACAGATTTACGGCCTCAACTCGGCGCAGATCCGCGCGCTGAGCTCGCAACAGCTGGCGCGCCTGTCGGTCGACGACGTGGCCGCCATCCGCACCGACAACCTGGCCGCGCTGAGCACCTCGGCGCTGGCCGGGCTGTCGTCGGCGCAGATGGCGGTGCTCGGCGCCGATCCGCTGGGCAGCGCGGCGCAACTGATCTCCGCGCTCGGCACCGAGCAGATCGTCGCCTTGCGCAGCGCCGCCTTGCTGGGTCTGAGCACGGCCCAGGTCGTGGCGCTGACCACGGCCCAGGCGGCGGCGCTGGGCAGCGCCCAGTTGGGCGCGCTGCAGTCGACGGTGCTGGCGGCGATGGAAACGGCGGATGTGGCGGCCCTGAAAACGGCGGCCATCGCCGGCCTCAAGACGCAGCAGATGCAGGCCTTGACCAACGCCCAGCTGGCGGCGCTGGGCAGCGCCCAGCTGGGCGCGCTGGGCAGCACCCAGCTGATCGCGTTGAGCGCCGGCCAGGTGGCGGCGCTGGGCACGGAAGATGTGGGTGCGATCAAGCCGCTGGTGCTGAACGCCGCCGCGCGCGACGGCAATCTGCTGTCGGGCATGGGCACCGCCCAGCTGCGCGCGTTGACCACGGCGCAGTTCGCCGCGCTCGGTTCGGCGGCGCTGGTGCAGATCCAGGCGCTGGCGCTGGCGACGATTGAAACGGCCGATATCGCGGCGCTGGGCACGGCCGCGATCCGCGCGCTGCATGACGACCAGCTGCTGGCGCTGGGCACCGACCAGATCACCGCGCTCAGCCTGGCGCAAGTGGCGGCGCTGTTGCCCAACGCTTCCGCCGCCAGCCAGTTCACCGGCGCCCAGATGGCGGCGCTGTCCTCGGCCCAGCTGGGGGCGTTGAGCACGGCGCTGATCGCCGACCTGACGGCGGCCAACCTTGGCGCCATCGAAACGCGCGACATCCCCGGCCTGAGCACGCGCCAGTTCGCCGCGCTGAGCACGACGCAGATGCAGGCGCTGGCGACGGCGCAGCTGGCGGCGCTGACCACGAGCCAGACCCATGCGTTCTCCCTGGTCCAGTACAACGCCTTGAGCGACGAACAGATCCTCGCCTTCAGCGCGGCGCAGCTGAGCGCCATGCCGTTCAGCACGCCGCTGGTGCTGGACCTGGACGGCAACGGCGTCACCACGCTGGGGCTGGAGGCGGGCGTGCAGTTCGACCTGGCCGCCAACGGCCGGCAACGGGCCACCGGTTGGGTGGGGGCGGGCGACGGCTTGCTGGCGCTGGACCGCAACCACAACGGCGGCATCGACGACGGCAGCGAGCTGTTCGGCTCGTCCACCCGGCTGGCCGCCGGCGGCACCGCCGCCAACGGCTACCAGGCGCTGGCGGAACTCGACGGCAACCACGACGGCATGGTCAGCGCGCTCGACGCCGGCTACAGCGACTTGCGCGTGTGGGTCGACGCCAACGCCGACGGCGTCAGCCAGTCCGGCGAGCTGAAGACGCTGGCGGCTCTGCGCATCGCCAGCCTGAACCTGGATGTGCAGCGGGGCGGCGCTGTCGAGCATGGCAACCTCATCGGCCTGACGTCCAGCTACACCAGCACCGACGGCCGGCAGCACGCGGCCGCCGACGTCTGGTTCCAGCAGGGCTTGAGCGCGCAGGTCAGCGGCATGGCGCAAGCCTTGTCCGCGTACGACGCCGGCGCGCCGCAGGCGCCGCGCGGCGGACTGGCGTTCGACGGCGGCCGGCCGGCCGGTCCCCTGGCGGCCAACGCGGCGCATCTGGCCGACGTGCTGCAACAGTTCCACGACCTCGGCCGGAACGCCGCGGGCGGCCAGGTGGACAGCGACACGCTGCGCCTGAAAGCCCTGCAGACGGCCGCGGGACACGGTCTGCTGGCGGTGCCGAAATAGCCTGACTAGCCGCCCCCCCAAAACCGCCAGCCTGAACGCGCTCAAGACCGCGTTCGGTGCAGGCGGTTTTTTTTGCGCACGCGAGTAGCAAATCCTTAACCTTTCCGTTTCCCCCAACTCACGCTCGCTACCACTTCATCAAAAAGGAAACACCATGAGCTTCGACAGCAGCCTGACCCCGGAGCAGTTTGCCGCCGGCGGCACCCGTCTGATCAGCCGGCTTACCACCGCCGACATGGCCCAGCTGGGCGTGGAGTACATCGCGGCGCTGACCACGGCGCAGGCCAGCACGCTGAGCGCTCCGCAACTGGCGGCGCTGCCGGCGGCCAGCGTCGGCGCGCTGCAGCCGGCCGACTTCGCGGCCTTGCGCACCTACGCGCTGAACCAGGCGTCGCAATCGACCGCCTTCATGGCGGCGCTGACGCCGGAACAACTGGGCGCGCTGACGGTGGCGCAGGCGGGATTGCTGAGCGTGAAGGGCATCGCCGGACTGTCGCCCGAGGCCCTGGCGGCCATGGGCACGCGCCAGGTCAACGCGCTGGCGGTGGCGCTGATCGACAAGCTGCGACCGGAGCAGGTGCATGCGTTGAGCGCCGGCCAGATCGCCGCGCTCAAGCTCGGCCAGGTGGCCGCGCTGCCGTCGCGCCGGCGCGAGGGCGAGGACATGTTCAGCGCCGACCAGATCGCGGCGTTTTCCACGCAGCAGATCGGCGCGCTGAGCACGGCGCTGTTGACGCAGCTGAGCGCCACCGAGCTGGCGGCCATCGAAACGGCCGATGTCGCGGCCATGGGCTCGCGCCAGATCGGCGTGCTGAGCGTGGCGCAACTGATGTCCCTGAGCCTGGACCAGCTGCACGCGCTGCATAGCCGCCAGGTGGCGGCGCTGGGCAGCAGGCAGATCCAGGCGCTCGATCCCGAGCGCATCCATGTGCTGAGCGCGGCGCTCATCGGCGCGTTGAGCACGGCGCAAATCCATGCGCTGCAGGCGGCCCAGCTGCACGCGCTGAGCAGCGCCCAGCTGGCCACGCTGACCGCGCGCCAGTTCGGCGTGCTGTCGACCGACGACATCATGGCGCTGGACGGCGCCAGCCTGGCCGCGCTGCGGGTGGCGGTGATGATGGGCCTGACCTCGGCCCAGCTGGCCGCGATGGGCGCCAACGGTGACGGCGATTTCGGCCTGTTCTCGAGCGCGCAGGTGGCGGCCCTGGGCAGCGCCGCGCTGTCGGGCCTGACGGCGCAGCAAGCGTCGCAGCTGACCAGCGCCCAGGCCGCCGCACTGAACGCGACGCAGCTGGGCAGCTTGTCGACCCAGGCCATCGTCGCGCTCGACGGCGGCGACCTGGCGGCCTTGAAGGCGAGCGCCATCGCCGGCCTGAAGACGCGCCAGCTCGCCGCGCTCAACGGTGAACAGCTGGCGGCGCTGACCACGGCCCAGGTGGCCATGCTGAGCAGCAGCCAGGTCAACGCGCTCGGCAGCGACGCCTTCGCCGCGATCGAGACCGCCGACCTGGCCGCGCTGGGACCGAACGCGCTGGCCGGCCTGTCGACCCGCCTGCTGGCGCTGCTGGGACCGGACCGCATCGCCGCGCTGACGCCGCGCCAGCTCACCGCGTTCGGCTCGGCCAGCCTGAACGCCCTGAGCATCGAACAATTCCAGGCCTTGAGCACGGCGCAGATCGCCAAGCTGAACCCGGCGTCGGCGGTCGGCCTGTCGACCGCCAAGCTGGCGGCGCTGTCGCCGGCCGCGCTGGCGGCCTTGCCGGCCACCGTGTTCGGCGCGCTGAACTCGGCGCAGTTCGCCGTGCTGGGCGGGGCGGAACACCAGATCGGCTTGCTCAGCACGGCGCAGATCGCCCAGCTGAAGCCGGCCACGCTGGCCGGCATGACGGTCGGGCAGGCCATCGCGCTGAGCACGGCGCAGGCGGCCACGCTGAGCGGCGCGCAGATCGCCGCGCTGTCGCTGGAGGCGGTGGCGGCGCTGGAGCCGCAGGACTTCGCGGCGCTGAGAGCGGCGGCGATCTTCGGCTTGCGCACCGCGCAGCTGGCGGTGCTGGGCAGCGAACAGATCCTGGGACTGACCACCGCCCAGGCGTCCGGCCTGGGCAGCCAGCACATCGCCGCCCTGTCCAGCGACGTGATGGCGCAGATGCAGACGGCGGAAATCGCCGCGCTGCAGCTCGGCGCCATCGTCGGCCTGCGCAGCGACCAGTTGCAAGCCATGGGCAGCGACCAGATCAACGCGCTGACGGCCGGCCAGGTTTCCATGCTCAGCAGCACACAGTTCGGCGCGCTGTCGGCCGAGGTGGTGGCGAATCTGCAGCTGAGCGACCTGGCGCGGCTGAACACCTCGGTGATCGCCAACCTGTCGCCGGCCACGCTGGCGGCGCTGACCAGCCGCCAGATCGGCGCGCTGGCCGGCGGCCAGGTGGCGGCGCTGACCACCGCCGCGCTGGCCGGACTGAGCCTGGAGCAGTTCGCGGGGCTGACGGTCACGCAGTTCGGCGTGCTCACCTCGCGCCAGTACCAGGCCTTGACCGCGGAGGAAGTGGCGGCGATCCGCAGCGGCCAGTTGGCGGCGCTGTCGTCGCAGGTGATCGCCAGCCTGAACACGGCGCAGTTGGCGGCCTGGTCGATCACGCAGGTGGGCGCGCTGAGCGCGGCGCAAGTGGCGGCGCTGGCGGCCACGCAGTTGCGCGGCCTGGGCAGCGACGGCCTGGCCGCGCTGAGCACCGCCGCGATCGGCGGCCTGAGCACCATCGCCATCGCCCAGCTGCTGCCGGAACAGTTGCAAGCGTTCGGCACCGGGCAGATCGCCGCCTTGTCGCAGCGCCAGATCGCGGCGCTGCCGACCGCGCACATCGCCGGCGGCGACGTGCTGACCACCGATCAGATCGTGGCGCTGACGTCGAGCCAGGTGGCGGCGCTGAGCAAGCCGCTGTTGGCGGCGCTGGGGTCGGACGACCTGGCGGCGATCGAAACGCGCGACCTGCGGGCGCTGAGCAGCGCGCAGCTGGCGGTGCTGTCGACCACCCAGCTCGGCGCGTTGACGACGGCGCAGGCGCTGGTGTTCACGACCGCGCAGACGGCCGGCCTGAGCACGGCGCAGCTGGCGGCGCTGGCGGCGGCCAGGCTGCCGCACCTGACGGCGCAGGGCGGGCCGTCGTTGCGCAAGCGGGTGGGCGGCATGGTGGAGGCGCTGGCGGCCTTCAACGAGGCCGGCCAGCCGGCGGCGGCCGGGCAGTCGTCGCTGACCATGCCGGGCGCGCTGAACGAGGGGGCCGGCATGCTGGCCGCGCCCGATGGCTTGCGTTTGGCTATCCTGTCGCCGGAGGCCAAGGACTTGCTGGCGCTGCCGCGCAAGTAGGCGCCGGGGAAAACCCTTACAGCGGCTGGAACACTCCAGCCGCTTTGTTTTTCTGCACGTTATCCCACGCGAAGATCTGGCCGTTCATGGCCACATACACGCCCGGCGGCAGGGTTTGCGCCACGCCGGCGGCAAAGCCCAGGTTGAACATCGCGTCGGAATTGGCGATCGAGTAGGGGATCATGGCGCCGGTCAGCACGATGGTCTGGCCCAGCTTGGCCGGTCCCAGCACGGCGGCGGTCTGCGGCATGGTGTCGGTGCCGTGGATGATGACGATCGCCTTTTCGCTGGCGGCGCGGCACGCGGCCAGGATGCGCTCGCGGTCGGCGTCCGCCATGTCCAGCGAATCCATCAGCGGCAGCTGTTCCAGCGCCACGTCCACCGTCAGGCGGCAGCGCGCCAGCAGCGCCGGCACATGGCTGTCGGCGAAGCCGAGGGTGCCGTTCAGTTCGTTGTAGTGTTTGTCGAAGGTGCCGCCGGTGGCGAGGATGCGCAGGGTCATGGTGAAAGCTCGGGCAGATTAAAATGATCTGCATCATAACCCAAACCGCAACCGCCCCAGAACCCGAAAAGAGTCCGTCGGCGGGCTGGAAACTTGGGCATACTATGGCTACACTGGTTTCTTTGTTCGTTTCGATACCATGAAAGCGCTTGCCCCCGGAACCGTCATTTTCCATCGCCATCGCGGCTACGGCGTCATCACGTCGGTCAATCTGCTGACCGGCTGGATCTCGGCCCGGTTCGGCAGCGAGGCGAGGACGCTGGACTTGAACCTGTCCACCGACGAGGTGCAGTTCGCCGACGGCGAAGCCATCCTGTTCCGCCGCGCCCCGCCCGACCGCATGCCGCACGCGCGCCTGATGGCGCTGGTGCGCGCGCTGCACCAGGCCGGCTACCAGCGGCTCTACCTGTATTCCTGGCCCAAGCCGTCCGGCCTGCACTGGCGCTGGCATTTGTTCACCGGCGGGCGCGACTGGATGCAGCGCTCGTGGCGCGAGGGCTGGTATGGCTCGGGCGCCGACTACAACGTCAATCCGGTGCTGGGCTGGGGCGACACGCCGGGCGCCAGCACCGAGGAGCTGGTGCACGCGCTGGCCCGCTTCGACCCGCATGGGCTGGCGCAGGCGCTGGGGCGCGACGAGGACCACACGGCCTGGTTCGCCGGCGTGTGCGACGCGCTGCTGCCGGGCTATATGTACAGCCTGGACATGCAGCGCCCCGACGGCGGCCCGCTGCTCGACATGCCGCCGGTGCCGGTGGTGCCGGTGCGCGCCACGTTGCCGCCGTATGCCGGCCCGGACATCCCGTGGCCGCCCGGCTGGGCAGGGCTGTGGAGCAAGGTGCACGCCATGCCCGTCCCCCGCATCAACCTGAGCGGCCTGCCGGAAATCCCCGAACAGACCGACTAGCTAGCGGGCGTTGGCCCGGTAGCCGGGGTTGTTGATCTGCTCGCAGCGGCCGGCGGCGAAATCGACGATGTTCTGGAACGCGTGGCGGAAATACAGCTCGTAGCTGTCCTGCTCCACATAGCCCAGGTGCGGCGTGGCCAGCACGGTCGGCATGCGCAGCAGCGGGCTGTCGGCCGCCAGCGGCTCGGATTCGAACACGTCCAGCGCGGCGTAGCCGGGTCGGCCCTGGGGCAAGGCCTGCTCCAGCGCGCCGGGCTGCACCAGCTCGGCGCGGCTGGTGTTGACGAACAGCGCGCTCGGCTTCATGCGCGCCAGGTCGTCGGCGCTGACGACGCCGCGCGTGTCCGGATGCAGCCGCAGGTGCAGGCTCAGCACATCGGCCTGCTCGAACAGCGCCGCGCGCGAGGCGGCCGCCGCGTGGCCGTCGGCGGCCGCCTTGTCGCGGCTGGACTGGCTGCCCCAGACGATCACCTGCATGCCGAAGGCGCGGCCGTAGCCGGCGATGATCTGGCCGATCTTGCCGTAGCCCCAGATGCCCAGCGTGCGGCCCTTGAGCACCACGCCCAGCCCGTTCAGCTGCGGGTTGGTCGACGCCGTCTGCCACAGGCCATCCTTCAGGTTGGCGGCGTAGGGCACGATCTTGCGCGCCGCCGCCATGATCAGCGCCCAGGTCAGCTCGGCCGGCGCGGTCGGCGAACCGACGCCCTCGGCGATCGCGATGCCCAGCTCGGTCGCGGCGTCGACGTCGACATGGCCGGCCAGCTTGCCGGTCTGCGAAATCAGCTTGAGGTTGGGCAGCCTGGCCAGCAAAGCGCGGTTGAGCGCGGTGCGCTCGCGGATCAGCACCAGCGCGTCGAACGGGGCCAGCCGGATCGCCAGCTGGCCCAGTCCGCGGGTCGAGCTGTTGAACACCTTGACCTCGTGTTCCTGCAATAAATTAAAGCAGGCCAGCGTGGCCGTGGCATTCTGATAGTCGTCTAGAATCGCAATTTTCATGGGAGATAACCGATTTTATGGTGAATTTCGTAGGGAAATAACGGCTTGCAAAAGAACCTGAATAGCTTACTACTTTACTCAACTAATTCTCCTACATTTTTGACTGAAACGGCTATTGACGGGTGTACAATCGCCTCAAAAATAAGGCCTGTCGATCACGCATCCGGGCCGCGCAAGACCGCCGTGACCCCGCCGACCCATTTCGAATGGGCATCTGAGCGCAAGCCAAAAGCTGACGACGATCCTGCCGCATGCAGAATTTTAATTAGCATTGGAGGTAGTATGAATCAACCCGTCATGGGTGGCGTTGCGGCACTGCTCAACGTCCCAGCTTACATCAAGCAGCAAAAACTGATCAACTGGGTGGCGGAAATCGCCGCCCTGACCAAACCGGAACGCATCTACTGGTGCGACGGTACGCAGGAAGAATACGACCGCCTGTGCGGCGAAATGGTTGCCGCCGGCACCATGAAAAAGCTGAACCAGGAATTGCGTCCGAACTCCTACCTGGCCTGCTCCGACCCGACCGACGTCGCCCGCGTCGAAGACCGCACCTTCATCTGCTCCAACACCAAGGAAGAAGCCGGCCCGACCAACAACTGGATGGCGCCGTCGGACATGCGCGCCACCCTGAACCCGCTGTTCGACGGCTGCATGGCCGGCCGCACGATGTACGTGGTGCCGTTCTCGATGGGCCCGCTGGGCTCGCCGATCGCCCACATCGGCGTGGAACTGTCGGACTCGCCGTACGTGGCGGTCAATATGCGCGTCATGACGCGCATGGGCAAGGCCGTGTACGACGTGCTGGGCACCGACGGCGCGTTCGTGCCGTGCGTGCACACCGTCGGCGCGCCGCTGGCCGCCGGCCAGAAGGACGTCGCCTGGCCTTGCAACGCCACCAAATACATCGTGCACTTCCCCGAGACCCGCGAGATCTGGTCCTACGGTTCCGGCTACGGCGGCAACGCGCTGCTGGGCAAGAAGTGCTTCGCGCTGCGCATCGCCTCCAACATGGGGCATCAGGAAGCGCAAGCAGGCGGCACCGGCTGGCTGGCCGAACACATGCTGATCCTGGGCGTCGAATCGCCGGAAGGCAAGAAGCACTACGTCGCGGCGGCCTTCCCTTCGGCCTGCGGCAAGACCAACTTCGCCATGCTGATCCCGCCGACCACCTTCGACGGCTGGAAAGTCACCACCATCGGCGACGACATCGCCTGGATCAAGCCGGGCGCCGACGGCCGCCTGTACGCGATCAATCCGGAAGCCGGCTACTTCGGCGTGGCGCCGGGCACCAACACCCGCACCAACTCGAACTGCATGGCGTCGCTGGGTTCGGACACCATCTTCACCAACGTCGCGCTGACCGACGACGGCGACATCTGGTGGGAAGGCCTGACCAAGGAAGCGCCGCCGCACCTGATCGACTGGCAGGGCAAGGACTGGACGCCGGCCTCCGGCACCAAGGCCGCCCACCCGAACGCCCGCTTCACCGTGGCCGCGACCCAGAACCCGGTGATCGATCCGGCCTGGGACGATCCCGCCGGCGTGCCGATCTCGGCCTTCATCTTCGGCGGCCGCCGTTCGACCACCGTGCCGCTGGTGACCGAAGCGCGCAACTGGGTCGAGGGCGTCTACATGGCCGCGACCATGGGCTCGGAAACCACCGCCGCCGCCGCCGGCCAGATGGGCATCGTGCGCCGCGACCCGTTCGCGATGCTGCCTTTCATCGGCTACAACATGAGCGACTACTTCCAGCACTGGCTGAACATGGGCGAGAAGCTGGGCAAGCTCAACGCCGCGACGCTGCCGAAGATCTACTGCGTCAACTGGTTCCGCACCGACGACCAGGGTCATTTCGTCTGGCCTGGTTTCGGCGACAATATGCGCGTGCTGAAGTGGATGCTGGAACGCATCGAAGGCACGGCCGGCGGCGTCGAAAACATCTTCGGCACCACCCCGCGCTTCGGCGACCTGAAGTGGGACGGCATCCCGTTCTCGCCGGAAGAGTTCGAAACGATCACCTCGATCGACAAGGACGCCTGGCGCGAAGAACTGAAACTGCACGATGAACTGTTCGCCAAACTGGCCTACCATCTGCCGACCGAACTGACGGCCGTCAAGGCTGAGTTGGAGAAGCGCCTGGCACGATAAGCCGGCCTGGAGGAGACCGAAAAACCCCCGTGTGTGCATGCCAACGCCACACGGGGTTTTTTTTGCTTGTAGTTTCGCACAGGTGTGCTAAAGTTCGACACATGGACACCCTGACCGCAAAAAGCGAAGCGACCTTCGCCACCATCATCGACGCCGCGCTGGCCATGGCGGCGGCCGAGGGCATCGGCAAGCTGTCGCTGGGCGAGCTGGCCAAGCGCACCGGCATCAGCAAGAGCGGCGTGTTTTCCCGCGTCGGCTCGCTGGAGACCTTGCAGGCCGCCGTGCTGGACGAATACGACCGCCGCTTTGCGCAGGAAGTGTTCCTGCCTGCGCTGCAACAGCCGAGGGGCTTGCCGCGCCTGATCGCGCTGGTCGGCACCTGGTCGCGGCGCGCCTGCGACGAGGGCTTGAACAACGCCTGCCTGTACAGCGCCGGCGCGTTCGAGTTCGACGACCAGCACGGCCCCCTGCGCGACCGTTTGCAACAGGGCGTGATGGCTTGGCGCGCCGCGCTGCGCAAGACCATCCTGCAGGCGATGGAGCTGGGCCACCTGCGGCCCGACACCGACGCCGGCCAGCTGGTCTACGAAATCTACAGCCTGATCGTGGGGCTGATGCACGACACCCGTTTCCTGCGCGACGAGCAGGCCAGGCGCCACATGCAACGCGCCTTCAGCCGCTTGATCTCGACTTACAAAAGCTTCAACGACTTGGAATAAACCCGGCCGCAGCGCGTCTGCGGTTTTCTTGAAACTAATTTCGCACACATGTGCGAAAAAAGGAGAATATGATGGCCGCCTTGCTGATGCTGATCCCCGTCGGACTATACTTTGCCTATCGCAGCCCGTTGTGGTGCGTGCTGCGTTCGCTACCGAGCTGCAACGAGGACTTCGTCCTGTTTTGAGCAAACCACGCCCATCGCGGAAAAATGCAGTTCATGCCCTTGTTTCAACATTCCGGCGCAATTCGCGCGCGCCGGGGCGGGCGCAGGCCTACAGTGCATGTTCAACATTTTTTCCTGATAGGCCTCTAGACATGACAACTGCAACTACCCGTATCGGCGTCGCCAGCGCCCTGTTGTTTTCCCTGATCCTGGGCGTGGCCCATGCCGACACGGCAGCTCCCGACCTGGCGGGTCGCCGCGAAGCACTGAACTCCCTGATCAAGGAACAGTGGGAATACACGATGCGCGCCAGCCCTGAATGGGCGTCGCTGCTGGGCGACAAGCGCTACAACGACAAGTGGTCCGACTTCTCGCAGGCCGGCATCGACGCCGACCTCAAGCTCACGGCCGACTTCCTCAAGCGCTTCGAAGCGCTGGACACCTCCGGCTTCCCGCTGCAGGAGCAGCTGAACCGCGACCTGATGGTGCGCCAGTTGCGCCAGAACGTCGAAGGCGGGCGCTTCAAGGAATGGGAGATGCCGCTGGCGCAGAACTCCGGCATCCACATCGATGCGCCGCAGCTGGTGTCGGCGCTGCCGTTCGACACCGTCAAGGACTACGAGGACTACATCGTCCGCCTGCACACGCTGCCGAAGCTGTTCGACGAGACCCGCGTGCAGATGGAAAAAGGCGTGCGCGACAAGCTGATGCCGCCGAAATTCCTGATCCCGAAAATCGTCAAGCAGTGCGAGGACGTGGCGGCCATCAAGCCGGCCGATTCGCCGTTCGCCGAGCCGCTGAAGAAATTCCCGAAAGAGTTCTCGGCCGCCGACAAGGCGCGCCTGAGCAAGGAAGTGCTGGCGGCGGTGCAGAAGGACGTGATCCCGGCCTACAAGAAGCTGGCCGTGTTCACCAAGACCAAGTATGCGCCTTACGGCCGCATGGACGTGGGCATGTGGTCGCTGCCGGACGGCGCGGCGCGCTATACCTACAAGGCCAAGTCCTCGACCACCACCGAGATGGCGCCGGAAGCGATCCATCAGCTGGGCCTGTCCGAGGTCAAGCGCATCGAGGCGCAGATGCTGGCGACCGCGCAAAAGCTGGGCTACCAGGACCTGAAGAGCTTCAACAAGGCGCTGGCCGCCAAGCCGGAGCTGCATCCGAAATCGCGCCAGGAAATCGTCGACCTGTACCAGAAATATACGGACCAGATGTACACCCAGCTGTCGCAGCAGTTCGGCGTGCTGCCCAAGGGTAAGGTGGAGATCAAGCAGGTCGAGGAATTCCGCGAGAAGGGCGCCTCGGCGGCGGCCTACATGACGGGTTCGCCGGACGGCAAGCGCGCCGGCCGCGTGATGGTCAACACCGGCGACTTCGAGCACCGCTCGACCATCGGCATCGAGACCACGGCGCTGCACGAAGGCGTGCCGGGCCACCACATGCAGCTGACCATCGCGCAGGAGATCGAAGGTCTGCCGACCTTCCGCCAGCAGGGCAACTACACCGCCTATGCCGAGGGCTGGGCGCTGTATTCGGAGCGTCTGGGCGAGGAGCTGGGCTTCTACAAAGACCCGTACAGCTACTACGGCCACCTGCAGGATGAGATGCTGCGCGCGATCCGCCTGGTGGTGGACACCGGCCTGCACTACAAGAAGTGGAGCCGCCAGCAGGTGGTGGACTTCTTCCACGACCACTCGGGCATCGAGGAAGTGGACGTGCAGAGCGAGACCGACCGCTACATCGTGTGGCCGGGCCAGGCGCTGGGCTACAAGATCGGCCAGCTGAAGATACTTGAGCTGCGCGACTACGCACGCAAGGAACTGGGCACCGGTTTCGACATCCGCAACTTCCACGACCAGGTACTGGGCGCGGGCGCGTTGCCGATGGATGTGCTGGAGTCGCACATCAAGGACTGGGTCGTCGCGGAAAAGCTGAAGCAGACCCGCGTCACCGCGCAGTAACGTTCCAAGCGCCGCTTGCAGCGCACTGCAGGCGGCGTGCTACCCGACCGCTTATTTCAGCAGCGGTCCCAGATACTTGCCGGTCACGCTGGCAGGATTGGCGGCCACGTCTTCCGGCGTGCCGGCGGCGATGATCTTGCCGCCGCCCGCGCCGCCTTCCGGTCCCAGGTCGACGATCCAGTCGGCCGTCTTGATCACGTCCAGATTGTGCTCGATGATGACCAGCGTGTTGCCCTGGTCGCGCAGGCGATGGATCACCTTCAGCAGCAAATCGATATCGTGGAAGTGCAGGCCGGTGGTCGGCTCGTCCAGGATGTACAAGGTGCGTCCGGTGTCGCGCTTGGACAGCTCCAGCGACAGCTTGACGCGCTGCGCCTCGCCGCCCGACAAGGTGGTGGCGCTCTGGCCCAGCTTGATGTAGCCCAGGCCCACGTCCAGCAAGGTATGCAGCTTGCGCGCGATCAGCGGCACCGGCTTGAAGAACTCGTGCGCGTCTTCGACGGTCAGGTCGAGGATCTCGGTGATGTTCTTGCCCTTGTACTGCACTTCCAGCGTTTCGCGGTTGTAGCGCTTGCCGTGGCAGACGTCGCACGGCACGTATACGTCCGGCAGGAAGTGCATCTCGACCTTGATCACGCCGTCGCCCTGGCAGGCTTCGCAGCGGCCGCCCTTGACGTTGAACGAGAAGCGTCCGGCGCTGTAGCCGCGCTCCTTGGCGGTCGGCACGGTCGCGAACAGGTCGCGGATCGGCGTGAACAGGCCGGTGTAGGTGGCCGGATTCGAGCGCGGCGTGCGGCCGATCGGCGCCTGGTCGACCGAGATCACCTTGTCGAAATGTTCCAGGCCGCTGATGGAGTCGTGCGGCGACGGTTCGGTCTGCGAGCCGTACAGGTGGCGCGACAGGGCCGGGTACAGCGTGTCGTTGATCAGCGAGGACTTGCCGGAGCCGGACACGCCGGTCACGCAGGTCATCAGGCCGACCGGCAGGTGCAGGTTGACCTTCTTCAGGTTGTTGCCGGTGGCGCCGCTGATCACCAGCTGCTTGTCCGGGTCGGCCACGTGGCGCTTGGCCGGCACGGCGATCTTCAGCGTGCCTTTCAGGTACTGGGCCGTCAGCGAATTCTTGTTCTTCAGGATGTCCGCCAGGGTGCCCTGGGCGATGATGTCGCCGCCGTGCACGCCGGCGCCCTTGCCCATGTCGACGATGTAGTCGGCGGTGCGGATCGCGTCCTCGTCGTGCTCCACCACCAGCACGCTGTTGCCGATGTCGCGCAGGTGCTTCAGCGTTTCGATCAGGCGGTCGTTGTCGCGCTGGTGCAGGCCGATCGACGGTTCATCGAGCACGTACATCACGCCGGTCAGGCCGGAGCCGATCTGCGAGGCCAGGCGGATGCGCTGCGCTTCGCCGCCGGACAGCGTGTCGGCGCTGCGGTCCAGCGACAGGTAGTCGAGGCCGACGTTGTTGAGGAACTTCAGGCGCGAGATGATCTCCTTGACCACGCGGTCGGCGATCTCTTTTTTCGCGCCCTTCAGTTTCAGCTGCTCGAAGAAGGTCAGCGTGTCGCGCAATGGCTTCTCGGCGATCTCGTAGATGGCTTTTTCCTGCTTGCCGGTGCCGACCTTGACGAAGCGCGCTTCGACGCGAAGGCGCGCGCCGTGGCAGGACGGGCACTGCTTCTCGTTGATGAACTTGGCCAGTTCCTCTTTCACCGCCATCGAATCGGTTTCGCGGTAGCGGCGCGACAGGTTGGTGACCACGCCTTCGAACGCGTGCTCCTTGATGACGGTGCGGCCGCGCTCGTTGACGTAGGTGAACGGGATGTGCGTCTTGCCCGAGCCGTGCAGGATCACTTCCTGCGCGGTCTTCGGCAGCTGCTCGTACGGCAGGTCGAGGTCGAACTCGTAGTAGGCCGCCAGGTTGGACAGCATCTGGAAGTAGAACTGGTTGCGGCGGTCCCAGCCCTTGACCGCGCCCGAGGCCAGCGACAGGTTGGGGAACGCGACGATGCGCTTGGGATCGAAGAACTCGATGTGACCGAGGCCGTCGCATTCCGGGCAGGCGCCCATCGGGTTGTTGAACGAGAACAGGCGTGGTTCCAGCTCCTGCAGCGAATAGCCGCACTCGTTGCAGGCGAACTTGCTGGAGTAGACGTGCTCCGTGCCGTTGTCCATTTCCAGCGCGATGGCGCGGCCGTCGGCCAGGCGCAGCGCGGTCTCGAAGCTTTCGGCCAGGCGCTGCTTGATGTCGGCGCTGACCTTGACGCGGTCGATCACCACGTCGATGGTGTGCTTTTCGGTCTTCTTCAGCTTGGGCAGGTCGTCCACTTCGTAGATCTTGGCGTCGTGGGTGCCGCTCTGCACGCGGAAGCGCACGAAGCCCTGGGCCTGCATCTGCTCGAACAGGTCGGAGTGCTCGCCCTTGCGGTTGGCCACCACCGGCGCCAGGATCATCAGCTTGGTCGCTTCCGGCATGGCCAGCACGGCGTCCACCATCTGCGAGACAGTTTGCGCGGCCAAGGCGTGCTCCGGGTGGTTGATGCAGTAGGGCGTGCCGACGCGCGCATACAACAGGCGCAGGTAGTCGTGGATTTCGGTGACGGTGCCGACCGTCGAACGCGGATTGTGCGAGGTGGCTTTCTGCTCGATCGAGATGGCCGGCGACAGGCCTTCGATCAGGTCGACGTCGGGTTTTTCCATCAGTTGCAGGAACTGGCGGGCATAGGCCGACAGCGATTCCACATAGCGGCGCTGGCCCTCGGCGTACAGCGTATCGAAAGCCAGCGAGGACTTACCGGAGCCGGACAGGCCGGTAATCACGATGAGCTTGTTGCGCGGCAGGTCGAGGTTGATGTTTTTGAGGTTGTGCGTGCGTGCGCCGCGGATGCGGATCTGTTCCATGGATTTTTTGCCTTTCGGGTCAACCCGTTACTATAGCCGGGTTTGATTACTTGCGCCGACCTTGCGCTGGATCGCGTTCCGGTGGCTCGACACTGTATATAATACCAGTATTTTCTTACACTGTTTCAACTTGCAGCATGAACAGCGGCAATGGAATTTTTGGTGGGTGGCTGGCCTGTTCGACTATAATCGCTGTTTGCGCAACACATAAACAGCCCGCCCTCGCGGCCGCCGTTACTCAGGAGTTTTATACATGGCATCAGTCAACAAAGTCATCATCGTCGGCAATCTGGGTCGCGATCCGGAAATTCGCTACATGCCTAGCGGTGACGCGATCGCCAACATTGCTGTGGCGACATCGTACAAATCGAAGGACCGCAACACCGGCGAGCAGAAAGAGCTCACCGAGTGGCACCGCATTTCGTTCTTCGGCCGCCTGGCTGAAATCGTCGGCCAGTATCTGAAAAAAGGTTCGTCGGTCTACGTCGAAGGCCGCCTGCAGACCCGCAAGTACACCGACAAAGACGGCGTCGAGAAATACGCGACCGACATCATCGCCGAGCAGATGCAAATGCTGGGTGGCCGTCAAGGCATGGGTGAAGGCGGCGGCATGGACGACGGCGGCGGCTACGAAGCCCCGCCACAGCAGCAGCGCCAGGCCCCGGCGCCGCGTCCGCAGATGGCGCCACCGGCACCAGCACCGCGCCCGGCGCCACGCCCAGCGCCGAACTTCTCGGACATGGATGACGATATCCCGTTCTAAGATTTAGTCGTCCCTCATTTGCAAACTAAGCCCTATAGATCATTGATCCATAGGGCTTTTTTCTTGCCGGCCTCGATGCGCCGCCTCTTTCATGTGATACGATTATTCCATTCATAATACTATTCATTTTAGTATTCAAAAATGGACTAGCCCCTATGAAAACAAGCTAATTTTTCTATTCATCGAATGTCGAAAACATAGTGGCTAAAACCCAAAACATTGAAAAGTTGCGACATTTTCTCCAGCAGGGGCCGGCAAAAACGGCATCTATTCTGAGGGAACTTGACATCAGCCAGCCTACTTTCTCCCGTCTATGGGCAACTGTACGAGACGGGGTGGTGTTGGGCGCGGGTAAGGCCCGACAGTACGCCTTGAGGCGTCACGTCCAGGGAATCGAGGTTCCTGTTCCCATATTTCGTGTTTCTGAAGAGGGCGGGCTCGCCCCCATAGGCTACCTGGACGTCCTTCAAGGCGGGTTTTACGCCATGATGCCCTTGGAGGGGACCGGCTATGCCGTGTTTAAGGGCATGCCATTTTTCACCCGCGATCTCCGTCCTCAAGGATTTTTGGGGCGCATGGAGCCGGGAAGAAACCGGGATCTGGATTTGCCAGACAACATCTTGCACTGGACGGATGAGCAGATATTGAAATACATTTCCCGGCGCAGTGAGCATGCTGCGGGAGACCTCATTCTTGGTAACGAGTCCTGTGCCAGGTATATCGAGTCTTGCGCCGCGTTGGAGAGGCAAGTTATACCAGTTGGGGAGCGTGTTGGGCGCTACCCCGGGATGGCGGAACACGCCATGCAAGGCGAGTCTCCGGGTTCGTCCGCAGGTGGCGAGCAGCCCAAGTTCACTGCCGTGATCCGTCGTGACGATGACGGGATGTTGGTTGAGCACGTCATAGTCAAATTCTCTCCGCAAGTTGGCACTCCCTCTGGGAGACGTTGGGGAGACTTGCTCATATGTGAACATCTGGCGCTACAAGTTCTCGCTCGCAATGGTATCGCCGCGGCTAAAACTACGATACTCGAATCGGGCTCCCGTGTTTTTTTAGAGGTGGTTCGGTTTGATCGCGTCGGGTTGCGAGGACGGCGACCGATGGCTACTTTCTTCGCATTGGATGGCGATCTGGGGATGATGGATCAGAACTGGACAGCTGTCGCCCGTGAGCTTGGCCGCCTCGGAGAGTTGTCTGGGAAAGACATGACGACCGTTGAGATACTCGACCTTTTCGGTTCATTCATCGGCAACACAGACAAGCATCATGGGAATATCGCGGTCTCGTGGACATTTGAACGCAAGCACCGATTGCTGGATGCATATGACATGCTTCCCATGCTGTATCGTCCCAATTCGCACGGCGAGATTATTGAGCGGGAGTGGCTGCCAGCCTACATGGGCCGAATGGAGTTGAGGCATCTATCGAAGTGTTATGCCATGGCGCTTCAATTTTGGCAGGACGTGGTCGACGATCCTCGTATCTCGGAGGACTTCAAAGCCGTCGCGGATCGCCATGTGACGGCGATCCGGCCATTTGCTCCCGCGGCAGGAGCTGATCGGCGGGCTTAGGTCCGAGCGTGGGCTTGGGCTGCCATTGCCTGCCTGCGGCTTCCATGAGCCAAGCCATCTGGCGCGGTTCTTCAAAAAGATCGTCGATGTCAGGTCGGGCCGTTTGATCGTGTTCGGTTAGGTTTGTCGCGCAGAAATATCTGTAGAATGAGTTGACCCATGGGTTCTCCATGTATTCAAGTGGCGAGACGATGCGCGCAAACCTCCTATTGATGGCGTGCCTGCTGGGCGCGGCCTGGCCGGCGCGGACGGCCGAACTGGTGGTCATGGTCGACAGCACGGCCAATATGCCGATGGCGCTGGTCGACAACGGCCGCCTGGTCGACGGCGTGCACAAGGAAATCGGCGAGATCCTGGCGCGCCACATGGGGCGCCAGGTGCGCTTTGTGATGCTGCCCCGCAAGCGCCTCGAGCATGCGCTGCAAAGCGGCGAGGCCGACGTCCTGTGCGCCTACATGCCGGAATGGTTGACGGGCGATTATCTGTGGAGCCGCGTCGTCTTCACGACGGAAGAGGTGCTGGTGACGGATACGCGCGCTCCGCCTGTGCGTGCGATCGCGGAGCTGCGCGGCAAGCCGGTCGGCACCATCCTGGGCTATCTGCATCCCGAGATGGAGGCGCTGCTGGGCAAGGATTTTGTGCGCGACAACGCGCCCAATATGGAAAGCAATATGGAGAAGCTGATGCGCGGCCGGGTGCGGCACATCCTGATCACCAGGGTCGTGCTCGACTACTACCAGCGCCTCCGCCAGCAGCCGCTGGCGATCCATCCGCCGCTCTCCGTCATGTCCTTCACCACGCGCTGCGCCGTGTCGCGCAAAGGCCGTGTGGCGCTGGCGGAAATCGACCAGGCCATCGGCCAGGCGACCAGGGACGGCAGCCTGGCCCACATGCTGACGCGCTTTCGCTAGCGCCGGCGTCATGGCCTGGCGATCGCCGCCGATTACACGTTTTTGCAACAGCCCGCCGCATGGCGGTTCAGCTGAAAGCGACTTCGTGTAATACTGGGCCGACATGAGTTCGCTACGGGGGCAGTGCCATGTCTGCATCTGAAACACGATCCTATGCCGCGCGCGCCGACCAGGTGGCCGCGGCCGAGCAGCTGCTGCAGGTACTGCGCGCCTGCCTGATGCCGCAAGAGATGCCGCACCACGCCCTGACCCTGCAACAACTGGCCGGCTGCCGCCTGAACGGCTCGCAGGCGCTGGAGCTGGCGGCGTTCCAGCTGCTGGCGCGGGCCGCCGACGTCGCCGTGGCCGCCGACACCTTGCTGCTGCCGGCCAGGAATCTGCAGCTGCAAGCCCAGACCGAACAGCACCCGCTGGCCCAGGCCGCCGCCCTGCGGGCGCTGCACTGGGTGCAGATGCGCCTGCGCCTGCACCACGCGGCGCTCGACAGCCTGGCCACGGCCGCCGAGCTGTACGCGCGCGGCGCGCTGCCGCGGCTGGCCACGCAGATGCGCGCCACCCGCTGCCGCGTGCTGCTGGGCGCCGAGATGCACCTGGAGCTGCTGCAATTCTGCGCCGCCATGCTGGCCGAGCCGGGCGAGCTGACGCCGGCCATCCACGTCATGCTGCTCGACAGCGCGGCCTCGGGCGCCTACTACCTGGCGCTGGAGGAGCCCGACGACGACGCCGCCGCGCCGCTGTGGCGCGACTGCCTGGCGCGGCGCGAGCTGGTGCTGCGCCGCACCCGCGAGTTCGGCCTGGACGCGCAGGAATGCCTGGCGCTGCTCAACCTGGCCGTGGTCAGCGCCAGCTGCGAGCAGGCCGACGCCAGCCGCGGCTACATGGCCCAGCTGCGCGCCCGGTTCGGCCGCGACGGCTACTGGAGCCCGTGGCTGCAGCTGTGCACGCTGCTGGCCGACTGCGCCGACGGCGAGCGCGCCAGCGCCTGGCCGGCGCTGCTGGCCTACGACGCCGGCCTGGACGACCAGACCCCGCAGGGCACGCGCCTGCGCGAGATCACGCTGTGCGCGATCCGCCGCTACGGCCGCCGCTGGGGCCGGCTCGACGCGGCGCTGCGGGCCACCATCGCCCAGGTCGGGCTGGAGCGGCGCCACAAGCGCGCGCTGGCGACCTCGCTGGGCGAGACCTTGAGCGCGGTGATGGAGCGGCCGCAGCTGCTGCACCAGAACGCCCTGCTGGCGCAGCACGGCACGGTGCTGGAGAACTCGCTGGTGCAGCGCAACCAGGAGCTGGGCGAGGCGCTCGAGACGCTGCGGCGCGAGGTGGCGGTGCGCCAGGCCGCCGAGGCGGCGCTGCAGGGCGCGCACGACCGGCTGGAGCAGCAGGTGCGCGAGCGCACGGACGAGCTGGGCCACGCGATGCGCGCGCTGATGCAGCAGGAAAAGCAGCTGGGCCTGTCGCGCATGGTGGTCGGCATGGCGCACGAGCTCAACACGCCGCTGGGCAATGCGCGGGTGGCGGCCAGCGCCATCACGGCCCAGGCCGAACAATTGCGGCGCGGCCTGGACGCCGGCGCGCTGCGCCGCAGCGAGGTGGCCGGCCTGCTGGCCAGCGTCACCCAGGGCGGCGAACTGGTCGACCGCGCGCTGGCGCAGATCAACCGCCTGGTCGAGCGTTTCAAGGGCTTGTCCGGCCAGCCGACCCAGGAGCCGGCCAGCCGCTTCGACCTGGCCGAGCGGCTGCGCTTTTGCGCCGGCGCCTGGGCCCACGGCCTGCAGGCGCGCGGCGTCAGCCTGAGCCTGGCGCTGCCGGACCAGCTGTGGCTGCACGGCTACCCGGGCGCCTGCCAGCAAGTGTTCCAGCAGCTGCTGGACAACTGCCTGCTGCACGCCTTCGCCCGCCGCGCCGGCGGCGCCATCGTGGTCGAGGCGCGCGCCGCCGCCGACGCCATCGTCATCGACTGGAGCGACGACGGCTGCGGCATCGCGCCCGAGCACCTGGCGCAGGTGTTCGAACCGTTCTACACCACCCAGCTGGGCCTGACCGGCGCCGGGCTCGGCCTGGCCAGCGTGCACAGCATGGTGGTCGGCCTGATGCGCGGCCAGGTGACGCTGGCCAGCACGGTGCAGCGCGGCACGCGGGTGTCGTTGCGCCTGCCGCACGGCGACGGCGGTGCGGCATGATGGGGGCCAAGGCAGGGGCCAGGCTGGGCGCCGTGCTGCTGTGCGCGCTGGCGCTGGCGCCGGCGCGCGCCCAGGCGCCGGCACCGTTGCGGCTGGTGGCGGCCGACCTGCCGCCGTATGCGATCGCGGCCGGCGGCGACAGCCCTGGTTTGCTGGTGGAGATCGTGCAGGAGCTGGCGCGCCGCGTGGGCACGCCGGCCACGGTGGAGTTCTACCCGTGGCAGCGCGCCTTGGCGCTGACCGGCGTGCTGCCGCGCACCGCGGTGCTGCCGCTGACCCGCACGCCCGAGCGCGAGCCGCACTACCGCTGGCTGGTGCGGCTGCGCCAGCAGAACTTCGTGTTTGTCGCCCGCCGCGGCAGCATCGACCCGCGCGAACTGCGCGACCCGGCGGCGCTGGCGCGGCGGCCGCTGGCGGTGCTGCGCGGCTCGCCGCACAAGCTGATGCTGCAGTCGCTGCACTTCAGCGCGGTGGCCGAATGCGCCAGCGTCAAGGACTGCATGCGCATGGTCAGCAAGGGCGTGGCCGACGCCACCTACGGCGGCGAGGACATCCACCGCCACGCCGCCAACCTGGACGGCAACCGCGAGGCCGACTTCGACTTCAGCCCCACCATCCGCAGCGGCGACGTCTGGCTGGGCGGCTCGCTCGACTTCAGCGAGGACGAGGCGCGCAAGTGGCGCGCCGCCTACGAAACGCTGCGCGCCGACGGCGGCCTGGCGCGCATCCAGCGCAAGTACGGCCTGGCCGGCAACTGAGGCCGCGCTGGCGGCCTATTTCGGCCTGGCGCGGCGCGCCTGGATTTCCCTGATCAGCTTGAGCTCCTTGTCGCTGGCCTTGTCCAGCAGCGCCGCGTGCTTTTTCCCCTGCTCGGCCAGGCCGGCCAGCTCGGGCGGCGGCGGCGTCTCCGGGTGGACCTGGTAGGCGATCCAGCCGCTCAGCAGGCATAGCGCCAGCGTGCCGGCCACGTAGGCGGCCAGCCACAGGCCGGTCTGGCCGCGCGCGCGGTGCAGCGCGCGGCAGACCTGCTCGGCCTCGCGGCTGGCGGCCTGCATCTGGCCGACCATGCCGGCGACGGCGGCGTTGGCCGCCTCGGTGGCGGCGCGCGCCGCCTCGCGCCCGGTGGCCTCGAGCTGGACCGCGGCCTGGGTCTCGATCCGCACCGCCTCGGCGATGCGGGCGTCGATCTGGTTCAGGCTGATATGCGCCATGCGCACCAGCTTGTCGCAGCCGGCGATCTGCCTGGCCAGGGTTTGCAGGTCGAGGTGGAAGCGGTCGACCAGCGCGCCGTGGGCGTCGACCTTGTCGTTGAGCGTGTTGAAGAAATCGCCTTGCGATGTCGCGGGCTGCTGGTCGGGATTCATGCGCTGCGCCTATTCGATGAGCGGGAAGCCTTATTGTAAATTCAAGCTACAATAGCGGCGTGAAAAAGATTCTGCTGATCCTGCTGCTGACCATTCTGCCCATCCAGTACGCCTGGTCGATGGCGGCCGTCTATTGCCAGCACGAGCCGGCCAAGGTCACCCATTTCGGCCACCATGGCCATCAGCACCAGGCGCAGTCCGACGACGGCGCCGACCAGAGCAAGCCGGTCAAGGTCCACAGCGACTGCGAGGTGTGCCACCACGCGGTGCAGGCCTCGGTGCCGGGCGGCGCCACGCCGGCGCTGGCCGCCACCGTGGGCGGCCACGCGCCGCCTTTGCCGGCGCTCTACCTGTCCCATATCTCCGACGGGCCCGCGCGGCCCAATTGGCTGCTCGTCGCCTAGCGCGACGAGGCCCTCGCCCCTTTTTTAGACGCCTGAGTCTCGTCGAATTCCTGTTCCTGTCGTCTGGAGAATTCGATGTACAAGTATCTGTTGCCGCTCGTCGTAGCGGCGTGGCCTGCCTATGCGCAGGCCGAAATCGAGCCGTCCGCGCCGCTGACGCTGAAGGCCGCGTTGACCTTGGCCGGCGCCGCCAACGCCGAACTGGCCGCCGCCCGCCATGAGCTGGGCGCGCTGGACGGCGCGGTGCAGCAGGCCGGCCTGCTGCCCAATCCCACGCTGTCGGTCGAACGGCTCGACACCCGGCGTGCTACCCGCGAGACCACCTTCCAGCTGAGCCAGCCGCTCGAGCTGGGCGGCAAGCGCGCCGCCCGCGTGCAGGCGGCCGAGCGTGGCCGCGACAGCGCCGCCGCCGAACTGGCAGTGCGCCAGGCCGAGCTGCGCGCCGCCGCGATCGACGGCTGGTTCGCCGTGCTGGCCGCGCAAGAGCATGTGCGGCTGGCGCAGCAGGCGGCCGAGCTGGCGCAGCGCGCGGCCGGCGCCACCGCGCGCCGCGTGGTGGCCGGCAAGGTGTCGCCGGTGGAGCAGACCCGCGCCCGCGTGGCCGCGGCGTCGGTGCAGCTGGACCTGATCCGCGCCCGCAGCCTGCTGGCCGGCGCGCGCCAGCGGCTGGCGACCCTGTGGGGCAATCCGGCGCCGCGCTTCGAACGGGTCGACGGCGCCATCGAGGCGCTGCCGGAACTGGCCCCGGCCGAGGCCATGCGCCGTCGGCTGGAGCGCGCGCCGGCGCTGGCGCTGGCCCGCTCGGAACTGGCGCGGCGTCAGGCGCTGGCCCAGGTCGAGGTCAGCAAGCGCACGCCGGACCTGACGCTCAACCTCGGCGGCAAGCGCTCGGAGGAACTGGGGCGCACCCAGGCGGTGTTCGGCATTTCGGTGCCGCTGCCGCTGTTCGACCGCAACCAGGGCAGCGTGCTGGAGTCGGCGCGCCGCGTCGACAAGGCGCGCGACGAGCTGGCCGCCACCGCGCTGCGGCTGGAGGCCGAGCTGGCGCAGGCGCGCGCGGAGTTCGACCTCGCCCGCCAGCAGGCGCAGGCCCTGCGCGACGACATCCTGCCCGGCGCGCAAAGCGCCTACGATGCCGCCAGCACCGGCTTCGAATACGGCAAGTTCGGTTTTCTCGACGTGCTCGACGCCCAGCGCACCTTGCTGCAGGCGAAAACGCTATATCTGAACGCCCTGGCGGACGCGCACCGCGCGCTGGCCGTCATCGGCCGCATCCTCGGAGAAGAACATGAATAAGCAGCAGAAAATCACCATCGCCGTCATGGCGCTCATCGGACTGTTGCTGGCGGCCCTGATGCTGATGCCCAGGCGCGGCGCAGCCCCGGCGGCGGCGGCACCGGCGGAATCGGAGCACGGCGGGCACGCGGATGCGCAGCCTGAAAAAATCGCGCTCGACGAGACCCAGGCCAAGGCCGCCGGCATTGCGCTGGCCGTGGCGGCGCCGGCCCGGATCAGCGTCGCCATCACGCTGCCGGGCGAGATCCGCTTCAACGAGGACCGCACCGCGCACGTCGTGCCCAAGCTGGCCGGCGTGGTCACCGGCGTGCGCGCGGAGCTGGGGCAGAACGTCAAGCAGGGGCAGGTGCTGGCGGTGATCGCCAGCAGCGGCCTGTCCGAGCAGCGCAGCGAGCTGCTGTCGGCGCAGCGGCGGCTGGCGCTGGCCGGCACCACCTTCGAACGCGAACGCCGCCTGTGGCAGGACAAGATCTCCGCCGAGCAGGACTACCTGCAAGCGCAGCAGGCGTTGAGCGAAGCCGAGATCGCGGTGCGCAACGCGCGCCAGAAACTGAGCGCCATCGGCGCCGGCCCCACGACCGGCGCGGCGGCGGGCGCGGACCTGAACCGGCTGGAACTGCGGGCGCCGTTCGACGGCGTGGTGATGGAGAAGCATCTGGCGCTGGGCGAGGCGGTCAAGGAGGATGCCGCCGTGTTCACGATTTCCGATTTGTCCGGCGTGTGGGCCGAGATCGCCGTGCCGCCCAAGGACCTGGCGCTGGTGCGCGTGGGCGAGACGGTGCTGGTCAAGGCCTCCGCCTTCGAGGCCCAGGCCAGCGGCAAGATCACCTATGTCGGCTCGCTGCTGGGCGAGCAGACCCGCACCGCCAAGGCCCGCGTGGCGCTGGCCAATCCCGACCGCGCCTGGCGCCCCGGCCTGTTCGTCAGCGTCGATGTGCTGTCGGGCCAGGCCGCCGACGCCGCCGTCACGGTGGTGGCGGACGCGATCCAGACGGTGGCAGACAAACCGGTGGTGTTCGTCAAGGTGGCGGGCGGCTTCCGCGCGCAGCCGGTGGTGCTCGGCCGCAGCGACGGCAAGCTGACCGAGATCCTCAAGGGCCTGGCGGCCGGCGCGCAGTACGCGGCGGCGGGCAGCTTCGTGCTCAAGGCGGAGCTGGGCAAAGACAGCGCCGAGCACGCGCACTGAGACGGGGGACACCATGTTTGAACGCATCATCCAATTCGCCATCGCCCAGCGCTGGCTGGTCCTGCTGGCGGTGGCCGGCATGGCCGCACTCGGCGTCTACAACTACCAGAAGCTGCCGATCGACGCCGTGCCCGACATCACCAACGTGCAGGTGCAGATCAACACCTCGGCGCCCGGCTACTCGCCGCTGGAGACCGAGCAGCGCGTGACCTTCCCGATCGAGGCCCTGATGTCCGGCCTGCCCAGGCTGGAGCAGACACGCTCGCTGTCGCGCTACGGGCTGTCGCAGATCACCGTCATCTTCAAGGACGGCACCGACATCTTCTTCGCGCGGCAGATGGTCAGCGAACGGATACAGGAAGCGCGCGCGCAGCTGCCGGCCGGTGTCACGCCGGCCATGGGCCCGGTCTCGACCGGCCTGGGCGAAATCTACCTGTGGACGGTGGAGACCAGGCCGGGGGCGAAGAAGGCCGACGGCACGCCCTACACGCCGACCGACCTGCGCGAGATCCAGGACTGGATCATCAAGCCGCAGCTGCGCAACGTGCCCGGCGTGACCGAGATCAACGCCATCGGCGGCTACGCCAAGGAGTACCAGGTGGCGCCCAACCCGCAGCGGCTGGCCTCCTACGGCCTGACCTTGCAGGACGTGGTGACGGCGCTCGAGCGCAACAACGGCAACGCCGGCGCCGGCTACATCGAGCGGCGCGGCGAGCAGCTGCTGGTGCGCGCGCCGGGACAGGTGCGGACGCTCGACGACCTCCGCAACATCATCCTCAGCAACGTGGACGGCGTGCCGGTGCGGGTGCGCGACGTCGCGGAGGTCGATATCGGCCGCGAGCTGCGCACCGGCGCCGCCACCGAGAACGGCCGCGAGGTGGTGCTGGGCACCGTCTTCATGCTGATCGGGCAGAACAGCCGCGCGGTGTCGCAGGCGGTGGACCGCAAGATGGTCGACATCAACCGCAGCCTGCCGCCCGGGGTGCAGGCGGTCACCGTGTACGACCGCACCACGCTGGTGGACAAGGCGATCGACACCGTCAAGAAGAACCTGCTGGAAGGCGCGGTGCTGGTGATCGTGGTGCTGTTCCTGTTCCTCGGGAACATCCGCGCGGCGCTGATCACGGCGCTGGTGATCCCGCTGGCGATGCTGTTCACCTTCAGCGGCATGGTGACCTACAAGGTCAGCGCCAACCTGCTCAGCCTCGGCGCGCTGGACTTCGGCATCATCGTCGACGGCGCGGTGGTCATCGTCGAGAACTGCGTGCGGCGGCTGGCGCACGCGCAGGCGCGCCACGGCCGCGTGCTGACGCGCGCCGAGCGCTACGCGGAAGTGTACGCCGCCGCGCGCGAAGCCCGCAGGCCGCTGCTGTTCGGCCAGCTGATCATCATGGTGGTCTACCTGCCGATCTTCGCGCTGACCGGTGTCGAAGGGCGCATGTTCCATCCGATGGCGCTGACGGTGGTGATGGCGCTGGTGGGCGCGATGCTGTTGTCGATCACCTTCATCCCGGCCGCCGTGGCGCTGTTCATCGGCGACCATGTGGTCGAGAAGGAGCAGCGCCGCATCACCGGCTGGTACGCGGCGGTGCTGGAACGCGTGCTGGCCAACACGCCGGTGGTGCTGACCTTCGCCGGCATCGCGGTGGCGCTGTCGGTGCTGCTGGCCACGCGCATGGGCAGCGAGTTCGTGCCCAGCCTGAACGAGGGCGACATCGCGATCCAGGCGCTGCGCATCCCCGGCACCAGCCTGACGCAGTCGGTGGCGATGCAGCAGCAGGTGGAGCTGGCGCTGAAGCGGCAGTTCCCCGAGATCGAACGCATCTTCGCCCGCACCGGCACCGCGGAAATCGCCTCCGACCCGATGCCGCCCAACGTCTCGGACGGCTACATCATGCTCAAGCCGGAGTCGCAGTGGCCGGCGCCGAGGAAGTCGCACGCGGAACTGGTGGCGGCGATCCGGCAGGCGGCCGAGCGTTTGCCGGGCAACGCCTTCGAGTTCTCGCAGCCGATCCAGCTGCGCTTCAACGAGCTGATATCGGGCGTGCGCAGCGATGTCGCGGTCAAGCTGTTCGGCGACGACATGGCGGTGCTGGGCGAGACCGCCGCGCGCATCGCCGCCACGCTGGGCAAGGTGGATGGCGCGAGCGAGGTCAAGATCGAGCAGACCGGCGGCCTGCCGGTGCTGACGGTGGAGATCGACCGCGGCAAGACCGCGCGCTATGGCCTGAATGTGGGCGACGTGCAGGAGACCATCGCCACCGCCATCGGCGGCAAGCAGGCCGGCACCATGTTCGAAGGCGACCGCCGCTTCGATATCGTGGTGCGGCTGCCGGATGCCTTGCGCAGCGACCTGGATGTGATGCGGCGCCTGCCGGTGCCGCTGCCGCGCGCCGGTGGCGCTGGTGCTGCCAACTTCATTCCGCTGGGCGAGGTGGCGAGCTTCGCCATTGCGCCCGGGCCGAACCAGATCAGCCGCGAGGACGGCAAGCGGCGGGTGGTCATCAGCGCCAATGTGCGCGGGCGGGATATCGGTTCGTTTGTCGCGGAGGCGGAACAGCGTCTGCAGCAGGTGCAGATCCCGGCCGGTTACTGGACCAGCTGGGGCGGACAGTTCGAGCAGCTGCAATCGGCGTCGCGCCGCTTGCAGATCGTGGTGCCGGTGGCGCTGCTGCTGGTGATCGTGCTGCTGTTCGCGATGTTCGGCAATCTGAAGGACGGGTTGCTGGTGTTCAGCGGCATACCGTTCGCGCTGACCGGCGGCATCGCGGCGCTGGCCTTGCGCGGCATACCGTTGTCGATCTCGGCGGCGGTGGGCTTCATCGCGCTGTCCGGCGTGGCGGTGCTGAACGGGCTGGTGCTGATCTCCTTCATCCGCAGCCTGCGCGAAGAAGGGCGCACGGTGGAGCAGGCGATCCGCGAAGGCTCGCTGGGCCGCTTGCGGCCGGTGCTGATGACGGCGCTGGTGGCGTCGCTGGGCTTCATCCCGATGGCGATCGCCACCGGCACCGGCGCCGAAGTCCAGCGCCCGCTGGCGACGGTGGTCATCGGCGGCATCCTGTCCTCCACCGCCTTGACGCTGCTGGTGCTGCCGCTGCTGTACCGGCTGGTGTACTTGCGCGGGCAGCCTACAACGGCTTAAGACTTGGAGCGCGCCGCAGCCAGTAACACCTGGCTGCGGTTTTTACCTTGGCGTCAATATCATTTCCTGCCGTTCGCGCCGCATGCTGAATTGGTCCAGGAAATTACTGCCCAGCAGAATGATGGGCAAGCCGCTCTCTTGGACCACGGCCTCTAGATCCCGGAGCTCCAGCTCGCCGATGCGGATCCTCTGTATCTGCACCCGAAACACGTTGGTGAGACCGTTTGCCGTCGATGCTGTGCCGGGCCGTCCTTTGCGGTAGTCGATGCCGAAGCGGGCGGCGTCTGCCGCGGGCAGCGCGATGACGGTGGCGCCGGTATCGACCAGCATCCGCGCAGTCATGCCATTGATGCTGCCATTGGTGTAAAACTGGCCGGCGGCATCCGCACGCAACACCAGCGCTTGGTTCGCCCCGTTCTGCGCCGGATAACGGCCCATGGCGATCGTCACCGTCTTGCCATGTTCGGCGATGGTGGCGCCGTCGTTGTGAACGGCCAGCAGCCGATAGCCCGGCACGATGGTGCTGCCTGTCGCGTAGTCGGTGGGCTCGCCGCCGTCTACCGTCATAAAAGCGCGGTCGCGGACTACGCCCACCAGGCTGATATTGGCGGCGCAGGCATTTGCGCCTGAAAGGATAAAGCCGGCTGCTAAGGCATAAGTTGGGAGGCGCATGGTAGTCGGCGGAAAAATGTTGGAAATTACTTAATTGCCGCTGAGCATAACATTTTAAGCTGGCCCAAAATGCGCACATCCTCACGCCATTGCCATTGCTATACAGGGTGCTGCATTTGGGGGGGGCTCTAAAAGCTCTAAACGTTCTAATTCGGTAGAGATTGAACTAAATCGCTAGAAACGGTCTAAAAAATAAGCGCGACGTAGAAAAAGTAGAGAAATTAGAGTCCACCGCGCTCTTTTTTAGAGTTTTTAGAGCCAGGATTAGAAAAATTAGAGCGAAGTCTATTGAATTAGACCGATCTATAACGATTAGAGCTTTTAGAGCCGGAGAAAAAAATGCCCCTCCCTATCCCCTTCCATATACCGACCGCCGTACTCCACGGCCTGATAGACCGCACGGGCGAAGGCTGGTTCGGCCCCAAGACCGAAGCGGTGGTATGCCGGCTGATCCGGGACTGGTTCGCCGCCGGCGCCCCTGCCACGTCGGCCACCCGTGAATGCGACCCCACCCCAGCCGCAGCGCAGGACGCCAGCAAAGGTTATCAATGGAAGCAGCTGTTCCTGCCAAACGGCACGGAACTGCGCGCCACCTTTTGCGGCAAGAGCACCTACGCCAAAGTGCAGGACGAAGTCATCATCTGCGACGGCGCCCCGACCACGCCATCGCGGCTGGCCAACGCAAGCGGCTGCGGCACGCGCAATGCGTGGCGAGCGATCTGGCTGCGCTTCCCCGGCGGCAGCACATGGAAACTCGCCGCAGCCTGCCGCGCGGACCAATAGAGAGCGCTACTCGGCGACCGGCACCAAGCGGATAGCCTGGCCGCCGCCGGGGGCCAGCTTGAGTTGCAAGACGGTCCTGGACGTGACGCTCTTCTTCTCGATGACGATGTCGAAGCGGTGGCTGTTGCGGTAGTCGGCGTGCTCGCCGTCGCGGTAGATCTCGGCGGTGTAGCGCTTGCCGGGATCGAGGAAGGACAGCGGCAGCGACAAGCTGCGCGCCGCGCCGTCCGTCACCGAGCCGACATACCAGTTGTCGGAGTGGCGGTCCTTGCGGGCGATGGTCGCGTATTCGCCCACCGCGCCGTGCAGCACGCGCGTGTCGGCCCAGTCGGTCGGCACGTCCTTGATGAATTTGAACGGACCCGGATACTTCTCGTAGTTCTCGATCAGGTCCGCCGCCATCACCACCGGCGAGTAGATCACCACGAAGCTGGCCAGCTGCTTGGCCTGCGTCGAGTTGATCGGCCGGCCCTTGACGCCCTCCAGGCTCAGGATGCCCGGCGTGTAGTCCATCGGTCCGCTCAGCATGCGCGTGAACACCAGCTTCGCCTCATGATCGACGCCGTTGATCGGATTGCCCCAGGCGTTGTACTCCATGCCGCGCGCGCCCTCGCGCGAAATCCAGTTGGGATAAGTGCGGCGCAATCCGGTGTCCTTGACCGGTTCGTGGGTATCGATCGCCAGCTTGTAGCGCGCCGCCTCCGTCACCGCTTTTTGAAAATGCCGCACGCCTTCCTGCGAATCGGTAAAGCCGTAGTGCGAGCCGCCGCCGGCGCTGCGGAACTGCGCCGCGCCGGCATCGGTCACGTAGCCGGACTTGATGCTGTCCACGCCCAGCTTCGCGTACAGCTGGTAGCCCGCATCCATTTGCTGCTCGTAGTGCGCCGCGTTGCCGCCGGTCTCGTGATGGCCGATCAGGCGCACGCCCTGGTCGATGGCGTAGGCGCTGGCCGCCGCCAGGTCGAAGTCGGGATAGGCCTGCGTGAAGCTGAACTCCGTGCCGTCGCCGTACCACTTGCCGTCCCAGCCCAGGTTCCAGCCTTCCACCAGCACGCCGCGGAAGCCGTGCCTGGCGGCGAAGTCGATATGGCGTTTGGTGTTCGCGGTGGTGGCGCCGTGCTTCGCGCCCGCGCCCCAGGAGGTGCGCTCCAGATGCATCTCCCACCACACGCCGACGAACTTGGACGGATGGACCCACGACACGTCGCCCAGCTGGTTGGGCTCATTCAGATTCAAAATGAGGTCCGACATGTACAGCCCCGCCGCGTTGTCGGCGATCTGCATGGTGCGCCACGGCGTGGTGAATGCGCCGGTCCGCTCGACCGGCGCGCCGCTGGCCGAAGGCGTCAGGTGGGCGCGCAGCTTCTGGCCGTCCACCTTGCGCAGCCACATCGACGCATAGTCGACCAGCGCCGCCTCGTGGAAGGCGATGTGGGTGCCGTCGCTGGTGCGTATGGTCAGCGGCGTGTTGGCCAGGCCCACTTCGCTCAGCGGCGTTTTCGTGATCGGATATTCCAGCGCGGCCATCTCGCCGGCCGGCTGCCACCACGCGGTGGCCGGCGCGGCGACGACGAACTCGGTCAGCTCGTCGGCGATGCGGGTCTGCGGTAATTGCGCTTGCTCCGGCAGCTCGTAGCGGAAGCCGACGCCGTCGTCGAACACGCGGAACACCAGCGCCATGCGGCGGTCGTGCTGGGCCTTCTGCACCAGCTCCAGCCGCAGCTCGCGGTAGTGGTTGCGCACGTAGCGGCGCTCGCCCCACGGCTGTTCCCAGGTGTCGTCATGCTCGCTCACCGTCTGTCCGGCCAGCGAGAAGCCGCCATCCAGCTGCGGCGCGTTGGCCAGCACAAAGCCCAGCCGCGACGGCGCGATCAAGGCTTTGCCGTTGCGCCGCACCTGGTAGGCCAGCCGGCCGTCGCCGCTCAATTGCAGCGACACGCTGATGTTCCGGTCGGGCGAGGCGACGCTGGCCAGGATGTCGTCGGCGCGGGCCGATGCGGCGCAGACGGCCAGCAGCAAGAGCGCGACGGCGCGGCGGAAAGTTGGCAGCAGGGACACGGGTGGTTTCCTTGATCGCATGGTGGGGACCGCCCATCATGCCAGAAAACGAAAAACACCCCGGGGTCAAGTCTGACATTCAGACACGGCCTCGGCCGTTTCCGCCGTTAGGGCTGTGCTCGTGTCCGAATGTCAGACTTGACCCCGATGTAAAATTGGCAAATGTGTCATAGAATGCGCCATTCGCTTTTTACAGACATCGCACATGAAATACATCAAGCAGTTGAGCATCGCGGCCGTGGTGGTGGCCGTCGCCGGCGCGGGCGCCTACGCGGCGCTGCGCGGCCAGCAACCGCCCGCCGCGCCCGCCGCTGCGACGGCGGTGGCCGGCGCCGCGCCCGAGATCCTGCCGGAACTGCGCAATCTGCTGGCGGCCTACCGCAAGATCATCGTGCTGCTGGCCGACGAGAAGTCGCTGTCCGAAGCGGACCGCAAGGCCGCCGGCCAGGTCGGGCAGTCGCTGTTCCACGAGAACCTGGCGCGCCTGGCCGGGGTGCAGGCCATGCTGGCGCAAACCCAGGCGCTGCCGCCGTCGCTGCGCGACGCCGCCGCCGACGCGCTGCTGTCGTATATCGAATCGGCCGGCGACCTGTTCGACGCCGACCGCCTGGCCTTCCGCGAAGTGCTGCTGTCGCTGCAAAAGCTGGCGGCCGCCGACCAGACCCTGCCCGCGATCAAACTGCACAAGCGCGTCAGCGAAGACCTGGCGGCGCTGGAGGATATCGAGAAGCAGTACGACAAGGAGATCAACGACATCTTCTCGCGCTTCGACACGCGCGCCATCACGCCCAAGCGCGAACGCTGGGACGACTACGTGAGCCACCTGCGCAAGCTGTACACGCGCGACCGGATCATGAAGGACTACGGCGTCATCGTGCCGTATCCGGAGCAGCCCAGGTCGGCGGAGCAGGAAGTGCAGGCCAGGGAAATCTTCGGCAACGCGCTGCCGCCCAAGACCGTGGTGCTGACCTTCGACGACGGCCCGCACAAGAGCTACACCGAGGAAGTGGCGGCCATCCTCAAGCAGTACAACGTGCCGGGCGTGTTCTTCCAGGTCGGCCGGAATCTCGGTCAGCTCGATGCGCAGGGCAAGCAGACGCTGAACAAGAACGCCGCCGAGAGCCGCCGCCTGATCGACGCCGGCCACGCCGTGGGCAACCACAGCTTCAGCCACGCGCTGCTGTCGAAGGAGAAGGGCGAGCAGCTGTACCGCGAGATCGCCAACGCCGACCTGCTGCTCAAGGCCACCGACGCGCGCCGCTCGGAGCTGTTCCGCTTCCCCTACGGCGCCCACAACGCCGAGGGCCTGGCCATCCTGTCCCGGCTGGGCCTGCGCTCGGTGATGTGGAACATCGACTCGCTGGACTGGGCCGATCCGGTGCCGAGCTCGATCGCCAACCGCGTGCTGACCGCCCTGAACAAGGAACAGCGCGGCATCATCCTGTTCCACGACATCCACGAGCGCAGCGTCAAGGCGCTGCCGCTGGTGCTCGACAAGCTGATCGCCGACGGCTACAGCTTCGCCGCCTGGGACGGCCACGAATTCAAGGTGAGCAAGGGCGGCAAGCCGGAGCCGGAGAAGATCGCCGTCAGCACCGGCTACGCCAACAGCTACGCGGTGGTGATCGGCATCAACGACTACCAGAAATGGCCCAAGCTGCAATACGCGGTGCAGGACGCCAGGGCGATCCGCGACACGCTGGTCAACCGCTTCGGCTTCGCCGGCGAGCGGGTGTTCACGCTGTCGAACGGCGAGGCCACGCGCAACAACATCCTGGCGCTGTTCCACGACAAGCTGGCCGACGCCCGGCTGAAGAAGGACGACCGCATCTTCGTGTTCTTCGCCGGCCACGGCGCCACCCGCCAGCTCAGCTCCGGCCGCAACCTGGGCTACATCATTCCGGTCGATTCGGACCCGCAGCAGGTCAGCTTCGACGCCATCCCGATGACGGACTTGCAGAACATCGCCGAAAGCCTCAACGCCAAGCACGTGCTGTTCGTCATGGACGCCTGCTACAGCGGGCTGGGTCTGACCCGCGGCGGCGGCAACAGCGCCTTCCTGCGCGACAACGCGCGCCGCATCGGCCGCCAGATGCTGACCGCCGGCGGCGCCGACCAGATGGTGGCCGACGGCGGCCCGAACGGCCACTCGGTGTTCACCTGGACCTTGCTGCAGGCGATGAACGGCAAGGCCGACCTGAACGGCGACGGCCTGATCACCGCGACCGAGCTGGCGGCCTATGTGGCGCCGGCGGTGGCCAGCGTGGCGCAGCAGACGCCGGCCTTCGGCAGCCTGCCGGGATCGGAGGGCGGCGAGTTCGTGTTCCAGCTGCCGGTGGAGGCGGAGTTCCTCAGCGCGCAATCGGCGCAGCTGTCGCCGGACGCGATCGCCCTGAACAGCAAGCTCGATAAGGGCCGCGACCAGAAGGCCGACGGCAACACGGTGCTGGTCAGGAACCTGCAGGGCGAGCAGCAACAGATCGCCGCGCCCAAGCCGGTGGACGCGTCGAGCCGCCAGCTGGCGCAGCGCGCCAACGACCGTGGCCTGCAACTGTACAAGGAGAAGCAGTACGCGCAGGCGGAAGCGGCGTTCACCGAGGCCTTGAAGTACCGGCCCGATTTCGGCCTGGCGGCCAACAACCTGGGCTTCGTCTACTACAAGCAGGAGAAGTACGCCGAGGCGGCGCGCTGGTTCGAGAACACGTTGCAGATCGACACCTCGCGCGCGATCGCCTACCTGAACCTGGGCGACGCCCGCCTGCGCCTGGGCGACGGCGACAAGGCGAAGCAGGCCTACACCAGCTTCCTGGAGCTGGCGCCCAAGCACGCCAACGCCGGCTACGCCAAAGAGCAGCTCAGGAAACTGTAGCCCGTTCAGGCTTGGTTCCAGTCGTATTCCAATTGCAGCGCGGTGCGCGCGGCCAGTTCGTGGCCGGCCAGCCGCGCCACCAGGTGCAGCGACATGTCCATGCCGGCCGAGATGCCGCCGCTGGTGACGATGCGGCCGTTGTCGATCCAGCGCCGCTCGCCCGTCACCGTCAGGCGCGGGAAGGCGGCGCGCAGGTCGGCGAGGTCTTCCCAGTGCGTCGTCACCTGCAGGCCGTCCAGCAGCCCGGCCTGCGCCAGCAGGAAGGCGCCGGTGCACACCGACGCCACCAGCTCGCAGGCGGGCGCGGTGGCGGCGATCCAGCGTATCACTTCCTGCTTGTCGCGCTCGGCGTCGACCACGCCGCCCGGCACGATCAGCACGTCGATCCGGCCGGCGTCGCCGAAGTCCGCTTCGGGGAACACGCTCAGGCCGGCGCGCGCGCGCAGCATGGCGCCGCGCTGGCCGATGGTGCGCACGCGGAACGGCGCTTCCATGCCCGGCGCCAGCCTGGCGGCCATCCGCGTGGCGCAGGTGAATACTTCGTACGGCCCGGCGAAGTCGAGCACTTCAACGTCGTCGAATACATAAATGCCGATGGTGCGTGTCATGCTGGCTCCCGTGGGTGGAAGCGTCCATCATGCCTCGACGGTGGTTGACACAAATGACATTCATGGTTGAATATCTGCCATATGAAACCGATCGACATCTGGCTGCTCGTCTATCCCGGCTTCGTGCTGCTGGACGCCACCGGCCCGGCGCAGGTGTTCTCCAGCGCGAACGACGAGGCGCGCGACGCCGGCCTGCCCGAACCCTATCGCATCCGCATGATCGCGTCCGGCGGCGGGCTGGTGGCGTCCACCGCCGGCGTCAGCGTGATGACCGAGCAGCTGCCCCGGTCCGCTCGCAGCCTGGCCGGAGCGACGCTGATCGTGGCCGGCGGCCGCGGCCTGGAACGGGGCGACAGCGCGGCGCTGGCGCCGGCCCATGTGCGCTGGGTGCGGCGCGCCGCGCTGGGCGGCGGCGGCGTGCGGCGTTGTTGCTCGGTGTGCAGCGGCGCCTTCGTGCTGGCGCAGGCCGGCCTGCTCGATGGCCGCAGCGCCGTCACGCACTGGATGGACGCCGCCCAGCTGCAGGCGCAGTACCCGCAGGTGCAGGTGCTGGACGACGCGATCTACGTCAAGGATGGCCCTTGCTACACGTCGGCCGGCATCGCCGCCGGCATGGACCTGGCTTTGAGCCTGGTCGAGGAAGACCAGGGGCGCGGCGCGGCGCTCGCTACGGCCAAGCGGCTGGTGGTGTTCTTCAAGCGGCCCGGCGGCCAGCGCCAGTTCAGCTCCGAGCTGCTGGCGCAGGCCGATCCGCAAGGCTTGCACGGCCGGCTGACCGACTGGCTGCGCCCGCGCCTGAAGCAGCAGATCGATGTCGAGCAGATGGCGGCGGCGTGCGCGCTGTCGGTGCGCACGCTGCACCGCCGGCTGCGGCAGGAGGCCGCGATCTCGCCGGCCCAGCTGCTGCTGCGGCTGCGCATGGAGGCGGCCTGCGGGCTGCTGGAGCGGCCCGGCGTGAGCGTCAAGCGCGCCGCCAGCCAGAGCGGCTTCGGCAGCGAGTACAATCTGCGGCGCGCGTTTGCCGCCCAGCTGGGCGTGGTCCCCAGCGATTACCAGGCGCGCTTTGGCTGAACCAGAGAACCGGACTGTAAACAGATGATGCAGGAATTCGAGAAGTGGGTGGCGCGGGTGCTGCTATTGAATAGCGCGCTGGCGCTGGGCGTGAGCCTGGGCCTGCTGGGCGAGCAGCAGTCGGCCGACGCGCTGCCGCTGCTGTACGGGGCGGCCATGCTGGGCTTGCTGTCGGCCGTGCTGTCGCTCAAGCGCTGGAAGACCGGCCTGTGGGGCGGCCTGCTGTATTACGCGCTGCAACTGGTCAGCGTCTATCCGTTCGCCGGCGGCTGGCAGTTCGCCGTCAAGGCCGGCGTCAGCGTCGGCCTGGTGCTGCGCTTCGCCGGCGGCGTGGTGGTGCTCAATATGGTGGCGCTGGCGCTGCTGGCGGCCACCGCCGCCGTGCTGGCCTGGCGCTATCGCGCGCCGAACACCTGACCGCCCAGGTAGGAGTAGTAGAAGCGCTGCCGGCCGGTGGCCAGCAGCACCCGGTGCGCGCGCAGGAAGTCGCGGCCCAGTATCATGTCGACGTGCTTGATGCCGAACTGCTGGGTGTTGGCTATCGCCCCCAGCGCGATGCGCGGGTGGCCGATGTGTTCCTCGCCGATGGCGAAGCTGTCGAAGACGGCGCCGCCCGGCGCCGAGGCGGTCACGCCCAATGCCGCCGCCGTGCCCAGGTCGACCAGCGACTGTTCGGCGCTGGTGTCGAGCAGCGCGCGCACGCTGCGGCCGTTCAGCTGCGTTTGCACATAGGCGGCGCTGTGCTGGTCGCTCAACTCCAGCGGCACCTCCAGCGCCTGCGCGTCCCAATAGGCCAGCGACTTGGCGTCGCAGCCTTCCTCCTTGAAGAATTTCAGCTGGCGCTCCGCCAGCGCGATTTCCAGGTCCGCTTGCAGCAGGTAGTCGGCGCCGACCTTGCCGCCGTAGCCGCTATCGTCGGCGCGCTCGACCACCGGGAACCAGGCCCTGGCCACGCGCGACGGCCCGATCACCACTTCCTCCGGCTGGGCCGCGAAGCTGGCGCTGTCGCTGTCGGCGCCGCGCACGCGGTTGAGGGTGCGCGTCAGCGGCAGTTGCTGGCGCTCGGCCTCGGCGCGCGTCAGCAGGGTGCGGGGGGCGCCGGTGTCGATCAGCATGCGCACCGGCTTGCCGTTGACCTGGCCCTCGATGTAGGGGTTGCCGGTCGTGGCCTGGAGCTTGAGCTCGAGCGCGGCCAGCTCGGTGTAGCGGCAGGCGTGGGCGGACGGGGTCAGGGCCTGGGCGGCCAGCAGCAGGCCGGCGCCCAGCAGTTGTTGCAGGGTAGGGTGGGTCATGGCGCGTAAGCGATCGGTTGGCCTGGATCAGGCGACGCCAGATGTTAGCAGTTCAGTCAACTTTGGTGGATGACAATTTTATCGCTGGCGGCGGCGCAGCATGAACTGGCCGCTGTGGGGCGGTCAAATTAGCGTTGGTTCTCCCCCTGTTCGGTCATCTGCTTGTCATGCGGCAAGGGCAATATGTCCTCATGGATATATTTCCCATGAAAAGTTGGCAATAAAAACATCATATTTTCCTTATGGAATTACTTCGAGGGTAACTTTTTTAATAAATAAACATTCCGTGCAGGCAGGTTGCGAGAGAGACACAGCGGTCGAAATAAATTCTTTTGGGAAATTTACTCGGATATAATCGACCCTTGGATTTCCATCGGAACCGCTGTTTGTCCGGTTCCGGCGGGGACGGCCCGAAACTTTGTGGCCAAAAGAAAAGTTTACTTAATGAAAGTCCAAATTCAGTCGTTATATGCAGTACGGAGTAGTTTTTCCCGCAGCATCTAAAAAATTTTGTTAAAAAAGTAACAAATCCACTAGGGCTCGAGCGTCAGACACAAGCTGATCGCTCGAGTTGCTTTCTGAGCAGATAGAGTAGTACCTCCAGGAGAATAAGCATGAGTTTCGCGACCAGTTTTACCACTGAGCAGATTGCCAGTTTCAGCACGGCCCAGATTATCACTCTGGCAACTGCCGATATTGCGGCGTTCAATTCAGATCAATTGGCCGCGTTCACCACCATGCAGATCCCTGCCTTCACTACGGCTCAGGTGGCAGGGGGGCTGAACTCCACCCAGATCGCCTTCCTGACCACCCAGCAAGCGAACGCGCTGACCTCGACCCAGATCGGCGTGCTGCAAACGGCGGCCATCGCCGCGATGACCACCAACGACGTCGCCGCGCTGGCCACGGCGGCGATCGGCGGCATCACGGTCGGCCAGGTCAAGGCGTTGACGACCAACCAAGTGGTCGCCCTGACCAGCAACCAGGCCGGGCAACTGAGCTCGTCCCAGGTCGCCGCGCTGAGCACCAACGCCATCGCCGCGCTGGAAACGGCCGACCTGGCCGCGATCAAGACCGCCTCCATCGCCGTGCTGAGCTCCGCCCAGGTGGCCGCGCTGACCACGGCGCAGATCAATACGATGGGCACCGCCGCGGTGGCCGCGCTGAGCACCGCCGGCGTCGCCGCGCTGAGCAGCGACCAGGCCGTCGCCCTGACCTCGGCGGAAATCGCCGCCCTGAGCACCGCGCAAGTTGCCGCGCTGTCGAGCAAAGCCATCGGCGCGATCGAGACCGCCGACCTCGCCGGCCTGAGCACCAATGATATTGCCGCCCTGCGCACGGCGCAGCTGGTCGGCCTGGCCACGGCGCAAGTGGCCGCGCTGTCGACCAACCAGATCGGTGCGTTGGGCAGCGCCGCCATCGCCGGCCTGAGCACCGACCAAGTGGTCGCGCTGACCACCGCGCAAGCGAGCTCGCTGAGCACCGCGCAAGCGGCCGCGTTGAGCACCAAGGCCGTCGCCGCGCTGGAAACCGCCGATTTCGCCGCCTTGTCGACCAACGCCATTGCCGCGCTGAGCGCCAACCAGGTCAAGGCCTTGACCACCGATCAAGTGGTCGCCCTGACCACCGCCGAAGCCGCCGCGCTGAGCACCGCGCAAGTGGCCGCGCTGTCGAGCAACGCGATTGCCGCGCTGGAAACGGCTGACCTGTCGGCCATCAAAACGGCCGGCATCGCCGCGCTGACCACCGCCCAGGTCGCCGCGCTGACCACCGCCCAGGTCAACAACCTGGCCACCGCTTCGCTGGCCGCGCTGAGCACC